>NZ_KB894502.1 GCF_000374485.1 Algicola sagamiensis DSM 14643
TTTATCAGCAGCCCCCTTCAGGGCTGCTTTCCTCTCCCAAAACCCCAAAATAATCAACAAATTACACCCCGCCTTAGTCCGCATGGTTCAAGGGCTGCACTGACAACGGCACCTTGGGGAGCGCCCGATTTTAAAGGCTTTCGCTGATTTATCATACCCTTATTTCATTTCCCAAAATGTCCCAAAATCACCGTTTGGACCGTGAATGCGTCCAAAAAATCTGCACGTAGACCCCCTTTTTAGGGTGAAACTGCACGTGTTCTGCACGTGAGATTTTTTGTGAATTTTTTATTTCCCTGTATTGGGTATTAGAAAAAGTATGGTGTCTTTTGATTCAGGGCTGATTGGGGTTTTAGAGAAAACTTGTACTTTTGAAATACCCTTGTTTCCATACCCCATCCATGAGCGGGGGACGTTCGGGGGACATTTTTTCTCATAACTTTTCACGGAAAATGATTTTATCTAGTAAAAACAGCTAGATAATAAAAACACGAAAAAATGGCGCACACCCTTATTTTTGTATAAATATATTTACAAAATCAGGGGTAACTTTGAGAATTATCATCACTTCATTTCAAATAAAATCGCAAAGCCTATAAAAAATAAATGAAATTATTATCCTGGATAATCTGTGAATTTGTGTTCTCACGCCTATTTTTTGTTAAATAAATTAACAATTGAAGGTCATTTTCTCTCGATTTTCTCGCAGATTTACCCCAAAAATCGCGATTTTCTAACATTTTTAGATCATATTAAAAGGCGGAAAAATCGTGATTTTGGTGTTTTGGGAGGTGGGGTAAGATATTGATAAAGTTGACGAAACCCAGTGTTTTTGGGCGCTCCCCAAGGTGCCGTTGTCAGTGCAGCCCTTGAACCATGCGGTTCAGAGTTCCTACTGAGAGAAGTAATAAATACACCTCACCTATTCACAAGCACTTTCTAACGACTTCCCAGCCGAAAAGCTTGGCACTTTAGCCGCTGCGATTTTCATTGATTCACCTGTCTGCGGATTACGTCCCAGGCGTTCCTTTCTCTCATTCACTTTGAATGTACCAAAACCAACGAGTGAAACTTGATCACCTTCTTCAAGTGCTGAGCTGATGGATTCAAGAATGCCGTTAAGTGCTTTGCTTGCTGTTGTTTTTGGAATGTCTGCTTCGTGGGCAATTTTATCGATGAGTTCTGATTTGTTCATTTGCGGTGTCCTTGTTTTTCTTTAGGGTAATAAATATAGAACACCTTGGGCACTGAGGGAGTAGACGGTGTGTCCCTAGATTTGGAGTGTGTACCAAACTGTGTACCAAATTTTTTCTTGAATATGATATGCTGATATAAGTTACTGAAAATATATTGTTTATTTAACTTATTTTGGGTTTAATGAATATATACATAATATTGTCGTATGGTATCGGGAGAGACAGGATGTCTTGAAGACTTTGCCCATCAGACAACCCAAAAGTAGACCAACCGTGTGTTCCGACCAAAATAGGTGCTTTTTTATCATATTGTCGTATCCAAGGGATCATTTCATTGGCATAACGATAGATTGCTTGCCATGTAACTCCATTTGGTTCATTCGCAATATCATAAAGCAAGTTATTCCGGTGGGCGTTTGCTTGTACGATATCTTTAAAAAAGCGTTTCGCAAGCGATAGGTTGAAGTTTGGATCGCCTGGTGTGAGTTGGTGCCAGTCGATTAAAACGTAAAGCCCACGTTGTGAAACAGCGTTTATCAGCCACTGGACTTGCTGAGTAAACCCTTCAGGATCACTCTCATAGCCCCCTTCCTGAACATAAAGTGAGAGCCGAACGATGTCAACTTCCCAATCTTCAGCCAATACATCCAATGATTTTGCTGTCAGGCACTTGCCCCATCCATACCATTGCAAACCATGTGTGCTCATGCCAACGAGTTGGATGGGTTTATTCTCATGGTTACATAGGTGTGTACCACACACGCTGAGTTGTTTGTGTGTTGCAACCGGTGTATTTGGAGCCTTTAACACCGATGCGTAACACAATGTAATTGGCAGAAATACGAATAGAAACATCAAGAGTAAGGTGATGTGATACATGCTTGTCTCCGGAGATTAAGTTCTTTCGTAGTCTATGCGCCTGAATTAGATTAGAAAAACTATAGGTTTCGATTTGCTATTGTTCATTGATGAGATAAGGGGATTAAAAAATAAGAAAAAAGTTTTGTTCAATAACAACTAAAACCGATTTAGGGTTACATATAGAATATGAATCTAGTTCTTTTTCGCTAATTACAATTATCTGTTGAACAGAGAGTTGTGCGATTTTATTTAGCAATGTAAGTAGCCTGCATCTTGAACAGCGCAGTATTTTTAAGCTGCTAGAAAGTTGCATTACAAATTGGACAAAATAAAGATGAATGAAACCTATCTAAACCTTCTTCAAGACCTTGCTCAATACACAGGGCTCGATGCTCAAGCATTTTCTGAGGTAGAAGAGCTTTTCATTGATGATGTCTGCGTTAGTTTTCATGAACAAGATGGGGATCTGGTCCTTTGTGCCATGCTTGGTCAGCCAACACAGGAAAAACTGGAACCGATCTATCGTGTATTACTCGAAGCGAATCATTTTGGTATTGGTACAGGTGGTTGTACTTTGGGGATACAACAGGAGACGGGAAATATTACATTGACCAGTCGTCATGATATTGAACCACTTTCAGGTGAAATCTTGGCGACGATGCTGGACAGCTTTATTGATGTTGCCAGCTTCTGGATAGGGTTCCTACAAGGTGAAGAAGAAAATCAAACAGATGTGGGATTTAACCCACTTCTACAATGTTAAGTTGAGGTGTCGTGATGACAAACTTATCTGTAAATTCCAGTGCATCAGTTCTCTCATTACAAACGGATACGGCGGCACCGCTATCCGGTAAGAAGGCAAAGCAAGGTGATGCTCAATCTGCGAAACTTGGTGTTGGTGGCCTAGCAGAGCGCCAAATTCGAGTTGGTGATGGAGAACAAAAACAGCAGGTGAATTCTCGATTGGATCAAGCAAAATCATTTTTTAAAACAACTATAAAAGTACTTGCTGGTGTGACCTTATCTCCTTTAGCTTTAGCCGCTGGTACTGGGCTGATGTTGACCCGTGCGATTTGTCAGATCCCAAGGGCAATCAATGAGAAAATTCTTGAACCCAATTCGGATAAGCGGTTTGAATTGGCCAATATGAAAATTGACCATCTTCGCCAACCAATGGAGGGCTCAGTTTTATCTGATGCAGTATTGGATAAGCTAAATGATCATGCAAAAGCGATGGGCACAAAACTGACGCCAGAGCAAATCCGTAGTTTTGCAGCTGCTGGTGAGCACATTGCAAACGCTTTACAGAGTCTGCCAGCCGGTCAATGTCAAGGAACGATATCTGTCCCAGTCAAGGGATCTGTTGTGACTGAAGATGGGGTTCAAACCTCTAACCAAGCAATTGAGGTCTCTGTTCCAAGTGGGATCTTCTCAACGCGTGCATTGAGCTGGTATATGATGGCTTGTGCTGCAAATCAGGATGTTCAACGTGAAAACGCAGGACAGTCAGCAAAAATCAATGGCTTGAATGTCACAGATATGGTTCAGAATGGTTCTTTTGTGATGAAAGATCCGCAGAACAAAATATTTGATTTCATGAAATCTGCGCCAACAGCAGCGTCTCGGATGTCAACGCACTTTGAAGAGCGTGTTGATCATCAGGAAAAGCATAAAATTATTGGCTTGCTCCCTTCCAGCAAAGCGAGTCAGCAAGGCATTGAAGATTATCGAAGTCTGTTACCAGGGAAAGGTGCAAATATCCTGTTTGATAAGCTAAAAGGCGCAGATGGTACTCAGGAGTTGTTCGTCAAATTTGAAGGTGGTGGTTGTCCGCCATATTTCAAGAAAGAGCCACATGAAAGTGTTGGAAATGGCATTGCGAAATTCTTTGTGGCGGTGGATAGAAATATTCACCATGTGACGAGCTTTTTAACCAGTCGTTTTGATACAAAGGCAGGAACAGAAGTCACGAAGCGTCAGGAGCATGTTTATAAAGGGACAATGAAACAGGATGTGGACAAGCCATTTGCAGACTTGGTTAAAAAATCGATTGATGCTGGTGTCATTGATGCGGATGCAAAAGGGATAGCGAAGAGTGTGCATAAGTTTGGTTTACCTTATCTCACTGCTGCATTGGCTGTAATCAAACGTGCTGCAGATGAAAATCACGATCAAACACTGCAAAAGCAGTGCGAAGATGTGCAAAAACAAATTGATGATGTAAACGAAAAGCTCGGTGCTGTCAGCAAGGACTTTGGCATTGAAAGACGAGGTGCAGAAGCACACATCAATCTTTTCCAGTCCTGATGGAAATTAGTGAATGGTGGTCAGTTCATGTAGCTGACTACCATTCAATACCGAAGTGAAAAGTCCAGCGGGTTATCTATACTCGCTGGGCTTTTTCCATACCCACTGAGATTCGAATGGATACAGCCAAAGAAGGGCATAGTAATACAAAAATATGGGCCAGAATGAGTACAAGAATAAACCGTGCTATCCACCCTCACTCGTTCCAATTCCCTTCATCCGCAGTTTTGTAGGTCAAAAAAGTAGTTGCCATAAAATCAAGGATAAAGATGATGCTTCTGTCATAAAAAATGCATCACCAAAAAACACACGAGCACAGATTAAAAGGTTTCAGATGAATCAGGAAAGGGCAACAAGCCTGTACCCACCGATAATTGAACTTCGATTAGAGCAAGTTTGAGCTTTATTTAGGGTGTGTATGTCGTCAATATGTCGTGCGTTTATTCAGTACAGTTTAATGGACTTCACCATCCAAAGCTTTTCTCACTTTTTCTGTCCAGTACATATCATCTGGGCTGATAATGAGCGGCTGGGTTCCTTGTAAATGACACTCTTCTGCCACACAAGGTTGATCATCAATGAGTAAGTCTATCCCGAATAGCGCAGGTGCTTTGCTAAAGCGCTGATGTTTCGTTCCTTGAACTTCTTCATCATGACGTGTTTGATTAATCACACCATCGACATGAACACCCCAGCAACGAAGCCAGTTTTCTATATAAAAGGGAGTGCGTAGCGATGTGGTATAAATCCACAGCTCATGGTCTTGTTGGATGTCTTTTAAAAGCTGTTCTGAGCCGTTTCTCAGTTTGTCTTTCAGAAAAAAATGCAATGGAAAAGGCAGTGAAGCACAGCCAATTGCAAAAGGCTTTGTCGTTGGGATAAGGGTGTCGTCAAGGTCAAATGCGACTTTCATTGATTTCATCCTGCCTAGGAGCGATTTTTGCTCGAAATTTTGAGTAAGACATGATTAATTTTAACATAGCTCTTAGGGGATGTCGGAGTGTAGAAAAGAAAACTGTGCTTAATCAATAGGGGTATGGGGGAGATTAAGCACAGTGATAAATGAAGGGGCTGAATAATACCAAGCGCTTACTTGGGGTCTCGTTTGCGCTTCAATCAACCCCCACATATTCTCCATTTGGGTATACAGCTCAACTACCGTGACATGGAGGTGGGCAGGAGAGTTTTACTTCTCGATCAGTAACATAAAGGTCTACTGTGTACGGCACTGCTTTTTACCGTGGACCTATTATGCGTAATCTATGCAAAAGAATCGCTCGATTATTCCTAGTATTTTTTGTCAGGTGATCACCTTATTTCTCAACAAGTCCATGACTGAAAGCATATTTGACAAGGTCGACAACATGATGAATATTCAGCTTTTTCATGGCACGAAAACGATGTGTATCGACGGTTTTTACGCTGATAAATAGTTTCTTGGCAATTTCTTTATTGGTCAACCCTTCGGCAATGAGCTGAACAATCTGTTTTTCTCTATGCGTCAGTGGAGACTGTGGCTCAGAGCTTGACAATGCGAGCTGAGAAGCAACTTTTTGGCTGATAAATGTTTTATGCTCAGACACTTCTTTTACGGCATGGATCAGCTCAGAAAAGGCATCATCTTTAAGTAGATAACCATGGCTACCAGCTTGCAAAGCCCGCTTTGCTGTGCGGACATCATCATCCATGGTGACCATGACGATTTTTGTTTTGATTTGTTTTTGTTGCACCATTTCACAGATCCGGATCCCATCAATACAAGGCATCGAAATATCAAGGATTGCAACGTCCGGAGTATGAGTTTTGATCATATCGAGGGCTGTTTCACCATTATCCGCTTGTCCAATGACATGGAAGTCTGACTGTGATTGGATCAACGAAACAAGACCTTCGCGAAAAAGTTGATGATCATCAGCGATAAATAAATCTAACATGGTAAGGGGATCTCCACACGAATTGTTGAACCGATGGTAGGCTGGCTTGTAAATGAAAATTCTCCACCAAGAAGTGCTGCACGTTCTTTCATCGTAAACATACCCAAACCTTGGACTTCCTTAAGCCGATATTCTTCTATTCCTTCTCCATTGTCGCGGATTGTCATTAACAGCCGCTGGCCGCAATGGGAGAGAGAAATGTAGATTTCGCTTGATTTGGCATGCTTAGAACAGTTGTTCAACGCTTCTTGATAAATACGAAACAGATGCTCTTCGACATTATCTGGGAGGATACAAGGGAGTTGAATTGTACATTGAATAGACATGCCGGAAATCGACTCGAAGTAGTGGTTGTATTCCATCAGCATGTCTGTAAGGGGTAACCCTTCACAGAAGGCAGGGCGAAGTCCTTTTGTCATTGCACGTAAATCATCAACGGTATTTGCGATATGACCGATGACAGGTTGCAAATTAACTTGTTTGATGACTTGAAGTTGTTGTAACTCTAATTTAATGCAAAGTAATGATGGTCCAATACCATCATGGAGCTCACGAGCTAGACGTTTCCGCTCATCTTCATAGGCGAGTAGTAATTTTCTTGATAACTCTCTACGTGCATGCTCTGCGACTTTTCTTTCTTCGATTTCCGTAATGAGTTTTTGGTTTGTTTTCTCAAGTGCGAGTGTGCGCTCATTGACGAGTTTTTCAAGTTGGTTCTGATACTGCTTTAGTTTTTGTTCAATTTTAACTCTGTTTGCAATCTCGAGGATCAGTTGATCACGCTTTACGACAGACTGTCTCAGGTAGGCCAATGTTTGATTGAATGCATCGGCTAGATGTTTGACTTCGCCTTGTATTTTACAATCCATATGCTCATCAAACTTCTGAGTTTTAATAATATTTTTGAGCTTCAGTGCCATATCCTGAATAGGCTGCATTTGCTGGTTTACATGAAGTCCAAAAAAACAAGGAGGAGGAGCAGTGTGCAAACGAAAAACGCAATGTCACTCTTTTGCCAGGACAAATGCCAAAGGTAGGAAGGTGTGTATTGGCGGTAGGCCATCAAAACATACCGATGATCCATGACTGGACGAAAAGGTTTTGCAAGGAATCGATCACTAGGGGAAAGGGGAAGCAGTGAGAAAGCATAGTGGTTTTGCTGGATGGAAGTGATCTTCAGTGTGCGATTTACTAAAAGCCGAGTGACGAATTGTTCATTGAGTGGTTTCAGCAGATTTTTGAGAATGGCATGATCGCGATTCGACAAATCAAGGAGTATCTCACCTTTTTCATTTAAAATGACAAAATGTGTATCTGGATATAAGTTTGATTTTGACTGGAATAATTGTTGAAGCTTATCGATGTCACCCGAAACATTCGAGAAATACTTGCTCAGTGATTGGACATGGGTTTCCATCAAGATAGACTCTCGCAGGAAGAGAAGCTCTCTATTTAAAGTTTCTTTTAAATAGCCGTCCTCAACAGATTGAATATGGCGTTGATGAATGGATGAAATGAGCAGGACAGCCAGAGTGACTGCAAAAAGTAAAACGATCTGAAAACGGACATTGATGCTCATCAGATACTAGACCTCTGCAGGATGGATCACTTGAACACTGCTGTTATCATGTGAATTCAATTTGGCTTCCATACGTTGCAACAGTTGATCGGCTGACTCTCTATGGTCAAGGATTTCGATGACAAATGTCGCGGTCAGTTGAAGATCAAAGACAAATTGATGGGAATCGAAAACATTTCGGATCAGCTCAGCCAATACAACAGAATGAAAAGACTCGATATGCGGTTGCAATATTAAAAACCGATTATCAGACCAGCGACCCAGTAAAGATTTTTCGTCTAGTTGTTCAGCAATTAACGTGGCGCACTCTTTGAGAAACAGTTCGCGATGGGATGGAATGATATGATAGCAATTATCTCTAAACTGTTTGATTTCAAATAATATAATCGAGCTTTCTTTTTGACTGTCACGGCACTCCATGAGTAATGTTTGCAGCTCAAGAAATATTGCATGACTATTGAGTAAGTCTGTAATCGGATCCTGCCTGCGGATCATCGCCATTTTATGTGTAAAGTCTTCGGTTTTCTGGTTGAGTTCGCTTTGAAGTTGGCGAGTGCGGACAACATAACCCGCAGAGCCTAAAGCCAGTACACACAGCAGAAATATAGATACGCCATATTTCCAGGGAAACGGCGTTGTTGGTGTCATGCTAGGGATACCTTCCATCCATTGTTGATAGAGCGTTCTTTTCTCAGATTCAGGAATACTATCGAGTGCTTTATCAAGAATTGAAAGCAGCTCAGGGTGGTCCTGGCGGACACCAATTGATAAAGAAAAATGCTCTTCCCATGTATTGTTGATCTTGAGCGATAACAGCGCGTTTTCTTGGATTGCATGGTTGAGGACTAGCTCATGGTCTATGTATCCATCGACTTTTTTCGCCGAGACTTTTTGTAATCCTTCTAGAATAGAATCTACATAAACCAATTGAATATCAGGGTAATTCTTTGCAAGTAGCTCAGAAATTGCATACCCGCGCACGACAGCAAAAATTCGGCTTGGTTCATCATTAATCCCTTGTATGGTTGGGGTGTCAATATGTGTCACGATCACATTGGCCAGGGAGTAATACGGTTGAGTGAAGTTGAGATAAGTGGAACGGTTTTCGGTTTTCATTGCTGCAACAAGAATATCGCAGGATTGATCTTTGATCTTTTGAATACTCTCCAGCCATGATGATGTTGGCACCAACTCAAAAGTTAATGGCAGTCGATGATTGATCAGTTGGATGATTTGAGCGACAAAGCCTCGGTGCTGTTGTTGCTTATCCATCCACTCAACTGGTTTCCAATCTGGATCGATACAATAGTGAACCACTTTTTTCTGCTGAAAGTAGATGATCTCGGAAGCTGAAAACAAATGAGAAGCATGGTTTGCACTGGTCAGGCTTGTATGTGCCTTTACGCCAAGAGAGAAACTGAAAGTCAGCCAGACAAAGGCGAACCGTGTGAAAGGCCGCCCCGTATTCTTGTGTGCATGCATGCGATTTCCTGGTACCTGACAGCGAACGGTCCAATGCTAACGGTTATTACAGTTAAGAGTCATTGCTATGATATGGTTTCATGTAGAACACATAACCCGGTGATAATTCACGATTTTTATGGATTAGTCAAGTATTTTAACCTTCCGACATGGCGCTTTCATATGCTTTACTCCAACACATCGAATCATTCAGGCATTGGATGATATGTGCTGGGTCGATATTGTACTGATTGACGATGGTTTCAACTTCATCCCAATTGCCTTGAAGAAAAGCTTCGCTGGCATCAAGACAACTGGCAAGCTTTCCATGATGGTCGACAAGTGCATCCTTGATGCCTTCATCAAGAGGAAGACTGTCCATGATAGTTTTCATTGGACGATCTAAAATGGCATCGATCGTTGAAAACAACCCCATGAGGAAAGCAGCGTCAGATTCTTTACGGAGTCCTATGGCTTTTGCCATGTGCTCACAAAAACGAGCACGAACAATCGTCGTTTTGATGAGTTCTGGGGGTTTATTGGGATTGAGTTGTGCGGTAACAATGAGGCAAACAAATTTACGGATCTGGTTTTCACCAAGGAATACAATAGCTTGCTTAATTGAAGAGATTTCTTCTGAATGCTGAAACAGACTGGAGTTTACAAAGCGAAGCAGTTTATATGTGAGGCCAACATCATTCAGGAAAAACTCTTCTACTTTTTTATAACTAAATTCTGGTTTCATGACCTCAGCATAAATTGACATTAAAAAATGTTCCGAAGTCTCAATATCTTTGCCTTCCAAAATTTCTGGTTTACAGAAGAAGTAGCCCTGAAAATAGTCAAATTCTAACGTTTTACCTTGTCTAAATTCTTCATATGTCTCTACCTTTTCCGCCAGCATTTTGATTTTATATTTACGAAATAACGGAAGCAGTGGTGCGACATCTTTGTAAGGGGTTTCCATAATATCAACTTTGATGAGCTTGACGAGTGGTAGAAACCTCTCCCAACGATCGTCATATACAAAGTCATCTAGCGCAAGGTGAAATCCTTTATGAAATAGTGTTCTAATTAACGAATAAGATTCGTGATTTGGCTCAATTGTTTCGAGGAGTTCAATAATGATGTTTTTATATGGAACCATGTGTACCAAGTGTTCACGCAAAGTTTCAATCGGGAAGTTAATTAAGCCTGGCTTATTGTCAGTGATTTCTTCCAATCCAACACTGAGGTAGCTGTTCACGAGCAGTTTTGCTGTGGCAATATCTGGCGGAACATGGGCAGGAAAACGGTTTTCTTTACCTTCTCGGAAGAGAAGCTCATATGCAATCACTTGTCTGCGACGATTAAAAATTGGTTGGCGAGCCGTATAAACCTGCATAAGTGTATCCTAACTTGGAATTATTTGCTCAGTTCAATGGTTTAACATGCTTAAGAATAGCTACTTCTGGTACAAATGAAGACTCTCATCCAGAATACTACAGATGAGAGCTTCTTAGAGAGTGTCTATTTTTTCTCGTATTTTCCTGAAATGAGGTTCATTTCATACTCTTCAAGTTTGCCTGATTCTTTGAGCTTCTTCAGACCTGTATTGAATGTTGCCAACATTTTCTCAGCTGATTTATTCGCTTTGGAAAAAAGAAGATGACCAGAAGATTCTACGAGAGGCTTTGGCAAAAAAGTCACGAGGTGCGCAACGTTTTGACCGAAGCTCTTATTGAGTAGACTAAAACCAGCAACAGAACCAATGGGAAATAAATCAATACGCCCAGATACCATTTTCTTAAAGTTTGTTTCATCTTTTGCGACAGCCGTGATACTTAGCGTTCTGTTTTTTTGGGCTTCCCAAAATTCTGGTGTATAAGTGTATCCAATGGTTGCCCCAATTTTCTTTCCTTTAAAATCAGAGAGCTGTTTCCAGTTAGGCATTTGATTTGTTTTTAGGTGAAAGAACACGGTTTTCTCTGACATCACTGGATCACTGTAGTAAAAGTCCTTTTTACGCTCTTCAGTGACGAACCAAAATGATGTTGCATCAAATTTTCCACTTTTTGCATCTTCGTAAGCTCTTTTCCAGGGTAAAAACTTAAATGTGACTTGAACACCTTCGTGTTGAAATGCTTCTTTAATCACATGACTAACATAACCATTTTCAATAAATGATTTGGAGACCCAAGGAGAGTATTCTCCCGTGGAAATAGTAATTGATTTTTTTGCGAACACTTGTTGAGGAAGGAAGAAGATGCTTAAAGAAAGAAACCATAATTTCATGAAATGTGATCGTTTTTTCATTGCTAGTCCCCGCCGAATAATGCCATAGAGCTAGGTTGCATGTGATTTAAATGAACGTCTTGGGAATTCATTCTGGTCATATTGCATGAATATAAACCAGATGGATAAACCTGACTTAGTACAAAGTATGTACGATTTTAGTGTTTTTGCTTATTATGGTTCTTTTTTCTGGAGAGGGAACTCTGCCTTTGCATATTGAGAAAAGATGGATTGCGCATCTTGAAGAGAAATTTGAGTAAATCGAACTTTTGTATTGGGATGACATTGCGCGAGTCTATCGGCATCCATGGGGAGCAAGCTGCCTATCTTCGGGTAGCCACCAACTGTTTGTCGATCACGAAGAAGAATAATCGGTGAACCATTTTCTGGAATTTGCACAGCCCCATAGCAGTTCCCTTCCGAATACCCCCCAGAAACTTGATGGGAAAGTCCCTCCGCGCTGAGTCGAACAGCCATGCGATCACTCCAAGCAGTGACCCGAAATTGCGTTTGAAAAAACTGCTGGATCCATAAACGATTGAACAGGTTAAACTGGTCCCCTGGAATGAATCGGAGCACTGGTGCGAACTGATATTGTGGTTGAAAACGTTGTAGAAGGCACTGAGCTGTGTATTGGGTCTGTGGTCGGCAGGATAAAAAGTCGTTGGCTTGAATGGATTGCGCTGATGGATGAAAACCACCGAGTTGGATCCGTGGAGAAGTCGATCGGCTATTGAGTACTTGAGGGGTTTGCCAACCCCCTTGAACAGCAATGTAGGCCCATTGACCTTGGCGACCACCTTTGGTCGTCAAGATGTCACCATGTTTTACCTGAATCGTTTGCCAGGGCTGAACGGGCTGATCATTGAGATGAAAACCAATGTCTGCACCAGCAAGCGCAATGTTGAGGTCTGATGTGGCCTGGGCACGAAACCCGAAACCTGCAAGCTCTAGAACGGCAGTGTCCACATCATTATGTAAGAGTTGATTGGCGATTGAAAATGCACGGTGATCCATCGGTCCACCAGGGCAAATACCAAGGTGCTGCCAGCCAAAGCGGCCAATATCTTGAATTGTACTTACGGTGCCTGGTTGGAGCACTTTAAAGCCGAATTGGAGTTTTGTCATCATCACCTTTTTTCATCACTATCTGGGTATGGCGAAGCAACCAAGCCTAACAAGAAATGACGGATATAAAAAGGGGACGCATAAAGCATCCCCATAAGGTGACCTAAAAATAGCCGCCAGCAGCGACATTGATGAAAGATCAACAGACCTCAAGCAAGCCTATCATCCGCAACATGGTAAGTTGGGTCCTCTAATTTGTTTGACTCGACTAACCCTTTTGCTTTGATGAGCAATTCTTTACACTCAGGGCTAAGATGCCTGAGGTGAAGGACTTTATTCTCTGATGTATAACGCTCTGCAAGCGTATCAATCGCCTCAATCCCACTATGGTCGAATACACGAGAGTTTTTAAACTCGACGATCACGTCTGGACTGTCATTTTTGACATCAAACTGGTCTAAGAAATCAGTAATTGCACCGAAGAAAAGCGGGCCATTCACTTCATAGACTGTCCAGCCGTCAGCGTTTGTTTTTCGAGATACTTGAATATGCTTGGCATGCTCCCAGGCAAAAACCAATGCAGAGACAATGACACCGACGACAACCGCAATCGCTAGATCGGTAAATACAGTCACGGCAGAAACAAGTATGAGAACGAATGCGTCCGCCTTTGGGATCTTTTTAATGATGCGGAAGCTTGACCATTCGAAGGTTGCAATCACAACCATAAACATGACACCGACCAATGCTGCTAATGGAATTGCTTCGATGAGTGTTGAAGCAAACAAAATGAAGATAAGCAGAGCGACGGCTGCTGTGATCCCAGAAAGACGTGTTCGACCACCGGAACGAATATTGATCATCGACTGACCAATCATGGCACAACCACCCATACCACTGAAAAACCCAGTCACAACATTCGCAACACCTTGTCCAACACACTCTTTATTACTTTGACCACGTGTCTGCGTAATTTCGTCAATTAAGCTGAGGGTTAAGAGAGACTCAATCAGACCAATTGCAGCAAGAATGACGGCGTATGGAAGAATAATTTGGAATGTTTCGAGATTAAACGGCACCATTGGAATATGGAAACTTGGTAAACCACCACCGATCTTTGCAACATCGCCGACAGTTTTTGTATCAAGCCCAAGGCCAATCACGATGAACGAGACAGCGACGATTGCTGCAAGAGATGAAGGAATCGCTTTGGTCAGCTTTGGCAATGCGAAAATAATACCCATCGTCAAAAAGACGAGGCCAAGCATCAGCAACAATTGATCTTGTGGCATCCAGGCAACATCAATGACGCTGCCTTCAAGGAATGTTCCTTGTGCCCAACCTGCTTGATCTTTCACGCCAAACTGCCCTAATTGCGCAAGGAAGATCACGATAGCCAAACCATTCACGAAACCAAGCATGACAGGGTGGGGAACCATTCGAATAAATTTTCCGAGTTTGAATACACCAGCAAGGACCTGAAGTATCCCCATCAGGACAACGGTCGCGAACAGGTATTCGACACCATGCTCAACAACAAGACTCACCATTACTACCGCAAGTGCACCTGTTGCGCCAGATATCATACCCGGACGTCCACCGATCAGTGATGTGATCAAGCCAACAAAGAATGCAGCATATAACCCAACGAGAGGATCAACATGCGCGACGAATGCAAATGCAACGGCTTCTGGAACCAGGGCAAGTGCAACAGTTAACCCTGAGAGGGTATCATTTTTATATGGGATCAGTTTTTCTACCAGTGAAGCCATGGGCCTTTGTGTTCCTCTACGTCATCGGAGCTAGAAGTGAATCGTTTGCGAACCTTACAATACGACTTTAGAGCATCACGAGATGTTGTGAATACTCCTTAGTATAGATTCGGTATGGGGATCCGCTTGATCAGGGCTGTTTTGTATTTGAAGGTGCTTTTGGTGACCGTTCCACCAACCCTGGCGTTTAAACCGGCGAAATTCTATCGGTTTCAAAGGATTTGTCAATGGCTATTCTCGACAGAGAAAGCCACTGACCCTGTGTCAGGAGGACACCCTAGGATGAATGTTGAAGACGCAGAAATGAGGGGCTATCGATATTTCATCAGTCACCGTGTGAATAGGTGAAATATCGACAGCCCTAGAATATCTGTTCGTCGTCCCCGTCAATAAATATCTGAATTGTCTGGTGAAGCTCGTCAATATGTAACACAACATGATTGGTGTTACAGCAAATTGGACAATCTTCAAAGTAATTTTGGTCGCCACAGGTTGTATCGAACATCATATGAATTGCGTGCCCACAGTGAGGGCAAGTCACGCGTTTCTCAAATACATCCATTCTGACTTCCTCCAATCAAGGAGAAGGCACTTCTTATAAGCTGCGCCCCCCATCAACGGCAATAATCTGGCCGGTAATATAAGGTGCCTGGTTTACCAAAAATTGCACTGTGTGCACAATATCGTCTGTGGATCCCAGCCGATGCATCGGTATCTCAGCAAGGATAAACTCTTTTTGTGCTTGATCGAGTTCCTTCTCTGGCCACAGAATTGCACCCGGTGCAATGCCATTTACTCTAATTTTAGGCGCAAACTCTTTCGCAAGCGACTTTGTGAGCATCGCTAGGCCAGCTTTTGAAGTGCAATAAATGCTGTGCTCTGCCAAAGGAGAATTCGCATGGATATCTATCATATTGATAATACATCCATTGTGTTTTTCCAATAACGATTGAAGACTCGTGCTCAGTTGATAGGGCGCTTTGAGATTCACATCCACAAGTTGATGCCATGCTTCACTCTCAAATGATGTTGTTTGATTTGGGTAGAATGTCGATGCATTATTGACTAACACATCAAGGCGATCCACACGGAGTTTTACTTCTTCGCAGAGGCGTTGAAGTGCGCCTTCATCACTCAAATCACCTTGGAGCAGATGAACACTGTTTGGGCGTTGCTCCTCCAAACTTTGAGCGAGCTGTTTCGCTGTTTTTTCTGAAGTTGAATAATGCAGAAGGATAAAAAAACCTGCTTCATGCAGTGACTCTGCAATCGCCCGGCCAATGCGTTTGGCTCCGCCAGTAATCAGGGCTACTTTCATTTCAGCTCCAAATGTGATGTTGTGAGTTCTGTTAAATTGTTGAGTTTAATATCTGCAAGTGCATATCGAGGATCGTCTTGATGCGCTACTTCTGGCACGACCAAGCATGTCATTTGAGCTGCTTTTGCTGCGGTCATGCCAACAATCGAGTCTTCTATGGCAAGACAGCAGGTGGGATCAACTTGCAACGCTTGTGCTACATTCAGATAAACTTGTGGGTGTGGCTTTCCATAAGGGAGAAACTCTGCGCTACATGTAGCATGAAAGAGAGATGCTAATTCGAATTTCTCAAGCACAGTTTCCATGAGTTGAACAGGCGAAGAGGTTGCTAGGCCGATTTTCAACTGGTGGGATAGGGCAAGAACAATCGCCGCCCGAAGCCCTGGGAGTAATTGACCTTGTTCACGGATCATATGGATCACTTGCGCAACGAGTTGTTGTTCGATGAATTCAGGTGAAGTGTGGGTCACCAGATCAGGATCGCAACGCTCAAACCAATACTGGGCAACAGCGTCTGTGCGCCACCCGCGTGTTTGTTGACTGAGTACTGGGGTGATATCCAACCCATATTGAGCGAAAACCTGTGCTTCGGCGAGTTGCCACATGGGTTCAGAGTCAATAATGACCCCATCCATATCAAATATGACGGCTTGTAACATGATTTTTAATACATTTATGACATCAATTGTTTGATGATATTACCTGCTTCATGAACATATTGTCCACGAAAGAGGATTGCGTGATTGAGTAGGTGATACAGGTTATAAATATTTCGTCTCAGTTCATACCCACTGCTTTTTGGAAAAGTTGCGTAATATCCTTGATAAAACTGTGGTGGAAATGGGCCGAATAACTCCGTCATCGCGATATCTGCTTCTGCATCGCCATAATAGCTGGAGGGGTCATAAAATACGGGTTCATTTTCATGAAATCCGATATTGCCACGCCATAGATCACCGTGTAGCAACGAAGGCTTCGGCTTATGGTGTCCTAAATAATGCTTGATCACCCCAATGATCTCTTCAATATCACCAAATGAATGGCCTTTTTCTTCTAAAATTTGCAGCATCCAGCCAATGCGTTGCTCCGCAAAGAAGATACACCATTTCTTGTGCCAGCCATTCGGTTGGAGGTTCGTGCCGATATAGTTTTCTTCATCCAGTCCGAAGCACTCTTGCTCATGAATTGCATGGAGTTCTGCCAGCATTTCTCCGGCTTCGCCCCAGCCAATATCGCTGTGAGGTTCCAATGGAATATATTCCATGACAAGAAATGACTTATCGAGTGTTGTGCCCGTACAGAGGACTTCAGGGACGCGGATGGTATCCGACAACTCCAACTCGTGCAGTGAAAACATCTCCGTTTCAAAAGCCTCAAAAAATGACTTCTGATTGATCTTGATAAACAAAGTCTCATGACGGCTTGAGATAACATAGCTTAAGTTGATATCACCGCCACCAATGGCTTGTTTATCTTCAATCGTAAATGTCGTTCCTAATGCATCGGAAATTTGTTCAGCAACCGCATGCCACATGGTGTCTGTCCTGAATGATTGCCATAGGCGGCCTCGTCACACCTGTTATCGCCAAGGCCAGGTGAGCCGACACAACCGTTATTGGGCGAATAATTTAAGTATGTCACTCCCCCTGCTGCACGCAAGAGGATTTGAAGGAATTAAGCGGGTTATTATGTGAACATTTTTTGTTGAAGATGTGTATCGGTTGTTTTTATTTAAGTTTTCTATTTTTTCATAAAAAAGAATTAAATTTTATTCAAAAGAAGACTAGATTTGTTTGTAGAACATGGCTAAAATGCCACATGGCAATTTAAAATATTCATTTGGTGGAGAAGGATGCATGAGAACGCTGCCCTTAAAAAAACCGAAATTTGATCCGCCTTCATTTGCGGCGAGTGTCGCGGGTGCAGTCAGTAATGATCGGAAGCATATACTAAGCCGGATTGAAATTGGGTTCGATGTAGACTCAATTAAAAAAGTCGAAGATGCACTTGGTATTCAGCAAAAAGAAATAATACAACTCCTCAAAATTTCCCCCTCAACTTTAAAACGTAGAAAAGACAGTGGTCATTTATCTGCAGAAGAGTCTGATCGTGTCTACAGATTTGCACATCTACTTGAACTTGCAACACATTTAATGCAAGGTGACCTGGATGCTGCGAAGCAATGGTTAAAAACACCAGAAGCTTTATTCGATAATAAGTCTCCATTGCAGCATGCAACGACCGAATTTGGTGCGCGAGAAGTTGAAGATTTGATAGGACGATTACAACATGGCGTCTTCAGTTAGACGAATGATAGCATGGCGAATAGCATCTCCTCAGTTTTCTAGAACCCCACAACAAATGCTCTCCGGCGAAGGCGCTTCACTCTACGGTGGTCGGTGGAACAGTAAAGGACGTAAAGTCGTTTATTTGTCTTCCTCATTGTCTCTAGCCTCACTGGAAATATTGGTTCATTTGAAATCTTCGGATGTATTAAAACGCTATATTAAACTGCCCGTTGAGTTCTCCCAAGCTCATGTGATGCAGCTAGATACTGGGGAACTTCCCCGAGATTGGGCCGCTTTGTCGATGAGTCCGATGACTCAGGCAACTGGCGATTACTGGTATGATCAAAAGCTATCTCCCATTTTGAGAGTGCCGAGTGCCATTATCATGGATGAATGGAATTACCTCTTGAACCCACTTCATCCAGACTTTGAACAAATGTCGATTGGCAATATGTCTGACTATTCATTTGATCCAAGATTGGTGAAAAACGGGGATGAGGGATCAGGGTGATCTAGTGTATCATCCTTTTTCGAACCAAACCCAACTGTCTTCATAAGAAAAACCTATGTTCTATATGCATGCATCGAACCAAATGGAGGTTCTTGCATCAATATTAACGGATTATCTTGCACAGCCAGACCCGGACAATCTCTTTGGCTCAGAAACCATCTTGGTTCAAAGCCCGGGGATGTCCCAATGGTTGAATATTCAATTAGCCAATAAGCTGGGTGTTGTGCTTGATTTGGCTTTCCCACTCCCTTCATCTTTTATCTGGCGTATTTATCAGGAAGTCTTTGAAGGTCTACCCGAGCAGTCTGCATTTCACAAAATGGATATGAGTTGGAAGTTGCTAGAAATCCTCCCCACAATGATTGAAGATGAGCCATTCACTCCCTTAAAGCGGTATCTGGCGTTTGATGATCCGATGAAGTTATTTCAACTCTGTGAGAAAATCGCGGATGTGTTCGACCAATATTTGATGTATCGTCCCGACTGGATCGAGCGTTGGGAGTCCGGTGAGGATGATCTGCCAGGTATCGATATGGCAAAGAACATCTGGCAGCCTATTTTATGGCGGGCACTGGTCGAGAAAACAAAATCATTAGGGCAACCGGCTTATCACCGAGCAAACTTACAACAGAAGCTATTTACTCTGTTAGAAAACCCAACAACATCACAAATTGAACAGCTGGAGTCAGCACTCCCAAAGCGTATTTTTATCTTTGGGATTGCAGCAATGCCACCTGCACAATTGCAGCTATTTAATGCCCTTGCAAACTATATTGATGTGATTGTTTTTCAATTGAATCCCTGCGCACACTATTGGGGGGATGTTGTTGATGAGAAAACACTGGCAGCAATCCAAATACGCTGGCTCAGTAGCCGACAAAAACACTTGCCAATGGATGCTGATAGTTATTTCCAAGTGGGTAATCCTTTGCTCAGTTCATTAGGGAAGTTAGGTCGAGATTATATCGAGTTATTGCTCGAAACAGATGTGCAAATGTCTGATCACTTTGTTGAGCAAACAGGTGATAACTTACTGCGGGCGATCCAGTTCGATATTTTGCAGCTTGAGCATCGGGGGAGTTTGATGCCACTCAGTGCTGATGAGCTTGCATCAGATCTGGGTAAACGTGTGATTGCAAATGATGATCTCAGTATTGAATTCCACGAGACGCATAGCGCACTTCGAGAAGTGGAGGTGTTGCAAGATCAAATCTTATCCTGGATGAATGCCGACCCAACCCTTTCTCCAAAAGATATCATCGTGATGATGCCGAATGTAAGCCAGTACAGTCCATTTATCGAAGCGGTTTTTGGCTGCGTGGCGAAGGATAAACACTTTATTCCTTATGCGATATCCGATCATGGGATCACCGAAGAGTCGCCAATCTTAAATAGTGTACTGCAATTGCTGGCATTACCAGAGAGCCGTTTTGCCTCGAGTGAATTATTGGACTTACTTGCTGTACCTGCCATCATGCGACGTTTTTCTTTAACCACCGAACACGTTGCGTTCATTGAACAATGGACAATTGATAGTGGGATACGCTGGGGGATTGATGGGCAGCATAAGTCATCGCTCGGTTTGCCAGTAGATCCATTACAAACCTGGCGATTTGGTTTGCAACGATTGCTCCTTGGCTATGCCCTAAATGACGATAGCTTTCCGTATGAGGGTGTCGTGGCATACCCGGTTGTGGAAGGCCAGTTGGCGATTGCACTTGGGCACCTCATGGCATTTTTTGATGCATTATTACATTACAAGCGGCAATTCCAGTCAGAAGAATTATTGTCTGAAAAAGTACACCAAACACAACAGTTACTGCTTGATTTCTTTGAACCAGACGATAACGAAGAGGAAGCATTACAAGTTTTTCGTGATGCGCTCATTGCGCTGGAATATCATGAGGAATGCAAGAACTACACAAAACCGATTTCCCATCAAATCTGGAGCTATTTATGTCGACAAGCACTTGCGGATAAAGGTGTTGGCCAACGCTTCCTAGCTGGGCAAATCAATTTCTGTACGCTCATGCCCATGCGGAGTATTCCTTTCCAATATGTATGTCTTCTTGGGATGAATGATGCGGATTATCCAAGATATGTTGCGCCAGTCAGTTTTGATTTGGTTGCTTTAGGACAGCCAAGAAAAGGAGATCGTTCTCGCCGCCTCGATGATCGCTATCTCTTTTTGGAAAGTATTCTGAGTGCCCGAGAAAAGCTCTACATCAGTTATATCGGACGCTCTCAACATGATAACAGCGTAAAAAACCCCAGTATCTTGGTCTCAGAATTAAAAGAATACATCGAGGGAAGCTTTTTGAGTGAGCATGGCAAAAAAAAGAGCCTATCTCAGTTAACTCTCACTCACCCACTTCAACCGTTTAACCCGATTTATTACCAAGAGCATGTGACGCAGGTTCCTCGCAATCCAGCGAGAAGTTTTAACAAACTCTGGTTTGAGGCTTTAGATGAAGGCTTTGCTGAAAATAAAGCACTTCCAGCCATTCAAATTATACCTGACGAAATGAAGGATCTGGAGCTGGATGCGCTTATTCGCTTCTTTAGACACCCGATTCGATATTTTTATCAACATGTTTTGCAAGTGACATTTGATGGCATGATGGAGTCTAGGCTGGATCAGGAGTTATTCCAAATTGATGGTTTGGGAGAGTATCAACTTATCCATGATCAGCTGGACCAAATACTCGATAAAGGTCATATTCAACATGATCTCGATTACTGGCAAAAACGTGGTCAGCTACCGTTCGGTGAATGGGGAGCTGCTGCATATCAAAGGATCCAGCAAGATGTTGTGATCTTGAAGCAACAAATTCAACGTTATACGGCGAATAAACCGATCTACTCCAAAGAGGTGAAAGTACCACTCGATGCGCAACAACGTTTGCTTGGTTGGCGTCGAACCTATGGTGAGTCGACCCAAGTGGGTTTTCGCGCAGGGCAAGTGCGCGCTACTGATCAAGTGACGGTTTGGTTAGAACATCTAGGTCTGTGTGCATCTGGTCATGCTTGTGAGTCAATATTTCTCGGACGAACAAACGGTATTTCGTTCCAACCGATTCCGCAAAATGATGCCATTCAACGGCTTCAAGAATTAAGCCAGATTTATCAGGCTGGGCAGAAAGCACCACTCCCATTTTTGCCAAAATCAGGGCTGGCATATTTCAAAAATAAAGATGATGAGAAAAAGAGCAGACAAGCGATTCAAAAAGCCTTTCATGGTGACAGCTTTATGCCGTTCGCAGGTGAAGGCGAAGATGAGTATGTGCAGTGTCAAATCCCCTCGAGTGATGATTTACCAGCGCTGTTTTACCAGGTGTCTGAGTCAATCTATGGCCCGATGCAAGCGTACCTAGAGGAGTTATCCTATGAAACTGCTTGATCCGGTCCAAATGCCGTTGGTTTCTGAAAACTTAATTGAGGCAAGTGCTGGAACTGGAAAAACCTATACAATCACGACACTCTATTTGCGATTGCTGTTAGGTTTGTCGGGTGCGGCTGGAGAGCATCAAGAGCCACTCAATATTGATCAGATCCTCGTTGTGACCTTTACGGAGGCTGCAACAGAAGAGATCCGAGAGCGGGTTCGCAGTAAATTGATGGAAGCCAAAGATGCAGTGCGTATCGGCCGCTCGAATGACCCAGTACTACAAGTATTACTTTCTCAGATAGACGACCAACTGATTGCGTATCACCGATTGGACGCAGCGATCAAGCAAATGGACCTTGCCGCCATCTTTACCATTCATGGTTTTTGTTATCGTGCACTTCAGGAAAATGCGTTTGAAAGCGGTATTTTATTTCAGCACACTTTTACATTGGATGAATCTGATTATATCGAGCAAGCGGCGCTGGACACCTGGCGATGTCACATGATGCCGCTTCAACAACAAGCACGTTATTGGCTAAGTCAGGTCTGGCGATCTCCAGAGGAGATGATGTATGAATGCCGCCCGCTGCTTACAAAAACGAACCTGACCTGGAAAGAGGAGGTTTCAAGGGCAGCGTTAAATGACTTGTCTTATCGCTATCTTGAGCAGATTCAATCGATTAAAAAAATATGGCTTGGGGAGGATATCCCTGCACTGATTGAAGCATCCGATTTACGTAAAGATCGAATGCTAGCAAAATCCGATCGTCTAAAAGCAATGAGTCAGTTTTGCCGTTCTGAACAGTTGACGTTTGCGTTTGGGAAAAGTGGGATTGAATTATGGGCACAGGAGAATATTGAGAAACCAGGCAATTTAAAGGGGAAGAAAATACCGCCGAGTCATGAAATCTTCTCGATGATATCCCAGTGTGCGGAAGATTTGGCTGGATTAAAAGATGCAGTAAAGGGCTACTGGGTTCCATTCGCTGTTACTGAAATCCGCGGCAGACTCGCCAAAGTGAAGTTAGAAAAACAGCTGTTGACGCCAGATGATTTGCTGCAACAACTTTCAGAAGCATTACAGTCTGATGACGAAGGACGACTTGCTGAAAAAGTTGCAACACAATATCCCGTAGCGATGATCGATGAGTTTCAAGACACGGATCCAATTCAATATCATATTTTTAAAACGATTTATCAGCATACCTCTGCGCGTTCATTGATTATGATTGGTGATCCAAAGCAGGCGATTTATGGTTTTCGTGGCGCGGATATCTTCACGTATATTCAAGCAAAGCAGCAGGTCATCGCCGATTGTCAATATACGCTGGGGAAAAACTGGCGTTCGATGCACTCGCTCGTTTCCTGTGTTAACCAACTATTTGAAAAGTCAAAGTCACCATTTTTGTATGACGATGCGATCCCGTTTCTGCAAGTTGAATCGGCTGATCAGGGAAAGCGAACAGGCCTTATCCTTCACCAACAACCCATTGCGCCCATGTTATTTTGGATGCTAGAGAGTGACGCTCCGCTGTCAAAAGCGCAAGCACATCCAAAACTTGCAGCAAAATGTAGTGCTCAGATCGCAGCGCTATTGAATGCATCGAGTGCAGGGACAGCAACGTTAAATGATCAGCCTGTTCAATCCCATGATTTCGCGATTTTGGTTCGAGATCGTTATGAAGCAATAACAATGCAGCGGGCATTGAATGAACATGGCATCGCGAGTGTGTTTTTGAGCCGGGAAAATGTGTTTCAAACCCCTGTTGCGATAGGGTTACTGCGAGTCTTGCGTGCTATGTTAACTCCGGAAAATGAACGGCTCGTCAAAGCTGCACTCGCGACTGAGTTTTTCTTTTTGTCAATCGAAGAACTCTGGCAGTTAGGTCAGGATGAAAAGCGCTGGCAACATTTTCTGGTTTTATTTCAATCTTTACATCGTCAGTGGGAAAAATACGGCGTCATGGCCGCTATCCAAACATTGATGGGGGATAGCCACCTTCCTGCAAAGTGGCGGCAGACACGACCGGAAGCAGATAGGTACTTGACTGATTTACGCCATTTATCGGAAATATTGCAATCACGATCATTAGAAGTTGATGGGATGCACAGCTTGTTGCAATGGTTTGAAGAGCGTGTTCTCTCACCAGATGTTGCAGATAAAACACAGCAACTGCGCCTTGAGTCAGATGAAAACCTGGTCCGCATCGTGACGATGCATGCGTCAAAAGGTCTCGAATATCCGATCGTATTTTTACCATTTATTTGCGGGTTTTCTGCGGCGAAAATGGGGCTTTACCATGATGATACACAGCTGATATTTGATCCAACACATGCAGAGGCATCTTTGGAAAGTGCGGATTATGAACGGCTGGCGGAAGATTTACGCTTACTTTATGTTGCCCTGACTCGACCGATTTATCATTGTTATCTGGGCATATTTGACTTGAAAGATGGTCGAAAATCGCAGACAGGGCTTCAAAAAACGGCAATGGGCCATCTTTTGATGGGGCAGCAACAGATCGATAAAGAGGCTAGAGCGCTTGATTTGGTAGCAAATCAACTCAAACAAATTCCGGCGGAAATCGCAATTGAGTGGTTCGATGAAGTACAACCCGAAATATTTATACCCCCTCAGATGGCTCAATCGACAAATTTGCATTGTGCTCAGTTCACTTCAGTCTTAGATACAGCTTGGCGAGTGACAAGTTATTCTGGTTTGACTTATGGTCAGCATCAAGGGGGCTATGATGAATCGCCGATTAAAATAGAAGCCTTTGAATCAGTGATAACTGATGAGTCGCTAACACCCTTTACATTTCCAAAGGGAGCAAAACCAGGAAGTTGCCTTCATGACATGCTTGAGCAGGCTCTTTTCGAAAGTGACACAGGTGTCATTGAGTCGTTATTACAAAAAAGTTTGGCACGGTTTGGGATTGAGGAAAAATGGCTTCCCACATGCTTATCTTGGATAGTTCAGATAAAGCAATATCCATTTTTACCGAAAACAACATCGTTAGAAATGTTGGAACCGAGTCAGTGTAAGATCGAAATGCCATTTATGATGTCGATAGGGCAAATCACAGCCACTCGCTTGTCTCGCTGGTTACGTGAATCGATTCACCCTGATATGCCTGCATTGCAATTTAAGACGCTGAAAGGGATGTTGAAAGGGTTTATGGATTTAGTGTTTGTACATGATGGTCGTTATTATATCCTTGATTATAAATCGAATTATTTGGGTGATAAATATGAGGATTATCAATATTCAGCGCTTGAACAGGCAATGAATGAACATCAATATCACCTGCAATATTCGATTTATACGGTTGCACTCCATCGTCATCTATCCAGAACAATCCCTGAGTATCACTATGAGAAGCATTTTGGTGGGATCTATTATTTGTTCTTAAGAGGTATGGGTCATGGTGAGGATGGTATCTATTTTACTCGCCCCTCATTTTTATTTGTAAGAACGCTCGATCAAATCATGGCTGGCCAAGAACACTCACAATCAGAGAAAGAGCAATTGTCACTTTGGGAGTAATTTTTTAAAGAATGACAAATGCTTGGCGTATTGTATCTGCGTTGACAAGAAATATGCTGTTGACTACGCTTGAGCCATTCCAATTGATAAAACCTGAGGTCTATGACTGCAATGAATACTGGTCAATCAAAGTGGATTGAAATGGCAAGTGCTGCAATTCAGTCTTTTTCTGAGGATGGATCGCTTGATATGGATGAGGTCAATTTCTTACTAACGCTCGTGCTTCAGGATGATGAGATTGATGATGAGGAACGGCAAGTGTTGCAGGCTTTATTCGAAAAAGGAGCAAGCTTGTTTCCAAATGACGTTGCAGAGAAAGTCAAAGAAATTCAGGACAAACATCATTTATAACCCAGCGATAGCAGTCAGGTTGTGAGAACTCATTAGTTGTGCAAGAGAAGCACTAGGGCTTCTCTTATAGCCAAGTTGTCAAGTCAGAAGTGGATCCTTGCACCAAGCATGAATACAATCGGGTCTAACGCGACATCGATACTTTGAACCGTTTTCCCATTGACCTTCACATGCGCGTCAGAGTTAATGTCTATCCACATAAGCATCGCGTGGATCCCCCATGTATCATCAATTTTATAGTTTGCACCCGCTTGAAGGGCGATCCCGATAGAGTCATCTAACTCCAGTGCTACATGATCGCCAGCTTTAGCTGCGCCAACAGAGATAAGTGTATTATTGAGTGCGGGATCCGTTTTTTCTTCAAAAAACTTTGTATAATTTAAACCAGCCCCGATAAAAGGACGGAAATGATCGGCTCGGCTGAAAAAGTGATATTGTCCTAATATGGTGGGTGGAAGCTGTTTCGTTTCCCCCACAGACAGTCCATCAGCGCTAGAGCCTTTCAATTTTATATCGTGCGTAAAGGGCGTTGCAGCAACGACTTCAAGAGCAATGTTTTCGGTAAAGAAATAATCAAATGTAAATCCAACTTGTGTATCTCCATTTACACTGAGCTCTGTAGAATTAGGAGTAAGTCCTGCGGCATTTTCTATGACATTTAAGTGAGATGTAGACTCGTTTGGCTCAACATGGATTGCACCAAGGTTTAAATAGAATTCGGCTGATGCAGGAAAAGTTGTGATTGCGGCAATTGCAGCACTACAGAGCAGTAATTTTCTCATCATGTTCACCTCATGAGATTCATCTTTTGGAAGCAACTGAGTTTGTTGCTGTATCTGGCCGCTATCATAGAGCTTTTAGAGATCTCTGATATGAGCTAGATCAAACAATCAAATGCCTGAGTTGAAAAGAGGAGTCGCATAATGTTCATTTTAAAGTATGTAGATAGTCTATTTTAAATGTATGAGTAGCTGAGATTTGTGTTCAAAGACGTTTATGGGTCTGGCTTATTGGTGCATATTTTGTATTGAATGTTCATTCACATAGCGGGTAGGATGATAAACAAATCAATCGATGAAGTAGATAGATATGAACCCAGTCAATCTGACAAGTGCTTGGACAAGGCTATTGACAATATCCCATGTGATGCATGCTGAGATAGCCACTCCTTATTTTGATCGGCTGGTTGATGCCTACCGTGAACCACATCGGCATTATCATACTTTAAGCCATATTTCCCAAATGCTTTCGTTTTTACAAGAAGCTAGGGTAGAAGATCCGGCTGCACTTTGGGCTGTATGGTATCACGATTATGTTTATAAACCCGGTCGTAAAACGAATGAAAAAAAAAGCGCAGTTCAGTGTATCCAAGTGATGGAAAGGCTTGGTATTGATAAGCTCATATGTGAAAGCGCCTTTCAAATAATATTGGCGACGAAAAATCATCAACCGACAGAAAGTCGAGATGAAGCAATGTTATCCGTTCTCGACGCAGATATGGCAATTCTTGGGCAAACAAGAGATGAATATGAGCAATACGCTGTGGCAGTACGAAAAGAGTTTGTGCATGTACCGAAATTCTTGTACCAAAGAGGTCGAGTCCAGTTCTTACGAGAAGTTCTATCCCTTACAAGTATTTATCATACCGATTGGTTTCGAGCACAATTTGAAGCACAAGCAAGGCTGAATATTCAAGCAGAACTTCAAAGTTTGACAGATTAGAGCCACTTGCTTACTGTCTAGACAGGTTGTGATAAATGGCAGAAACCTTTGCGCCTCAGTGTCATTATTTTTGTTTTCTTATCGTATTCACTTCAAGCCGATGTGATCCAGGTGGCGGTTGGTGATTGGTGTCCTTATGTGTGTAACCCAGAACGGGAACAGGGGAGGCAAGGGTATATACCTGAGCTCCTTCAACAAGTGTTTGAAGCACATCAACATCGTATTGAATTCAAAGTGATCCCCTTTGGCCGGGCAATTCAACTGGCTCGTACTGGGAAAATCCACGCACATTCAGGTCTGTATCGCTCAGATGCACCCGATCTAATTTTTCCATCAATCCCACAAGGTGTGAGTACGAATTACTTTTTTCTGCATAAAGATCGGGTATGGGAATATCGTGATGAAGCGTCATTGCTTCAATTGAAGGACCTTGGACTGATGCAAGACTTTACCTATGAAAAAGAAATCGAAATATTCCGAAGAAGGCACTCGAATCGAATTATATTCTTATCTGGTGATAAGCCTTTGCTGAGATATTTTCAAATGATGGCCAAACACCGCATATACGCAATTTATGAAGATCGCTGGGTTGGAAACTATTACCTCAAAAGCCTGGGACTAAAGCAACTCATTCGAGAAGCTGGATCGATTGGTATCAAAAATCAGGTATTTGTTGCCTTCTCTCCAAAAATTCCAGAGTCGAAGGCGTATGCAAAAATACTTGCTGATGGGATTAATTATTTGAGACAGTCAGGGAAATTGAAAGTGATTTTAGATGAATACGGAATGCAGGATTGGGTGGAGTAGGGCTAAGATAATCAACTTCCCGAAGTCTGGATCTGTTTTACCACAGTTTTACCACCGGGTTTTTCTGGTATTTGAAATGATGATTATAAGTGATTGAATATGAAGGGTAAAACTGGTGCGTCCGAGTAGACTCGAACTACCGACCTCTGCCATGTCAAGGCAGCGCTCTAACCAACTGAGCTACGGACGCATCATAAGCGGTGAAGCATGTTTGCTTCGGATGCGCGCATATTAACGATGGCGAAGGGGGATTGCAACCTTTTCGGGAGAAAAAGTTATATGTATCGGTTTGTTCGCACAGAAACCGCTCATATTGGTGTGAGATTACACGATTGGAAGAACCCTTGCCACCAAGTCACATGTTTTTTTGCTTCCTGACGCAGTTTTCGCTCATGGGAGTCTGGGTGGATAAAAATGTTTCGGACATAATCTTGAAATGGTTCAGGGATCCCTGCTTGCATGTAAACTGCTTCAATATATGGGTGTGTCATATAACTCAGCCGATCAAGCTGTGCTAAATAGGGCTGCACCTGACCAATATAGAACTTTCGAAAGACATTTTGCAGATACAACTGATGTTTTCTCGGCTTTTGGCCTTTTCTACAATATGCAATTTCCTTGTGTTGAATGAGAGATTGGTTGATTTGGTGAAGAATATGTGCTGATTTGCGTAAACTGGTCATCAAGGAAGGAAGAAATGCGCTATGACTCATATTAGAAATCTGTTGTTCAATCGTATGAATCGAAATATGCTGGATCTTGCCTTTCTCGATCGCCTTCGATTGTTCGATAAAAAACATCATACTATCGACCCAAAGACTCCTATCTGCACCAGCTTCTTTACCGGGTTGTATCTCATTCATACCGCTAAACCATAAGTGATATAGCCCTTTATCTGTGAGCATCATATTTTGAAAGTGAAGGTGTATCTCTTGCTTCTTTTTTTCAACGATAGGATGTAATAGCTGGTACTTTTTGTCAGCAGGCGGATATACATTGAGACACTGTGTTGCTGCTTGAATAAAACTTGCTTCATAAATGAATCGTTGAGAGGGGGTATAGACTTTGCCGAGAGAACTGTTTTTCTCACCGATGAGTTGGTCAAGGCCGCATGTGCGAAATGATATCGCTTCTAATAACGAAATTTTAAATGTTGTAGTGTTTTGGGAAAGCTCTCTTACGCCAGGAAGTGAAGGTGTATCTTCATGTTGGAAGTCAATGGTTGGTTTGTCCAACACATTCATCAATCGATGCCCATACTCTTCAAGAATTGCCTTACTGGGTGGTTGATTGCACCCAGTAAGTATCAAGATAGATAAACCGATGAGATGAAAATGTCTCAAATATTATGTCCTTTCTATTGTTTCTTGCTGGATAGCAAACTCAGGCTCTTTCAGGATGCGACGAAGCTGCCAGCTTAAGAGTACAGCGGCGACCGTTAAACCAACGACAATCCCAATCCAAAAGCCTTTCGCACCGAGTGGCTCCGCAACGAAATAAGTTGTGAGTCCTAATCCATAGCCAAGGCAGAAACCAATCGGCCAATACGCAACAAAAGTGATATAAAAAACAGATTGCGTTCTTTTTAGCCCACGAAGAACTGCGGTAGCAATCACTTGAATCGAGTCTGAAAGTTGATAGAAACACGCAATAATCAGCAAGCTGCCAGCGAGAAGGATGACATTCTGATCATTGGTGTATAACTCCGCAATCGGTTTTCTCAGCAAAATGGTGAGGAAAATCACAATGGCAGATATTATCACAGCACAAGTAAATGAACTCAGCACTGCATTTCGCATTTTGTCCATTTCATCACGCCCAATGTAATAGCCCACTCGGATTGTTGTTGCTAAAGATAAGCTCATGGGGATCATATAGACCAAAGTACTAAAGTTCGCTGCAATCAAGTGGCTCGCAACGATATCAGCACCAAGCGGTGCAATCAGGATAGGGATACAACAGAATAATGCGACTTCAAATAAAACAGCAAATGCAATGGGTGTTCCAATTCGGAAAATCTGAGACTGGATCTCGCGGACAGGCTTTTGCCAATTTTTGAGAAATTGATATTTATTGAGGCGGGGCGAGATTTGAGTATAAATCAACATTGAAATAAACATTGTATAGGTGACAATTGTTGTTGCAAGGCCACATCCAGCACCACCCATTGCGGGGACTCCGAACTTCCCGTAAATCAGGATATAGTTTGCAGGAATATTGACGAGGATCCCAATAAAACTGATCACCATAGTTGGCTTGGTAAAACCAATGCCCTCTGAGAGATACCTGAGTAACGTAAAGCCATACGCAGCGGGAAGTCCCCAAAATACATAATCGAGATATTCCGAGGCAAGCTGACGTGTTTTATCCTCCATGTCAACCAGCGCAAGAAAATCATTCTTCCAAATAAACAATATTGAAGAAACGACCAAAAGAAAAATAGCAGCGTAAAAGCCTTGAATAACGGTTTGGGTCACTTTATCGTGATCCTTTGCACCGTAATGATGGGAGATTAATGAAATCATTGCGCTCAGTAATGCGGATGTTGCAATGACAACTGGCATCCAGATACTAGAGCCGATGGCAAGTGCCGCCATATCGATTGGGCTTACACCGCCAGCCATCATACTATCCACGACATTCATCATAACCTGGGTAATTTGGGCTAGAAAAATGGGTGTAGCTAATTTGAGAAGCTGTTTAGCTTCATACTGCGAAAACTTCACTTGGAACCTCAAAATAATCAGACATACAGTGAAAGTTGAGCGTTGATGACACTGCTCAAATAGTGAAGCATGCATGCTACGCCTCTTCAAAAGAAAAGTCATTACCTAGGCGTTGGATTTCATTCTAAAGAATGAGTGTTGATTCAGAGGTATTTCTCGCGGTGGAGAAAGCGGTTTGGAACACATGAAAAAGCAAGCGTGAAGTTATCTCTGAACTATACTGTGGAAAAATACAAATAAGGCTGATGGTTATGACACGAAATATTGCGACATTATTCCTGATAACGAGTAGTTTTTTGATAGCAAGTATTCACGCTACCCCTATTTCAATCATTGGGGATGATAGCTACCCACCATATTCATTTAAGTCGAACAAAGGGCTTGATGGTATTTATACAGAAATCATTAAAGAAGCACTTAAAAAGTTGCCAGAGCACAAAGCTGAACTCAAAGGTCTTCCTTGGAAGCGCGGATTAGCCGATTTGGAAAGTGGTTCAATTAATGCCTTATTTCCACCTTATAAAAGGGAAAAAGAAAGACCTTATATGGTTTACTCTGTGCCGATATTCGAAGAAAAAGTCGTTATATTTTGTAATGATAAATATGTCAAAGATAATGCAAAATTTCCTGATGATTTTAAGGGATTGAAGTTTGGATTAAACTTAGGCTTCTTGCTGACGGATGCCTTCAACAAAGCAAGAACAGATAAAGTCATCAAAGTTCAAGAAAGTAAAGGCAGTTATGGGAATGTCAAAAAGCTCGTGACTGGCCGTATTGATTGTTATATCAATGATAGGTATGCCATATTCCATGAACTCAAGCGTTTGAAAGCGGAGGGGGTTTATAAAGGGAGTGGTGTCAAAGAAGCATTAGTCATGAAGTCTGAGTGGGGCTATCTTGCTTATACCGCTTCTAAACAAGATGCAGAACCCGTTAAATCTTTCCGACCTGCCTTTGATAAAGTGATTGAAGAAATGAAGAAGTCAGGTGAAATTCAAAAGATTGCTAAGAAATATACAGAATAAGATCTAAGTAATTGAGAAAAGTCGTACGGTTATCCGACGACTTTTCTCATGCAATTGTTTAACCTTGGCGAAGCAAATCTGCTTTGTCCGTTTTTTCCCATGGGAATTCTTCACGACCAAAATGACCGTATGCCGCTGTTGGCTGGTAGATTGGGCGTTCTAAAGAAAGCATTTCGATAAGGCCGTATGGTCTTAAGTCAAAGTGCTCTCGGATTAAAGTAATGAGGTGATCGTCTGAGACTTTACCTGTGCCGAATGTTTCTACGCTAATTGAGGTCGGCTCTGCGACACCAATTGCATATGACACTTGGATTTCACAACGGTCAGCCAGTCCTGCTGCAACAATATTCTTCGCAACATAACGTGCTGCGTAAGCTGCTGAACGGTCAACTTTTGAAGGATCTTTACCTGAGAAAGCGCCGCCACCATGACGTGCCATACCACCATATGTATCAACGATGATCTTACGACCTGTCAGACCACAGTCACCCATTGGTCCACCAATGACGAATCGACCTGTTGGGTTGATGAAGAATTTTGTTTCTTTTCTGATCCACTCTTCAGGAAGAACTGGCTTGATGATGGTCTCCATCACGGCTTCTTGTAGATCGCTTTGTGAAACACTGCCACAGTGCTGAGTGGAAAGGACTACAGCGTCAATGCCAACTGGTTGATTGTCTTCATAGACAAATGTGACCTGACTTTTTGCATCAGGACGGAGCCAAGGTAACATGCCATTCTTACGGACTTCAGCTTGACGCTTCACAAGGCGGTGTGAATAAGTGATTGGTGCAGGCATTAAAACATCAGTCTCGTTGCTTGCATATCCGAACATGAGACCTTGGTCACCAGCGCCTTGTTCTCTAGGGTCGGTTTTATCAACGCCTTGATTAATATCTGGAGATTGTTTACCAATTGCATTCAAGACAGCGCATGAATCTGCATCGAACCCCATATCTGAGTGCGTATAACCAATTTCACGAACTGTTTTACGTGTGAGCTCTTCAATATCAACCCAAGCACTTGTCGTGATCTCACCACCAACGATGACCATACCTGTCTTAACATAGGACTCACAGGCTACACGTGCTTTCGGATCTTGCTCAAGGATTGCGTCTAATACAGCATCAGATATTTGGTCGGCTATTTTATCCGGGTGTCCCTCGGAAACTGATTCAGAAGTAAATAAGTGTTGTGACATAGATGAAATCTCTTATGAAAAGGCTGCCTATTGGCACACGTTCCAACAGTTCAGCATGTAGTAAATACTGTGATTATCGGGAGTATTTTAGAGGAACTTGTAAATAAAAGTATAGAACTTTTTACTCCTAGATGGCTAAATGGGAAATTGTTGCGATAAAGTGCGTTTAAATGCTTAATGAATCAGCATGGAAGATGAAAAATAAATCGGAAATTCGTCTGACAAGAAATCAGAGAGAATTTTATTTGCGTCTCATGGGTTTTCAAGGGAGAATACATGCAATTTTTCCCCTGTTTATTTTCAGTAAGGTAGGTGTTGATATGACATCGCGGAAACAACTTGCCAATGCCATCAGAGCATTGAGTATGGATGCTGTTCAAAAAGCAAAATCAGGTCACCCGGGTGCACCAATGGGGATGGCTGATATTGCAGAGGTTCTCTGGCGCGACTTTATGAAGCATAATCCGACCCACCCAGAGTGGGCTGATAGAGACCGTTTCGTTCTGTCGAATGGTCATGGTTCGATGCTTATCTATTCATTACTCCACCTTACCGGATATGACTTGCCGATGGACGAGTTGAAAAACTTCCGTCAACTTCATTCAAAAACACCGGGACACCCAGAATATGGTTATGCACCTGGCGTTGAGACAACGACTGGACCACTCGGTCAGGGCATCACAAATGCTGTTGGAATGGCGATTGCTGAAAAATCACTCGCACATGAGTTCAACCGTGACGGCTATGAAGTCGTTGATCATTTCACATACTGTTTCTTAGGCGATGGCTGCCTGATGGAAGGTATCTCCCACGAAGCGTGTTCACTTGCAGGTACTTTAGGCCTTGGAAAGCTGATCGCATTTTGGGACGACAATGGAATCTCCATTGATGGTGAAGTCGAAGGCTGGTTCAGCGATGATACACCAAAACGCTTTGAGTCATATGGCTGGCACGTGATCCGTGGTGTGGATGGTCACGACCCAGAAGCGGTTCGAACTGCAATTGAAGCTGCGCGTGCAGAGACAAGCAAGCCAACCATGATCTGCTGTAAGACAGTGATTGGGTATGGTTCTCCAAATAAATCGGGTAGCCATGATTGTCACGGTGCCCCACTTGGTGATGAAGAAATTGCAGCAGCAAGAGAATTCCTTGGCTGGCCACACGCACCATTTGAGATCCCATCAGAAGTTTATGCAAAGTGGGATGCGCGCGAAAAAGGGCAACAGCAAGAGTCGCAGTGGAATGAGCAATTTGCAGCTTATGCGCAAGCGCACCCGGAACTCGCGAGCGAATACAAGCGCCGGATGCAAGGCGATTTGCCTGCGGATTGGGCAGAAAAGTCAGCACAATACATTGCTGATCTACAAGCAAACCCTGAGAAAATTGCAACACGTAAAGCATCTCAAAATTGCTTGAACGCGTTTGGTCCGTTACTTCCAGAGTTTATGGGTGGTTCTGCGGATTTGGCTGGTTCGAACCTGACAATTTGGAAGGGTTCGAAAGGCTTAACTGCGGAAGATGCAAGTGGTAATTACATCTACTACGGTGTGCGCGAGTTCGGTATGTCTGCAATCATGAATGGTATTGCCCTTCATGGTGGTCACATTCCATACGGTGCAACATTCTTAATGTTCGTTGAGTACGCAAGAAATGCTGTACGAATGGCTGCTCTCATGAAGCAGCGCGCAATTTTTGTTTACACACACGATTCCATTGGTTTGGGTGAAGATGGCCCAACACACCAGGCAGTTGAGCAAACCGCTTCTCTTCGCCTCACACCAAACTTGATGAACTGGCGCCCATGTGACCCAGTTGAATCTGCGGTTGCATGGAAAGCAGCGATTGAACGCACAGACGGTCCTTCAACATTGATCTTCACACGTCAAGGGTTAGAGCAACAGGCGCGTACAGCACAACAGGTTGCTGATATCGCTAAAGGGGGTTATATCCTGAAAGACGCTGCGGGGACACCAGACTTGATCCTGATCGCAACTGGTTCTGAAGTCGGTATCACGATGCAGGCTGCGAAAGTCCTTGAAGAGAAAGGGCGTCAAACTCGTGTTGTATCCATGCCGTCGACAGATGTATTTGATGCGCAAGATGCAGCATATCGCGAAGCTGTACTTCCATCAGCAGTCACCAAGCGTGTGGCGGTTGAAGCAGGTATCAAAGACTTCTGGTACAAATATGTTGGCTTGAATGGCCAGATTGTCGGTATGGAAACATTCGGCGAGTCTGCGCCAGCTGGTGAATTGTTCGAGTACTTCGGGATCACCGCTGACAAAGTTGTCGAGGCTGCTGAGTCTCTATAATTCTAAAAGGCGCTTTCGGGCGCCTTTTTTGAATCTGATTTGATCAAAAAAGATATCATGACGATAAGAATAGCAATTAATGGATTTGGCCGAATTGGACGCAATGTCCTTCGGGCGTTGTATGAATCCGGAAGAAATCAAGATATTCGTGTTGTTGCGATCAACGAATTAGCTGAGCCGGAAGGGATTGTCCACCTACTTAAATACGACACATCTCATGGGCGTTTTCCTTTTCCGGTCGAATGGGAAAATCAGCATATCACCGTTGCGGGTGACGAAATTCGTTTATTTCATGAAGACTCCCCAAAGACACTACCATGGTCGGAACTTGATGTAGATATTGTTCTTGAGTGCACGGGTGTATTTTCATCAAGAGCAGATGCGGGGCTTCATATCGCTGCAGGTGCCAAAAAGGTGCTGTTTTCTCATCCCGCTGCACCGGATATGGACGCGACTGTGATATACGGGATCAATCATAAATCACTTCAGGATGAACATTGTATTGTCTCAAATGGTTCCTGCACGACAAACTGTAGTGTTCCAGTGATCCATGCTTTGGATGAAGCATTTGGTGTGGAGAGCGGTGCGATCACAACCATTCATGCATCCATGCATGACCAGCAAGTGATTGACGCATACCATAAAGATTTACGTCGAACGCGTGCGGCGAGCCAATCGATTATTCCAGTTGATACCCGTTTAGCAAAAGGGATTGAACGTATTCTTCCTCATTTAGAAGGGCGCTTCGAAGCGATTTCTGTCAGAGTGCCGACGGTGAATGTCACGGCAATGGACTTGAGTTTAACATTGCATAAGGATGTGACCCTTGAAGATGTCAATCGAACATTGCAACAAGCCTGCTCCGGTGATCTCTCAAACATTATGAGTATGACGTTCGATCCTCTTGTGTCGATCGATTTTAATCATGATTCCCATTCATGCATTGTTGATGGTACGCAAACCCGTGTCAGCCATAAGCGTCTGGTGAAACTTCTGGTTTGGTGTGACAACGAATGGGGGTTTGCTAATCGCATGCTCGATACAACCCAAGCCATGATGAGTTTTTAAAAAGCAGTACGAAAACAATTTTTTAAAATGACTAATAGAGGAAATAACATGACTGTTCTTCATATGACGGATATTGACTTGCAAGGCAAGCGCGTTTTGATCCGTGAAGATCTTAATGTTCCCTTGAAAGAAGGCCGTGTTGCATCTGATGCACGGATCCTGGCTGCACTTCCAACCATTCAACTTGCACTTGAGAAAGGTGCACAGGTGATGGTGATGTCTCACTTGGGGCGCCCAAGCGAAGGGATGGTTGATGACCAGTATTCACTTCAACCCGTTGTCAATTACTTACAAGATACATTGGATGTCCCAGTTCGTTTGGAAAAAGACTACCTGAATGGTGTTTCTCATCAGGACAATGAAATCATTATTTTTGAAAATGTGAGATTCAACCAAGGTGAAAAAGCGAATGACGATACGCTGGCTCAACAGCTTGCTTCTTTGTGTGATGTATTCGTCATGGACGCTTTTGGCACAGCGCATCGCGCACAGGCATCGACACATGGTATTGCGAAATACGCAAAAACAGCCTGCGCAGGCCCTTTGCTTGTTGCGGAGCTAGAAGCATTATCGAAGGCTCTGGAAAAACCTGCGCGCCCAATGGTGGCTATTGTTGGTGGTTCGAAAGTCTCTACAAAGCTTCAAGTGCTGGAAACACTGTCTTCTAAAGTCGATCAGCTTGTTGTGGGCGGTGGTATCGCGAATACTTTTATTGCCGCACAAGGGCACAATGTTGGACAGTCACTTTTTGAAGATAGCCTGATCCCAGATGCAAAACGATTAATGGAGAATGCCCAGGACATTGGGGGTGATATTCCAGTCCCTTCTGATGTGATTGTTGGCCAAGCGTTTTCTGCTGAGGCTGAAGCAATATTGAGGCCAGTTTCAGATATCCAACAAGATGATATGGTCTTTGATATTGGTCCGGATTCAGCGGAAGTTTTAGCACAGATTATCGCAAAAGCAGGCACAATCGTTTGGAATGGTCCAGTGGGTGTGTTTGAGTTTGAGCAGTTTTCTCAAGGTACAGAAAGAGTTGCTCAGGCAATTGCTGAGAGTCGTGCATTTTCAATCGCTGGTGGTGGTGACACGCTCGCCGCAATTGATAAATACCAAATAGCAGATAAAGTTTCTTATATTTCAACAGGCGGCGGTGCTTTTCTTGAGTTTCTTGAAGGGAAGAAACTACCGGCGGTTGAGGTGTTAGAACAACGGGCACGCGGTTCATTCGCAAGCCAACACTGAATAGCTTTTGATTGTCGATTTTCCCGTTCATAAGAGGAAAACGGCAAAGTAGTCCATAGATAGAACATAAAACAGAGGCATTAAATTGCCTCACCCTACAATAGGAGTCCAGAAATGGCACTAATTTCACTTCGCCAATTACTTGATCATGCAGCGGAGAATGGTTACGGCGTTCCTGCTTATAACGTCAATAACTTAGAGCAAATGCGCGCAATAATGATGGCAGCGGATGAGACGAACAGCCCTGTGATCGTTCAAGCTTCAGCGGGTGCTCGAAAATACGCAGGTGCGCCATTTTTACGTCATTTGATCTTGGCTGCCATTGAAGAATTCCCGCACATCCCAGTGGTGATGCATCAAGATCATGGGACATCGCCAGCAGTTTGCCAACGTTCAATTCAGCTTGGTTTTTCCTCCGTAATGATGGATGGTTCTTTGGAAGAGGACGGCAAAACACCTTCTTCCTACGAATATAACGTTGATGTAACACGGCGCACCGTTGAAATGGCACACGCCTGTGGTGTTTCCGTTGAAGGTGAAATTGGTGTTCTTGGTTCGCTTGAAACAGGGATGGCAGGTGAAGAAGATGGTGTTGGGGCAGAAGGCGTGCTCAGCGAAGACCAGTTGCTGACCGATCCAGAAGAAGCGGCTCAGTTTGTCAAGCAAACAGGTGTTGATGCTTTGGCAATTGCCTGTGGCACATCTCATGGTGCATACAAATTTACCCGTCCACCGACAGGTGATATTCTAGCGATTGACCGCATTGCGGAAATTCACCGCCGTATTCCAAATACCCACTTGGTGATGCATGGTTCTTCATCTGTACCACAAGATCTGTTAGCAATCATCAACGAGTTTGGTGGTGAGATCCCAGAAACATATGGTGTACCTGTGGAGCAGATTTGTGAAGGGATCAAACATGGTGTGCGTAAGGTGAATATTGATACGGATCTTCGTTTGGCAGCAACAGCAGCGATTCGACAAAACCTTGCACAAAACCCATCCGGTTTTGATCCGCGTAAGTACTTGAGTGAAGCCACAAAAGCGATGTCTTTAGTCTGTAAACAGCGCTACGAAGCGTTTGGTACGTCTGGTATGGCAAGCAAGATCAAACCCATTTCTCTTGAGCATATGGTGAGCCGTTATGACTCGGGAGAATTGACACCAAAAGTCAATTAATTCGATCACCTTTATTTTGGAATAGAGGTGGCGTCTTTCAGGCGATATTTCGCATAGATTTTCTCAATATCGCCTGACTCAATTAATTTTTTAATCCCTTGTTTAGCCGATGTAGGGCCTTTTCTTTACTGGGATGAAAACGCATCATGACATCAACAGCACTGACAACATCACCGACTTCGAATTGACGAAACTCGGGTCTGCTTTGCATTTCATATTGAATGGTTCTTAGATTGACAAAAACCTGATTGACACGCTTCGCAAGGAGTTGTTCGAGCAGCAAGGTTTCGGATAAATTATCCATGCGTTTGATTTCACCCGAATGAAACGCTTTATCAAATCTTGGATAAGAATACCCCCTGACCATACCAACGGCTTTTCCTGCTAAATCATCTGGACCACGGACTTTAATCTTTTTGCCGGGAACAAAGACAACTACTTCAATTGAGCGTTCAAAAACTATCGAATAAATACCTTTTTCAAAAGTATGTTGTCGCCATGCAGGGTTTATCCCAGGCTCAATATCAACTTTTCCCGCATCGAAGAGTTTAATGGCGCGGGCGAAAGGGTAGTTGTTAAAAATATATTGATCACCCGTGAGCGGCTCAAGCTTTTTAAAAATATCTTTAAATATGCCTGTCCTGTTTTTCTTTGACGGAAAGCTATAGGGTTCATTTGGTGGATCATAAGCAATCACCTGTAACTCTTCGGCCCTGCTCCAGAATGAAAGCGCTATGAAGAAAATAAGGGGAGAGGTGAAGCGATCGTATCGGCCCATCATAAAGTTGCTATCTGTACCGTTCTTTCGTCAGTTATATAATGATAGAAAGAATCACTGACGATGGGGTGTTGTATGATTGACTTTATTTTTGATTTCTTTGAAGCACCAAGCCGCCCAACGAAAGAAAGTGCCTCTCCTATTGCCGGAAGTAGCCCAAATCAGGACAGCTCGGTTGATGCGCGAATGAGAGAGTTAGAGAGACGGCACGAACAGTTAAAGTTAGTCACACTAGCAATGTGGACACTTTTGAAAGAGCACTCTGGGCTAACAGAAGGTGATTTGAAAAAATATATTGAGAAAGTGGATTTGATGGATGGAAAGTTGGACGGTAAAGCCCAGACGAAAGAAAAAGTCCACTGTGGAGGCTGTGATCGATATATCCTTGCGACCGCATTGGCCTGCCCATACTGCGGGCAAGCGTTGAAAGTTAAGTCACCATTTTCAAGAGCATGAAATTCATCGGAGGAATTTCCAGTTTTACTGATATCGCATGGAAATTGCTTCTAGCTCTCCTTTTTTTGCCATTTCTTCTAGGCGTTTATCAATGAGCTGTTGGAGCTTTGAGTCGATTTGTGGCGACAAGGCGAGATAAATCGAGTAGTCCGGGATCACACTACTTAAGGGCTGCATTTTAAAGTTAGAAGGTTTTTTACCTTCTTTATTTAAGTGGTAATTGATACGAAGACCCATTTCGACAAAGGCACTTTCACCGGCACGTTTTTGAATGATCCGAAAAGCAGCTGCATAATCTTTGACGCGAAGTTCGTTAAACAAGTTACTTTTTATGTAAGGAACAAGATCGGGGTAATCGAAGCCATAAAGTAGAGCAACAGATTTGCCTTTCAGATCATCAATCGTTTTGAAGTTGAATGGTTCTTTCTTACTACTGAGGAGGTAATGTCGCACATTATAAATCGGGGTTTTTGATAAATTTGCAGCCTGAACCCCCCCCCAACCTGGGGAGCCATATGTTATCCAGTTTTGCGTATTTCCGGATTCCAAAGTGGAAATCATTCGATTAAAAGGGTATGTATGGTAGACAATATGATATTCAGAATGATTCTTGAAAACTTCCTTTAAAATGTCAGTCACGATACCGCGATGATTTTCTCCATTTTCCTCAATCTGGAATGGTTTTGCTTGTTTTGCAATGACAAAGTAATGTAACTCGGTTGATTGGACTGAGGCTGTGAATACAAAGGGAATGGTTGCAGTGACTAACTTGAATAAATTCATTTCTATTGCAGTCCTATTACATAGCTGTATTTCATAGATATTTAAGCATAAATGTCATTATTTTCCTCATCCAGAAGGTTGATTTGCGTTCCTATATTTAAATTTACTGATCTATATTAATAAAATGAAAAAATATACGGCTTGAGTGGCTACAACAGGAAGAAATGAAAAGAAAAATAGGTATAGCCCGACAGCTTGTCACTTATATTTTGATCGTGAGTTCCATATTTACGCTGTGTATTACTGGGCTGAACATTTATTTGGATTATGAAAATGATTTAAGCGCGATTGATAGCCGGATGGCTGAAATTGAGTCAAGCTATTTGAGTGCTATTACTGCTTCATTATGGATTGAAGACAGGGAGCAATTAGAAAAAATCATTCATGGCATCGGGAATCTTCCTGATGTGCAGTATATTGAAATTTATGATGATTATGAGGTGATTTTTTCTCATGGAAAAAAAGTAAATGAGTATCTTCTTGTCTATGAATGGCCGATCAAGCATCAGACAAATTCGAAGGAGTATGAGCTTGGTTCGCTTCGACTCGAAACAGATTTATTGAATGTCTATAAGCGTCTTTATGACAAATTTGTTGTTTTACTGATTTCTCAAGCGGTTAAAACCCTCGCAATCACGCTCTTTATTTTATTCATCGTTTATCACGTTGTAGTCCGTTTTCTATCCGTTCTCTCGGAGGGGGTTTCCAAGTTTGATCGGGATGATATGCCCATTGCGGTTGAGATACCTGAGCGTCCATATGATGATGAAATAGGAAGATTGGTTGAAAGCTATAATCGCTCGGTTGATAAAACCAGGCAAGCAAATTTTGCTTTAAAAGAAGCACGGGTGTTAGCGGAAGAAGCAAACCAGAAAAAAAGTGAGTTTTTAGCGAATATGAGTCATGAAATCCGAACGCCACTGAATGGCATTATTGGGATTTCATCATTGATGCAAACAATGGTGATGCCAGATGAGCAAAAGAAATATGTCAATGTCATCTCTGACTCATCAAATTCTCTCCTTGAATTAATTAATAGCATTCTTGATTTTTCGAAGATAGAAGCCGGTCAAGTCCAACTGGAATCAACCACGTTGAACCTTTACGATCTAGTCGATGAAGTTGGTGTTGTCTTTGAGGTGAGAGCCCATGAAAAGAACCTTCAACTTAATATTGATACAGACCCGCGATTACCAAGTTGTTTAACAGGTGATCCGACGCGCTTAAAGCAAGTTTTGGGAAACCTTGTGAGTAATGCAATTAAATTCACAATGGATGGTTCTATCACATTATCTGTTGAAAAACTCAATGAAACAGAAGAAGAAGTACAGGTATCTTTTTCTATTCAAGATACAGGGATAGGGATCAGTCAAGATAAACAGGAACTCATTTTTGAAAAATTCCAACAAGCTGATGGGAGTACAACAAGACAGTTTGGTGGGACAGGGCTTGGGTTAGCGATTTCAAAAGATATCGTGGAAATGATGGGGGGACAGCTTCAGTTAGAAAGTGAAATCGGCCAGGGAAGCTGTTTTTATTTCACAGTGTCATTGAGTAAATATGGATTAGAGGAGTATGAAACCGACCCATTGTCTTTGTATACCGATCTCTATTGTTTAGTGATTGATGATGAACAACAAAAAATGCGTCTAACCTCTGCGCAACTTGAAAAGCTTGGTGCAAAAATAGAAGTGTGTGTGGGGCCTGATGAAGCAGAGCAGTTTATCCGAGGCGCAATACTTAGGAATCAGCAATACGATTTAATTCTGATGGATAACATGGTTGGTACAATATCTGGGTTAAAAGTCGTCGATAATTTAGAAACACGGTTTGGTCGAAAGTGTCCTTCTGTTCTCTTTGTCACCTCCGAGTTGGAACCGCCAAAGCATGATAGCCCATTGATTCGAGGCTTTTTAGAAAGGCCATACAAATCTGGTGATTTAATCGAGCTATTAGAACAAGCCCTCAATGCTGATGGGGATCATGTCAAGGTGTCTCAGAATGAAACAGAATCAATGGAACAGTGCTCAACTCAAATGCCAGAAGAGCAATCAAAGCCAGAACTGGACAGTCTCGAGTCTGATACCCAACACCAGTCAATTGATGAAATAGATAAAGAAACCAAAGGAAGGATTTTAGTCATTGAGGATACGCTTGTGAATCAGTTGGTTGCAAAGGAGATGATTGCGCAGCTTGGTTTTGAGGTTGATATTGCTGATAACGGAAAAATCGGCTTTGAGAAATGGCAAGAAGGTCAATATGATTTGATCCTGATGGATTGTCAAATGCCAGTGATGGATGGTCTTGAAGCAACTAGGCTTATACGCGAAGCTGAGGGTGATGGGCACCATATCCCAATTGTCGCGCTCACAGCAAATGTGTTGGAAGAGGTCAAAGAAGAATGTTTTCATTGCGGTATGAATGACTTCCTGGCGAAGCCATATACCAAAGAGCAACTCGTGGACGTACTAGAAAGGTATCTGATTCATGAAAATCAAGAAGAAGATCGGATCACTCAGTATTTAAAATAGGAATTCATCGCAATTGGTCTTCAATGAATTTTTCCAACATTCATCTCTATCAACCAAAAACGTATATCAACCAAAGGAGTGAATTTAGATGATTATGTTGATTTTTAAGGATTTTCATTAAGAAAATAATCTCATTTTTATGACAAATATGTGAAATATTATTGATCGCTTAGACTGTTGTCCGTATATTCGGTTCTGCAATAACATCAATAATAAGGAAAAAAATAATGGCTAAGTCTGTCAAAGAAATCAAAAATCAAATTAAAAACAGCAAAGCGAAAATTGAGAAGCAAGACAAGAAACTGAAAAAACTTAAAAAAGCGCTCAAGAAAGCAGAAAAGTAATTCTTCATTCAAGCATTGAATTTGGAGCCACTTTTAACAAAGTGGCTTTTTTACATCTATTTTTTAAGCTGTCCCCAATACGGCCTTTCATTTCGTATGTATGTTTGATAGCAGTAGAAAAAGCACCGTCAGGTATGGAATAATACTTCCTCGCAACAGTGATGACGGATAAACCGCAATATTCATGAATACGTTCTCCTCCACATTCTATCCATGGTTAAAAACGCCTTTTGATGCGTTGAATCAGCAACAACAAAGTGGAAAATTTCCTCATGCAGTTCTGGTTTGTGGTCCTGCTTATTCAGGCAAACAGGCGTTTTTAAAATATCTTGCTCAGGCACTCCTTTGCCAGCATTCAGCAGCGCTGCACTCCTGTGAACAATGCCATTCATGTCTGACTTTTGAGGCAGGCGCACATCCTGACTTTTTAGCGATTCAAGACCAAGATAGAACCATCGGAGTAGATGAGATCCGTATGATCAGTGAAAAGATCCTGACAACATCTCACTTCGGAGGTGCACGAATTGTTGTCATTCCTGATATTGGTAGAATGACCATTGCTGCATCAAATGCATTGTTAAAATCATTAGAAGAGCCACCGGGCAATACCTGTTTTTTGCTGAGTATGTCAGATAAAGCGAATGTTTTGCCGACGATATTAAGCCGATGTCTGAGATTTGAATTACGACTGAAAACCTCCGAGACCACAGCATGGTTTATGCAAGAAGGGATTTTTATTGAAGATGCATTACAGCGTCAGTTTTTTTCAAGAATGCCACGTCTTGCTCAACAATGGTCTCAGAGTAAACAACTTTCATTATTTCAATCATTTAATGAGAGTTTTGACGGGTGGCTTGAAGGAAATATCAATACAGAACAAATTGCAGATTTTCTGCTTGCGCAAGATGACCTAAACTTATATCTGAATTGGCTTTTGTTTCTCGCTTATCATCGTCAGGATGTCAGTCAAAAAGAATTGATACATCAACAGGTTTATGACTTTTTGAGTGACTATGGGCGGGTTTTAGGTCAGAATATGCAGCTTTCTGTGAACAATTTTCTCATCAAATTAAAACAAAGTTGGAAAGGAGAGAAGTGTGCAAGTGATCGAGCTCACCTTTGATGATACAAGAGAACTTTATAGTTGTTTTATGCCTTTTTTTAAAAATGGTGGTTTATTTATCAGAGCCCCGGAACTTCTGCCAATGGGAACAGAAGTTCAATTGAAAGTGATGCTGCCAGATGCGCTTGAATTTCAAGATGCGAAAGGCGTTGTTTCTTGGCATACGCCAAAAAATACGCAACATGCAACGCCACCAGGATATGGTGTCGCGCTGGATGGTGATTCAACAATTTTGCGTGAAAAAATAGAGGTGGCGTTGGGGCACCTATTGAAGTCTTCGGATCCAACCTTTACTCTATAGCGTTTAACCACGGAAAGAAGGTCGTTGTAACGTGTTAATTGATTCTCATTGCCACCTTGATCGTATCAATTATGCGAAGTCAAACTCCTCGATGGCGGAAGTACTTGACTTTGCAAGAGATCGTGGCGTAAAGCATTTTCTTTGTGTTTCGGTTACTTTAGATGAATTCCCAACAATGTTGTCTTCTGTTGAAGCTCATTCAGATATTTCGGTTTCCTGCGGCGTTCACCCTTGTGATATTGAAGAAACGCTCGACTTTGCGTTATTGCGTGAATACGCGTCTCATGAAAAAGTTGTTGCGCTAGGTGAAACGGGGCTGGACTATTACTATTCATCAGAAAATAAAATCCAGCAACAAGAATCATTTGCCCAGCATATTCAACTGGCGAATGAAATTGATAAACCCGTTATCGTACATACCCGAGATGCGCGAGAAGACACTATTGCTGTGATGCGGGACAACCACGCTGATAAATGTGGTGGTGTACTTCATTGTTTTACGGAAAACTGGGAAATGGCAAAAGCAGCTTTGGATTTAGGTTGGTATATTTCCATCTCTGGCATTGTTACGTTTAAAAATGCAGAAGCGCTGAGAGATGTCGTCCGTAAGCTTCCACTTGATCGCTTATTGATTGAAACGGATTCACCTTATTTAGCACCTGTGCCATTTCGTGGAAAGCAAAATCAGCCAGGTTATGTGAAAGAAGTTGCAGAATACGTCGCAAACCTGAAAGGTCTGCGAGATGAAGCGCTCATCGAAGCGACAGGGGAAAATTTTGCGCGGTTATTTAAAAAGGCAAAATTAACTGCATGACAAATATTACAGGAATCATCGGGGATGTTATTGCAGGACCGATTGTTCGAAAGTTGACAGCAAAGGAGTGTGTTATTTGGGTTGCACTGAAAAAACCGGCAGCGTTGTCAGTGCAATTACCGAGTACGGCTCAACGAGAGAACATTGCTTCAACTCAGGTCGACACAGTACAAGTTGGTTCTCACGCTTTTATCTCATTAATCACACTTTCTTTTGAGCAGCCGCTTGTGGATGGAGAAACTCTGTATTACGACATTCAAGTCGATGATGAGATGCTATCTAAGCAGCAGCCTTGGCTCTGCTACGCCGATCAAGATGTATTCAGTATTCAATATCAGTTTCATGTTGGCTCGTTACTTCATGGCTCATGTCGAAACCCACACTATCCGAGTAGAGATACGCTACTGAATGCGGATGAGCTGATTGCCAAGAAAGTTGCACAAGCAACCCCTCGTCCTGCAATGTTATTGATGACCGGTGATCAAATCTATGCGGATGATGTTGCTGGACCGATGCTCTTGTTGATTAGAAAGGTCATTGATGAATTGGGATTGTATTCAGAAACTTTTATTCATGCGCCGTTTGAAGATACGAAAGGACTCTATGATCATCCCGATCAACTATATCTGCGCGATAATATACTTCCCAAAAACGAGATCCAGTTGACGAATACTTGGATGCGTTGGATAAAACCGAATAGCCAGCCTGTATTTTCGTCCGTGAAAAGTCATAACCATTTGATCTCATTGGCAGAAAACATCGCGATGTATTTGTTAGTCTGGTCGCCTGTTTTATGGACTTATTGGGATGAGATAGCTTGTCCAGAAAGCTTATCTCCAGCGTTACAGAAAAAGTTTGAACTTGAGTATGAAATCCTGAGCGAATTTAAAACTGGGCTAAACCAAGTACAACGTCTGCTCGCGCATATACCGACGTATATGATCTTTGATGACCATGATGTCACTGATGATTGGAATTTGACGGCCCAGTGGGAAATGAATGTTTATGGTAACCCATTTTCCAAACGAATTATTGGGAACTCACTGATTGCATACTGGCTGTTTCAAGGTTGGGGGAATGCACCAGAACGATTTACTACAGAGTTTTATGAGACGGTACAATCTTATTTTTCTCACCCAACGCCCGAGCAGCATGACGAGCTTGTTAATGTGATGCTGGGCTTTGAACGTTGGCACTACAAGATTGATACATTTCCGAAAATTATTGTATTGGATACACGAACCCATCGATGGCGCTCAGAAGAAGAGTTCAACCGCCCATCAGGGTTAATGGACTGGGAGACGCTATCTGAGTTGCAGCAGGACTTAATGGATCAGGAAGCGGTCATTATGGTTTCCGCAGCGCCTGTTTTTGGTGTAAAGCTGATAGAAGCCATTCAAGAAGTGTTTGCCTTTTTTGGAAAAGAATTGCTGGTGGATGTGGAGAACTGGATGGCACACCCAGGTGCAGCAAAGACGCTCTTGCAAATCATCAAGCACCCCAAAACACCCAAGCACTTCACGATATTGTCTGGTGATGTCCATTATTCATTTGTTTATGATGCGGTGATCCGATTTGCCAAAAACTCCCCACAGATATGGCAAATTACATGCAGTGGGATCAAAAACCAGTTTCCGTTGAAGTTAATCGCCTGTCTGGATAAGTTCAACCGCATCCTCTATAGTCCATACTCCTTTTTTAACTGGTTTACGAAGCGAAAACGAATGCGGATCCGGCATTGGCGTATCGAGCAGCGAAAGGGGATTGAGCTCCTATCACAAAGTGCGATTGGACATGTCACCTTTGATGAAAATGGTTGCCCAGACGAGATTGCGATCCTCACTAATGAGCAGGATAAATATACCTTTCATCCCAAAAAGGAGCCGAAAGATTAGGGTTTACTCGGCGCCAAGCTTGGGCAGTGGACGAAAAATAAGCTCTCTGGTGTCCGGTGTCACAATTAGGTAGCTGCCCTGTGTATACCAGTCGCCGAGAACAATCCGCTTTCCTGTGCTATGCGCAAGTTGAATATCATGCTGATCTGGTCGGTGTGTATGGCCATGGATTAAGGTCTTCACCTGATGCTTTTCCATTACTTCTATGACTGCTTCTGGTGTCACATCCAGAATATCGAGATCCATATTCATTTGAGCAAGATCCATTTGAGCGAGTTTGCTTTTGTCCCTGGCGCTTTTGCCTAATTTTTGGCGATAAGATAATGGAAGGAGCAACATCAATCTTGGCCACCACCAAGATCGGGATTTTTTCCGGAATTTCTGATATGCCAAATCTTGTGTACAGAGTGAATCTCCATGCATGATTAGAACACGCTCACCATATAAATCAATGATGCTTTCTTCGGGCAGGAGTTTCATCCCTGATTGTGTTGCATATGATTTCCCAAGTAAAAAGTCACGATTCCCGTGGATAAAGAAGACAGGGACACCGCCATCACTGAGTTGGCGCAATGTAATCGCGACTTCTTTGTGAAGCGATGAATCATCATCATCACCCACCCAAACTTCAAAAAAATCGCCAAGGATATACAGTGCGTCACAATCGACAGCAGTTGTTTGGATGAATTCAACGAAAAGTGCAGTAATGTCTGGGCGTGATTCACATAAATGGAGATCGGAGATAAACAACGTTTTTTGCATGGGAGACCTATATGAGAGCAGCTGTACGGCTGCTCTTAAGGGAAGTTGTCAGCTTCTATAAGCTTATGTTTCTCTTGTTTATTCTTCTACTGTTACTGATTCAATGACGATTTCTTCGAGTGGAACGTCTTGGTGAAAGCCCATTGTACCCGTTGCAACACCTTTCATTTTGTTTACAACATCCATTCCTTCAACCACTTCACCAAAGACACAGTAACCCCAGCCGTCTGGTGTTTCTGCACGGAAATTGAGGAAGTCATTATCATTCACGTTGATAAAGAACTGACTGGAAGCACTATGAGGTTCCATTGTACGTGCCATCGCAACTGTACCAGTTTTATTTGCTAGGCCGTTGTTTGCTTCGTTCTGGATAGGTGCATTGCTTTCTTTTTCCTGTAAACCAGAACTCATGCCACCACCTTGGACCATAAAGCCATCAATCACACGATGGAAAATCGTTCCTTCATAAAAACCTTCTTTTGCGTAACTCAGGAAGTTTTCTACCGTTGCAGGTGCTTTTTCTGCATTCAGTGCGATTTTGATATCACCCAAATTCGTATGTAAAGTAACCATATTTTTTGCCTTATTAGTCAAAGTAGGGCAATTGTAGCGAAGGGGGACGACTTGTAAAGGATCTTCTTTGTACTTGGGGTAGTTACAAGCACAAGAGGATGCTAGAATGCTCTGCTCAGCAAGTGTTTTAACCGAATTAGAGAATTTAAGGAGATAGTTTCCCCATGCTGAAAATATTTAACACATTGACCAGAGAAAAAGAGACCTTTCAACCGATGGAACCGGGCAAAGTTGGTTTGTATGTGTGTGGGGTAACTGTTTATGACCTATGTCATGTTGGACATGCAAGAACATACGTTGCCTTTGATCTGATGGTGAGATATCTGAGAAGGCAGGGCTATGATGTCAACTATGTGCGAAACATCACGGACGTAGAAGATAAAATTATCAAACGTGCATTGGAAAATCAGGAATCTACAGACACACTTGTGAACCGAAATATCGCTGAGATGTATCAGGATTTTGATGCCCTTAACCTACTTCGTCCAGATATCGAGCCTCGCGTCACGACGCATATGTCTGAAATTATTGATATCATCGAAACGCTTATCGAAAAAGGGTTCGCATATATTGCACCAAATCAAGACGTGTTATTTGATGTGTCCAAGTATGATGAGTATGGTCGCTTAAGCCGTCAAAATCTGGAAATGCTCCAAGCTGGTGCGCGTGTTGATGTGGATGAGAATAAAGACGATCCACTCGATTTTGTACTTTGGAAACAATCAAAAGCGGATGAACCATCGTGGCCTTCACCGTGGGGCAATGGTCGTCCTGGATGGCATATCGAATGTTCTGCAATGAGTCAAAAACACCTCGGTACAACATTTGATATTCATGGTGGAGGCTCTGACTTACAGTTCCCGCACCACGAAAATGAAATCGCACAATCTTGCTGTGCATCTGGCAAGGAGTACGCTAAGTTATGGATCCACGGCGGTATGGTCCAGGTTGATAAGCAGAAAATGTCGAAGTCATTGGGTAACTTTTTCACTATCCGTGATGTATTAAAAGTGTATGACGCAGAAACACTACGCTACTTTTTGATCTCGAGTCACTATCGTAGTCAGCTCAACTATACGGAAGAAAACTTGAAGCAAGCCCGTTCCGCTCTTGAGCGAATCTACACTGCACTTCGAGGTTTAACGCCATCTCAAGACTTCGATCAGCAGAGTGACTACATCCAGCGTTTTGAAGGCGCGATGAACGACGATTTTAATACTGCTGAAGCTTTGCCAGTCCTCTTCGATTTGGTAAAAGAAATCAATCGAACGAAAGAATCTGACAAAGAAACAGCAGCCCGACTTGCAGGTCAATTGGTTTATCTTGGTGAAGTGCTGGGTATTGCAGGTAGTGATCCAGAGCTTTTCCTCTGTGGTCAGCAGTGTGATGAAGAGGTAACAGAAATCGAAAACTTGATTGCTGCACGAAACCAAGCCCGAGCAGATAAAAACTGGGCTTTGGCAGATGAGTGCCGTGACAAACTCAATGCCATGAATATTGAGTTGGAAGATGGGCCAAATGGTACCATCTGGCGTCGTCGCTAACTTGAAACAGAATTAATTCGGTGCCTACGATCTGTGGGCACTGTTTCTAACGTTGTATTTTCCGAAAGATAAATCGGACTCGTCTCCCAAATAATAATTTCTCTCGATTGAACCGCTATTATTCGTAAAAAATTCATCATTCTGTCGCATTGTAGGCTGATACTGTATCCGATAGGGTCAATCGCAGTGGCTACTGAAGTGAGGGTAAACATTCCCTCATTGCAGTGCGCTCAAAAACGATAAAAATAACTCTGAAGGAGCGAACATGAAGTTGAAACACTTAATTGCAGAGATCCTTGGAACCTTTATGTTGGTATTTGCTGGGACCGGGGCAGTTGTGATTAATCAAGCATCAGGTGGGGCAATTACCCATATTGGTATTGCGCTTGTTTTTGGTTTAATCGTAACTGTAGTCGTCTACACTTATGGCGAATCCTCTGGCGCTCATATTAATCCTGCTGTAACGATAGCGCTTTGGTTGTCGAAACGTTTCCCAGGTGCCAGTGTTGTACCCTATATCATTGCACAGTGTATAGGTGCGATTGCCGCGTCAATGTTGCTATCCGCAATGTACCCTGCAAATGAATCCCTTGGGGGTACCATCCCAAGTATCCCAGCAAGTTATGCATTCATTTTTGAACTATTACTCACGTGGTGGCTGATGACTGTGATTTTACATGTCACGGTTGGCGAGAAAGAAAAGGTTGTTCTTGCAGGCGCGATTATTGGCGGTGTTGTTGCCCTGGAGGCATTATTTGCTGGTCCTGCGACAGGGGCTTCTATGAACCCGGCTCGTTCACTTGGTCCGGCTTTAATTTCTGGACAGCTTTCCCATATTTGGTTGTATATCTTAGCGCCAATCTTAGGGGCAAGTCTTGCTGTATTTACTTATGCACTCACAACAGACTCAAATGCAAATGATGTCAATGAAGTGGAAGAAATCCCAGAAGTACAAGAAAACAACGCATAAGTTCTTCTACACTAAGTGAAGTGTCTCTTTTTCACTTTGTGTAACGTATGCATCATGGATTAAAAGTCGTCAGTTTCATATTGCTCCTGTTCTTTGTCACGGGAGCATATGCCCAGAAAAAGGTCATTGTCCTGTCAAATGGTGAGTGGCCGCCATTTCTCGGAGAAGAATTGGTAGATCATGGTCCCACGAGCTACATCGTATCAGAAGCTTTCCGGCGATTTGGTTATCAAGTCAATTATAAGTTTTACCCTTGGTCCCGCGCTTATCACACAGCAAAGCGTGGCACAGTCTTAGGTTCAGTGATATGGACTTACTCGACCAACCGAGCAAAAGATTTTTTCTTTAGTGACTCTGTTCTTCATACGAAAGACGTTCTTTTTCATCTAAAATCTCATCCTATAGAGTGGGAAAAGTTAGAAGATTTGAAGCCTTATCTCATCGGTGCAACCAATAAATATTTTTATGGTCAGGCTTTTTCTGATGCAGAAACTGTGGGTACGCTGATGGTTGATCGGATCCCGAATGAAGAAAAGAACTTCCTCAAGTTGTTACACAAACGCATTGACGTTGCGCTCATCAATTATTATGTCGGTTTAGAACTTATCCGCCTTCATGTACCGCTCGATGAACAAAGTAAAATTGTATCGCACCCGAGACCTGTCTATGAAAATGAATATCATCTCATCCTTTCCAAAAATCGTCCAGAAAGCAAAGATCTAGTTAAAAAGTTTAATCAAGCCCTAAAGGAAATGATATCAGAAGGGATTGTTGAGAAAGTCTATTCTGGCGAAACGCATTTACCCGGTCAATAAGCACCTATATTTGTCATCGAATCAATCTCATTGGGCTACAGCCGATCAAAGATCAACACGTGCTTTCATTTCTGGTATACTTTGCGCCTTGAAAATGAGTGGTGCAGTCAGTGGATTGCGTCAGGTAACGAATTAGCATATGAAGGTCAGCATGAACCAGTATCTTGCATTAACATCCCCAGGTCTTGAATCTTTTCTGGTCAGAGAGCTTGAAACGCTCGGTGCATCTCAAATCAAAGAAACACCAGCTGGTGTTTACTTCTCCGCTTCACTTCTGGAAGCTTATCAAATTTGTCTCTGGACTCGATATAGCACACGTATCTTGAAAAAAATCCACGAAGGCTTTTTTGAGAACAAAGGTGAATTTATTCGTGTGATTGATGAAGTGAATTTCCCATCAATTATGAAATGCCACCAGACCTTCAAAACTGACTTTGTCGGACGACATAAATTGTTTGAGAACACCCAATATGGGGCATTACTGCTCAAAGATATTCTTGTTGACCAATTCTCGAAAAAATATTCAGAAAGGCCGAATGTCGAGCGTCAGGATGCAGACTTTGTGTTTCAGGCACGCGTAAGAAGAAACAAAGTTCAGCTCTTTCTTGATTTTTCCGGTGCTTCTTTGCACCAACGAGGTTACCGTTCAGAGCAAGGTGAAGCCCCATTAAAAGAACATCTTGCTTGTGCAATGATTGAAGCATCTGGTTGGTTAAAAGATACAAGTCGGCCATTGGTCGATCCGTGCTGTGGTTCTGGAACAATTATGATCGAAGCGGCAAGTATGGCTTGTCATCGTGCGCCTGGCTTAAAACGTTATTTTGCTTTTGAAAACCACAATGATTTTGATGCTTCTGGATTAAAAGTACTTGTCGATGAAGCGCAAGCAAAAGAAACATCACCAGATCTTACGATTATCGGTTGTGATATCAATCGACGTGTTGTTGATAAAGCGCGTAAGAATGCAAAAAATGCAGGGTTTGGGAAGGTTCTTAAAATTGATCAGGGCAGTGCAGAAGAATTCGATTGGACCCAATTCGATACCCCAGGTGTTGTTGTGACGAACCCACCATATGGAGAACGTATGGGGGAATTCCTACCACTGGTCAACCTATATGCGCGTTGGATGTATCAGCTTAAAACAAACGGACTGGGCTGGCATGTCTCACTTCTTACTTCAGATGAGCTGTTTACTGCGAAAGCTAAAGTGGCGGTAAAGAAACGCAACAAAGTGCGAAATGGCCCGATTGATTGTGAGATCATGCAGATCATCTTCGATGAGCGCCAGTGTGAAATCAAAAAAGGCGATCAGGGCAAATTCCAACTGAATGATGAAAACAGCCTGAGCTTTTTCAAGCGACTTGAGAAAAACACCAAAAAGCTGAAAAAATGGCTCAAGCAAGAGAATATTGACTGCTATCGCCTGTACGATGCCGATATTCCAGAATATAACTTTGCAGTGGATGTGTATGGTGAGCACCTTGTCATTCAGGAATACGCTCCACCCAAAACTGTTGATGCGATTGCTGCCAGTAAGCGAAAATTTGATGCGTTACTACTTCTGAGTGAGTTTTGGCAAGAGCCAGAAAAGATTTTGTATAAAGTGCGTGAGAAGCAAAAGGGCAAGAACCAGTACAATGCACTTGAAAAGAAAACGCAGTATGTGAGTGTCCAAGAATACAATGCGCGCTTTCTTGTGAATTTGACAGATTATTTGGACAATGGCTTGTTTCTAGATCACCGCATTACCCGTGCGATGCTTGGTCGAATGTCCAAAGATAAACATGTCCTGAACCTGTTCTGTTATACAGGAACCGCATCAGTGCATGCTGCGCTTGGTGGCGCAAAATCTGTGACGTCTGTGGATATGTCCAGAACCTACTTAAATTGGGCAAAAGATAACTTTGCGGAAAACGAGTTATTCAACTGGAAGAAGTATCGTTTTGAGCAAGATAATTGCATTGAGTGGGTGCAAAGCTGTACACAGAAATTTGATCTGGTCTTCCTTGATCCGCCGACTTTCTCTAATTCTAAGCGAATGAAAGACGTTTTCGACGTTCAACGTGATCATGTGCTGATGCTTGAAGATATCAAAGATTGTCTCAATGAAGGCGGTAAAGTGATATTTTCGAATAACCATCGCAAATTTAAGCTTGATCAACAAGCGATTGAGGATTTAGGATTCCAAGTGACAGATATCACAAAGAAAACGATCCCATTGGACTTTGAACGAAATCAAAAAATCCATCACTGCTGGTTATTGGAGTTGGCTGAATGAGTACATTTAAGCTTTATTCGACCGCAGGGTGTCACTTATGTGAAATTGCAGAAGTTCAGCTAGGTAAACTTGGTTATTTAGCTGAAACACAAAAGGTGGATATTGTGGGAGATGAGCTGCTTGTGCGGGACTACGGCGATAAAATCCCGGTATTAGAGCATGTGATCTCACAAGAAAAATTATACTGGCCATTCACGCCAGCACAAATTCAACAGTTGTTAGAGTCATAAGAACCTATGGAACTACTTCGAATTACGCAAGCAGAGCTCAGTTATGGGACAACACCATTGCTTGCGGATGTTACTTTACAGATAAACCAAGGCGAGCGCCTGTGTATCGTTGGGCGCAATGGTGCTGGCAAATCAAGCCTACTCAAGGTCATTCAGGGTGAGATCACATTGGATGATGGGAAAATCAAACGGCTTCAAGGCTTGCGTGTTTCTCGTTTAGAGCAAGATCCACCAAAACATATCTCCGGAACAGTTTATGACTATGTGATCCAGGGCGCACCTGAGGTATCTAGCTTACTAAAAAACTACCACGAATTGAGTCATCGTGAAGGGCTAGCTGAAGATGAAAAGGCGCTCAAACAACTTGAGCAACTGCAAAATCAAATTGAGCAGCTAGATGGATGGCGCTTGGATGCGCAGTTAAATTCAATCCTGAGTAAGCTTTCTCTTCATCCAGAGATGCAGCTTGAATCACTCTCTGGTGGCTGGCTACGAAAAGTCGCATTGGCGCGTGCGCTAGTAAATACACCCGATATTCTTCTTCTGGATGAGCCGACCAACCACCTCGATGTACAAACAGTGGAGTGGCTGGAAGATTTCGTGAAAAATCTCAACTGTGCAGTTGTGTTTATTTCTCACGACCGGGCATTTATTCGTGCAGTTGCAACGCGCATTCTGGATTTGGATCGCGGTATTCTCACTTCTTTCTCAGGGAACTATGAACAGTACTTGGTGAAGAAAGAAGAGTTGCTCAATATCGAAAAAGAGCAAAATGCCCTATTCGATAAAAAATTGGCAGAAGAGGAAACTTGGATCCGTCAGGGGATTAAAGCAAGAAGAACAAGAAACGAAGGCCGTGTTAGAGCACTGAAGGAGCTGAGAAAACAAAGAGGCAATCGGATCGAACGTCAAGGTCATGTGGACTTTTCAATCGAAGAAGCCAGTCGTTCTGGCAAGCTTGTGTTTGAGTCAAAGCAAGTGCAATTTGGTTTTGAAAGTAAACCGATCATTGATGGTCTCGATTTATTAGTAATGCGTGGCGATCGGATTGGGCTTGTTGGACCAAATGGTATTGGGAAAAGTACGTTACTCAAATTATTACTCGGTGACTTAAAACCAAAATCAGGGAAACTCCGCCAGGGGGTGAACCTTGAAGTGGCTTATTTCGATCAGTACCGCAATAAACTGAATGAAGAGGCGAGTGTTCAGGATAATGTTGCTGAAGGGAAACAGGAAATAGATTTTGGCGGCCGCCAGCGTCATGTGCTCGGCTACCTTCAAGACTTTCTGTTTACACCAGAAAGAGCAAGAACACCCGTGAAGGCACTTTCCGGTGGTGAAAAAAACCGCTTGTTACTTGCAAAACTGTTCTCGAAACCCAGTAATTTATTAATTCTTGATGAACCGACGAATGATCTTGATGTCGAAACCCTGGAACTCTTAGAAGATATCTTGGCAAGTTATCAAGGAACCGTGCTTATTGTCTCCCATGATAGAGAATTTATCAGTAATACGGTAACGAGTTGTCTTCTGTTTGAAGGGCAGGGGAAGATTGCCGAGTTGGTTGGTGGTTATGAGTCTTGTGCAGCTCACTTGGAGAGAATGGCAAACCAAGTTGCAGCACAAAAACCGAAAGTAGAGAAAAAGCCAGAACCAACAGAGAAAAAAGAAAGGAAAAAGGCAGCATCGAAACTTTCTTATAAACATAAGCTGGAATTGGAAGAGCTACCAGGAAAAATTGATGCACTGGAACAGCAGATAGAATCATTACAACTCATCGTCAATGATGGCGAATTTTTTAAAAAATCAGTTGAAGAAACACAACCCGTTTTAGACGAATTACAAACGGCTGAGGCTGCTCTCGAGGTGGCTTTTGAACGTTGGGATGAACTGGAGTCAATGCAGGGTTCATCAGATTAACCTTGCAGTGCGCTAAACAATAAAAAGTGAATATAAGTATGTTGAAGCCAACAAAAATCGCATTATTTATCACAGGGATCAGCTGCGCGGCACAGATCCAAGCAGCAGGCTACGTTGTTGAGGAACTGCCATCAGGCAATGCACATAAATCAATTGGGATAGCAATCAATGACCAGAATGATGTCGCTGGCATGTTGCTTGGGAAAGATAGCTTCCCCGTTAGAAAAGATTTACTTAAGATTGATGAAAATGGTGAGAGTACGGATGAATTTGTTGAGTGGATCCGTCATTTTGAAAGAGATAGCACGCTCAGATCACTTGGTGAAAGGCGCCTGACGGACGCTGAGAAAGATAGAATAATTAATGACTTTAATTCATCTAATGAAACACTTGACAGTTTTTCAGCAACATATGCGGTGAAATACCTATCTCTATCGTGGCGTAAAACTAACTATTATTTTCAAAAAGTCGGTGATCAGTATGGGTTTGTGATCAAAAATGCAAACGCTCTGAAAGAGACCTCGATTGAGGAAGATAAAAACCGAAGTACAAAGATCCAATTCAATGGTTTGAATCAACAAGGTGTTGCAGTGGGCTTCCACTCTGCACCATATGAGTTCATAACGAATCTGGATTACGATACAACGGATGGCGGGAATAAACTCGTCAATATTTGGCAACAGCAATACAGAAGACGCGCTTTACTTGCAGATGGTGATAAGGTGATCACGTTGACACCTGATGAAACAGGGACGGGCGGATATTCATCTTTTACAGATATCAATAACTCAGGCACCGTTGTTGGCTCGATGAGTACACAACTGACAGAGTATGCAAAGAAGAAAACGACGAACCAAGATGAGAAGTGTGTTAAGTTTGAACCAAAAGGCCGCTTGGGTTGTTTTCATACCAGCTATGGTAACCGTGCTTTATTTCTAACAGAGGCATACCAGTGGACTTATCAAAATGGTGCACTTGTGGATGCAAAACCACTTGGACTCGCTGCGAGCGAAGCTGAAATTGCGAAAATAAGTAAAGATGATAACTCGAATTATTTTTTCTCAGAGCCATACGCAGTCAATCAAAGTGGCGTTGCTGTAGGGGTTGCTAATACTTTTGTAGATGGAGATGTCATTCGTAATCATTTGGCACTATTTCGTGATGGGCAAGTCATCAGTGTGTCAGATTCTACAAAGTGGTTTAACTCCACAGCAACTGATATTAATGACAATGGCTTGATGGTTGGATATGCCATAAAAGATGTTGGTGATGGTGTGCTGAGAACGAAATCGTTTGTGTATGATGCGATGACCTTAAATGCCTCGCATATTGGTGATGATGATGTTTCATTTCTTCCTTCCTTTGCAAATCGTACAAATATTTACGCCAATGCGATTAATAATCAAAAGCAAATTGTTGGACGTGCAGAGACGACTTTCCAAACACCAATTCCAATCAGGGGATACCTCTATGATATGGAAAACAAACAACTTACTAACCTAGATGAAACAACATCTTGTGAACAACAATCCCAGTATACGATCATTGATGCTGTGGATATCAATAATGATGGTGTGATCCTTGCGAATGCAATCAAGCTTATTGATAGAAAGGACGACAGTGGTGAGTTGATTCTGGATGCAAATGGTAAGAAAACTCAGGTTGAAACCACAGTGTCTATTCGGATGACGCACAGTGACGCGGTGAAAGCATGCGGCAAGCGTCTAAGAAAAGATGGCGTCAACTCAATTAACGATGATAATGGTTCATTTGGGATTTTTTCTATCTTATTGTTTGGTTTATTCCGTTTAATACGTCGCATTTAGCGATTCGTCTGATGACTTGGACCCGGTTTATCACTGGGTCTATCATGCAGCTGCTATATTTTCCTATTTTCTTCGATTCAATCTTCTCATTAATATCTAAAAACACTCAAATTTCATTTTTATATAACATTTTCATATATTTCTTTCGGAATTGCCCTTTTCAATTTCCTCTGACTTATGACAGACTTAGAGGAAACTTTCATCCTCCATTGAGGTATCAAGATGCTTTTCAATACAAAAGAGCGTTATGGATGGTTTAGCATTAGTCTCCACTGGCTTGTGGCATTGACTGTCTTTGGGCTATTTGGACTTGGCTTTTGGATGGTTGAGTTAAATTACTACAGTGAATGGTATCGTACAGCGCCAGATATACACAAAAGTGTTGGGATCCTGTTAGCAGTGGTTATGTTAGTCCGTGTCGTTTTAAAAATTTTTACAACAACGCCTCATCCTTTAGGAGAAAGCAAGCTGGAAAATTTGATGGCTAAAATGGCTCATGCTTTACTCTATTTGCTTATTATCTTGGTATTGGTCACGGGGTACTTTATCTCAACTGCCGATGGACGTCCCATTTCAGTATTTGAATGGTTTTCGGTTCCTGCTTATCCATTACCAATTGAAAACCAGGAAGATGTATCCGGCTTTTTGCACAAATGGTTGGCGTACAGCCTCGTTGGATTGGCTCTCTTCCATGCACTTGCTGCATTCAAGCATCACTTTATTCAGAAAGACCGAACACTGCTTAGAATGTTCGGAAAGTAATTGATTTAAATGAGGAATATAGAATGAAAAAAACAATTTTGGCCGCTGCATTTGTGGCGATGACCACCTCTCCACTTGCCTTTGCAGATAAGTATGTCATTGATACAAAGGGAGCCCATGCATCGATTCAATTTAAAATTAAGCATTTGGGTTACAGCTGGTTGACGGGACGTTTTAACAAGTTTTCTGGTGAATTTAATCTTGAAAAAGATATAGAGAAATCCTCCATCGTTGTCGATATTGATACAACAAGTATTGACTCTAACCACGCAGAGCGTGATAAACACTTAAAAAATGCTGACTTTCTTGAGGTAAAAAAATATCCGAAGTCATCTTTCAAAAGTACGAAGATTGTCGATAAAGGGAATGGAAAACTCAAAGTTATTGGTGATTTTATGCTTCATGGTGTGACGAAATCAATCGAAATTGATGCTGAAAAAATAGGGGAAGGAAAAGACCCATGGGGCGGATACCGTGCAGGCTTTAGTGGGACAACTTCAATAGCCCTCAAAGATTACAATATTTCATATAATCTGGGACCTGCTTCAACACATGTAGATTTAACGCTGCATATTGAAGGCATTAAAAAGTAGGTTCAGTGAATGCAGCAATCGATTAGGGTCTGTTGACCTTTCATGACAGAAAGATCAACAGACCCTAATAAGTAAGGGGGCATTTCCCCCTAATCAACATAAAATTTTTGAGAAAACTTCAGCTGGTGGGCTTGGCTCCCTTGCGTAATTTGAATATCAAAGTTAAACGTTTCTTCATTTCTGTACTTGACTTGAGCGATGTAATAGATCGACTTTCCTTCACGGATTTCTTGAAAATCAATATCGTAACGTTGGCCAAGGAGGTTCTTGGCAACCCCTTTCATATTCACAGCTTGCGCTGGCTTCCCTTCTTTACTCGTATCGAGAACTGAAATATTAATCAAACCAGAATAGCGTGAACGATCGATACCATAGACTTTCGCGATTTCAGGGGTGAGGAAGGTTGACCCAAATGCAATGTAATGGACTTCCCAGGTGCCGAGTTTTTTCATCTGTTCGGCATTAATATTGAAAGAAAATAACAAGAGTACAGAAAATAACAGGCTGAATCGTGTTGTTTTCATTGCACTTCTCCTTAGCCATAGTGGCTTGATGATCCAATTTTAGTTGTTAGCGGCACTCACAAAGAAGCCTAAGGCGTATTGTGATGTATCAAATATTGAATGTCACCTGTGATTTATCCGTCAAGCTGAAAAACCTTCACTCTTTGTTGATCGTCGCTCATTTGGAATCACTAATTTCCTGAACTTAAAGATGAAGCACAATGGCTTCATCTTTTATTTGAATGGTTGATACGGGGGCGTTAAACGTATTGTGCAACAAGTAAGCTTAAGAAATTCAAGGCTATAAAAACAATAAGCACTGAAAAATCAAACCCTGCGACAGGTGGAACAACACGTCGAATAGGACGGAGCAATGGCTCAGTTAATTGTTGCACCAGGATATTAACAGGGTTATATCCTGCATCGACAAAGCTGAAGATCACACGCGCAATCAAAGCGACAAACAGCAGATAATAGGCAACGACAAAAATAGATTTTACGGTATAAATGAGCGTGATGAGAATGGATATTTCCCCTTGGAAAATCAATAAAACAAGAAATATTTTAAGGAATGCAACGAGCAGCATCAGTAAAATACCTGCAAGATCAATGCCCCAAAGACCTGGAATGACCCGACGAAGAGGTGCTAAAACAGGGCTAGTCAATTTCACAACCATTTGACTCACTGGATTATAAAAATCAGCTTTTGCTGCTTGAAGCCAGATCCGAAGCATCAGAAAAAATAAAAAAAGATCAAATGGCACTTCAAGTAAGTATTGAAAAGGATTCATTGTGTTCCTCACATCGTTTTTGAAATTTCACTAGCGCGTGTGATGGCTGCATCGACGGCTTCATCAATGATTGATTTTAATTGTTTTTCATTGAAAACGCGTAATGCTTCTGCGGTTGACCCACCTTTTGATGTCACATTTTCTCGCAGTGTCGATACAGGGATATTATTTTCCTTCACCATTTCAGCAGCACCGAGGGCTGTTTGTTGAACCATGATTTTGGCGGTTTCTGGTGTAAAACCAAGTGCAACTGCCTTTTCTATCATGGATTCCATAAATAGAAAATAATAAGCTGGACCGCTGCCGGATATCGCCGCGAGTCGATCAATCTCCGGCTCCGATTTAAGCCAAATGACTTGGCCGGTATTCTCCATCATTTGTGTGACAAACTGATTTTGTGCGTCAGATGTTTTGGAAGCGAAAAGACCAGAAACACCGAGGCCTAGCAGGGAAGGCGTGTTTGGCATGCAGCGGATCATGGCTGGTTGGCAACGGAGCAAAGCATTGAGTCGCTCAACGGTCATTCCGACTGCGAGTGAGACAATGAGTTTATCGGATAAACCAGGGATAGTATAGATTTGGTTGCACACTGTTTCCATCATCTGCGGTTTTACGCCGAGTACGAGTACATCTGCAAATTGAGCTGCTTTGAGGTTATCGTTTGTCGTCTGAATCGCAAACTTATCTTTTAATACTTCCAATTTTCCCTGAGAAGGATTGGCGGCCATGACCTGATTGGCTGGGTATCCACCTTGGATTAACCCACCAATGATGCTGCTGCTCATATTTCCAGCACCAATAAACGCAATATTGAGTTGTTGATTCATGATGTTATTTCTTTATTAATTTCTTGGGCCAAAGATTGCAGAACCAATGCGCACCATTGTAGCGCCTTCGGCAATTGCTGCTTCCAGATCACCGGACATACCCATGGATAAAGTATCTACCTGTGGATATTGGGATTTTAACGCTTGAAAACAAGCTTGAACCTTTGCAAAAGATTTTCTTTGCTGCTCAAAAGACTCAGATTTTTGAGGGATTGCCATGATCCCGCGTAATTTCAATCGCTCCAATTGGATAATTGCTTGCGCTAATGGCAATACTTCTTGATCAGACACACCCGATTTACTCTCTTCTTCATCCAAATTGACTTGAATTAAGACGTTTAATGGTTGACGATGAGGGTCTCGTTGCTCATGGAGTCGTCGCGCAATTTTTTCTCGATCAATGGTTTGCACCCAATCCATCGAGTTCGCGAGTATTTTAGTTTTATTGGATTGAATTGGCCCGATGTAATGCCATTCAATTGCTTCGAAGTCAGCCAGTTGATTCGCCTTATCATGCGCTTCCTGAGCATAGTTTTCACCAAATGCACGTTGTCCAGCCTCGTAAGCGGTGCGTATATCTTCAACAGGTTTGGTCTTACTGACCGCAACTAGTCTAATATTACTAATACTATTTCCGTATTTTTGTGAAATTAATCCTATTTTGTCGTAGGCGGATTGTAGTCGATCTGCTATTTTATTCATATTATTCACAATTTGTTAAATAAGCTCTGGAGTATACTGCTTATGGATATCACAGAACTGTTATCCTTTAGTGTTCAACATAAAGCATCAGATTTACACCTTTCTGCAGGCCAACCACCACTGATCCGTGTTGATGGTGATGTCAGGCGAATTAATGTACCGACGCTCGAACATAAAGAAGTACATGCCCTTGTGTACGATATTATGAACGATAAGCAACGGAAAGAATACGAAGAAAATCTGGAAGTGGACTTTTCTTTTGAGGTACCAAATCTCGCACGTTTCCGGGTCAATGCTTTCATGCATGATCGTGGTGCTGGTGCAGTATTCCGGACCATCCCGAGCGAAGTTTTATCACTTGAACAACTCGGTGCACCAAGTATTTTCCAGAGTATTGCATCCTACCCACGTGGACTTGTTCTCGTGACTGGGCCAACAGGTTCTGGTAAAAGTACAACATTGGCAGCGATGATTGATCACATTAACAAATCGAAAAATGATCATATCCTCACTATCGAAGACCCAATCGAATTTGTGCATCAGAATAAAATGAGCTTAATCAACCAGCGTGAAGTTCATCGTGACACGCACAGTTTTAGTAATGCACTGCGCTCAGCACTTCGTGAAGACCCTGATATCATCCTGGTTGGTGAGCTTCGTGACCTCGAAACCATTCGACTTGCAATGACCGCAGCTGAAACGGGTCACCTCGTATTTGGTACCTTGCATACAACCTCCGCTCCAAAAACCATTGACCGTATCATCGACGTTTTCCCTGGCGAAGAGAAAGCGATGATCCGCTCGATGTTATCCGAATCTTTACGTGCTGTTATCTCGCAAACACTCTTGAAGAAAGTTGGTGGTGGACGAGTAGCTGCGCATGAAATCATGATCGGCACGAATGCGATCCGTAATTTGATCCGGGAAGATAAAGTGGCACAAATGGTTTCTGCCATCCAAACCGGTTCTGCAATTGGTATGCAAACGATGGATCAATGCTTACAAGATTTATTAAATCGTGGTCTAGTCACTGCGGCTGATGCTGCTGCGAAAGCTCAAGATAAAGCGGCGTTCCAAAATGCTGGAGGTGGCATGGGCGGCGGTATGGGTGGAGGCATGGGTGGCGGAATGATGCGATAGGAGATTGAAGATGTCAGGTAACATTAACACCTATTTCCAAAAAATGGTCGACCATGACGCATCGGATTTGTTTATTACTTCCGGTCTTGCACCGAGTGCAAAAATTGATGGCCAAATGACACCACTTGATGAGAATGTGCTTGATGATGCTGGCGCGATAGCCATGGTCAAAAGCACCATGAATGAAAAACAGATCAAGGAATTTGAAGAAACCAAGGAATGTAACTTTGCGATTGCAAATGATATTGGTCGATTTCGTGTCTCTGCTTTTTGGCAACGCGATCGTGCTGGGATGGTATGTCGTCGAATTGTGACGGAAATTCCAAAAGCAGATAGCCTTGGTCTACCACCAGTACTCAAAGACGTCATCATGTCCAAACGTGGTCTCGTTTTGTTTGTGGGTGCTACTGGTACGGGTAAATCAACATCACTTGCTGCTTTATTAGGTCATAGAAACCATAATTCAAAAGGGCATATCCTTACGATTGAGGATCCAATCGAATTTGTACATGACCATGGCAAAAGCTTGATCACCCAACGTGAAGTTGGTTTGGATACCGATTCGTTCGATGCGGCACTAAAGAGCTCTCTTCGTCAAGCGCCAGACGTTATTCTGATTGGTGAGATCCGTTCACAGGAAATCATGGAATATGCGCTTTCCTTTGCAGAGACCGGTCACTTGTGCGTTGCAACACTTCATGCGAACAATGCAAACCAAGCGATTGACCGTGTCTTGCATCTAGTGCCTAAAGAGCTACATGCGAAATTACAATTTGATTTGGCATTGAACCTTCGCGCGATTGTTGCACAACAACTTGTGCCGACCGTCGATGGAAAAGGGCGTGCCGCTGCGATTGAGATCTTATTGAATTCACCGATGGTCTCAGAGCTAATCAAACGTGGCGAAATCAGTTCAATTAAAGAAACAATGAGTAAATCTCGTGAATTAGGCATGCAGACGTTTGACCAAGCGCTGTTTGATCACTACGAGGCGGGGCGGATCAGTTATTCGGATGCGCTGCATCATGCTGATTCACCGAACGACCTCCGTTTGATGATCAAACTGAGAAGTGAAAGTAAGGAAGGCTCTGAAGAGACCAGCCTACTGAAAGGTGCAACGGTTGAAGGGTTATCAAAAGACGAAGACCAGTTTTAACTGTCAGCCAAATCAAGCCATGTGCGTAGTGGGGGGTTAGTCCCACTGCGCTTCAAACCAACTTTCTAAAATCAGTTTTGCAGATTCTGCATCGACACTGTCTTTTTTCAAGTTACGATAACCGCCTTGTTCAAACAATCTTGCCCGTGCATCCACGGTCGTGAGTCGCTCATCTTTGGTTTCGACAGGAAGGCGAAATTTATTGTGCAGGCGATTGGCAAATTTTTGTGCTGAGAAAGTGACTTGCTGCTTTGTCCCATCCATATTTAATGGCAGGCCAACAATCAGGATATCCGGCTGCCACTCATCAATTACTTTCTGAATATCGTCCCAATTTGGGATCCCATCTTTGGCTTTGATTGCTGTAATACCGCGTGCCGAACCGGTCACTTCCTGCCCAACAGCGATTCCGATACTTTTCATTCCAAAATCAAATGCAAGCGCAGTACGCTCGCCAATATTTTTCGTCATACATGTTACTTCTTTATGAATACTTAGGCGTGACCAATCTGGCTAGATAGCTGCCAGACATCAATGCCGATCTTTTCAGCTGCTTTTTGCCAACGCAAGTGGATGGGAACATCAAAGAGGATCTCTTCATCTGCGGGGATTGTAAGCCAGGTGTTATCAATTAATTCTTGTTCCAGTTGACCCTCACTCCAGCCAGCATAGCCTAGAGTGACGAGGAACTTTTCTGGTGCCAGGTTATTTCCGATGGCCTCTAAGATATCTTTTGAAGTTGTAATACTCACATCCTTAGTGAGTTGCATACTACTATTCCAGGTACCCCCTGGTGAGTGCAGAACAAACCCTCGGTCATTTTGAACAGGTCCGCCAGCAAATACGCTATTTTCTTCCTGACTGAATTCATCTGTGCTGTCGATTTCAATCTGGGTGAGCAATTCTCGGATCGTTAAAGAGATAGGTTGATTAATGACAAGGCCCATGGCGCCTTCTTCACTGTGTTCACAAATATAAGTCACAGATCGTTCAAAATAAGAATCCCTTAAAGCGGGCATGGCAATTAAAAAGTGATCTTGCAAATTTTGCATGGAATTGATTCCAGACGCTTTTTCAGCGAGCTTCCTACAACTAGAGTCAAATCTATGTAAGAATCAATCGCCTGTCAATGCGTCATTTAGAAAACCTATACTATTATTTTAGACTCTACAAAGTACGGTATGAGTTAAACATTCCTAAAAAGGTACTCCCCCCAAAAAAAGCACCGTTTCTCGTCGCATTTTATCATCTGTTCTTCACTTATTTTCTTAAATGAGCAAAAAATTGAGTGTATTGGTCGAGAAGGCAAGTGACTCTAGAGAAAAAAGAAAGAACTTTTTAAGTACTTAAATAAGAAAGCAGCTACGCTAAATCTAGACAGTTTAGCAAAAAGCAGAAGTATGCTTTTTTTTCTTGAATGAAAAATTTGAATAGAACAAGGAAAAGAGATGTCCCTAAAGCTTCGTGTTGCGCTCGCTCTTGCTTTATCGGTATTAGTCGCACTCATTACGAATTCGGTAATCAATACGATTTTATCCTCTAAAGCGATGGATGAGTCATTACTCAGTGACTCAAAGAATAAATTAATCGCGTCAAAAGAACTCGTAAGAGCAAGAGTTGAAGGGTATTTCTCTCGAATAGAAGGGCAGATAATCTCTTTAGCAAATAATATCGCAACGAAACAAGCGATGAATGATTTTCATCGGGCATTTGAGTTTTACGAGGATGAACGTTTCCTTGATTTAGAACAGGCAAGGAACAGTGTACAAAAATACTATCAGGAAGAGTTCACCCGCCAGTACAGTACCATGAATGCGGATAAGCCAAATATTGCAACGATGATGAACAATCTATCCGAAACAACATTGATGTTCCAGTATGATTTTATTTCAAATAATCAACACCCTCTCGGGAATAAAGATAAATTGTATCAACTTGAAGCGCCTTCAGAATACGGCATCACTCATGCGCTTTACCATGATACATTCCGGCTTTTTTTACAGACTTTTGGTTATTATGACATCTTTCTCGTCGAGCCTGATAAAGGACATATTGTTTATAGTGTGTACAAAGAGCTGGATTATGCGACAAGTCTAAAACATGGTCCTTATGCAAATACTGGGATTGGGCGGGCATTTCAGGCTGCTTTGACACTTCAAAAAGGGAAAATACATCTCACGGATTTTGATAAATACTTACCATCTTACAATAACCCGGCAAGCTTTATGTCGACACCGATATTTCATGAAGGAAAAGTAAGTGGTGTCTTAATTTTTCAGATGCCTATTGATGATCTCAATAAAATCATGACACAAGACTATCAATGGCGCGAAAGGGGTTTTGGTGAATCAGGGGAAATCTATCTCGTTGGGAATAATAATACCCTTCGAAATGAAAGTCGATTTCTCATTGAAGATAAAGAGGGATATCTGAAATTGTTACGGAAAGTTGGCATGCAAGAAGTGGATGAAATTGAATTAAAAGGCACAAGTATTTCTCTTCAACCCGTGGATACAAAAGGTGTCCAAGATGCACTCGCAGGAAAGAACGACTTTGCAATTTTTGATGACTATCGCGGTGTTTCTGTGCTTTCAGCGTATGGGCCAGTGAAGGTGGGGGGAATGACTTGGGCAATCATGTCAGAAATCGATGAAGAAGAAGCGTTTAAACCAGCTGCAACACTATTTTCTAAAATATTGTATTCAAGTGCCATCGTGACGTTGATATTGTTATTGGTCAGTATTGTTTTCGCAATTTTTATCACGAATTACCTCTTAAAACCATTGCAGGGCTTGTCTGAGCAATTTACAGAGTTGAACTCAGGTGACGCGGATTTAAACCATCGGGTCTCTTTATCCGGTATTCAAGAGTTTGATGAAGTATCAACGGGTTTTAATAAATTTATGGAAGAGATCAAGGAAATTATTGACTCTGTAAAACTCAGCACAGAAATGATCAAAACGTCCACGGTTGAGCTGAGTGGCATCACAGATGAATCAAGTCAGTCAGCTGATAAACAAAGAATACAGGCTGAAAATATCACAGAGTCAATCGGTCAATTCAATTCAACGCTGCAATCCGTGGCTGAGAATACAGTTTCAGCCTCGGATTACACACAAGATTGTAAGGTAAGTGCAAATGACAATGCGAACCGTGCGAAAGAAGCGGCAAATAACATGTCACAACTGGTGACAGAGGTGAAGCAGTCGTCAGAGACATTAGGTCAATTGAAAGAGGAAGTCTCCAATATTGATAATGTATTGAAAGTGATAAACAATATCGCTGACCAAACCAATCTACTTGCGTTAAATGCAGCGATCGAAGCAGCACGAGCCGGAGAAAATGGCCGCGGTTTTGCCGTTGTTGCCGATGAGGTTCGGCAGCTAGCGACCAAGACGCAAGAAAGTACCGTAGAGATACAAGAAAAAATCGTTCGATTGACTGGTGTGACAAATTCGGCAGTCAACTCAATGGAGAAGGCCAGTGGTTCCGCCAATACGGGTATTGAACTTGTCAATGGTGTGAGTGAGGCACTTGATCAATTGAGCCATAGTATTGAAGAGCTTGCCTCGATAAATTCGACGGTTGCCTCAGCCACTGAGGAGCAAAAAGTAAGCTGCGATAATATTAATTCAAATATTTCTCATGTGAAAGATTCTTCTAGAGCATTAAGTGATGCATCAGAGAGAATTGACTGCGCAGCTGTGGGGTTAGCGGAAATATCTGCTAGTTTGCAGTCGTTAGTGGATAAATTTACGGTATAAATTAGGGGTTGTTGATCTTTCATGAATGAGAGAGGTAAATATTTGGATCACTTGGTTTCATGCAAATGATCCAGCACACAACTCACAAGCGCTACAAATAAATGCTAAATTTTTGATTCAACCGCATCAAATAGTTTGTGGGTAATCTGGGCATTTTCATAAGCGGCTTCAATTTCACGAATACACGTGGGGCTTGTGACATTAATTTCTGTCAGTTTGCCACCGATCATATCCAAGCCCACAAAAATTAATCCTTTTTCTTTTAATGTAGGACCAACGGCCTTTGCCACGGCTAGTTCTTGTTCAGTGATCGGCATTGCTACTCCAGAACCCCCTGCGGCGAGATTGCCGCGTGTTTCCCCTTTGGCTGGAATGCGGGCCAAAGTATAGGGAATTGGCTCACCATCAACGACTAATACGCGCTTATCTCCTTCGGTGATATCTGGGAGGAACTCCTGTGCCATGGCATAACGTTGTCCATGTTCAGTTAAAGTTTCAATAATCACGTTGAGATTTGGATCATTCGGTTTGACTCGAAAAATTGAGGCACCGCCCATACCATCTAATGGCTTGAGAATGATATCCTGGTTTTCTTCGTAGAATCGTTTAATCTGTGATGTGCTGCGCGTGACGAGCGTTTTGGGAGTGAATTCAGCAAACCAAGCGGTGTAAAGTTTTTCGTTGGCATCTCGCAAACTTTGAGGCTTATTTACGATCAAGCTACCAGCCGCTTCTGCCCGCTCAAGAATATAAGTCGCGTAAATAAACTCGGTATCAAACGGTGGATCTTTACGCATAAAAATCGTGTGTAAATCACCAAGCTCAATCGTTTGTGTTTCTTCTAAGCCAAACCAGTCCGCAGGGTCTTCTTTGAGATAACTGATCTTTTTGGCTGTTGCCTTGGCAATGCCTTGCTCGACAAACAAATCAGCCATTTCCATATAATAAATTTCATATTCACGGCGCTGTGCTTCAAGGAGCATGGCAAATGTAGAATCTTTTTTAAGGTTGATGTCTTGAATGGGATCCATGACAACACCGAGTTTAATCGTCATCTTTAACTCCTTAGATTAACCGAGATCGCCAAACTGGACTTGCAGGGCGGTGATCACTGTCATTGCAGCAGTTTCTGTTCGTAACACACGAGGCCCGATAAGAATATCCTGAAATTGATGAGCCGCCGCTTGAGAAATTTCATCCGATGACAAACCACCCTCAGGACCAATCACGAGCCTGACACCATGTTCTGGCGTTGGTATTGTCTTAATGGAGTCGCTTGCTCTCGGATGCAAGTTTAATTTCAGTTCTTTTGTGTCTTCAGCTAGCCAATCATTCAGTTGTTGTGGAGATCTGACCTCAGGGATGGTCGTTCTGCCGCATTGTTCACAAGCACTAATGACCATTTTTTGCCACTGCTGGTGCTTTTTCTCTAAACGATCGCCAGTGAGCTTTACACCACATCGTTCGCTAAAGAGCGGGGTAATTGTAGTGACCCCAAGCTCTACAGATTTTTGCAAAGTGAAATCCATGCGATCACCGCGGGAGATCACTTGGCCCAAATGGATCGAGAGGGGAGATTCAATATTTTTTTCGATGGACTCATTCGCTTGAACAAGTACTTTCTTCTTATCTGCATTCTGGATGGTGCAACGATATTCCAACCCATCTCCACAAAAGAGAGTTAATTCCTGGCCTTCAGTCATTCGAAGAACACGCCCAACATGTCCAGCAGCATCGTCACTGAGCTGGAAAGGTGTGTGAAGCGTAATTGATTCAGGATGAAATATTCGTGGAACACGCATGTTGGCTACCTGATACTGAGTTAGAAAGGCGTGATTGTAACAAGAAAAGGAAATGGACGAAAAGGATCTGCAATAAATGATGAATATTAAACCGTTTTGGTTCTTTTCCAAGCAAACGACTCTTAAATCACAACTTTTTTAATTTTAAACATTGCAATCCACAGGATGGATCGCTAACATACGCCGCATCTGAAGCATAGTACTTCAGAGATTCTTCAGGATGCGTCCGTAGCTCAGTTGGTTAGAGCGCTGCCTTGACATGGCAGAGGTCGGTAGTTCGAGTCTACTCGGACGCACCAGTTTTACACTTCAAATTCAATCACTTATAATCATCATTTCAAATACCAGAAAACCCGGTGGTAAAACTGTGGTAAAACCGAGCCAAAATGAATTGCTCCTTTGGTGACTCAAGGCCATTATTCAATTCATGGATATTTAAAGTGATTCATGAAGTCAGAGCTGGGTTTTTGATTACCAACCCAAAAGAAAATACCAATGATTAAAGTGGCATAGCCGAACAGACACCATACCAGAGAACCCCCAAAAGTTCTGATTTGCCAGCGAAAATGCGACTCAACGAATGTATTTCTCACATCGTTTTGCTTGACGTAATTGATGATTACAGCGATGAGAAATGTGAAGGGGATGAGGAATGATGTCGCTTGTAAACCATAAACGATATTGGCGTATTTCGTTGGCGATATTTTTGATTCGTTTTGATTTGTATTCTTTTGTTCCATTCTCTTTCCATAGGCGTAAAGCTCAACTCGATTAGGCGGGGACTTTAGCACCCTGCTTTGGGGAAGTAAATGTACACATCCTGCCGAAACGAAATGCATCGGCAGGATGACTTTTTATTCATACAAAGCTTGTTCAGTTCTCAACCCCTTGATAAGGCTGAAACACATCAACAGCAGGACGACAGTGAATGGCAGACCTGTCGCGACAACACCAGATTGTAATGCCTGAAGGGCTTCTTTACCCCCAACCCATAGCATCACTGCTGCAATGGCGCCTTCGACTGTTGCCCAGAATATCCGTTGTGGCACAGGGACATCCATTTTTCCGCCGGATGTGATGCTGTCGATAACCAGAGACCCGGAGTCAGAAGATGTGATAAAGAAGATAAGAACCAATGCAATTGAGATCACAGAAATCAATGTGCTCATGGGTAATTGGTCATATACATGGAATAGGGTGAGTGATACGTCAGTGATCCCCTTAGTGCCAAGTTCGCCCACTTGATTGACGACCTGATCTAGTGCAATTCCACCAAATACAGACATCCAGATGAGCGTCATCAGTGTTGGGACTGCAACGACGCACAGGAGGAATTCGCGCACAGTTCTACCCTTTGATACGCGCGCAATAAACATACCGACGAATGGTGACCACGAGATCCACCATGCCCAATAAAAGACGGTCCAGCCATGCATCCAAGTGGTGTCTTCTCGACCATGTGGCACACTCAGCGGAATGAGGTTTCCTAAATACGCAAAAAGTGTTTCTGGGATTGAACTGAATGCAATGTCCAGACTGACAGCAATGACGAAAAGGATAAGTAGGGCAGCAAATACCATATTCATGTTACTGAGTACTTTCACACCACCATGGATCCCGCGTGCGACTGAGAAGCTAGCAATCAGTGTGACAAAGGCAATCACGATCAGTTGTGTGGAAATACCACTATCAATACCAAAGACATGATTTAGTCCACTCGCTGCTTGTTGTGCGCCTAATCCTAGTGAGGTTGCCAACCCAAATAAAGTGGCAAGAACAGCGAGGATATCAATGATATGTCCAAGCCAACCCCATGCGCGATCACCAAAAATAGGATAGAAAACGGAACGAATAGAAAGCGGAAGTCCTTTATTAAATGCAAAATAGGCAAGGGATAGGGCAACTATGGCATAGATTGCCCAACCATGGATCCCCCAGTGGAACATCGTGGCGCCCATTGCTAACGATTTTGCGTCTGAGGTATGCGCTTCCACATTGAATGGTGTGCCATACCAGTTTGTTAAATAGGCAGTAGGTTCTGCAACACTCCAGAATAATAATCCAATCCCCATTCCTGCCGCAAATAACATCGATAGCCAAGATAAGGTTGAATGTTCTGGTTTCGCATCTTTCCCACCGATCCGAACCTTGCCGAGTGGCGAGAGTATCAGCACAAACGTGAATAGGACAAAGAAGTTTGTTGCCCACATAAAGAAGCTATCAAAGTTCATCATGATGCTGCTTTTGAGGCTGTTGAGGGACTCTTTTGCCACTGTAGGATCAGTCAAAAGAAGCGCACAAAGAAAAACAAGTATCAATGTCGCACTGACGCCAAATACTGGGTTGTGGATATCAAATCCCCATTTTTGAATATTGTCCTGACCAACCTGATAATCGGTCGTTTCAATACTGTATTTCTTAATTGTATTTTCCATAAAAAGCAGACCTACTTACTTTAGTTCACAATACATTTTTGAGTTCAAGGAATGTTGGTTTCGCTTTTTTTAGCAAAAATATTTAGAGAACGAATTAAATTTATGGTGTAAAACCCTAACAAATTTTAGTTTTTAAAGCAATAAAATGAAATTTAATGCGATTTTATTGTGTTTGTTTGATTTATATGATGATGTATTTTTATATGTGGTCTAACTTTATGTCTGATGAATTACTTTGGAAGTGCTTGTGCTCAGTTTACTCAGTGATTGAATGTCAAATGTTTAAATGAGTTCAATGTGTGTCCTTTTTGTAAAAGGGCCACACATCATCTTAAAGTCATGATGAGGCCCTAGTTCCTCTACATAGCGACTTATTTTTTCAACGTGCATAGCACATACAAGCTTCTTAAAAAGAAAATGAGAGGAATTGTTGGAATACCGAAACATGCAATCAGCAGGTATCGGTCTTCTTCAATATTGAAGGGATAATTTGCAATGAGGAAAATACTTGCAACAAAACAAATAGGAATAAAATTTTTGATGTAATAGATAGGCGGGGAATTCAAATTATAATCAAGCGATCGAACAGAAACACTGCGTGAATACTCCATCTGTAATTGGTGTGTTTTACAAAGGTTTTGTATCAATTGATTCACTGTTTTGCGAGAAGAAGTGTTATAGATAACACGCTTACCGGGAAGAGTATAAACAGAGTAATAGTAACTCTCACCGTTGCCATCGCTGCCTCGAGAAATATATTGAGATAAACAGAGATGAGTTGTGTCATCAGCGAAAGTATTTTTGTCCGTACCTTCTTGAACTGTTGTGTCATCAGAATAGATATCTTTTGAATTGAGCAAATTCATAGCGTTTTTCAGGCCAAAAAGTAAAAACACGCCAGCAATCAGAAAAGAAATTAAATGTGGTATGAGTAACAGAGCACTAAGACTTATCCCAAGGCCAATTAGCGCATTTCTTAAATAAGTCATTGGTGTATGGTTGAAATCATAGTGATAGGATCCACCAGATACTTTATCACTAAAGGTGATGGAAACATCTTTTTCTTGACTTAGCTTTTCTAGATATTCATTCATCGCTTCTCGATCTGTTGTTTGAAAAGCTAATTGTTCAACAGTCATTGTCCAGGCGTAATAATAGCTATTGTCATAAGAGACAAACAGCTTCTCTTTGTCTTGAATATTCTCTATAGGAACAGGCTCAAATCGTTGATTCATGCTATCCACTACTTTCTGAATGCTTTCGAATTTTTCTTGGAGCGTTGGTTGGTTTTGAATTTTGGAGACTTCGCTTTGCAAATATTGTTGAATGTTCATGAGGAATACATCTACCATAACTGTTTAAAAATTGAGCAGATGTATTATATGGAAATTTTAAAACCTTGTTTGTAAAAAAGTGTCAGCATTTTAAATCTCTGATTATTAAGTGCTATCTCAAAAATGTCATAAGAGGCATTTACATTTAACTTAATCTATTAAGAAAAATAAATGATAATAGTTTGTATTTCATGTAGGCTATACGAAAAATTAATTAGATTCGCTAACATTTTGGGTTGTTGTTATGTTGTTCCGTCCCGTCGTATTTCACCTAAGCCTTCTCGCTCTTTCCGTTCAATCTGCCTATGCAAGTGAATTGCCGCAATCAGCCAATGAGTCAATCGAGAGAATTGAAGTCACTGCAACGCGATATGCCAAAGAACCACATAAAAGTCCTGGCGCAATTTCTGTGATTCAACAAGAAGAGTTAGCACAGCAGTTCTCGATATCAGATGATGTCTCCGATTTGTTAGGGAAGCTTGTACCAGGCATGACACCAAGTCGTCAGAAGTTATCGAATCAAGGTGAAAACCTAAGAGGTCGTACAGCGCTAATTCTGGTTGACGGTGTGCCACAAAATAACCCGCTTCGAAACGGAAATCGATATGGCTATCCACTTGACGGGACGCGCATTGAACGTGTTGAAGTGATTGCAGGTGCAAGTGCACTGTATGGGATGGGGGCGACAGGCGGGATCATTAACTATGTGACGCAGTCTGCACAGCCAGGTGACCATTGGAAGCAAACCATTGGAACACGTTTGAGTTCTAGCTTTAAGCATGATGGTCATGGTTCCAAGCTATTTTATAAAGTCAGCCAATATGATGAAAAATATCAAGTACTCTTCTCTACAGCTTGGCAAGATCAGGGCTTATTTTACGATGGAGAAGGGCGTGCTGTCGGGATGAATTCGATTCAAGGAGAGATTCAGGACTCGACCTCTCAAGATTTTTTCTTAAAAGCGGGCTACCACATGACTGATACGCAATTTGTTGATTTTTCTGCATCACGCTATCAGTTAAAAAGTAAAGAAAATTATGTGGGCGTGCCTGGGAATTATAAAACAGGAGTACCAGGGAGTGTTCGAGTAGGCAACCCAGATGGTGAAGCAATCGAAAACCAAGTCACAGCGTACAGCATTGGGTATCGCCATGAGGATTTCGCTGGTGGAGAAATCCAGCTTAAATTATTCCAGCAGGCGTTTCATGCGATTTATGGGCAAGCTAGCTGGTGGCCAATGGCGGATAAAAAAACAGATCAGGGACAAATCGAGTCACAAAAACATGGTTTTCAAATGAGCTATCACGCCCAAGAACTCATGAGCATTGATGCTGAGTGGGTCATTGGGTTGGATGGACTGAAAGATAAAACTGCCCAGACACTCCTGCAAACAGGGATGAATGTCACCCCTTGGATGTCATACCAAAGCATAGCGCCATTTATACAAGGAGACTTCAGGCTTTTTGATGATCTGCAATTCTCAGCAGGACTTCGATTTGAAAGTATTCTCGTGGATGTTCAGGATAGTCAAACTTTGTATTCTTACGGAAATGCTGGACAACACCAGGTCTCAGTGATTGGTGGTAAACAACGATTTCTGCAGGCTGTGTATAACTTAGGTTTGATTTATGAATGGACGGATCGTTTGAGTACATTTGCAGCCTATAACCAAGGCTTCGGTTTGCCAGATATCGGCCGTACACTTCGAGGTAAGTGGGTTGGTCATAAAAACCCAGAGGCGATAAAAGATATCCCCATTGACTTTCATTCGATGCCAGCCGTTGCACCAGTGGTTACCGACAACTATGAAGTTGGTGTCCATTATTTAACGGATAAATGGCAGTTCTCTGCGAGTACTTATCTTTCCATTGCGAAAGATGGTGCCAATTTACAACTCAATGAAGGCGGCACTTATGATGTGACACGTCAACGCACCGATATCCGAGGGGTTGAAGCAAACTTCAGGTACACATGGGTGGAAGGCACATCATTTCATGCATTATTCAGCCATATGAATGGAGAAGTGGATACAAATCAGAATGGTCAAACAGACGCTGACATTGATTTGAGAAATATGTCTCCTGATCGCTTATATGCTGCTTTTGAGCATCAGCTGAGTGATGCGCTTCAAGGGCAAGTTCAGTACAACTACCTCTTTGATAAATCCAAGTCATCCTCCAATGCTGGAAAAGCTCAGTCTTTCGATGGGTATGGCCTTCTTGATATCAATGCACATCTCAGCCTCAATCAGCATGGCAGACTGAGTTTTGGGATCCAAAATGTGTTGAACCGTCAGTATATCAACTACTTCAGTCAGGTTCGTCAACATAACCATTATTATTTCTCAGGCCGTGGTCGAACATTCTCACTCAGTTATGCCATTGATTTTTAATTACTGCTATCGATCAGAATATTGTGTCGGGTTGTTTTACATGGGATTTGACGAGCACAGTGGGAAAAGAGAGTTGAAACGCCTACTTTTAGGATTCATTTCGGCTTTTATTTTGACACTGTCTACACAGGTTGCCGCCACAGAAGAGAGGGCAATGCGGATTGTTGCCCTTGAGTTTTCCTTTGTGGATGCATTGGCGTCTGTTGGGGTTTCTCCAGTTGGAATTGCAGATGATCAGAAACCTGAAAAAATGATTGATGCTGTTCGCGAGCGAATTCAGCCGTGGACGTCAGTTGGGTTACGCTCTCAACCGAGCTTGGAAGTGATCGCGCAGTTACAACCCGATTTAATTATTGCTGATTCGGGGCGGCACCGGTCAGTAGAAGTAAGGCTGTCTGAGATTGCAAAAACAATATTTGTGAAGAGTAAAGGAGAGTCATACGAAGAAAATCTTCAATCTGCACTCATCATTGGCAAAGCGATTCAAAAAGAAGAAGCAATGAAAACCCGGATTGCCAAGCATAGACGATTTATGGCAGCAATTGATCTTCAATGTGACAATCATGAAACATTTCAATTTGCGGTGGCGACGGAGCATGGGGTTTGGCTCCATGGACCAGGGTCCTATGCTGGTGGTGTACTTCATCAGTTAGGACTCAAAAGCCCAATTCCTAAGATCACGCAGCCAGCTTATCTTCAAGTCAATTTCGAATCCATGCTTTATTACAACCCTGATTGGCTGTTGGTTGGTGAATATCACCCACGAAATATGTTCGTGCAATGGCAGAAAAGTGAATTATCTCGGTTTCTTAAAGCAAATAAATATCATCAACTACTTCATGTTGACGCATCGTTATGGTCACTGAGTCGAGGAATGATTGCTGCGGAGCAGATTGCTGTGAATGTGAGGCGAATTTTGGAGTCTCGTTGTGGGAAATAAGCAGCAAATCTTCATGAGCCAAAGAACGGAAAGTATCGAAATATGGGGACAAAAAGGGAAAATAAGCTTGATGTTTTGCATGGCTTTTGGATTGTGTATATATGGAATTTTAGCTTCCCTGACTGGCTGGTCGAGCTTTCATTTTCAGCTCCATGATTTGTTACGCCTTTGGCAAGAAGTCAATCCGCATGACATGACACAACAGGTGTTACGCTATTTAAGAGCACCAAGAACATTATGCAGTTTGCTCATTGGCAGCAATCTCGCAATCGCTGGTGTTTTGATGCAGGCATTGACACGAAATCCACTTGCATCACCGTCGGTTCTTGGTGTGAATGCAGGCGCTGCCTGTGCGATCACTTTAGCGAGCCTCTCGATCCCTATCTTTGGTGAAATATCTGTACTCGTCGCTGCACTTGTTGGGGCTGCAATTGTTGGGGTTGCAGTCATGATTTTGGGAGGCATTTTTCAACCCAATACATCACCGCTTCGTTTAATACTGGCAGGTATTGCAATGGGGATGTTTCTGATGGGGGTGACACGATTCGCTGTGATTTTATCCGATGAGCAAGCCTATTCCATGTTGCAATGGCTAGCGGGAACACTCTCCAATACAACTTGGCATGACTGGGCCATGCTATGGCCTTGTAGTTTGGCGGGATCGGTTCTCGCTTTGAGTATTGTAAGAAAGCTAAATTTACTCATGCTCGGGGAGAAAATGGCACAAGCCCTTGGGACGAATTTAATCCAGCTTCGGATCTTGGCTTGCTTGAGTATTTTGCTCCTCAGTGCTGTCAGTGTTGCCGTCGCTGGCCCTATTGGTTTTGTTGGGCTATTGATCCCGCATATTGCAAGAAAGCTCGTTGGGCATTCGCTGCTTCTTTTACTTCCAATGAGTGCAATTCTTGGCGCTGGTTTATTGACATGTGCAGATGCTATATCCAGGGGAGTCAGCTATCCAACCGAAACGCCCGTAGGGCTAATTACCGCCCTGATAGGAACGCCATGCTTTCTTTTAATTGTTTTAAAAAGGCGAAATGATGCCTCTGCTTAAGTTATCAATGTTGAGTGGGTTGTTATTGTTGGGTATCTGTATGGGGTGCTTCATCGGGGCCGCCAATATTTCGATAGATGAAATCGCATTTTTTGTCTTTACGAATGAAGGGAGCACATCTGTCATATGGGAATACCGCATACCAAGAGCATTGTTAGCGATTGGTGTCGGGGCTGGCTTAGGTGTTGCGGGGGCGCTGACTCAGGGGGTGTTTCGGAATCCTCTGGCTTCTCCTGATTTAATGGGCGTGAGTGCGGGTGCTGGGCTCGCAGCAACAAGTGTCGTTCTATTTTATCCAGAATCATCGAACGAATTTTTGATGATAGCGGCGATTTTTGGCGGCTTTGTTGGTGCCGGAGCGATCATTATTCTTGCTCAGCTATTTTCGGCACAAACGGTACAATTCGCGTTGATTGGGGTAGCGCTGAGTGCATTTTTAGCAAGCTGTATTGATTTTTTGGTGATGACTCATCCGGGCGAGATCAATGCGGCGATGATTTGGCTCACTGGCAGTTTATGGGGAAGGGGCTGGGAACACATTCCTTATTTATGGGGAAGTCTTCTTGTGTTTCTATTGATTGCACTGATGATTACTTGGAAAATGGAAGCGATATCTCTGGGTGATGAAGCCGCAGTATCACTCGGAATCAAGCCACAACAATTCCGTCTGTTTACGTTGGGTATCGTTGTGATTTTATCGAGTCTGAGTATTTCCGTCTGTGGCACAATGAGTTTTGTGGGACTTCTCGCGCCGCATGTTGCTCGGCTGATGTTTCGGTCGAACTTTCGAGTCATTGTCCTAGCATCTGCGCTCATTGGTGGGTTATTGGTTTTAATGGCAGATCTATTGGCTCGGGGAATTCAGCCACCGCTGGAAATCCCCGCTGGCATCATGACGTCCCTCATCGGTGCTCCTTACTTTATTTTTCTTTTACAGCGTGGAAAAGTTTGAGCATGATGTTGAGTGCGAAAAATCTAACGGTCGGTTATGGTGACCGGACAATTCTAAATGATCTATCAATTGACATACCATCAAATAAGGTTACTGCCTTCATTGGGCCAAATGGGTGTGGGAAGTCAACATTGTTAAAAACGCTCTCACGAGTCATTCAGCCAAAACATGGTAGTATTGAATTGGATGGGAAGTCTTTTCAGCATTATTCAGAGAAACAACTGGCAAAAAAAATATCATTACTACCACAGGTCCTCCACGCACCAGAAGGCATGACAGTGAGAAAACTTGTTACGCTAGGTCGCACACCATACTTGTCTTTTTTAGGTCGGTTATCTGAGGTTGACCATGAGCATGTCACAAATGCAATCAAAAACGCTGGTGTGGAAGCTATCGCTGATCACTTTGTTGATGCGCTTTCTGGAGGACAAAGGCAACGCGTCTGGATAGCGATGATCTTGGCACAAGACACCCCAATCGTCATGCTGGATGAACCAACAACCTATTTAGATTTATCCCATCAAGTGGCTTTAATGCAGCTGATCCGAGCAATGAACAATCAAGGGAAAACGGTTGTTACAGTTCTGCATGATTTGAACCAGGCATGTCGTTATTGCGACCACCTTATCGTGATGAAAGACGGGAAAGTGATCACGCAAGGTATGCCAGAAGCAGTGATGAATCGATCGTTACTCAAGTCTGTATTTGATTTGGATGCAGAGATTTTCCAAGATCCGATTGCACAATCTCCGATGTGTGTGTCGCTTTTCTGAACCATGAAATCGTCATAAAAAAAACCCCAGCGAACCGGGGCTTTCGTTTGGTTGAGGTTCTTTTCTTATTCAGAAGGGTTTCTGTATTCGCCCATCAAAGTCATGCCGTTATAGCTTCTCCAGCCATAAACCATGATATGGTAAGTTCCCGCTTTTGGATTTTCAATCACACAGTTTTCTGTGTTACTTGAATTCCATGAGCGGCAGTTGTAGCGGCTCCGTGTTGGTTTCTCATCAAACTTCACATACAGGTCAGCATCGCCCGTGCCTTCATGCATTGTGAATTTCACTTTATCAACACCTTCTGGCACATACATGGTGTAGTAAGTTGCTTCACGGCGTTTGCCTTTCAAGCCAGTAACTGGAACACCATTTTCAAGCTCATTATCTTGGCGGCGACCAACATGGACAGTTTTCTTTTTCGTCCCCGTCGCATCTTTATCGTCTTTAACCGTTAATGTGACTTCATAATCGCCATCCGCAGCAAAATCATGCGTGACCATTTTGCCTTCAGCAGTTGAGCCATCACCGAAGTCCCAGCTGTAAGCTGCGATTGTGCCGTCAGCATCCGAAGAAGCACTTGCATCGAAGGAACAAGAAAGCTCACTACACTGATATGCAAATTTAGCGACTGGCTTTTGATTATCTGTGCCGCCAAAGCTATCATCTGGGATCTGGTTGTTGAAGAAACTGGCAACTTTTGGCCAAATTAGCTCCATACGAACCCCAGAGTTATGGCAACCACCATAGTGGTGAAGCGCGATAACACCATGGGTATCTTTTGCGAATACTGGTGAGCCAGATGAACCACCCTCTGTGTCACAATAGTAACCTGCGTCATTGGTCCTGATGTTGGCTGCATCGATTTTACATTTGCCGTCGTTGCTTTGGTCGTTTTCAATACCCAGCTCTTTTAAGCGGCCACCTGGATGTTGGGCAATGTAAATTTCTTCGCCTTCAACAGGCGCTCTTGGATCAAGACCAAGATAACCAAACTGCTCAACTTGCTCCAGATTGTTGACGGAGAAGAGGGTATAGTCCAATCCTGCATTTGTATCGAGTAGCTCTTTACCTGATACTTTAACAGGCGTTGCTTGCTGTCCATCACAACTATCTTTTTGGTAGTTGTACATGACTTCTGTATTTGCAGTTGAGTTTTGTGTAGAAATACAGTGGTTGTTGGTAAAGAAGTGGTTCCCCCCACCAACACGCCAACCTGTACATAAGCCATTGCCAAATAGCAGGCGAACAACAGGTTGTGTGCGTTTGAATGCTTCAGGTTCACTCTCTGCGTAACATGCGACTGCTTTTTTGTTGTCTTGGCCGCAAATCGACTCTGGGCCGACGTCATCCATGCCATTTTCACGGATCAAACGATCAATCTCTTGGTCACTTTTACCTTGCATGTAATAGTCGACATCGATGCGTGGCATGACTTCTGCGCCAGGGCGGCTTTGACCAATTAAGCGTACAATCGCAGTATCCCCTGTAATGGACATACTTGAGAAGCTTGTTACGCCGTTATCACCTGCTTTCGCATCATAGGTTTTTGGTGTGTTCAGCCCAGGTCCATAATGATATTTTTCTGTTCCTTCTGGGTTGGACACTTCCACAACCATACCTTGTGGGACGACCAAATTTTTAAAGTGAACTTTAATAAATGATGCTTTTTCTTTCGAAAATACAAGTGGCTTGTTGATCGAAAGGTTTTCTCTTATTTCTGGTTGCACGTCGATTTTATCTGCAACAATGATTGGTTTCAAAGCGGCTGCCTGCAGCGCAGAAGAGGCAAAAATCGCCACTAAACTACTGATGATTGTTTTTTTCATTTTTATTCTTCCTAACTGTGGTTTGGGAGTTCCCTAGGGTACGTTTAGCTTTCATGAATTCATTTCAATCGGTGAAAGATAAACACCTCCTTTCACTGACCTGTTTTCTCTTAAACAGGAACAGCTAATTGATAGATATACCATAAAAAAATCACAAATCGATACTTTCTTTTCACTTAACTTACTCATTCATAAGATTTTTTAATAAAAAAATATCAAAGATAATTACTGTTGCGATATAAGTCTGAAGGAAGGTTGACCCATTATAGGGGCAATATAAAACCATGGTATGATTCGCAATACTTCGATTATTAATATTCATCTATTCAAAAGAATTTTTTTGGATTTAGTGTGCAATAGATGCGTATAATTCTTCGTTTCGATACATCGAAGTACTGGAGAAATATGCACCTGCTTGACTGGCTCCATCAAGAAAATCTGATCCGCGCCATCGATCATCATTTAGGTCTTTTTATTGCGCAGGTCGACTCGTCACAGTATCGCATTCCTGTGAGTGTTGCTGCTGCATGGGTCAGCCAGGCGCTTGGACAGCAACATACCTGTATCCTGTTGGATGAACTGGTGAATTTATCACGAAATCATCTTTCATTGCGTGCGTTACCTCAAACCAAAGAAGGATGGCTTGAAGTGTTTCAAGGTGCATCAACGGTGAGCTTTCGACAGGATGAGAGTGAAGAGAGCGACTTCAATCCAGGTAGCAGACAACCTCTTATGTTTTTCAAAGAACGGTTGTACTTGGAACGTTATTGGCAATATGAAACAAAAGTGATTGCACAGATACAAAAGCGCAGTCAGCGCATTCATCCTTTATCCAGCCAGATGAAGTCACGTTTAGAAACACTTTTTCCAGCAACACCTGATATTGATTGGCAAAAAGTTGCTGCGATGCTATCGATGATGTGTGATTTTTCAGTGATCACAGGGGGACCTGGGACTGGGAAGACAACAACAGTGGCCAAGATCCTTGCCTTAATGCTGGAACAGGCACCACACCTGAATATCCGCATTGTTGCACCAACAGGTAAAGCCGCCGCTCGGTTGACAGAATCAATCCGGCAAGCGAAATCTCGATTAGACTGTGATCCAATCATTCTAAGTAAAATGCCTGATGAAGCATCCACAATCCATCGGTTACTTCGTGTGAGAGGAAATACGGGACAATTTTATTTTCATGAAGGTAATCCGCTACATTTGGATGTATTGATCATCGATGAAGCATCCATGATAGATTTGCCCTTAATGGCTAAATTACTCACTGCTTTGCCTGCAAATGCGAAGGTGATCCTACTGGGTGATAAAGATCAGCTTGCTTCAGTAGAAGCGGGGAGTGTACTTGGGGAAATTTGTGCTGGAATTCGTGTTGTCAATGGAAAGTCATGTTTACAACTTTCTTCTGAAATTATCCATGAGCTTTCAAGTATTTTTCCAAACTCGTTTGAGCCTCACTTTGCACCAAATGCCAACGTGAGTAATGGCCTTTGTTTGCTCCAAAAAAGTCACCGATTTGATGCGAACAGTGGAATAGGGCAACTGGCGCGAGCGGTGAACCATCATGATTGGTCGACGATTCAGCAGTTGTATCAGGGTGAGCATCATTTTGACGATATTTGTTGTGAGCCACTCAATACACAAACCTACCAAAAAATGATCGAACAAGCCGTGGAATGTCATGCAAAATATCTGAGGCAACTGTGTCATTTATCCCCGAGAGTGGTATTACAGCAATTTCAAAGATATCAGCTACTTTGTGCGACTCGACAAGGAGACTTCGGTGTTGAAGGCGTAAATCGAGCAATCGAAAAACGTCTGGCACAACAACGCTTCATTTCATTAGACAAGGTCTTTTATGCTGGTCGTCCTGTGATGATCACACAAAACGATTATCAATTAGGGCTGTTTAATGGAGATATTGGCATCATTTTGCCAGATCAGGATGATGAAGGGATTTTGAAAGCATTTTTTATCACGTCGAAAGATGATATCAGAGCGATTTTACCAAATCGATTGCCTGCTCATGAAACGGTTTATGCGATGACCGTTCATAAAAGCCAAGGAAGTGAGTTTGAGCATACTGTGATGTTACTTCCGCCAGTGAAGTATTTTTCACCTGTGATCACACAGGAACTTATCTACACCGGCATCACGCGGGCGAAAGAGAAATTCACTCTTTATGCTGATTTATCGGCATTAAGACAAGGCACTTTTGCAAGAACATTTCGTACATCAGGTCTAGGTGCACGGCTCTATTCTACGTCGAGTATCACATGACAAAGTTGATAGGCAGCTGACTGGTGATACACGATAAGTGGAATTGCCAATGATTTGTCCTTTGCGAAAGGCTTTTATCTGATCGACTTTGAGAAAAACAAAACCAGAGTGCAATAGAATGGTTGGGATAAACAATAATTTCTTAAACAAAAACACAACCCCAAACTCTAAAATGTTTCTCAATATTATCGTGTCTAAAACTTTGGGTTGACATTCGGGGCGCAAATTATATGCATATTTATAAACGTTGTGAGAGGAAAACAGCGTTTATATTGCTCAAATGTCGTATTTGTGGTGGTCGTATTTGAGGTGGTCATGATTGAAAAAACGAAAGCAACAGTGTTAAGAGTACCAACGCCGATGGCCGGTTTGGCGCTTGGGATTGCGAGCTTGGGATGGTGTTGGGAAAATGCGGCTGCTTTGCAGGGGTATGGGCAGTGGCTGACAGCAAGCATTGCGAGTGTTCTTCTCATCATTCTTGCGATGAAGTTTCTGTTTCACCATCACATGCTCAGGCAAGATTTAGCCCACCCTGTTGTCGGAAGTGTGGTTCCTACGTTTGCGATGGGGCTCATGGTTGTTTCTCATTCGCTCAGACAATTTTTAGCGATGGCGGGGGATATGTTGTGGCTCCTTGCCGTGATACTTCACATTGTTTTCCTGCTCAGTTTTTTTTACCACCGAGTTAGAGACTTTTCGCTGCATCAGATGGTGCCCAGTTGGTTTGTTCCTCCTGTAGGGATAATCGTTGCGGATGTGTCGTTTGCGGGGAATCCAGTTCTTGAACCAATCGCACATGGGACTTTAATTTTTGGTATCATTGCCTATGCTATCATGCTGCCAATCATGATTTACCGTTTGATGTTTAATGAAGAAATCCCCGATGTTGCAAAGCCGACCATGGCGATTATGGCGGCACCTGCAAGTTTATCGTTAGCTGGCTACCTCACCGTCACGGCGACCCCTTCACCTGTTATCGTTGCGCTCTTGTTTGGTATTGCAGTGTTGATGACGGCTTGTATCTACGTTGCTTTTTTCAAATTACTGAGATTACCTTTCAGTCCAGCGTATGCTGCATTTACTTTCCCCATGGTCATCGGCGCAACAGCGTTATTCAAACTTGCAAATTGGGTTAAAACACAAGGGCTAAGTGATGAATATGTCCAACAAATCCGTTCTTTGGCCACCTTTGAGCTGATCATCGCAACGTGTGTTGTATTGTACGTAGTGTGTCAATATATCAATCATTTACTCTATCGAAGACAGGGGCATTAACCGATAGAAATTTCCCTAAGTTTTATCACAGATCAAAGAACGAACCATGTTTGAGTACGTCGGGATGACTAGAAGGTGAGCATTCTGTATTAAATCTCGGCGGAAGAACAAGCTTTCTGCGAATAAACTTTTTTATTATGTATAAGCTCGTTAAAATACTGTTTTCCAATGTGATCAGGTGAAATTCCATTTTATGATATTAAACCTTGCCAACAAGCCGCTCGATATTGCACAAACTTATGTGTATCTACCTTCACCGATCCGCGAGTATCTCGATACGTTGCTTGATGCCTTTAATTATGAACCAGAGCAGGAACACGCGGACATTGCTGGGGAGATCGCGGCGCTTGCACTCAATAATCAGCTCGGAAAAAATAATGAACATGTTGTGCCAAAACTGATTTATTTTTCATTACCTATGCCTCAATATAAGCTTGTCTGCCAAGTGTTGAAGGTGAAAGGACTCAAATCAAAGAATGTTATGTAATTCGATTTTTTATGGAAGATTTTATAGGGAAGGTATAGGGGACGCAGTGTGATCCGTCGCTTTTCCAAAAAAAGCGACGAAAGCAGATCAAACGGGAAATTGAATATAGTCAGCTGCAGATTGATCTTGATTCAAATAAGGAACCCGACCCAAACATGGGGCATCAATTCTACTTTTTAAAAACTGATAATTTTCCTCAGCGTACTGCATATGTGGATCAATATGATTTGCAATCCATCCGATTAGTATGCCGCCTTGTTGTTTGATATGCGACACAGTCAGCAGCGCATGGTTTAAGCATCCGAGCTTCATACCAACAACGAGTATAATCGGGAGCTGGTGCGCTACCACCCAATCAGCGAGCGTTTCTTCTTGATTGAGGGGTAACAGCCAGCCGCCAGCGCCTTCAATCAGTTGAAACTGAGCTGGAATTTTTGACCAGTCTTGAATTGATTGATTGAGCAAGCTAATACTGAGTTTCACTTGCTGTTCTTCTGCCGCGATATGTGGTGCAATCGGCGGCTCGAATGCCAATGGGTTGACTGTTTCATAGGGAAGGGGGGTGGATGATGCGTCCATCAGTGCTAATGCATCTGTATTTCTTAGCCCTTGATTAGTCTGTTGACATCCGGCGGAGATAGGTTTCAATCCAACTGCTGTTTTTCCTTGTGATTGAAGTTTTTCCAGTAAACCGCATGTGATCCTGGTTTTTCCACAATCTGTATCTGTACCTGAAATAAATACTCCAAAGGACATCTTATTTTTTTCTCGCACGAATAAAAAGGAGCTGATAGCTGGCTGGGTAACCCTCGGAACAATAGAACTGTGTATAGGCCTGCTCCATTTGCAACCACTTTGATTTTCCCATTAAACCTGATGATTTCCGGCCAGGGATCACATTTGCGCCGAGTAGTTTTAACTCACGTGCAAGCTGCTTTACTGAATCAAAATACAGGGTTTTTTGTTCAGTTTGAGTGTCGTATTTAAATCCATATGCTTCTAATGCCTGGATCAGGTTTGGTGCTGGTTCATACAATAAAGCCTGCCAGTCTGGATCAACCGTTTTCCATGCAGATGCCAGTTCTCGAAGTGTTCCTGGCAGAAGTGTTGCGATGTACATGTCTCCCCCAGGTTTTAACACCCGGACAAATTCTTTAAAAACAGTTGCTGAGGGCTGACACCATTGAAGCATGAGGCTGGAAAAAATACCGTCTATCGATTGGCTTTGAATGGGGAGGTGCATTGCATCGCCCTGTAATACTGACTTAGAGTTTGATTTTGCCTGCTTGAGCATTTCAAAGGACATATCAATACCAATGCACTTTGCGCTAGATTGATACAACTGTTGTGCGCTAGTCCCAGTGCCACAACCGATATCCAACCAAACACCCTGTGGGCTGGTCGGCTGAAAGTTGAGTAACTTTTCACAGGCATACCGCTGGAGAGTCGCGGCACTATCATAACTGTGGGCGGCGCCAGAAAAACTATTGGAAATGATTTGCTTATCCAATGCAGAAAGTGTCATGTACAGCCTCGGATAAAAAGGAGATGAGTTGTTGAATGTCTGCTTCTTGATGGGAAGCCGTGATCGTCACGCGTAAACGCGCGCTTCCAGCAGGGACCGTTGGTGGTAAAACGGCATGGCACCAAAGACCCGCTCGTTTAAGTACTTGGCTCGCAGTTTTTGCTTGTTCATCCGTTTGAAAAATCACAGGCTGAATCGCTGAACTTGCATTCATCAGTGATAAACCGGCCTGTTTCGCGAGTTTTCTAAACGTTTGGATATTTTCACTGAGCTTTTGTTGATGCTCGGACTCTTTTTGCAAGACTTCAATGGCAGTTTGTGTCGCAGCAGCCTGAGGAATCGACATGGCTGTACTGTATATATAAGGTCTGCAAAATTGAATAAAATATTCCTTCACATCAGAGGGGAGCGCCAAACATGCCCCGGATGTTCCGAGCGCTTTACCAAATGTTGCCATATATCCGGTTGCTTCATGAGTTTGTTTACCTGCGGCAGAAATACTTCCACAACCTTGAAGGCCGAGAACACCAAAGCCATGAGCATCATCGATGTACACACACGCCTGATGCTCATCTGCCAAATCGAAAATTTCGGAGATTGGTGCAACGTCCCCATCCATGCTGAATACACCTTCTGTAGCGATCAGCTTGTTTGACCCAGATTGTAACAACCGCTGCTTTAAATGAGCCAGGTCATTGTGACGAAATCGTTTCATTTGTCCTGGCAGTGCCATGCCGGCATCAATCATGGAAGCATGGTTGAGCTTGTCTTGGATCAGTGTTGTTTCTGCTGAGACCATCGTTTTAATAAAAGCTTGGTTTGCAGAAAAGCCACAATTGAACAACAAGACATCTTGGACATTTAAAAAATCGCATAGCGTTTCTTCTAACGACGCATGGGCAGCATGATATCCCGTAATGAGGGGTGAACCACCACTGCCAAGGCCCTCAGACATCGCAGCATTTTGCCAGGATTGAATAATCGCTGGGTGGCAGCTAAAACCGAGATAATCGTTTGAAGAGAAATTAAGGTATTTTTTCCCATCAACCCAGAGGTACTGAGGAGAATCAGAGTCACGTTTGATTACCTGACGTTGTCTGAATTGATGGGTACCACGCCTTTGCTCAACGGCTTGTTTTTGCTGGCGATTGAGGTGCTGTTTCAACGTCCTTACCCTTGAGCAGCATCATAAAACAGATCATCTTCGCCCGGCTTTACCATTTCCTGATGAACAATTGCATCCATCAAGGCTGATGTTTGACTTTCATCCGAGTGTTCCTGACGAGACTCAGGCTGGATCCCCAGTTTTTCAAAAAGCTGCTGATCGGCGTCAGCTTCTGGATTATCCGTGGTCAATAGTTTTTCACCGTAAAAAATAGAATTCGCACCAGCAAAGAAGCAAAGAGACTGCATTTGCTCATTCATACTGGTCCTGCCCGCAGAGAGACGAACATAGCTTTTTGGTAGCATGATCCGTGCAATTGCAATCATACGAATAAAAGTAAAAGGTTCTAGATCTTCTACGCTTTCTAAAGGGGTGCCAGCGACTTTCACCAACATGTTAATTGGAACACTCTCCGGATGGGCTGGGAGATTCGCAAGTTGAATAAGCAAGCCGATGCGATCACGCTCGGTCTCTCCCATGCCAATGATTCCACCACAGCAGACTTTCATGCCTGCATCACGAACGTGTTGCAAGGTGTCTAAGCGGTCCTGATAAGTCCGGGTTGTGATGATCTGACCGTAGTACTCTGGTGAGGTATCCAGGTTATGATTGTAGTAGTCGAGCCCTGCGCCTTTTAAAGATTCAGCTTGGTCCTTGGTTAACATTCCTAAAGTCATGCAGGTTTCTAGCCCCATCCCTTTGACTTGTTGAACCATATCCAAGACATAAGGCATGTCTCGGTCTTTTGGGTTACTCCAAGCGGCACCCATACAGAATCGAGTTGCCCCTTTTTCTTTGGCGACTTTTGCTTGATGAACGACTTTTTCAACTTCAAGTAGGCGCTCTCGTTCAACATCTGTCTTATATTTTCCACTTTGTGGGCAGTATTTGCAGTCTTCCGGGCAAGCGCCGGTTTTGATGGACAACAAGGTACTGACTTGGACTTGATTCGGATCAAAATGTTGTCTATGAACCGATTGAGCCTGAAAAATCAGATCATTGAAGGGTTGTTCGAATAGTGCCTTCACTTCTTCGTAAGACCAGTTGTGACGCACTTCTGACATTGATGACATGAAATAACCTTTTCTTTCTTGTTGTCTTTCTCAATTTTGGTTAGTCTACGACGCATATTTTTATTGTCAACGCTTACCAGTTTTAAAGGTTTACAATGCAGCCAAAAATCGACCTGGATTTTGATCAGCAACATCTATGGCACCCATATACTTCCATGATTGAACCACTGCCCTGCTACCCGGTATCACATGCTGATGGTGTTTATATTCATTTAGAGACAGGCGAGAAGTTGATTGATGGAATGTCATCCTGGTGGTCAGTGATCCATGGATACAACCATCCAGTCTTAAATACGGCTTTACACAACCAAGTTGATCAAATGTCCCATGTGATGTTCGGTGGGTTGACCCATGAGCCTGCGGTTTCTCTGGCAAAAAAACTGGTCGCAATGACGCCAAGCCAACTCACGAAGGTATTTCTTGCTGACTCCGGCTCAGTTTCAGTTGAAGTTGCATTAAAAATGGCGCTGCAATACTGGATGAGTCGCAATGAACCCCACCGAAATAAATTCCTCACGATAGAACATGGTTATCACGGTGATACATTTGGTGCAATGTCCGTCTGTGATCCACAAAATAGTATGCATAGCCTATACGCAGGGGTGCTGCCACAGCATCTATTTGCAAAGGCACCTCAAAGCCGATTTGAAGAAGCGTTTGATCAAAGTGATCTCGATGACTTTGCAGCAAAAATTCAAGAAAATAAAAACCAAATCGCAGCTGTGATTTTGGAGCCGATAGTTCAAGGTGCTGGGGGAATGCGGATTTACCACCCGGAATTTTTACGTGGTGTGAAGCAATTATGTGAACAGTACCAAGTGCTATTGATTTGTGATGAAATCGCAACTGGCTTTGGCCGAACGGGTAAATTATTTGCTTGTGAGCATGCCCGTATTGAGCCAGATATCCTTTGCTTAGGCAAGGCAATGACAGGGGGATACCTCTCTCTTGCTGCGACTTTATGTACCAATGAGGTGGCTGAAGTGATCAGTCAGGGGCAGGCTGGTGTGCTCATGCATGGACCAACGTTTATGGGAAATCCGCTGGCGTGTGCCGTAGCGAATGCCAGTTTATCTTTGCTGATTGACTCCAGTTGGCAGGAACAGGTGTGTTTTATAGAAAGCTGCTTGAAATCTGAATTACAGCCACTACGAGAAGTGAGCACAGTTGCTGATATCCGTGTACTGGGTGCAATCGGTGTGGTCGAAATGCGACATACAGTCGATGTCAAAGCGATTCAACGGAGATTTGTTGAAGCGGGAGTTTGGATCCGTCCATTTGGTAAGTTGATTTACATCATGCCACCTTACGTCATTACACAAAGTGAGTTGAGCCAGCTTTGCAAGGCAATTCGTGATATTGTGGTGAATCTGGAATAGGTTAATCTGGAAATAAACAAAGGGTTTGTTGAGAAAGAGTTTGTCGAGACTTCAAACAGCGACAAACTCTTGGAAAAGAGTGCTTACTTATTCACAGCTTCTTTCAATGCTTTACCCGCTTTGAAAGTAGGAAGTTTGCTAGCAGGGATCTGGATTTCTTCACCTGTTTGAGGGTTACGTCCTTTCCGTGCATTACGCTCAGATACAGTAAATGTACCAAAACCAACGAGTACAATATCATCCCCTTTTGCTAATGCATCCTGAGTCGTCTGCATTAAGCTATCCAGAGCTCGACCAGCATCTGCCTTAGAAATATCAGCTTGTTGTGCAATGCTTGCGACAAGTTCTGATTTATTCATAACGTTTTCCTCATTAATTGTCGTTGTGTTTTTAAAAAATACTAGAGTGAGCGCCATCGCTCCTGCCGAGCACAATGCGGTGATCACCCAAAACTGAATGAGTTGCCTGATTGAACTAATTTCTCCATTCATCTCATACTCCCTCTGTATTTGTATGCTCTTACAAATACATTGATGCCACTTTTTGTTTCAAATATATGTGCATCTTAATCAGCTTTAACTGACTGTATGATGAATGAAGAAAATAAAGTCACTCCTTTTTATCATTTTTCTCACTCGAGGTGAGATGCATCATTTCATATCCTTTCAAAGAGTAACAGCCCCTTTTTCATTTAAAAAGTTAATTTTCTTTAAAATTGAATGTATTTTATGCGTTTCGAGTATTTGCAATTGCATAGTCTAGCTCAGGCAAACAAAAATGCAGGGTATTCTGCGCGATAATTCGTCTTGAAGTGATTCTTTTTCTTGGTAATAGCCGATATACTTTTTCTCTCAATCAATGAATTTAACAAAAATCCCATGCCTTCAGACATTCAATATTCAATTTGCCCTAGCGAGCCAGAACGCCATTTGTTTTCGGTCGAGATGAAGATACCAAAAACATCACATACACATTTAACGCTCACTTTGCCTGCCTGGTTACCAGGAAGTTACATGATCCGGGATTTTGCAAAAAATCTGATTGAGGTGAGGGGAGTGTCATTATCAGATGGCTCAGATGTTCCCATTCGACAAGTAGATAAACAAACATGGACTATCGAAAATGTGATGGGCGATATTCAAATCCGATATCAAGTATACGCTTGGGATCTTTCTGTTCGCTCTGCACACCTTGACCAGATACATGGTTTTTTTAATGGTAGTAGCGTGTTTCTTTGCGTTGAGGAAATGAAGTCGGTTCCTTGTGAAGTTTTGATACAGAGACCTGAGCGTTTTAAAAACTGGCAAGTTGCAACGGGCTTGAAGCGACATGCGGGTACTGAGTTTTGCGGGTTTGGTCGCTACTATGCAAAAGACTACGATACGCTGATTGACTGTCCTGTTGAGATGGGGACGTTTGATTTAAAAACGTTTGATGTCAAAGGGGTACCGCATCATTTGGTCATTACAGGGAAGCATCGGGGTGATCTCACACGCTGTGCTCGTGATCTCACTAAGCTATGCGAGCATCACATCGATTTATTCGGTGAGCTGCCTTGTGATGAATACTGGTTTCTGACGACAGTGGTTGGCGATGGTTTTGGTGGCTTGGAGCATCGAAACTCTACGGCACTATTATGTAGCCGAGATGATTTACCAAACCCAAATCAGCCTGAGGAAATGAGCGAAGGATACCAAACATTCCTCAGCCTATGCAGTCATGAATATTTTCATACTTGGAACGTGAAGCGTCTGCGTCCAAAAGTATTCATCCCATTTCAATTATCAGAAGAAGTTTATACAGAACAACTGTGGGCCTATGAAGGCATCACATCTTACTATGATGATTTTTCACTGTATCGCACTGGGTTGATCCCAGCCGAAAGGTACCTCAAGGCATTAGGTAAAACGATTTCCAGGGTCTATCGTGGTCATGGTCAGCACCGCCAGAGTGTTGCTGAATCTAGTTTTAATGCATGGACAAAATTCTATAAACAGGATGAAAATGCACTCAATGCGATCGTTTCTTATTATACGAAAGGTTCAATTATCGCTTTTGGGTTAGATCTAAAAATTCTTCACCATACACAAGGAAAAAAGTCTTTAGATGATGTGATGAGAGCGCTTTGGGAGCGCTTTGGGCGTGATGAATCTGGGACTGAAAATCATGATTTCCAGAAGACAATTTTGGATGTAACAGGTTGGGATTGCACAGCGTTTCTAGAAGAAACCTTATACAACAATGGTGAAGTGCCAATCGCAGATTTATGTTCAACAATGGGGATTCGCTTTGATTGGGTAGAGGAGTCAGCACCGAATGCGTTAAAACCAAGTGAGTCGAGTGACACGATAACGCATCCATGGTTGGGGGTAGGCCTGAAATCAGCGCCTATGGGCGTCACGATTACCCATGTTCTCAATCATGGTGACAGAGCTAACCTCGGTTTATCTGCTGGAGATAACTTAATTGCGCTGGATGACTTGAAAGTGAGCCTGGATACAATTCAAAGCAAGCTTGATCGCTATGCTGTAGGCGAGACAGTCAAACTTACGGTCTTCCGTCGCGATGAATTGATGAATATTGATGTCTGTCTGGCTCATCCACCAAAACGAATTGCTGCTTTTACCATCGAGTCAGAAGAAAAATCGTCAACATGGTTGAGGTATTCAGGTCGTAGAGACAGCGATATAGCAAATTAGACTAGCGAGCATTGTCATAAAAAATTCATATAAACGGGTTGAAAATCGCCCGTTTAATTTTTAATCTGACCCGTAGTCATCGACATACACATCAAGGACGAACCGTAATGATTATTCTGTGTCTGCCTTTTCTAGCCGCTGTTGTTATTTCTTTTTATTCCTTTCATGCTCATGCGCTTGTTGCAGAAATTCAAGCTGGGATTGTTCATGATGGTTACCATGAATCAGAAAACCGCTCTGGCTTTTTGCTCAAGTACCCAATCAAATTTGATCACACCAAAACTTTGATGGATGAACAGGTCATTGGTGAACGATCGAATGAATACCCAACTTCGGTGGCACAAGGCGTTTCAATGTATGAAGTATACGCAGTGGGATCGAGCAATAAAGGTTGGGAGTATGTTCATGCCGCGCAGCAGAAAACAACCAAAAACCATGGTGGACATATGCTTTATATCGCAGTTCTGCAATTTGGTTATGGCTCTATTGAGTCTGCTAAATTGAACGATCATTCGACTCACGTTCGTTTCCGTTATGATCTTTGTGGTAAGTTCAATCGACTGCATCCATGTCGAGTGGGAGAGTTTGTGACAGGGAGGCTCTATCTGTTTGAGTTTTCTAGTATAGAGGCAGGGATTTTTCATACGCTGAATCACTCCTCAACCTACCCATACGGCTCGTGGGAAGACAAAATGATCATCAACTAAGAAAGTTTTTGTCAAGACTTACAAAGTAAATGGGATGGTGTGTGAAATCACTTTTCGATTGAAAAACATATAATTACAAAAAATCTAGTTTGTTTCTTGTGCGATGGCCTTGTAACCATCAAGTAAACTGTATGAATCAATACGGATTGACTAGTGATTTCGTGAAAGAATCTATGGTAGGCTAGGTGCTTTGCGCTTATCAGAATACGAAATAAAGATGAAAATAACGAGTCAGTTTGATAGCGGTAATATCGACGTTATCGACCAAAGCAGTATTGGGGATGTTCAGCTGAATATCCGCTTAGATCATCAATCAGAATTTTTTCAGTGGTTCCACTTTCGCGTTCAGAGTGAAGCAGGTAAAGCTCATCGATTTAGAATACTCAATGCCTCGAAATCGGCTTATGCTGATGGGTGGCAAGATTATCAGGCTGTCGCCTCTTATGACCGGGAAAACTGGTTTCGAGTGGATACAGTGTACGAAAATGGCGAGCTGATTATTTCACATACCCCGGAACTCAACGCAACTTACTACGCTTATTTCACTCCCTACAGTTACGAACGTCATCAATCTCTCATTCATCAAGCCCAACTTTCAGACCATTGCGAACTCCACGATTTAGGAGACACACTCGACGGTCGTGATATTGCTTTACTCGTAGTGGGTGAAGAAGGTGAATCTAAGAGAAAAGTCTGGATCACAGCAAGGCAACATCCTGGAGAAACCATGGCTGAATGGTTTGTTGAAGGCTTTTTAGAGCGCTTGCTTGACGAAGAAGATGGTGTTGCGCGTCGTGTCCTTGAGGATACGGTTTTTTACATTGTGCCAAACATGAATCCAGATGGAAGTGTTCGTGGACACTTAAGAACCAATGCAGTCGGTGTGAACCTCAATCGTGAGTGGCAGACCCCAAGCTTGGAGAAGAGCCCCGAAGTCTATCATGTACGAGAAAAGATGCTGGAAACGGGTGTTGATCTTTATTTGGATATCCATGGCGATGAAGCATTGCCATATAACTTTGTCGCGGGTTGTGAGGGCAATCCATCTTATGATGATCGCCTTGCTTCATTGGAAAATGCATTTAAGCAAGCATTATTAACAATTACACCGGAGTTTCAGGATGAATATGGTTATCCAAAAGACGAGCCGGGCAAAGCAAATTTAACGGTTGCATCAAACTGGGTTGGGGAGCAGTTTCGGTGTCTGGCGTATACAATCGAAATGCCATTTAAAGATAATGCGGACTTACCAGATGCTGAATATGGTTGGAGCGACTTAAGAAGCATGCAATTTGGGCGTGATGTTCTCGCTGCAGTCAATCATGTTATTAAACAAAAAATGTAAAAAATTGAGCATAAGCAATCATTACTCAGACATAATAATAAGAGGGAAGATTCGTGGATAAACTAAACGAAATACTACTATTAATTGATAGCTTTTTAGGGAGTGCCTTTTGGTTTCCTTATGTGCTACTCGGCGTGGGGATCTTTTTTACTCTCTATTTAAAATTTCCTCAGATCCGTTATTTCCGTCATGCGTGGCGTGTTGTAACAGGTAAATATACAAGTAAGGATGCAGAAGGGGATACAACGCACTTCCAAGCTTTATCTACTGCGCTATCTGGAACGGTTGGTACGGGTAATATCGGTGGTGTTGCACTTGCATTATCAATTGGTGGCCCTGCTGCACTATTTTGGATGTGGATGACGGCATTCTTCGGGATGACAACGAAGTTTGTAGAAGTTACGCTTTCGCATAAATACCGTGTAAAAGCAGAAGACGGCACAATGGCTGGTGGCCCGATGTACTTCATGGACCGTCGTTTGAATATGCGCTGGCTTGCGATTTTATTTGCAATCGCAACGGTTGTTTGTTCTTTCGGTACGGGTAATCTGCCTCAAATCAATAATATTGCACAAGGAATGGAAGCGACTTTTGGTGTGAATCCAATGGTCACTGGTGGCATTCTTGCTGTGATCCTTGCATTGGTCATCATCGGTGGTATCAAGCGGATTGCTGCAATCACATCAAAAGTCGTTCCATTTATGTCCGTACTTTATATCGCGGGTGCATTGGCGGTTATTTTCTACAACATTGAAAATGTTCTCCCTTCTTTCATCGCGATCTTCCAAGATGCCTTTACAGGTTCTGCTGCTTCTGGTGGTTTCTTAGGCGCTGCTTTCTCCTATGCTTTTACGAAAGGGGTTGCACGTGGCCTTTACTCGAATGAAGCAGGACAGGGTTCTGCTCCAATTGCTCATGCCTCAGCAAAAGGAAACGAGCCGGTCTCAGAAGGGATGGTTTCTATCCTTGAACCTTTCATCGATACGATTATCATTTGTACGCTAACAGGTCTTGTGATCCTCTCTTCAGGTGCTTGGAAAGAGAAGTATGATAACTACTTCGAAGGTGCGGATATGCACATTATTTCTGGTGTATATACCGATACTAGCGAAGACAACCGTCAAGCCATCGTTGCATACTTGAATGGCGGAGAGTCTGGCGCACAGGGAGCCAATGGTGTACTACGTATTGAAAATGGTCAATTACAAGGTGAATATACCGTACTAAATGCGCGCTCTATTGCTGAAGATGTCGAGTTTGTTGTTGTAGATCCAAATGATAGTGCCAAGAAGGTACCATTCAGTGGTGTGCTGAATGTAGTGAACGGTAAGCTGAAGCGTACTGTGGGTGAAGGTGATAATGCACAAGAAGTTCACGTGCATGGTAAGTCATTGATCCATTCTGCACAATTAACAACAAAAGCGTTTACGAAAGGGTTCTTTGGTGAATGGGGGCAATATATCGTTGCGATTGGTTTGCTACTTTTTGCATTCTCAACAACGATTGCTTGGTCTTATTATGGTGACCGAGCCATGATTTACCTTGTTGGTGAAAGTGGTGTTCTACCATACCGTATTCTTTTCGTTGCAGGTTTCTTCTGGGCTTCATTTGCGGATACAACGCTGATATGGAACCTCGCGAGTGTCGCGATTGTCATTATGACACTGCCCAACTTATTGGGTATATTGCTCTTGCACAAAGAAATGAAAGAAACAGTCAAAGAGTACTGGGAAAATTTCAATAAGAACCACTAATTTATCTATTACGAGTAAACATGAAGCCAGCTAGTTAGGCTTCACTTTTACTCGGGTCTGTTGATCTTTCAGCGGAAACAGCATGTATTTTCGAAAGTTCAACAGACCCTAATTATGTCCCCCATAAGGATTGTTTCTAACAAAAAAATAGGGCAACCGAAAGCATTACACGAACAAAAGCACCATCATTTCACCTTATTCAGGTGTCTTCATTCACCTTCTATGGTAGTATTGCCCGCTCAATTTTTGTCCTTCAATGTCACAGCCAGGAAGTGTTGTTTTAGCGTTTGTGTGGAGATGTGTCAGAGGTATCTATGCATATTCTTATCGGGTTAATTACTGCAATTGTGAGTTTTGTTTGCGTGCTCAATCGCCTACAAAAGTCGGGCTTTGATCTCAATTCTTTGAACCCTTTTTTGTGGTTTCGGCGAAGAGCCTGGTCAAAAAAGGTTGGGACAAAACCAATCCACTGCTTAGAAAGTTCACTCGAAGTCGCTGCATTGCTTGTTGTGGCCACTGCAAAATTAGATCGTGATATCTCGCGTGAACAAAAAGCAGAAATCATTCGTATTTTTGAAGGTGAGTTTAACTTGACGGGAACGAAAGCTGTTGAACTTTTTTCATCATCTGTTTACCTCCTCCGAGATGAGTTGAACCCCCATAAAGAAACTGCGGAGATACTTGCGCCCGTTAAAAATAGCTTAACGAAGTCACAAGTCAATTCAATGATTCGAATGCTCAATCATGTCGCAGCCTTGGATGGTGATATAAGCCCATTGCAGCATAGGATGATGGAAAGTGTTACAAAAAATCTGGGAGAAGTTTGTTGATCGAGCAGAATACGATAGAGAAAGCTTAACAATTTACGAAAAATGCAGTATATATGGGTCTTTCTTATTGAAATAACTGGTTAAAATTTATGCTTCGCAGTACACTCATATTTATCTTAAGCTGCTTACCGACACTGGCTATGGCACATAATATTCAAATGGGGAAATCATTACCCACAATCGCAATTCAAGATGGTGGGGATATTGTGATTGAACAAGATGATTTTAAAACTCAGGCTTGGGACTCAGCATCTCTTCAAGGAAAAGTCAGATTGATCCAACATATCGCTGGTCGTTCTGCTGCGAAAGAACTCAATGCGCCTATGATCGATGCAATTAAAGCTGCAAAACTTCCAGAAGAGACTTATCAAACGACAACAATTATTAATAAAGACGATGCAATTTGGGGGACTGGCAGCTTTGTGACTTCTTCTGCACAAGACAGCAAAAAAGAGTTTCCTTGGTCTTCAATTGTGTTAGATGAAGATGGTGTTGTTGCAAAGACTTGGCAATTGGAGCCAAAAAGCTCTGCGATTGTTCTATTGGATAGTCAAGGCCAAGTGCTATTCGTCAAAGATGGACAACTAAATGATGAAGAAATCAAGCAAGTTATGGCGTTGATAAAGCAACAACTCGCAAGCTAGGGTTAGTGATCTTTCGAAAATCCACATTGATTAAAGATGAATAGGCCCATACCCATGTTGGTCCAAACGGGCCAACACCGCTTCACTGAACCTCATTCTATTTGCTGAAACTACCTTTGCTTTTGGGACAACAAGCTATTCATCGACTAGACTTTATGACAACTCCAGCTTAAATACAGTGGCGAATCGGAATGACTCGGCGTTTGTATTTTCATGAACAGGATCCGTTCATTAGTAGTGAAAAGAGGTATTGCCATAGATGCAGCAAGCACAAGACATATCTTTGAGCCCAACCTATGTTCTCAGTGACTTTGAGTTTCATGAAGTAAGACGGATTTTTTTTGAGAGAACAGGGATCAACTTAGCTGATGATAAACAGGCACTCATTGTTTCTCGACTTGGTAAACGGTTAAGACATTTTGGATTATCGACCTTTACTGAGTATGTGGTTCTTTTAGAAGACAAAAAACATGGGACTGAAGTCAGCCAATTTGTTGACTGTTTAACCACCCATGAAACCTCCTTTTTCCGTGAAAAACATCAATTCGATACAATGCTCGAAATGCGAGATGAAATCATGAGTTGGCAAAAACCAGTTCGTGTATGGAGTGCAGCGAGTTCTACAGGAGAAGAAACCTATACCATTGCGATGATCATGTCAGAAATTATCGGCTATACAGGATGGGAAGTCGTCGGGAGTGATATTTCTGAGGGGGTGATTTCTTCTGCAAAGAAAGGCGAATATAACTTGGCTTCTAACCGCCAAATGCCCTCTTTTTATTTTGATAAATATTGTCGAACATTAACGACAGGGGATCATTTCAAAATAAGCTCTTCAATACGAGACAATGTCTCCTTTACCGTCGCCAATTTGATGAACCCAAATTCTCACCTTGGACAATTCAACATTATTCTCTTGAGAAATGTTTTGATTTATTTTGCGGATGATATTCGAAAAATGCTGATACAAAATGTAAAGCAGCACCTTGCACCTGGTGGGTTATTGCTTTTGGGGCATTCCGAGATACTTGAAGCACGCGGTGATGACGTGGAGCATCTTGGAAAAGGGATTTATCGTAAGCGAAGCGATTGAATGTATGGGGCAAGCTGAGAAAGTTAAAGTAATGATTGTTGATGACTCAGCGGTTGTCAGACAAGTGCTTGGTGATTTGCTCACTCAAGATGAGATGATTGAGGTCGTCGCAAAAGCACAGGATCCAATCATCGCAAAGCGAAAACTTGATGCAATTCAAGTCGATGTCATTATCCTTGATGTCAATATGCCAAGAATGGATGGGATCACGTTCTTGAAAGAATTGATGAAAGAGAAGCCCATTCCGACAATCGTCTGTTCTACTGAAACGGAAAGAGGCTCGGAGACCTCACTTGAAGCACTGGCCGCGGGTGCTGTTGATGTAATGTGTAAGCCGAAGTTTGATCTTCGAGAGTATTTCGAATCTCAATCCCGCCAAATGATCAATGCTGTGAAGTTAGCCGCTTCGAGTAAAGTCCAACTCATGAAAAAAGAGCTGTCTATTTCAGGGGAGAAAGCCGGGTCAAAAGAAGTGAAGCGATCAGAGACAGCTTCACAATCGGAGACAACAGATAACAAGGGGTGTTCCAAAGACTTTACGCCTTTCCCTACCAATATGCCTTCCGAAAAATTAATTGTGATTGGCGCTTCAACCGGAGGAACACAAGCGATAGAAGTATTGTTGAGACAGCTTGCTGCCTATTGCTATGGGATTGTTATTGTTCAACATATGCCGGAGCGTTTTACCAGCCCATTTGCAGATCGATTGAATCATGTATTGAGTCATCATGTGATTGAAGCAAAAGGTGACGAAACTATCTATCCGGGCCAGGTCTATATTGCGCCAGGCCATACACATTTACAGGTTGTGCGACAAGGTCACAGTTTTAAAACAAAGCTACATGATGGACCGCTCGTCAATCGGCACAAGCCGTCTGTTGATGTACTTTTTCGCTCAGTTGCGCAGGAAGTGGGGCGAGATGCTATGGGCGTGATCCTGACGGGAATGGGTAATGATGGTGCAAAAGGGATGTTACAGATGAAAGAAGAAGGTGCTTTCAACATTGCGCAAAGTGAAGAGAGCTCGACAGTTTTTGGTATGCCAAAAGAAGCCATTAACTCAGGTGCTGTTGATATTGTGGGGGATTTGGGAGAAATCGCGCAACAGGTCATGCATTTTACGCACCGTAAGGGAAAGCTAACACACTAGTGATTCAGTAATTTGAAGTGAGTTGCGAAGGAGTGTAATTGATTATTGGAGGTTGTGATGGAAGCGGGTTATTTCTTTCAGTCTATGATGTTTGACATAAAGGTGGGTGAGGATCAGGAGACCAACCCTGGATGCTATGGACAAGTATTGGCTGAATGGTTGTGTGAGAAGTTGAAAGCCTATTATCCAGATGCGGATGTTGTTCCAGAGGATTGGGGCTGGTGTGTCATGTGTTCTTGTGAGGATTTTTTGCTTTGGGTTGGTTGTGGTGCGATGCAAACGGAAGAGTCTCTTGCACATTATGATGAAAAAGCCCCCCCCAAAGGCGAAGCCGTTGTTTGGCATGCTTTCCCTCATGTAGAAGTGCCATTTTTTATGTTTGAGACTCGATTTCGTCAATGGACTGGGGCTATCGATTTAGATGGACCATTGAAGGAGCTAGATACGCGTCTGCAAACGATTTTAAATTCAGAAGAGCGTATTCAATTTTGTGAACAACCTGAAAACTCATTTCATTAGTTACGTTAAAGGCACATGGAAGTGACGAAGCATTAACTAATTTCTCAATTTACTGATCCAAATCAAACAAATCTATGATAGAGTTTGTGTCTCTTTTTTGGGGTCTCAAATGAGAACTGATTTGTTTTTTGAGGTGCAAATGATGATTCAAGTGATCTTTCAAGAGTTAGCCCAACGATGGGGTGTTGAAATACCAGCTGACGCTGATGCGATCCAAGTTACTGATCATGAATCGAATCATTGGCAAATCGAAATATCAGAGAACGCCTCTCTACTAACTGTTTTCACAACACTTTTGACGAATATTCAATCCGATGATCAGGAATACTGGTTGAAAATGAATGCAGATCGGGAAAGGATGAATTTGGCTTGGATCGGACAAAGTGGTGAAAATTTGATCTTGGGTGCATCCATTCCTCTTGAAGCCATCGATGCAATCGCTCTGGAAAACCTTGTTGCTCACTTAAAACAACTCAAATCAGATCTATTTGCTTTATCAACAAAGCCAGTCTCTAAAATAGACATGTCCATTCCATACACGCAATACATTTAACTCAATAAAATCAATAAGAAAAAAATGATGCCAACAGTTACAGCCGTTTCACCACGAAAAGTTCAGGCCCCCTTAAATTCCTCAGGAAATGGGTCAGTCAAAAGTATATCGAAAACCTCTCCACAGCTGGGTGTTCCACAAGGTCAGTTCTTATCAGCTCATGGGGATCCGCTACAAGTCTCACAGGTTGGTACTGTCTCAAAAAAGGATATTTCTGTTCTGAAAGAATTGATATTTCAACATCCAAAAATAAAGCGCTTTATCGAAGAACCAAAGGACAATTGTAGTAATGCAGCTCAGGTAGTTGGTGAATGCCTCAAAGAATTGGGAGTACCGTATCAATATCGTGGATTTATGCTCATGCCACCTGCTGTTGAACTCACCAAAATCACCAATGGGGGTGATAATCATATAGTTGTGATTGCTGAGTTGGGTCAGAAAAAAGTGATGATCGATCCCACAATGCACCAGTTTCGCCATATAGAAGAGCCATTCTGTGAGACTGAAGAAAAGTGGTTCCAAACGTTCGAGCGATTTTGGGGGGCTTTTCCCCACAAGAAAGCTATCAAATATCAGGATTTTCATACCATCGATGAGTGTGTTCGTAAAACAGGTGGATTTGAGTCATTTACATCATTTGAAGCAAACTGGCTCCATCGACCTGCATGGTTCTCCAATCTATGGGCGCAGGGAAATCACCTGGCTAAGCAACGACATTCCATTTAATTTGGGGCCATTAATTGGCCTTTATTATTCTTAACCTTTTCATGCTTGACCTTTTTTCACTTTTGACACTAACGCTGTTGCCTTGTTTCAGGTGTAGTCTTCAACTGTTTATTTGAAGAGAAGATTTCTCATTCAAATGTCTCAACCTTTGATACAACCAAATTCGTATTTTAAACATTCTTTGATTTAGATTCAGTTTCTGTTCATTTTTCTGTGTTTAGTATCATTCGGTTTTTTCACATTAAAGAATGAAAATTTTTTCTTTTTCATAACTTTGATGGATAAAAACCTCAATAATAAAAATACGAAGAAAGTAAAAATGATGAATAACATGACAACTGCCACACGACTATCAAGGTCAATTCTACTCGGCATGCTTTGTAGTATCAGCTATGTGCAAGCAAGCACTCCAATCTGTGAGGCTCCGCCAGAAGAAGATCCATTTCGCTGCTTAGAATCTCCAAATGATGAGAATGCACGCCGATGGGCAATCCAGCAAACGACACTGACCAAAACCTTTTTCGAAGGACGCGAAAATTTCACAACATTAAAAGATGATCTTGCAAAGGTGATGAAGTCAGATCTCACCATTGCTAGAGAGCATGGAGGATATATTTACAACCTATGGACTGACTCAAGTGAACATATTCAAGGCTTGCTAAGAAAAACAACAATTGCAAGTTACCGGACAACAACCCCTCAGTGGGAAACCGTGTTAGATATGGATGCGCTATCTCGCAAAGAGGGCAAAAAGCAAAAATTGATACGAATGGAATGCCTAGAAGGTACTTCGAAATGCTTATTCAGCATTCGCCAAGAAGGCAGTGGATACAAAGCGGCTATTCGTGAATTTGATTTAAACACAGGTGAGTTTGTTGTCGATAATGGTTTTCAAATTCCGGAAGCAACCATGAGTCGTGCTTCTTGGGTTGATGAAAATACATTACTTGTTTCTCCAACGGTTCGTCAAGAAGATATCTCTTTCGCGAAGTGCCCGTTGTCGGTACAAAAGTGGGAAAGAGGACAGTCACTTTCTTCTGCCACGGATATTTATCGTCGGGCACGTTCTGCAATGAGCCATCCTGTTCGGATCAATACAGCAGCGAAACCAGTCATGCTCATCAGGGATTTATCGACCATCCAGCAAAGTGATTATTACTTGCTCAATGTAAAACTTGAAAAAACAAAACTACCACTACCAACAAGTGCATTTATAGAAGGCCATTTGTCTGGACAGTTTATTGTGTCGTTGAAGGATAACTGGGAAGTTTTAGGACAGTCATATCAGTCTGGAGAAATTGTCAGTGTTCAACTCAATCCGGATAATGCATCTCAAATCAAGTCTGTATACTCCGTCTGGAAACCAACAAATGCACAAGCGATTTATCAGTTGAGTTACTTCAATCAGGGCATATTGATTAACTACTTAGAACATGTGAAAGGGCAACTGAAGTATTTGAAATGGAACGCTGGCACTTCAACCTGGGAAACAAAAAGCCTAGGGCTACCTGCAAATAAGCACTACACCATCAATAAAAAACATAGTACATCGATTACTGCGAATACGGACGCCGATCATTTTTACTTTTACGAAGAAGATTTTCTGACACCAAGAAAATACTATCGATACACAGTGGATGGTGGTTATGATTTACTGAAGCAGCTCCCTGCGGCATTCGATGCATCCGCTTATAAAATTGAGCAACACTTCACACCATCCAATGATGGCACACGGATTCCTTATTTTGTGGTGATGAAAAAGGATGCATCACTGAATGGCCAAAACCCGACTGTTCTCTATGGTTACGGCGGTTTTGGGGAATCGAAACTACCTGAATACCATAAGCACCTAGGCAAAGCTTGGCTCGAAAAAGGTGGTGTCTATGTGCTTGCAAATATCCGGGGTGGTGGGGAGTATGGGCCACGATGGCATCATGCTGCACGGGTCAAGAACCGTCATAAGTCTTTTGAAGATTTTGAGTCTGTTGCACGTGATCTAGTCAAAAGAAAAATCACTTCTGCGAGTAAGCTTGGGATCTTAGGTGTAAGCAATGGCGGGCTTCTCGTTGGAGCAACCTTGATGCGTCATCCAGAACTTTATGGTGCAGCGGCGAGCTTAGTTCCTGTGCTAGATATGAAGCGTTCACCGTATATTGCGAAAGGTGCCGGTTATTATGGGGAGTTTGGGAACCCAGCAAAGATTTGGAACTATATGCGAACCTACTCACCATATCACAATGTTCGTGAAGATGCGACGTATCCGAAAGTCTTGATGATGTGCTCAACCAGTGATGTGGTTGTAGGACCAGCGCATGCAAGAAAAATGACGGCATTGCTCCAATCAAAAGGACATGAAGTCTGGTTCTTCGAGTCAGAAAATGGCGGTCACGCACTTGGACAGAATACGCAGGATTATGCATATAAAGAAGCGCTTGTTTATCAGTATTTCGAGAAGATGTTAATGGAAGACTAAGAAGACATGGTAAAACCTCAGCAGATTGCTGGGGTTTTTTCTGTCCATGGCACAAATCGAAAGATACTTTGTGAGATAGAGCGACTACTATTTCGTTAAAAGATTTTTACTTATCTTCACAGCTTATTGATTTAATGGAATAATACGGCCTCAAATCAAAAGGAAGAGGTCAGAATAAGATGGGAAAACCCGCCGCAACACTCACACATATGCACGTTTGCCCCAAAGTTGAACCCGGACCCGTCCCCCATGTCGGTGGGCCAATCGTACAAGGTTCGCCAGATGTATCCATCGGAGGTCTCCCTGCTGCGCGTAAAGGCGATAAGGTCGTTTGTGTTGGCCCGCCAGATACAATCAATAGTGGTTCCTCGGGTGTCTTTATCAATGGAAAGCCTGCTGCCAGAATGGGCGACTCGACAGAGCATGGCGGCAAGATCTTTGTTGGTAATACGACGGTGATCATTGGTGAAAAAGGGATCGTCACGTCGGTAAATACCGCTGCAATGGAACTAAAAAAGGTTGAGCCGACAGGCCTTACAGACGCGAAACAAAAACTTGCACAGTCAAGAGAGAAAATCAAAGCAGAAGGGTACAGCCCAAAATACTCCGATGAAGAGCTAGAACATCAAGTCACCTTCTGTGATGTCGCCAGTGAGCGATATCATGTTCGGTTTATGGAAGCTGAGTTCCTAGTCAACAAATGGGATAGTCCTGATGAACCGTTGAGCGGCCTTATGGGCGGGCCTGTTTATTTGAATGGAGAAACAGAACAAGGAGTTCGTTACTGGTCAACAACATTTGACCAACTTGAAGATGCAGATACCTGTCCAGAGATCATTTGTAAGAAACTTGGATTGGATTACAAACCTGAGCAAGAATATTGCCTTCTCATCGTAGATACAGAAAAATCAAAAGAAATATCAGGGACAGTCAGCTTCGTTCCAACCTTTGATAATATGGTGGAATTTGCGGATAACAAGTTAGCACATAAATTTGATGAAGGTGTTGTAGAAGAAATAATGACGCCCGAGTATCAGGATGAGTTCGGCGAACTTTACAGAAATTCAGATGATCAAGATGCATTGTGGAATAAAAAAGGTTTAGCTGCATTTGTAATTGAGCATGATCTTTCTGAAGATGAAGAAGGATTGTTCAGGAATAGAATGGCAATTTATGGAAATATGGGCGCGAATGAAGACTTTCTTGGTACAGGAATAACCAAAAATAATAACCCCAATGTCGATCAAGACCTTGGTGTGGTAGAGACCTTCAATGTGGATCATACACCCTTAAAGTTGTCCCAGCTAAAAGAAGCTGGTGCAATTGAAATATTCAATGTGATAAAACCGGTGGGAGAAGGATAGGCAATGATTAATGAAGATGTAGTTGAAATACCAAAAATTACTCACCATACAAAAATTCCACAAGAATTTAATTTGCTGGGGACGTACCCAAGCTTTCATGATCCAGATGATAAAGATTTCTTTTTTAAATATAAAAACTCACATTTGGTCGTTTGGAGTTATTTGGAAACCAAAAAAAGATATATTACTTCTCAGGATGAATTCCCGCTAAAGATCCTTCCTTGGGTTTTAATTCAACTCGGACGTTTTGATAGGCCCGAATCTCAAGGAGGAATACCTTCAGATCAAATCTCGGATGTGATGGAGCTTGATGGTGAGACAGTTGGAATTGCTGTCGGTCCGTGTATGGGGGGACCAAACATTCCAGGTTATGATGTATGGAATCGTTCAAGAAGGATAAAACCTAATTCAAGAGTATTTCAAAACTTCGTTATGCCAACCCCATGGCTACAAGGTGGCTTCTTAGACTTTTGGGAGTCACTCACCCACAAGGTGTATCCAAATGGGTGGACGTTCTAATTTAGTTTGCCGCAGGGTACCCTGCGGCTCACATCTCACCCATTCACAATTTTTTCAACGGCTTCTTAGCCGGAAAGCTTTGCAGTTTAGACACGGATTGTCCATGTCACACTGACTTACTTTGGTTAGGCTTTTAATTTTTCTGTATATGGTGGCCAGCCCATTGGTTTGCCAGCGAGAAAATGTAAATGAATATGAAATACTGTTTGACCGCCATACTCATTGCAGTTCATGACAACACGGTAGCCTTGTGCGTCTACACCCAGTTCTTTTGCGATTTTCCCGGCAACAAAATGGAGGTGGCCAACAACCTCTCTATCCGTTTCGGTAATATCATTGATCGTTGCAATTGGCTGCTTTGGAATGATCAATAAATGTGTGGGTGCTTGTGGGTTAATATCCTTGAATGCGAGCGATAGTTCATCTTCGTAGACGATATCCGCAGGGATTTCGCGATTAATAATTTTGGTGAAAATTGTTTCGTTAGACACAGCAATGCCTCATCTTAGTTTTTCTCTGTAGAACACTTTTTTTGTAGAACAATAGTATCGCGACATCAGGTAGGATCAAGCGGATTTTAAAAATAGTTGCTGGATAAGAAAAAGGCCTGTGAACTGGGTGTTCTTCAGGCCTTTTGTTTATATTAAGAATGAATGATAGTTTTGGTTAAAAATCTTCCCACTCTTCATCATTATCATTAAAGTCTGGCATGGCAAGGCCCCCACTGTTTGCTGGCTCTGCTTTTGGTGGAGCAACTTTCTTAGTCGCTACTTTTGCAGGTTTTGAGATGGCTGGCTCTGGAGCGGAAGCGACTGGTGCTCGTGGTGCTGTTGGCACTGCGCTTGTGTGGCCCTGACCAATACTAAAGAAGCTCATCAACTGCACCATACCTTGAGATTCTTGCGCCATATTTTCTGTCGCTGCGCTTGTTTCTTCAACCAAAGCGGAGTTTTGCTGGGTCATATTATCCATTTGCGCAATGGCCTGGTTAACCTGCTCAATCCCCATCGTTTGTTCTTCAGCGGCTTGACTGACTTCAGCAATGATTTCACTTACTTTCTTCACAGAATCAACAATTTCATTGAGCGTTTCGCCAGACTCATTCACCAAACGAGAACCGTCTTCGACTTTATTCACAGAGTCGCGGATCAAGTCTTTAATCTCTTTTGCGGCTGAAGCAGAACGTTGTGCGAGGTTTCGAACTTCACCTGCGACAACGGCAAATCCACGTCCTTGCTCCCCAGCTCTTGCTGCCTCAACCGCAGCATTGAGTGCGAGAAGGTTGGTCTGGAAAGCAATTTCATCGATGACGCCAATAATATCGGAGATTTTCTTACTTGCTTCGTTGATTTCAGTCATTGCATTGATGGCTCGTTCAACAACCGTACCGCCATCAGCTGCTTTTTCCTGTGCTTCTTTGGACAGGCTGTTTGCATGCTGTGCGTTGTCAGAACTTTGTTTGACGGTACTGGTCATTTCTTCCATGCTGGATGCTGTTTCTTCTAGTGAAGAAGCTTGTTGTTCTGTTCTTGCGCTCAAGTCGGTGGAGCCAGATGCGATTTCATTTGCATTACTTTGAATACCGATGGATGCTTCTCGAATTTTACCGATGACATCAGTCAGTTTGTTGACGGTATCATTCACATCAGTTTTTAACTGCCCGAATGCACCTTCATAATCCCGGGTAATGTTTTCGGTTAAATCTCCGCGAGCCATGGCTCCAAGGACTCTCAAGACATCGTTGATTCCTTCGTTGGTCGTTTCCATCAGCGAGTTTAAGCGCTGGCTGAGGACTTTAAAGAATCCATCTTTATCCGATAAGTCGATTGCTTGGGTAAAGTCACCGCGACTCGCACTTTCGACCAAGTGATCAATCTGCTTCTCAATCATGACTTCAGAGGTACGATCATTCCATTCGATGATGGTCCCAACTCTTTCACCATTCATATCCAGCCAAGGTGTGGCGATCAGCCCGAAGGTCAGTTCTTCAACCTTGATTTCCGTTTTAAATACATCGTTGAGGTTGCCAATCATACGACGTTGGTGGCTTGGGTTTTTGTGGAAGATATCTACATTGGTACCAATGAGTTTTTGTGAATCAAAGTTTGGCAACACTTTTTGCAGCTCACGCTCACGGTTTTTGAGCATTTTCATGTTTTCTTCATTGATATAAACAATTTCCATATTGTTGTTGGCAAGCATCACGTTGGCCTGACAGACAGCCAGCGCATTTGCTCTTAGAGAAACTTTCTGGCTTTCTGCTGCTTCCTGTTTTTGTTGTGTGATATCCGTTGCATATTTGACCACTTTGAATGGTTTTCCATTGACATCCATAATCGGGTTATATGAAGCTTGGATCCATATTTCATTGCCACCTTTACCAACACGTTTATATTCGTTTGATTCGTATTCGCCCCGGTTTAATTTCTCCCAGAATGCCTTGTATTCAGCACTATTTGCGAACTCATCTTCGACAAATATCCGGTGGTGTTTACCTTGAATTTCCTTGAGAGAGTAACCAACGGTTTTTAAGAAGTTTTCATTGGCCGTGAGAATGGTACCATCCATATTGAACTCAATGACCGCTTGCGCCTTGCCGATGGCTTCCAGTTGGCCAGAGAAGTCCGCAAATTGGAGTTTCTGAGCGGTGACATCTGTCGCATACTTCACGATTTTAAATGGTCTACCATTCACATCAAGAATTGGATTGTAAGAGGCTTGTATCCAGATTTCCTGATTGCCTTTGCCAAATCTACGGTACTCATCTGCTTCGTATTCACCACGTCCAAGCTTTTCCCAGAAAGCTTTATATTCAGCGCTTTCAGCAAATTTTGGATCCACAAACATCCGATGATGCTTACCTTTGATTTCGTCGAGTGTGTAACCGACAGTGCTTAAGAAGTTCTCGTTCGCATCGACGATGGTACCGTCCATATTAAACTCAATGACGGCTTGTGCTTTATCAATGGCAGATATCTGACCTGAAAAGTCAGCGAATTGGAGTTTTTGCGCGGTGATGTCCGTTGCGTATTTCACGACTTTATAGGGTTTACCATTTATGTCTAGAATCGGGTTGTAGGATGCTTGGATCCAGATCTCTTTGCCATTCTTACCAAAGCGTTGGTACTCGTTTGACTCATATTCACCGCGATTGAGTCTTTCCCAAAAGGCCTTATATTCAGGGCTATTGGCAACCCGAGACGAGACAAACATCCGGTGATGTTGTCCTTTGATTTCATCGAGCGAGTAGCCCATCGCGTTAAGGAAATTCTCATTGGCATCATGGATGGTGCCGTCCATATTAAATTCAATGACAGCTTGAGCTTTCCCAATGGCTTCTAGCTGGCCAGCTACATCCGCATTTCTCATCTTTTGAGCAGTGATGTCTGATGCGTATTTGACAACTTTATAGGGCTTTCCATTGAGATCAAAAATAGGGTTGTAGGAAGCTTGGATCCAAATTTCTTTACCGCCTTTACCAAAACGTTGGTACTCGTTTGCCTCATATTCACCACGGCCAAGTTTATCCCAAAATGCCTTGTACTCTTGGCTCTTCCCATACTTGCTATCGACAAACATCCGGTGATGCTGCCCTTGAATTTCCTCCAAGGTATAACCCATCGCATTTAAGAAGTTTTCGTTTGCTGTAATGATGGTGCCATCCATATTAAACTCGATGACTGCTTGTGCTTTACTAATCGCATTGATTTGACCTGACGTGTTCGCATTTTCGAGCTTTTGAGCTGTTATATCGGTTGCATATTTGACGACTTTGAATGGTTTTCCATTCATATCAAAAATCGGATTATAAGATGCCTGTATCCAGATTTCTTTATTCCCTTTACCGTAGCGTTGAAACTCATTCGTCATGTATTCGCCACGGTTCAATTTATCCCAGAACGCCTGATATTCCGGACTTTTACCGTAACTTTCTTCGACAAACATCCGGTGGTGATGACCTTGAATTTCAACAAGTGAATAACCCATAGCGTTTAAGAAGTTATCATTCGCTGTAATGATCGTGCCATCCATATTAAACTCGATGACGGCTTGGGCTTTACTGATGGCATCAAGTTGTCCTTGAAAATTAGCACGTTGCATTTTTTGATCAGTCACATCGGATGCATATTTGACGACTTTAAATGGACGACCATGAATATCAAATACAGGATTGTAAGAGGCTTGGATCCAGATTTCTTTGCCTCCTTTCCCAAATCGCTGGTATTCACCACTATCAAATTTTCCTTGCTTGAGGTCTTCCCAGAATTTTTTGTATTCTGGGCTGTTTGCATATTGGGGATCGACAAACATGCGATGGTGCTGTCCTTTCACTTCATCAAGTGTATAACCCATCGCATTCAGGAAATTCTCGTTTGCAGAGATAATCGTGCCATCTAAATAAAATTCGATGACAGCCTGGGATTTACTAATCGCATCAATTTGGGAAATAAAATTGGCAGATTGTTGTTTTTGCTCCGTGATTAATGTGGCAAATTTAATAACTTTTTGAGGAACTTTGTGATCATCCAAGATTGGGTTATATGATGCTTGAAGCCAGATAGGGCGATCACCTTTTGCCACTCTTTGATATTCAGCACTTTGGAATTCACCTTGATTCAACTTATTCCAGAATTCTGCGTAATCATTGCTGTCTCTTTCTTCTGGATTGACAAACATCTTGTGATGTTTACCTTTGATTTCATCCAGCGTATAACCAACGGCATTGAGGAAGTTATCATTGGCGGTAATAATTGTGCCATCCATATTGAATTCGATCACGGCCTGGCTGTGATTGATGGCATTGAGTAATCCGTGATAGGCACGGCTTTCGTTTTCCTGTTCTGTAATATTCAACCCATGCATAATGACTTTGTTTGGGCGACCATCCACATGATCTAGAATAGGTTTATAGGATGTTTGAACAAATAACTCTCTACCACCTTTTGTGACATATCGAGACTTTTTGCAGGTACTTTCACCGCGGGCGAGGTTTTTCCAGAACTCGTGATACTCAGCGCTTTTTTTAAATTCAGCATCGATAAACATTCGATGATGCTTATTCTTAATTTCATCCAGACGATATCCCATCAGCTTCAAGAAGTTATCATTGGCTGTGATCACCGTACCATCGAGATTAAACTCAACCACTGTCTGCAAATCATTGAGTGCAGAAACTTTTGCTTCTAGTTCCTGCATATGTTGTAAGTTCTGGGAACTTACGCTTCCCCCAAATAACTCCTTCAAAACATTCGGTTTGAATACCATGTGCCTATCCTCGTCATATTTTTTGCGTTTTTGAGGGTGTAAATCATGTTGCATACAACAATCATTACCGCAGCTTTATATCGTCCAGAGAAGTAGATTAAATGACAAATAAAGACAATGAATTTCATGCAATTGGCAAGATATACCCTACCCGATATAGGTAAATAGTAGACGGGATTTTCTATAAAACAATTTGCAAGCTTGAGGCGTTTCTGATCTTTATAACAAGTAGGATTTTTGTGGGAGCGAAACTGTTCTATAAAAAAATTACTTGGGAATTGTCATGCTAAAACGCGTTTTTCCTTCAGATTCTTCGACGGAGATATTGCCCTGATGTGATTGAGCACAGGCTTCAACCAAGCATAACCCGAGGCCAAGTTGATCTTCTGTTGTTGCTGTGGTTACAAAAGGCTCGAATAATTGAGATCTGACACTATCGTGGATCCCGCAACCGGAATCGATGACACTGATGGTAACGCTCGTTTCTGATGTATCAATCACACAGTGGATCTCTTTTTTCTCACTGTTTTTGCATGCGTAAATAGCATTATTGAGTAGCTCAAGGAGCGCATTAGAAAAAACATCTTCTTGGCACTGAATGATTGGCTGTTTATTAGTGATGAGCTTGAATGTATATGCTGGGTGATAAGATTGGCTGAATTTATCGATTAACTGTGAAAGATATTCATAAAGATTGAAGGTTGCTTTGGTTTGCTCTGTAACAGAGGTGAGATTGAGCAAAGAGCTGGTAATTTTAGCTATACGTTGACTACCTTGTAGACACGTTTGCAACATCTCGTGGGCATCTTCAATCAAAAATTCTGCGTCTTCATCCACGAATAGTTGACGAAATCTTTGGCTTTGGAAATCCTGGATACCAGCATCAGTTAACAGACATTTTGTGAGTTCGAAAAAGGTATTTTGTATACCAACGAAGGATTGCAATGATTCTAGATTACTCTGCATATAGCCAACCGGCGTATTGATCTGATGGGCGACTGCCGCAGCAAGGCGACCAATGGAAGCCATTTTCTCAGCCTGTACGAGGCTGCTTTGTGTGTCCTTGAGCTTTTTCAGTGTTGCTTCGAGTTCTTCATTTCGTTTTTCTATTGCAATTTTTGCTTCGTACAGCTCGGTCGATTTTGTTTCAAGCAACGACTCAGCGTGCTTTCTTGCTTTTCTTTCCCGTTCTAATAAACGGTGAATGGTTTCTTGGCTGGTCATAGAGTCAATTAGTGATAGCGAATATGGAAGTGGCAACAGTTTTCTTCATCTTTTCGCTCAACATTCGCTTCTTGAGGAAAGTGCTTAATCGTCGCATCAATTAAACCATGAGCGTAATCAAATAACTTTCTGGGTGAGGTGTAGGTCATTACCATTGTTTTACTGTCAGGGTATTGATATTGAAACTCTGGGACGAAAGCGGATGGATATAACTTTTTCACTTCAACATGAATAATCGGATCGACGGATTCTAAAAATTTTTTGCTGGAGTCCTGTTTAAAAAAGTGTTCATAATTATTTTTAAAGTAGTCGAAGCTAAATAAACCGAATTGATAAAGCAGGTCAGGGATGGGGATTGATTTTTTCTCAGAAATGGTTGAGACAAGCTGAAGAATTTCTTCATCACTATAGGTACCCGCTGAAGTGTATATCCCTTCTGACTCCAGATCATTTTCGGTGATCACTTCATCCCAAAACTCAAACCCAAAAACGCCTTCAACCATTTCATTTAACATATTAAACACGATACCTTTCATTGATTTATCCTTAATTTTATTTTGAAAAGTCAGTAGTCACTAATATTGAAACTATAGTCAAAAAATTAGGAAGATTTTTCAAAGAAAAACTTTTCTTCAATTTGAAATGCTTTATTGCCATATGGCTTGACTTCTTTATAGATGGTGAGGGCATTTTGATCTCGATTGATTTGGTATCGGATCATGGCGGGTTTATCATCGAAAAGGCTGGCTTCAATCAGTCGCATCCGTAGGACTTTTTTTTCTGGCTCAACGCTGAGCGCGATGACATCTCGGGTCACTTTTTTAACGGATAGCCCTTGAACACGAGTCAAATGAAATAGAAATTTATCTTCTTCTGGGGAAATAAGTTCAAACATTTCTGCACCATTTACTGCATCCAAAAAAACGAAATTAAATGACCAGAAGTTCTCAAGTATTGAGGGAGATACAGTGAGGCTGGTGGGGCGAAGAACCCGATTTTTCTTATCTGCTTCGTCACGGGCTTCAACTTTACCTTTCCATTTTCCGGCGAGCATATGCAGTGCATCATTGAGTTTATTGCCTTCCGAGTGAGCGGGAAGCATAAATACAGAGAGTATTAGCAAAAGTAAAGATACGAACGGGTGCTTGTTCATTATTGATTTCCTAAGAAATTGAAAGTTATAGGTTCTATATCAGGAACAATAACGGAATTTATTCAAGTCTGCTATTCCTTTTTGGGGCTGGTGATGCCGTACTTTTTCAATAAAAGTTGTAATTGACCTGTTGTTGTAAGCTCATCAATAAACTGGTTCATCGTTTTTACATCAGGAATCGATTCAGGCCGAAGCAGAATCGTAAATTCATAAACCTGATCGTATTTTTTTGACTCCATGAGCTTCTCGGCTTTAAGTGGTTGGCGCATTTTGTAGCGTTCGAGATAAGATTGAGTCACCACAGCAATGTCTCCGCGGTTTGCTAATATCATGTTGATACTGTCCCGATTGCTTGCTGTTGTTTCTATATTAAAATTCTTCTTTAGAAATTGGATATCACTGTTGAAGTTGGCAAAGCCATAGTGATAACCGAGTATCCCAATGATCCGCTTTGTGGCCATGTTGTCGAAGTAGTTTTGCTTTTTCCCGGGGGTTGCCAGTGTGATATAGACTTCGCCACCTTTGTGGAAAACCTGAGTTGTGACAATAGATTCTTTCTCCCATCCCCAACGTGCCATTTCAAAAAAGATCATATCAAACTGGCCTTGCTTGAGTGCTCGATATCGACGATTTGGGGATGTAAAGACGAATTGAAAATTATATTTTTTCTGGTGTTCGTTGAGTAGAGCAATGAGATCAGGAGTGATCCCTTGGATATGACCTGAGTCCGATTGTTCGACGTAAGGAGGAAACAGGTAGCCGCCGACTTTGACATCCATCGCGGCGTATACAGGCAGGCTCAGAATACAGGTTAGAATTAAGAAGAGCTTCACATGCTTCCTCGTTTAGAATCAATCAGGATATCAATACGATATCTACAGAAAGATTCTAAACGATAAGCAGAAATTGTGTTAGTTGATCTCTTTGTTTAATGCTTGCCTTAAGACGAGATAGCCCACGATACCAGAAAGAATTGAGCCCATTAAGATCCCAAGTTTGTCTTGGAATAAGAAGTTATCTCCAGTTTGCTCAAAGGCAAGACTGGCAATAAATAAACTCATCGTAAAGCCAATACCACAGAGGAAGCTCACACCAAATAAACTGCCCCAGTTCATATTTTTGGGTAATTGGGCTAGCTTCAATTTCACGGCAACCCAACAAAAACCAAAAATACCAATTGGTTTTCCGAGAAATAAACCAAGCGCTATACCAAGTGGAACCTGATGAAGCAAACTGTCTATTGTAACCCCGCTTAGAGCAACACCAGCATTGGCGAAAGCAAAGATAGGTAATATCGCGAATGCAACAACACCATGTAGGTTATGCTCTAACTCTTTGAGTGGAGACCTATCGGGGTGATGTATATCTTTGATTGGAATAAACATCGCGAGTAAAACACCAGCTAAAGTCGCATGTACACCAGACTTGAGAAGAGAAACCCATAAGATGACGCCAACAAAGATATAGGGCGAGGTTGTCATGGTTTTTCTTCGGTTAAGAAACAGTAAGAATGTAAGACAAATGATTGCAGAGATGAGTGCAACCACAGATATTTTGTCGGTATAAAACAGTGCGATGATAATAATTGCGCCAATATCATCAAAAATAGCAAGTGATGTTAAGAATAGTTTGAGTTGAATCGGCACTTTTGGCCCAAGCAACGTTAAGATACCAAGCGCAAAAGCAATATCAGTTGCGGCTGGGATTGCCCAACCATTGATCGCTTGGGGATCGTTGTAATTAAAAGCGACATAAATCCCGGCTGGAATCGCCATCCCGCCAACGGCCGCAATACCTGGCATCACGACTTGTTCGGGCTTGGATAGTTCGCCTTCCATGACTTCACGTTTCAGTTCTAGCCCGACTAAAAAGAAGAAGATAGCCATGAGTCCATCATTTACCCATAAAATCAATGGTTTGGATATCTGGAATGTGCCAATCTGAACAGCAACCAGTAATTGGTTAAAATTATCATATAAGGTGGATAATGGAGTATTTGCGGCAATGATCGCAATCACTGCGATCGCCATGAGTAAAATCCCTGAGGCAGACTCCAGTTGGAAGAAGCTTTTTAATGCATCGGAAAAGCCATTACTTTGTCCATTGGAATTGGCGTGTTTCTTTTTCATGTGGTATTTCAGTTCTTTGTTTACGTCTCTATGAGTAAGCCCCGCTTAAGCAGGGCGTTGTTATCAGTGGGTAAAATTGATCACTCTTTTGCTTCTTCTAAAGGCTCAATAAAGTCTTCTTTCTTTTTATTTAGCTGCGAAAAATTAAAATTACTGAGTTCATATCCCCACTTTTGCCAAAGCTGACTTTGACTTTTATAGTCCCCACTTCCTTCCGTTAATAGCGCGAACTGGGCAAGCTGTTTTTCATCCTCTGTTTGGAACAACTTGATTTGGAATCGAGTACCATCAAACAAGCCAAGTTCAAGCTGGTTAACGGATGTCGCATTATCCCAGATTTTGTCTTCCTTTTTCACTATTTTATCAAAATTTAAATCTGCAACGTTCCGGGGGAGTGCATCCAATACACTGTCGTATTTTAGCTTCATACCCGTTGCCATTCCATCCAATACAAACTTATCTTTATCTGATAGCTTGGTGATAGCAAAACTGTCTGACTTCACCCATTTCACATCCTTGAGAGCAAAATGAAAAGGTGTGTTATCGATCCAGTCTTCAGGCTTTTCCGGACGCTGTATCACTTTATCAATGAGCCAGGTTTGATGCTCTTTTGCAAATCGGACATATTGTCCGCTCCCGTTTTTTGCATTCAACCCCAGAAGAATCGGAGGGGATGCTTCACTGCCTTGATATAAGTCAACTTGCATTCCCTGACTTTGAGGGTTTTGAATATCTCTAAGGCCGAGCTTTTCAAAGTACTGTTTTTTCGCTGTTTTTGGCTCAACCTTTTTCGCGGCTTTGATTGTACTGACGAATTTTCTTAAAGTCTCTTTATCTGCGGGGTAGTTATCTAGATTCGTGATCAACCAGTTTTCGCCTTCCTTCACAGCTTCAACGACGAGCGCTTGATTTGCACCCGTAATTTTAAGCTTCGTCAAATCGGTTGAGGCTTGATTGAGCGTTGGATAGAGTTGCTGGTGGGCTAATTTTTCGATACCAGACTTTTCCTTTGTGAGTAATAAGCCTGTTCCACCTAAAATAGCCCCAACAACGATAAGACCAAGCACCGTTTTTTGCTTCATCATGATCTCCTTATATCACCTGGCGGTGGCGAATTTGACGTGCGACAAAAATAAGAAGTAATGTCAACAAGCAAGGCATGAAAGCGATATTGATAAACTTCAGCACAGTCCCGAGTGCATCGATATCTTTATCCAGCTGATGGCGCACTTCACGCAGTTCTTTACGGATCTCTATCTTTTCTTTCAGGAATGCCTCAATTGTTGACTCTTGTTCTGGTGTAAGTACCAAAGCTGCCCCTTCTCCTTGTTGGGTCTGAAGGTCGCTCAGTTTACTTTCGGTTTCTTTTAAACGTGCTTGTAGTTCTTGCTCTTTTTGTCGGAATTTCGCTTCCGCATCTAATGTTAACTGATCGACAACTTCAAATGGCCTTGCATATCGTCCGCGTGCGCGGATATTAATGAGTGCAACGCTGCCACTTAAGTTCTCCACAATATTGGTCACTAAATCACTATTATTTGCAAATGGTACCAGAATAGGGGAGCCGAAGAAGTTATTCCGATTGACCCAAAATCGATCTGAAAGAATATCCGTATCCGCGACGATAATTGCCTGGAAGTTGTCTGCTTCAGATTGATGTGATGCAGGATCAATTCCCTCTGGCGGGTTTTCGAAGGCAGATTTGATTGGCCCACTCACGCGTGCGGCAAGGGTATACTGGGTATTTGCATCCTGAAACTCAGTCAGTAATGCTTGCGGATCTTTTGCAGAGCTTGTGTACTTGCTGCTGTCCATCAGGCTTGAGTGAACGGATGACATGACGAGAGGTTCAAAGTTTGTTTTTGAACCTTCAAGCTTCGACAGTGAGCCAAATGACGCACCATTGATCAATTCCAAACTTGCGGTAGTGACATCCTCTCTATCAATATTATTATCAGACAGCCCTAAGTAACCGATATGACGACCAGAACCGCCGTTGGGAAGATGAATTTCCAGCCCTGACTCAGCATCGACAACGATTTTTTCCGGGTCGTAAGCGACGCCCCATACTTTGAAGAGTTGAGCGAGGTTGGAACGGCTGGAGATCCCCATCGCACTTGGTGATGATTCCGCATTGGGATCAACAAATGCAATGACTTTTCCACCTTTGAGGACATATTGATCGATTGCATACTGAAGTGCTTCGTCGTAATTCTTCGGGTGAACCAGGACAAGTACATCTGTTTTTTCAGGAATAGCTGCATTCTCTTTTTCGAGCAACTCAACCTGATACAACTGCTGAAGTTGTTCATAGATAGCCCAAGCGGGATCCATTCGGCCAGTCATTCGATTTGGTCCGCCCTCTAGCGGTAAATCAGAAATAAAGGAAATCTGGACGGGTTTTGGATTGCTCAGTTTATAAATGAGCTTTGCGATTTCATATTCAAGAAAACTTTCCTGTTGTGGATCAAAGAAAGCAATCGTTTCTCTGTCATCTAAGCTGTTCGTGCCACCAAGACCAAAATACAGACTATCGCCCGCAGCACTAAGCTTCACGCCATTCAGTCCAAATTCATCTGCTTTATCCTCTGATTCAGAGAATGGCTCAGGGTCAATGATTTGCAGGTTAATATGGCCATTTGAGGCAACTTCGAACTCTTCGAGTAAGGATTTTACACGTGAGGCGTAGTTTCGAATCCCAGTATATCCTTCTGATGTTTTATCGGAGAAAAAGAAATACAGATTGATCGGCTCATCAATATCCTGAAGAAGCTTTTTGGTTGCATTCGAGACTGTATAGATCTGGTTCTCAGTCAAGTCGACTCTGACTTTATCGAATAAAACGTTATTCAGTAAAGCTGCACAAAGGAAGACAAAAGCAATTGCGAGGAGACCAAATGAATTCGTGATTTTGTTTTGCATGTTTGTCTCCTATTGTGCTTTTTTCTGTTCAATCAAAACCAGTCCTGCGTATAGCCAAGACACAATTAAGATCATGAAATAACCAACATCTTTTAAGGAAATGACACCTTTTGCCATCGCATCAAAGTGTTCGATAAAGCTGAGGCTGGCAATCGTATCGAGCACAATGCTTGGCACCCAACCTTTAAAGGCTTGCAGGACAACAGATGTACCACTTAAAACAAATAGAAAGCAAACAACAACGGTCAGAATAAAGGCTATCACTTGGTTTTTCGTCATCGCGGACATACAAATACCGATAGCCAAGAATGCACCAGACATCAGCCAACTACCAAGATAAGCGGCAAAGATAACCCCATTGTCCGGGTTGCCTAAGTAATTGACGGTGATCCAAAGCGGGAATGTTAAAATTAGGGCTAAGCCGAGTACACTCCACGCAGCAAGGAACTTGGCAACCATTGCTTGCATGGTTGTAATGGGTAAAGTCATCAGAAGCTCAATCGTGCCTGACTTACGCTCTTCCGCCCATAAACGCATGGCCATCGCTGGCACAAGGAACAAGTATAACCATGGATGGAAATTAAAAAATGGGAGCAGATCGGCTTGACCTCGTTCGTAAAAATTCCCCAAATAAAAGGTGAATACGCCGCTCATGATCAAAAAAATGATAATAAATACATAGGCAACCGGCGTCGAAAAGAAAGAGCTGAGTTCACGCCGAAATAAAATTTTAATCGCATTCATCTTATGCACTCTCCGTCATTGTTAAATCGCGAAAAACATCGTCCAGTCGACCTCGTTCTGCGTAGATGGAAGCAACGGACCAGCCGTCTTTTTCTGCCATTTCAATCACACGTTGGTACAAATGATCCTCTTCAGTTGGAAACACAGTCGCCCTTTTTCCATTGATCTGAATTTCTGACACCTGCTTTAATTGCTCCAGTGTGTTAAGTGGTGGGATCTCACCTAAAAACTCAAGCGTGACGGCCTGATGATGCCGAGAACGTGCCTCCAATTCATCTGGTGTCCCGTCAAAGAGCATCTTTCCTTCGCTAATAATGATGGCGCGATTGCAAACAGCCGTAACTTCTTCAAGGATGTGAGTAGAAATAATCACAATTTTATCTTTCGAAAGATTTTGGATGAGTTTACGTACCTGGTGTTTCTGATTTGGATCAAGACCATCTGTTGGTTCATCCAGAATAAGCACCTTTGGATCATGAACAATGGCTTGTGCAAGGCCAACCCGGCGTTTATAGCCTTTGGAAAGGTTATCAATGGGGCGATTTAGTACATCGTGCAATTCGACACTTTCAATGACACTTTTAAGTTTTTGCTTTTTGTCTTGACCTTTTAATCCTCTGATCTCAGCGATGAAATTTAAAAAATGTGCGACAGTCATATCGCCATAGGAGGGTGCTCCTTCTGGTAAATAACCAATCAATGGCTTGATTTCATCAAGTTGTGAATCAATATCGAGACCACAAATACTGATGTGTCCAGCACTGGCATCCAGAAATCCTGTGAGCATTTTCATTGTGGTGGACTTTCCAGCACCATTAGGACCTAAAAAACCAATCACTTCTCCGGGTGAGAACGCCACCGACAATTGGTTGACGGCAGTAAAATCCCCAAATTGTTTTGTCAATTTGTCGATCTTTATCATGAATTTTATTCCTTAACTTGTTGACCGATCGTTGAAGCTCTGAAAAGTGTATTTTTTCATACACAATTTTCAAGGGGTGTTCATGCTAAACTCACGAAATTATTCAATTTCTGATGAAAAAATATGCTAACGTGCTCTTTGACTGTCAAGAAAAGCAAGTGGACCAGTCATTGATCCACTTCAATTGGCCCACTTGGATGGAGGATACTTAAAGTTTTACCGTAAAACCAAGCAGGAGTCTTCTGCCGATAATATCGTAGTATCCGCGTCCGTAATAAACCGTTGGATGTCTTGGTGGTGCTTTATCAAGCAGGTTTAATATTCCGAATCGCATACTGATCGTATCATCCCAGTGATACTTTCCAGTCGCATCCCAGGTTGTATGTGATGGGATGTGATAGTAACTCTGTGTTTGCGGTGATTCGCCAAAATCTGTCACTGCGCTATGGCGATAGTTGGCCGCTAGAGTTGATTGTAAGTCCTCATAAAGCCAGATAACTTGCAATTTTCCTTTCCAATACGGGTCAGAATATTCACCTGCGTCTTCATTCACATCACTGGAGAAGCCTGATTCATTACTTGACCACTCATCGACATATGTTGCAATGAAGTTTGTTTCCAGTGAGCCCCAATTGCCAAACTCCTGAGTATGATTGATTTCAATATCCACACCTGAGGTTTTGAAGGAGGCAAGGTTGATCTCTCGAGAGTTAAAATATTCAATTGTATGATCGTTCGGATCACGTCGCATCAGGCCGCAAAAAGAGTTTGCGAGCGAGTTGCTTCGATAGCAGTTACGGACGATGGAGTTGCCACCAAATGATGTGATCGCGTTTGAGATATCAAAGTTCCAGTAATCGAATGTGATGGTCAAATCATTGATCCAGTCGGGTGTGTAAATAAATCCGATGGTGTAGTCGTTCGAAATTTCTGGCGTAAGGTCTTTGTTCCCCGTAATTTCTCCAGCCACACTGCTGCTCCAGCTTTGAGGTGGGATCCAACCTTCTGGTATGCCATCAGCCCGACAGTTTTTGATGAAATTTGCCCTAAATGGTCCAGTTTCATCAAGACGTTTTTGTGAGCATGGATCACTGATAGAGTTGAAGGTTTGTCCGCCTGGGTTAAATAGCTCAGAAATATTGGGTGCGCGAACAGACTTCGATCGATTAAGACGAAAACGCAACTGCTCGTTCAGTCTCCAGTTTAAACCGATTTTCCAAGCATCTTCACGGCCGGAGTTACTATAATCCATTATGCGGTATGCAAGTTCAGCGGTTAAGTCATCAACGAACTGAACATCATTCACGACTGGAACAGAGAGTTCCATTGAGGCTTCGCGAACACTTGTCTTACCAACGGTTGCAGCTGACTTATTCCCGAAAATCAGGTTGTTCATCATTAAATAGTCAGGCTTTGTTTCTGATTGCTCCTGACGCCATTCTACTCCGAATGCTGCGGTGATCATGCCGGATGGGATCTCGATAAGATCACCATCAATAAATAGGCCAGCAGACTCCTGCTTGGCTTCCGCCAGTCGAGTGACATCTGTCGAAACCCAATCAATTGAGTCTGTTGATGTGACATTTCGTCCGAATGGATTAAACGCAATGCAACCACTTTTTCTGGCTTCCTCATCTCTACAAACCGCTTTCCCATTCAAAATGATTGAATCTAAAGACTGGTCAAATCGTTCCGTCACGACCTGATTGTGCCAACTGGTGGTGTTTTTATTTCTTCCTTTTTGATAATAAAGACTGTAACCCCAATTTTCCGTGAGATTACCCTCAAAGCCTGCTGCAACTCGAAATAGCTTTCTGTCCTGTGCATATTCTCGCGCACCGAACTCTGAATGTGCACGATGTAAACTGATTTCAGAAAGATTATTTGCCTGCATCAATTCAAACATGTCTGCATTAATAAATGCATTATCAAGCTTGATGGTTTTCGCGCTGCTGCCTCTGTGGAACACAGGTGAGCTTTCACCATGTGCGGTCGATGTGGAATAGGTTGTTTCTACGAAGAGTTGGTGGTTTTCGTGAAGTTGGTATGTGAGATAAGAAGAGTAGACGGTTCTATCAAGTGGGGTCTTTTCAAAGCCGTCTTCAAGAAAGTCACTCCCATCCCCATTGCCAGTGTGCCAGCGATTATTGGAGGCTGAGCCAGGAATGACACCACTGCCAAAATCAAACGCTTTGAGCTTTCCATCTCGAGAGAATGTGTATTTTTTATCCCCAATATTAAAAACACCTTGCTTATTATAAAGTGTATAAAAACGACGGCCCGTAAATGTCACTCGACCTGGTTTGCCCCCTGAAGGGTTATCGATGGCGTAGACTCCGTCTCTTAAAAAATCACGGTCGTCATCACCGATTTCTTCTTGGGTAGCATAGTTAATGTTAAATAGTGCATTGCCTTTTCCATCAGCGAAATCAGAACCAACAGTAAAAGATAACTCTCTTTCTTCGCCACCGTCCTGTTCTGGCTCAACCATTGAACCAGTAACTTCTACGCCATTATATGATTTTTTTGTAATGATATTGACGACACCCGCAACGGCATCTGAACCGTAGACCGCTGATGCACCGCCCGTCACAATATCCACGCGCTTGATGAGTGCGGATGGAATGTTATTCAAATCAACACCGCCTGAGCCTGGTGAACCGCTAATAAAACGGCGCCCGTTTAATAACACGAGTGTTCTATCTGAGCCTAAACCACGGAGGCTTGTGATATTTAATCCGCTAGCAAAAATATAGTTATTACTTGTTGCAGGAGAGATACTGGTCGTTGAGGAAGGGATATTATTTAGTAAATCCCCCAAGTTATTGATGCCAGCACTACGAATGGCATCGCCGGAAATAACGGTCACGGGTGTAGGTGCAATTGCACCGAGTCGTTTCATACGTGAGCCTGTGATTTCTATTCTTTCTATATCCTCACTTTCTTCGGAGTCTTTTGTATTATCGGCTTGAGCAAGGGGCAAGAGCGTGAGAGAGCTTGTGAGAAAAAGCAGCTTTGCTGCAATAGGATTGAGTTGGATACCGCACATAGGCACACCTCTACTTATTATTATTTAAGCCATTGATATTAAATTTGAAGTTACTATGAGACAATCATCAATAAGTAGTGAATTTAATTGTAATTTAATATCAAAGCGTTATTTTATCCTTTCTGTTAAAACGGCATATACTTGAACGTAAGCCCATGTATTATCCGCTATAGGTGTGCTACCAGTGACGTGATTTATGAATTTCATAATACGAAAATATGTTAGGGATACTGCGAATCGCTTTTTTATGACACTCATGCTTTTGGGTGGACTACCCTGCGGTGCATCTGAGTTTGAAAAGATAAATGAAATCAAAATTACGATGAATGATTGGACGAGTCAGCGTGTCCTTTCGATTGTATTTGGAGAAATGCTGAAGCAAATCGCTTATCAACCTACTTACCATAAAGTCTCGGTGCAAAATCAGTGGGGCGGACTGACGAAAGGTCACCTACATGTGCAAATTGAAGTATGGCAGGCATCTATGGAGAAAAGTTTTGTTCCTCTTGTAGAGCAAGGGAAAATTCTCGATATGGGCGAGCATCCAGCAAAAACGCGTGAAGACTGGTGGTACCCTGAATATGTCGAGGCACGGTGCCCTGGTTTACCGGAATGGCGAGCGTTATTGAATTGCTCCCATATCTTTAAACGTCCCAACTCAAGAGGGAAGGGCGTCTATTTTACTGGCCCCTGGGACTATAATGATGCGGATATTATTCGCGCATTTAATTTAAACTTCACGATTATGCGTTTAAAAGATCAAGAAGAACTGAATACAAAAATCAGATTAGCATCCGAGAAAAAGACGCCCATTATGGCGATTAACTGGACGCCAAACTGGACAGATACGCGGATCCCGGGAAAGTTTGTTGAGTTTCCAGATTATCATCCTGATTGTGAAACTGACCAGAAGTGGGGAGTCAACCCACATCTCAAATACGATTGTGGCAATCCCAAAAATGGCTGGTTGAAGAAAGCAGCATGGCCTGGGATTAAAAAACATGCGTGTGTCATGCAACTATTGAAAGTCGTTGAATTTAAATCAGATATGCTCGCAGAGGCTGCAGCGTTAGTCATTGGAGATGGGATGAAAGAAGAGGATGCAGCAAAGCGCTGGATGGAAGTTTTTGAGATTGATATTAAGAAATGGCTCAATCAATCGGGATGCTATCAATAATTGCTAGGGATAGCCAAGAAATCAATAAGAAATGAGAAGAGCAAGCTTTTACTTGCTCTTCGGGTCATATTACTCAGATGCAGATTGCAGTATTTTGTTTTCTTGTTTTTGAAACACGAAACGGCTTAAGAATAAAGTTACAACAATGGTTGATGCTAACGTAATTGCCATTAAGTGAATAAAATGGAAGGGGCTGTTAACGAAGGTAAAAAATGCATACAAAGCAACACCAAATACCAATCCAATCTTAATTGCATTTGCATGGACATTTTTAAAAGCAATCGCACAGATAAATGCAGCTAAAACGGGCATCGAATACAAGCCGTTTAGCTTTTGTAGTAAGTCAATAATGCTCTTGGACTCTGCAAAATAAGGCACAAGTATGACGGAGATAATCGCAAAGACGAGAGAAAGGCGCATACCAATTTTCTTCACATCTGCTTTTGGGTTGATCAGGTTGAGGTGAATATCACATGTATACAGTGCAGCGGCAGAGTTCAAGCAAGAATTAAATGAGCTGAGTACAGCACCAGCAATCACTGCAGCAAAAGCACCAGACAGCCAACTTGGCAAAATATCACCAACTAGACGACCATAGGCAACATCACCAATGTCACCATATAGTTTGTAGGCAACGATACCAGGTAAAAAAACAATCGCAGGGATCAGGAGTTTCATTCCAACCGCAGCATAAAGACCTTTTTGTGCTTCTTCGACAGATTTGGCTGCTAATGCGCGCTGGGCGATGACCATATTGGTTCCCCAGTAGAAAATATGAATAAATACCATCCCTGTGAGCAAGGTATGCCAAGGAATATCAGATTGGCTATCACCGATGAGGGTAAGTCGGTCTGCGGGGATCCCAGATAAGTCCCAATGGATCGCGTTCATGGCTAATGCAGAGACGATTATTCCCATAATTAATAAGCCTGCGCCATTGAGTGTATCAGAAATCGCAATGGCGCGAAGCCCACCGAAGATGGCGTAAACAGAACCGACGATTGCGAAGATGACGGCAAGCATAGTGACTGAAATCTCAAGGCTAAACATGGATTTCATGAAAAGAGAGCCAGTGTATAGAACGACAGGAAGAAGAATGAAGGCATATCCAAGCATGAATAGCACAGAAACCATTGCCCGGATCCCTTTATCATTATATTTCTTCTCAAGTAACTCTGTCGTCGTGGTGCAGTTATATTTGTAGTAAATCGGAATTAACCATTTTGCGAGAATGATCAGGCCGACAGCAGCACCAAATTCCCACCAAGCGACAAGTAAACTTTGTGCGCCATTCATACCAACGATTTGTTCAGCACTGATATTTGTCATCATGAGGGAGCCAGCGACAACAACCCAGCTCAGGCCACCACCTGCGAGAAAGTAGTCTTTACTATCGTTTTGATGATGCTTTGCTTGACGGCATTTGAAATAGGTAATGAGTCCAACTAATGCTGTAAGACCAAAAAATATGATCAGCTGTATACTCTGTTCCACTGCTTCTCCTGATATCTCATATGTTTATTATTTTATCTGATGTATTATAGGGTACGATCATTTGGGTGTCTATGCTCTTTGGCCGAGTATGTAGAACAGTACAAATGGGACCGCGTGCAATAAGCTATCAACTCATGGCTATGGGGTCAAAGAATTGGTGCTAAAAATAGGAAAATAATTTCTTAGTGTGAATGGAATCTATGCAATTGATAGCGAATAAGGTGCTTTTTTAACTTTGAGCGATAAAAATGAAACTTTATTTTATAGATTAAACGTTATAGCCATGGACTTTTATTCTTATTATAAGAGAGCCGCGACGGAGATTGAAGAGCAAGAGAACATGGGATCTCTGAAGCGGCTATCGTTTTTTACTTCAAAACTTGCTGAGCAGACAAGTAACTGGGCGGATTCAGCAAGTTTCGAAGTGATGTGCATTATAAAGGAACAAACTGAACTGAAACTGAACCTGAAATAAAAACATGAAAAAATCGTAAATTATTGATTATAAATTTCATTTTGGTTATTTTTTCATCAATTTGATTTCTGTCGTTTTTCAAGTAGCATGTGCAAGATTTGTATTTAAAAAGGTTGCATTGATTGATGAGTAATGGAGAGACATAAGTTTTGTTTGAAATTTGCCAGGCTTTACCTGATATGATGCTGATTAAGATTGAGCTTGCATTGTTTGGCCTTCTTATTTTGCTGAGTGTTGGTGTGATGAGGAGTCGGTATAAACATGCGAATCAAATCGATAGGATCTTTGCCGGCCGAAAGAGTAGAAGCACAGAGGGGCTATATACGCGTTACTTTCTTGGCATGGGGATACAGGTCTGTACAATTGAGAAAGTACTGGATGTGATGGCAGAGACGTTTCAAGTGAATGCTTCTCTTTTATTGCCAGAAGATAGCTTTGAAGGCAATCTCAGCTATTTGCTCACACTACATGATGATATCGAGATTGAGCTCATTGAGAATTTAGAAGAGAGATTTTCAATCTCAATTTCAGATACTGAACCGGAACGGATAAAAACGATCCATGATATGGTGTTATTTGTGAGTCAAAAAATGAAATCTCAATACCCAGTTAATTCAGCATATCCTTTGCCTTCAAAGCCGCCGGTTGCTTTGACTCGGCCTTCCCAGTAGGGGATTGTGAGTTGGTTGCGCGAGTCTTTCGTTATACTGTCGATAATGATGTCTGGTTTATCGGCCAATTTTACTCGCCATTGGCTTGGATATTCACGGTTATCGAATACAACGGTCTCGACAACAGAGAGTTGGATGTTTTGATGGGGAATAGGCGTTGATTCACCATTGGGTGCGATAAGTGTCCCGCTGCAATAATCATAACTTTTTCCTTCTCCTCGAATGCAGAATAACATGAGTCCTTTTTTACTAGATTTTGAATCAACGATGCTAAACCAATCCCAGCCAAGTTGACGCTTATCGAGCAGACTGGCAGACCACTCTCTGTCATACCAGGCATTGCCAGTGACTTGATACTTTTCTCCGGCAAAAGTGAGCTTTCCGGAGACGTTTAAAAAAGGGTAGCTATAGTAGTAGGATGCGTGACCACTTTGGGTTTTCTGGCTATAGCCATTCTCTCCATGTAAAATCCTTGGGCTGTCGCTTAAGGTGAGTGAGATTGCATAGTTGTCTTTCGCCGCTGTGAGTTTTAAAGGTAAGAAGTTTTGATGAATACTGCTAAGTTGCCAATCATCAATGCTTGCGTGAAAAGGAAAAGCCACCACTTTCGCTTGATTAGCACGCGAAAACCGCTCGAATGCGACATGTTTTTGCTCATGTTGCATCGCGAAATGCGCAAAATAAAGATGATCATCCCACCACTTCGATTGAATATGGCTTGGCATCAATGTTCGAAATAGTGTCCATTGTACCCCGAAGGTTTCGCCAGAGTCACTTTGTAAATTCGCTGTGAGGTACCACCACTCTATCCCTTGTTCAGCATGAATACCATGATCTTTGGGAAAGACGAGCGGTGAGTTTTTCGTCACAGGTTTGCCACTCGTGATTTTATAAGCAGCAGTTTGCTCGGGTTTTACAGAAGGCTGACAAGCACATAATCCGAGAATCAAGTTAGCGATAACAAAGTGCTTTTTGAACATATACTCACAACTCCCTGGCTTCTAGGCTTGTCAATTTTCGAATCGGTAAGTAGGCGCATAATGCGGATATAGAGACCAAAGTGATACAGGTGATGAGTAATGCGTTAAAGTCGAGATAAAAGTGAATAGTCCAGCCAAAGGCGATTGGCATCACAAACTTTAATAACGAAAAACCGAGGGCAAAACCAAGCGGAATAGCGAATAAAACGGTAAAAAAGACCACGCCAGTGGTTTGAATGAGCTTCATACGTAATAGTTGCTGTTTAGTGACGCCCAAACTGCGTAAGATCGTCAATTGCTTGAGCTGATTTGCACTTAAGCTGAGAAGGCTGGTACACAGACTTAACAATGCTATCGCGAGAATAAAACCATTAAGCGCCTTGGTCACCACAAACGTATCATCGAACAATTGATTGGCAAACTGTTTAAAACGCTTGTTTGGGTAGATACGCGTACTGCCTTGTTTAAATTCATCGACGAGGCGTTCACTAAACTCAGCAACCGTAGTGTTATCATTGAGCTGGATTGAGTATCCAATATTTTCTAGATTTAATTTGGAAGCCTGATGTCTCTTTTCCAATGTCAGCAGTAGGATACTGGGGTTTCCATAATCATAAAAGAAGCCTGTGATGCGACAAGGATAGCGCGTTTCGTTTTGTAAGAATTCAATTCTATCGCCAAGCGCTAACCCGTACTTTATCTTGCTTTGCTCATTGGCTAAACAGCCGTGAAGTTGAAAGTTATCTTCCGTCACAGGAGTCCCAGATATCAGCGAAATATGCTGGTAATGCTCGGAGGTTTCTCCAAAACTGCTGAGTTGTGCTGGGATCTGGTTGACCTTGCCATCACTGCGGACATAAATACTGATTTGCTTCACTTCCGGTAATTGTCCAAGTGCTTGTCTTAATGCAGGGTTCAGTTGGTTGGAACGGAGATAGATGTCTGCGCTTAACTGTTTTTCCAAGTGCGCATTGAGCGTATGGCTAAAGCTTTTGACCATGATTTGCATACCAATAGCACTGCCTAGGGCGACTAATATTGCAATGATGGCAATATGCAGTTCTTTGATGTGAAATCGCGTATCTGCGTGGAGCCATTGACCAAGTGGAGCCGTGATTTGGAAAGGAACTGTCACGGCATAAGAGAATGCTTTGGGCACACTTAGAATAAAAATCATGAGCAGGGAAAAGCACAGCAATAAGGCTTCAAATTCAGTCGCTGCATAGTGCAGTAACCAAAGCGTACCTACTAACGCAATGGCGAATAAGAAGTAAAAGATCGCTTGTCCTTTTTTGGCAACTTGATTGATTTGTGAGATTAAGATGAACGCGAGTGCGAATATATTCAGTGCAAAACCCAATAACACATTTGACCATTGCCAATGGATCGTGAGTGCTCTATCTAACTGATACAAACCAACCAAAGTCCGATTTACATCAAGCACAAGGGCATTAGAAATCAAGTAACCGCCAGAGGCACCAATCAGTGCGGTCAATAAACTCACAATGACAAGCTCAATCATGAGGCTAAGCTGAATGTGCTGCTTTGTGCAGCCAAGCAGTTGCATTTGAGAAAGTAGTTTTCTCCGAGCAGATAAAGTGAGTTTAATAGCATTAAAACTTAAAAACGCAGCGACAATATACCCAAGAAGGGCCAACGCTGTAAGGTTAAAAAAGAAGGCTTCTGATAAGACATCAAACGATTGCTTTTCAACGTCAATAAGCTGCGCTTTCCCTTGAATTAATAATGTGATTCGTTCAATTTGTTGTTGGGTTAAATGAGTCAGTTCGATGAAGCTGAGCTGTCCCTTTGCGCCGAGTAAATAATCCGCATGAGCGATATCCGTGATCGCCCAAAGCCCGAGTTCATCTACAAATTGAATATCTGGCTGCTGTATCTCTTCTTCTAGCTCAAATGTATCCATTTTGGTTGAATCAATGCGCTGTGCAAATTGTGAGTCAACCAATAGTGTCGAGAGTGAAAGCTGTTCAGGTATTTTCTTTCGACTTGTTTCTCTTTTTTTGAAAGCACGATTATTCAGCCACATCAATGTGTCTACACCTTGAATCGCTAGGGAGCGCCCTTGATTGGTTTTCAACTTTCCTCTTAAGACCGGCTGGGCATTTGTAATTCCTTGTTGGCGTAAGTGGAGCCAAATCTCGCCATCAAGGAATTCTTTGCCTGTTAAGGGTTGAATTAAATGGGTGATAGGGTTTTTAATCAATGCTGAAGAATGCTGGTAGCGTTTTTTGGCTTCTTGATTCAGACCTGTGATTGCAGTGAGTAGAGCGCTGCCGAGACAAAATCCTAGTAAAAATAAAGCCATCAGCCACGGGTGTCTACGATAAAAAGCGAGATGTGTTCCTGTAATAAGTTTGACTTCGTTATACAAAGCGACCATCTCTCAGTTCTTTAACCTGATCAAAATATTCGGTTAATTGATGACTGTGGGTCACCATGACCAGATTGATTTTGCGAACACGGCATAATTGAGTCAGCAGTTCGACGACTTGGATTGAGCGTTGCTTATCAAGATTGCCCGTTGGCTCGTCTGCAAGAATGATCTGAGGTTGATTGAATAGTGCTCTTGCGATACTCACTCTTTGTTGTTCGCCACCCGAGAGTTGATAGGGAAGTGAGTTGAGTTTACCTTCAAGTCCTAGCTCGTTGATCAAGGATTCAAATTCGCTGTTTTCTTGTTTTGGGAAATTGAGTTTGTATTGAAAAAAGATATTTTGTTTGACGGTCAAACAATCCAGCAGTTGGTAGTTTTGAAAAATGAGTCCAATCTTACGGCGATACAATGTCCGCTCATATTCATTGAGTGAAGAGAGCAATTCTTTATTCACACTGACCGATCCGCTGTCAGCGTGCAACAGACCCGCTAAGATATGCAAGAAGGTCGTTTTTCCAGAGCCACTATCACCGAGGAGTGCCAAGTGTTGCCCAGCAGGAACAGTTAAATTAAGCTGATTTAAAATTGAGAGCTTTTTCCCACCATCATGACGGCTAAAGCACAGATCATTCACTTCAATCACAGTAACTCCTTGTTATCGAGGGATATCTTAGCGTAATTTACTTCAGAATGCGATGATTTCAATTCTTGAATTTGAGCCAATTTTCTTGTGCTATCCACATCTTGGCAAATTTAGGACAAAAACCATATGAAACAGCGAAAGTTACTCCTAATGCTAATGTTCGATTAACGATTTCATCTATTTTTCGAAGTTATCAGCTTTGCCATTTCTGGCTAGGCTCACACAGTTGATGGACTTTGTTCCAATGTCCACCTTTATCCAAGCAACTATCTATTTCAAAGAAGTTGTTCTTCCAGATAAAATATCCAGCGATTATAGTGACTGTGACAGTCACAAATACTAGTTTTTTAGCTTTCAATGATAATACTCAACTCATAAATTTATCGGTACGAAAGAGACAATAGATTTTCACTAAAAGTTCAAGAGGTATCGCTGATTTTTAAGGTGATGGAAAGGTGAATTGGCTTAAATTGAAAGGAAACCTAAGGCCCAGCGTATTGAACTGGGCCATCATAACCTACTGCTTCTGTTTGATTTCTTGTGAGATAGCAGCCTCAATTTCATCATGCTTTTGTATGTTGAGTGTACGTAGGATTGGCATGAGTTCACTGGATTGCTTTTGCATGAGCAGCGACGTTTTCCGGGAAATTTCTGGTAATGTGGACATCGCTTTTTTGCCTAAATCTGATTGGTAAAAGCGAATTAAACCTTGAATATCTTCTTTGTTAAAAAGCTCAAGGTACATATCAATGAGCGGCTCCTTAACCTTTTCCCAAGCAAACGCATTTAAAATCTCTACACGTTGTTTTTCATGATATTTTTCATGAATTATGAGGATATTTTCTGAGAGTTCTTTCTTGTCGAGATCTTTCGAAATTTGCTCGTTTGCCATCGAAAGAGATTGGTCGATGATTTCGTCGTAATATTTATCCAAATTCATAATTAATAAGAGTTCTTCGATCAGTTGGCGTTCTTCGCTGTTGCTTGGGGTTGCGAATGCTGGTTGAATGATCAATAACTGAATGAATAAAAAGAGAAAAGCCTTTTTCATTACGACTCCGGTTTTCTGAATGAATGGATAAACAATGTAACGGCGTGTATTTTAACAGGGGTTGTGTAAAAAATAAACTACCGTCTATCAATCGAAATGATAAATATGATTTATCTTCATACATAATGACTCCCGTTCAGCCTCGGTTCATCTAATATGCCTATGATTATCATAGGAAATTTTTCTCCAAACCACTCTCACTTATTTTATCGATGCCGGAGTCTGAATGTACCTTTCTAAAAAATCGATTTTATCCATCGTTGTTCTTAGCAGTATGTTGTCTGCTTGTAATGATAAAGACAGCGCTTCAAACAGTAAGCAAGTCAATCAGGCTGAACGCATCCTGGCGGGAATGTCCTTAGAAGAAAAAGTCGCGCAAAAAATCATGATGAGCTTTCGCTATTGGTGTGATGATACGAAGCCAAACTGTCAGGAAGGGTTGACCAAAATGAATGCGCATGTTCGGTCGGTGATCCAAGATGACAAGATTGGTGGAATCATTCTTTTTTCTGACAATCAATTTTCATTAGAAAGTATTGCTCAGCTTATTTTTGATATGCAAGATGCTGTACCGGATGAACAACCACTCGGCTTATTCATGACCGTTGACCAAGAAGGGGGCAATGTTGTTCGCTTACCGAGAAGTCAGGCAACAAATATGCCTGGGAATATGGCTTTAGGTGCAGCTTATCTTGGCACAAAAGATGAAACACTAGCATTGGATTATGGCCGAGTTATTGGCAGTGAAGTATCCGCTGTTGGGTTTAATGTAAATTTTGCTCCTTTGGTTGATGTTCAAAGCAATCCACTGAATCCTGTGATTAATGTCAGAGCATTCGGAGAGAGTGTTGACCTGGTTGCCAAATTGGCAGGAGGGATCACGGAAGGAATGGCTGAGCATAACGTAATTGGTGCGTTTAAGCATTTTCCTGGCCATGGAGATACCGCAACGGACTCTCACCTTGGGCTACCAATTGTTCATAAGAAAAAAGAAGCTGCATATCAAACTGATCTCAAACCATACAAACTTGCTATCGAGCAAAGGACAGCACCGGACATGATCATGACGGCACATATTCAATACCCGGCCTTAGATAGTACGACATTCAAAACAAAAACTGGGGAAGATAGAATTGTTCCTGCAACAATTTCAAGAAAAATCCAACACGACATACTTCGTGGCGAGTTGGGTTATCAAGGCTTGACCATCACTGATGCGTTAAACATGCGAGGGATCCGTGACCACTTATCCTCAACTGAAATGGTGATTAAAATTTTTGAGGCGGATGTCGATATTGCGCTCATGCCAGTGGAGTTTGACACCAAAGCTCACCGAGAGAAAGTCACAACACTCATCACAGAAGTAGTGGAGGCAGTTAAAGAAGGCCGTTTGAATGAGAAAGAACTGGATTCATCTGTACTTAGGATTATTCAAACCAAATTAAAACGTTCTATCATCAATCGGAATAGAACCATCGATTTTGCATCAATTAAAAAGCAAATTAGTAACACGGTTGGTTCACAAAAAAATAAAGCAATTGAACAAAAAATCACACGACAGTCGCTCACGGTGTTGAAGGGGTTAGATCAGCTGCCTCTTGAAGTTTCTGATTTGGGCCGAATCCATATTTTAACCCCTTGGGGCGAACAAGGCGTGGCATTAAAGCAAGCACTGATAAGTCATGGAGTTACAGAAGATGATGTCACTTCTGTGAAGATGAGCAAAACGACTTTAGAACAAGAGAAAACTGCGATGGATGTGGCCGATACAGTCATTGTTGGGACGCGATCAACAAAACCTTATCATCATCAATTGAACCAACTGCCGCAAGCGATCACGACCTTATTTGCGCATACAGTCGAAGATAAATTTGAAGACTCTTCTCGCATGGGTCCTCAAGCGTTACGGGCAAATGCGCAACCACGGCTACGCAATGAAGATTTTGCATATGAAGCATTGAATTATGCAAAAGCGCAGCACAAACGAACAATACTCATCAGTATGCGATCGCCTTATGATATCTCAGGATATCAAGACAAGAGCGATATTGCGGTAGCAACATATGGATATTATGGGCTGGAGAAAGGACACTTGCGAGGTCCAGCTTTACCAGAAGCCGTCAATTTATTTTTTGGGAAGTATAAGCCGACAGGCCGCCTACCTGTGACGATAAAATCTCTGAAAGCCGATGGAAGATTAGGCGAGATTGTTTATCCATACGGCTTTGGTCAGAGTGAAGAATAAATTTGGTGATTGAAGAAGGCCTTTATAAAGGGCCTTCTTACTCCTGAAGAAAGGTGAGTGACTATACTTGAAAAGCCTTATCTAAAAATCGAATGAGGTGTTCTTAGTATGTGTTTGAAACAATTGCTCATTATTCTACCGCTCATTTCTTTTTCTTTATTGTCGAAAGAAAAATATGTCATCGCATCTGGGGACTGGGAGCCTTTTACGGGAAAAACTTTGCCACAAGGTGGACTTGTCGTTCAGTTGGCGAGGGCTGCATTACAAGCGGTTGGCCAGGATATAAAGGTGATTTATATGCCATGGGAAAGAAGCTATCAAGGTGTTCAAAAACATAAAGTATTGGGGACATTCCCTTGGGTTGTCACGGATGAACGACAGCAAATATTTCTGGTAACGAAGACACTTTTTCATTCTGAAGAGCAGTTTTTTGTTCGGTATGATTCTGATATTCAATTTAAAACTGAGAAAGATATATCCGGAAAAGTTGTCTGTTTACCAAAAGGGTGGACACCGAGTGCTATCCAAGGGTTTCTAGATAAAAAGTTGATTCAACTATACGAACCAAGCGCCAGTGACCTTTGTTTTCGTGCAATTTTTGGTAAAAAAGCAGATCTATTTGCGAGTATCCCCATTGCAGGCTGGTCAGCGATTAGTAAGTTAGGGTTTAAATCGAATGATTTTCGTATCGAAGGGCCAATCCTGAGTAAAAATAAACTTGCCATCCTTGTTTCAAAGGAACACCCTCAATCCAAATCTTTTGTAAAAGCATTTAACGAAGGATTGGACAAAATCGAGCAATCCGGAGAATATCAGCGAATTTATGATAGCCATATTTCTTATATTCAGCGAACGCAAGTAAATACAAATTAATGGCGAGATGGTTTATGAAGAGGCGGTTAACCGCCTCACATTGCATATGAAAGATCAACAGACTCTAGTAAGCACAAAGTGGGATACCATAATCTTCTCCTTCGACCTTTTGTAAGGTGACTTCATTGTCTGATTTTGTCATTGAAAATACACCTTCTTTGAGCATGTAATTCCCTTCAGGCAAGAAGTTTTCTTTGCCTGCGAGTTTTTCAGCATCAGCCTTTGTCGCTGGAACCCACTGATTTTCTCCCATATAGTTGATAGCGGATGTGTCCTGACAAAATGAAGGCAATTCTTCGGAGGTGACCCAAGCAAATGGGAATCGTCCTTGTCTTTTCCACTTGTATTGATACATCGCTGAGCGGTCATTGGAGTAGAAAAACCAAAAATCGGTTGATAAAACACGCGTTTTATCGCTCTGGGGTTGTGTCTCCGTCCCATCAGTGATTTCTACTTTAAGGATGTTGTCGCCGTACATATCCTGAATGAAACATTGATCACCGACTTGAGGCGAGTACACGTTTCTTTTTATAAATGAAGAGCTTTTTCTCCAGCGTCTTTTTCTTTCGAATTGAAAAGTGATCGCGCGGGTTTCACTATCACTTAAAATCACACGACTTTGTCCTAGCACGACTTTACCATTGTTGTCTCGTTCGCCTTTACAGGATAGTGAGAAAGAAGTGTTATCATCATCAATGACTTCGTTAAAGTAACAAAAGAATGGCTCATTGGAGTGACCACAGATTTCTTCGTAATCAAGTTGATCTAAGTGACTTGCAAGACGCTCTCGTACTTCTGGCTTTTCAAGATCAAAGTCAAATGTATATGACTTTGATCCGGATGCAAGGTGATCCACACCGATTGTACTGTCTTCGTTTGCTTGTGTTTGGAAGGTTGCAAGGGCAGCAATCGTTGCCAGTGCGACATGTTTAAGTTGTGCTTTTTTCATGGCTTATCTCTCTTGTTACTATGAAATTGATAAAGTTGTTTTGAAAATGTTAATTTCATGAAGCAAGATAATCTGAAAAATATGAACGTTAGCTGAATGAAATGTATAGTAAATCAATAATTTACGTTTGTTTTCATTTTGATGAGATAAGTTGACGGATTATTTACTTTTTAAGACCCTAAGTATTGAAAGAGATAGTAACTTGCCATTTCTTGATACTGTAAACCTTTTCCAAATGACAGCAAATAGTCCATGCTAATTGGAAGTGGTTTCTTTGGTGTAAAGTATTTGTTTAAATTCAATTCATTCCACTCATACTCATTCATGGATTCATTGATTGTCGCAACGAGTTGATAATCAGGATCAAGGTTGGCTAAACCCGCATCACCATGACTATCATTGACAAGCAAATACCCACCTTGTCGTATGTATGACTTACATGGGCCAGATATATAGCCAGCATAAAATGATAAAATGAGGTCAAACTGACCAACCAATGAATCAATTATTGTTTTATAGTCCTGGCCGAAAAATTGAAACGAGGACTTTTGAGGGTATCGTTTATTTCTATCAATCAGTGATTTATAGTCGGCAGATTCAAAATATCGTTTGGCATTTTGGTTGGCGTCAATCAATACCACATTTGGAAAAACAAAAGCAGGGGAGAGATGGACAAAGCTCCCTGGATAAATCACAGAATTAGCATTGATTTTTTCCTGAAAAACTTGAAAAAGTGAGACTTTCTCAAGTTGTCTACTTGCGTAAAATTTATGGTATAGGTTGAGTGTTTCTTGTTCTTTTTTTGACATCACAGTCTTCGCTCCGAGAGGCCAGCTACGTAGGAAATGAGGGGCTGGCCGTTGAATTGTTCGGATAGATGAATACGGAATTCTATTTATGGTGTAATAATCTGAAAATCAGTGACCCAAATGATTTCACAAGCGCCGTCACCGGTATCATTTCGAGTTAATGAGCTACGCCAATACCACCCATCATCAGCACTTACTTTGACTAAGCTGCCTCTCAGTTGAATAATCTGACCTTTTTTGGTCGATTGAATACGGTCTTTGACCGAACTGTCGGCAGGTATCATATGCATATTTGCGCTGGATGACTCGACTTCGCGCCGAGGGATTGGAAAGGCATCTGTTTTCCAACGATACCATCTTCCCGATTGTGTGATATCAAAATGCTCAAGGACACTTTCATCGGACATCCTTCCCCAACCAAGAGCCAAATCAACGGGAGATAAATCAGACTCTCGTCCTGTGAAATAATTCTTTTTTCCTAATATCTTGGCTTTGATTTCAAATGACGCCAACTCAGTTATCGTGTATTCACCTTTTTGGAATTGTTTTGGGAAGTCAAGGTTATTTTGTACTGGCATATCCGCGGCGAAGACGCCTGGTCCTATTGAGACTTCTCCTGTTTTGTTGAGAATGAGCCAACCAGCAGAAATGAATACAATGATGAGGAGAAACTTATTCATATTAACTTCATATACGATATACATCTTTTTTCATTTTAGCGCTACAAGGTACCACCAGTAAATATACTTATTTTTTGTGCGGTGTGAACCATGGTAATGTGAGCGTCGCGTTTTCAAAGATAATCTGGGTTTATCACAATAAACTCGATGCTTACGCGGGCTCATGATCTGCAGTTGCGATGTCTAACACTGCTTTTGCGAGTAAACTTGTTGTATCAATCACCGGGATGCGAAGGTTTTGCCAAATATCGCTCAAGTCAGTGCAGCCCAGTAAAACCACGTCAACATGCTTACTTAAGATGTTTGAAAGTGCTTTATCATAAAATGCGATACTGTCATTTGATTTTTGTTCATCCATGAAATGTGCGACCCGATCATAGATATACTCATCCAACTGGCATTGGATCTCTGTGTCAGGTTCAATCAAATGAATGTTATATTGTGAGAACTTCCGATGGTAGACACCAGCGGCAACAGTTTGTGAAGTCGCAAGCAATCCGACTGATTTGAAATGATGAGACTGTATGTCATTTAAAACAAGTGCTGACAAATCGAGTACTTGTACGGAAACGGCTCTTTGAATGGCATCGATAAAGGTGTGCAATGTATTGCATGGTAACACAATCAAATTGGCTCCAGCCCTTTCAAGCTCTTTTGCTGCTTGTTCGAGTAAAGGCAAAAAGCGCCCGAGATCATGCTTTTGAATCAGTGCGGTCTCCTCCCATTCATAGGGAACAGGTACACTATGAATGAGCGTCTTCATCCGGTGAGGCTGTGATGATTGTTGGTGTAATTTCTGTAACGTTAAGTAGAAACGAGCGGTTGATTCTGGCCCAAACCCACCAATGATCCCTAATGTCGTCATATGAAGCACCTATTCATAAGATGATGATATCAACCCTATTTACGTTGATCTCAATTTAGGTCCAAACTGAGGTTACTTCTTCCTTCAACGAATTGTCAAATAAAAGATAAACAGGGCGGTATCAGGTGCCGCTTTAGGGCGTGTTGAAGGGAGTGATTTCACACCTTTGCTCGGTTGTTTGGAGTTGTTGAAATGGGTACATTGGCCAACTTTGTCTGTGTAAAGAGGTACTCAATGTTATCAACTGAAATTTTAGAAGAATTTTCCAACATCACGAATAACGAAGCGTATTTAAAAGCATTCTGCAAACGTGTACTTATGCCTAATCAACAGGGGGGAACATCTGATCCATACTTGGGAAATAACCAGCGAAAAGAGTTTATTCCTTCCCTTCGACAGTTCGTTCAACAATTACCTCAACAGCCACATATTTTTGATATTGGCGGTGGTAATGGCGAAATCGTAGAGCTTGCTATTCATCAATATGCTCCCAAAGGCACGCAGCTCTCTGTTGAAGAACCGCATCAAGATATGTTGAATGATTATATCCAACGGCTGGAGAAATATGGGATGGGAAAAGGAGAGTTTTTTTCATGCCCAATTCAAGACTTGTATCATCGCAACTTGGAAACGCCATGTGACCTTATTCTCGGGATCCACATGATCTACCATTTAACTGATTGGCGAGATGCGAACGCGGATCCAACAGCTGATTTGAAGCAGTTCTTTCGGTTTTTATACGAACAATTAAAGCCTGGCGGTAAGTTATTTATTGTTTATGCTGATCAAGAAAAAGGGTTTGCAGGTCAAGTCGGTGTAGATTATTTCAGGCAGCACCATTCAACTCAGATGGCAAATCAATTGCGAGCTTTGTATCGCGCTAGAAATCAACTCATGCTAGAAGGTGAGCTTTTAGCAGACCTCAATCATCACTACTCGTTCAACCAAGCAACGTTGCAACAAAAGGTACTCCCATCAAGGTTTTATGGCCAGACGATCGATGATCTTGCTGCAATGGCACTCGTTGGAGAGATGATCCCATCAAATGACAACCCATTTGATATAGAGAAAGTATATTGTGCCAAAGCCTTTTTAGAACGTCATGGAAAACAATTTTCACTGATGCAAGAGCATGAAGAAGGACCAAGAGAAGGGATGTGGGGTGTCAACCAGCCTCAAGTTGTATGTATTTTGACTAAGCAAAAGTAGAGCAGTATGCGCGATGACAAAATCTAGCGTGATTATTTCTCGATGTTCTCAACAGGCGCCTCTGATCAAAGAGGCTCGTTGTGTAAGAGGAAAATTGATTTAGAACTGCACAAAAAAATTCCCAAGCTTTCAGGGCTGTTTATTTAACACTTTATTTATCTAAAACTTTAAAACTATTCTTTGTTATTCGTTACGAATATGCCTAGATTAAAATTGAATTTACCCCCGTTAGTGCTCCCACAAAACTCAGTGCAGCAAGTCCCGAAACAGCCAAAAGAAGTCAAAAAAGAAGATGTGCCGCAACTGATACAAGAAACTAAAAATCAACCTAAATCACATTTTCAGTTGGCAGATGTTCGAGAAGGTTATCAAGACTTCTCAAAAGATAGCTATAAAAACCACATCTCGGGATACCGACTTTCAAATATCCCCTTTGGTGATGTGTTTATACATGCAAACCGAGAGAATGACTCGCGTGAGTTCTTAGGGGATAAAATTCATATCAGCCTTGCGCAATCAGAGTTAGCCGAAGGTGTGGATAAAATTCTACCATTGCTGTTATCGGAAGATAGCCCCATTGATAAATGGAAAGTCACTGATTTAAGCCGATGTCCTTCTGATTCTCGAGTCGCGGTTGGTGCGCAAATGACACTGTATGTAAAAGCGGATAAAGAAGCAGGGTATGAGCCAACATTGCTGAAAAAAGTGAAAGATTTTCTCGAAGAGATTGAAATGGTATTAAACCAAAATGGAATTTCGCCAGGCGAGAAGCCGGAATCTGATGTTTCTGCGGCTAATTGGCACTTTATCTCTTATCGAAACGAACACCGTAGTGATCGGGACGGCACTTCTTCTCATCTACTATATGAAGAACCCTTTTACCAAATCATGTCATCCTGAGGGGTGACGTCTAACGCACATTCAAATGAAAAAGTGAAGCAGTTGAAAGCGCTGTTTGATAACTAAAAGAGGGCAGCCATCATACAGTGATTACACTAATGATGGCAGCCTCGATGAGTCTATTTTCTCCTATGGTTGAGGATGAATTCACTATCTTTTTAGACACGGAAAGCGATGCTTCAGTGCGTTGTATACATTCAGGCCATTTGGTTCTAAAGATTGTGCATCAAGTGCTTCAATTACTGATTGAATAACAAACTCTTTCGATTGTGTGCTGGGTAAGCAAAAATCCGCGTAATAGGTATAAGGCACATCTGTTTTTGTACTCAGCCTTGTATCATAGACACGTTGCATAAACTTAGAATTTGGCTGAGTTTTTTCACTGGCTTTCATAATTGCCTCATCAGTTAACAGTGCACCTTCGATAAATCCATACACAAAGTTTTTCACAGACACACTTTGGGCAACAGTACTTTGCTGTGCTTGTGAGGCCAAACTGAATGACAGCAAGGTCACAGTAAAAGTGACTTGTAGAAATCTCATGAGGTTTCTCCTATTTTGGATGGTAAAATCGCTTTTGATGGTTGATAAAGTAAATAAGCTCCGAGGAATGCAGATCCTAGAGAACCAATGAGGACTCCAAGTTTTACATTTGATTGATAGGCTAGGCCTTGTGCTTCGAATGCAAGCGTTCCGATAAATAAGCTCATAGTGAAGCCAATACCGCATAATAGACACACGCCATAGAACTGTCGCCATGTAGCTCCATCAGGCAGTGTCGCAAGATTTAGTTTGATGGCAGCCCAGCAGAAGCCAAAAATACCAATTTGCTTACCCACAAATAGTCCGAGTGCAATACCGACAGTGACTGGATTTAAAAGTGTCTCCCATGTAAGTCCACTGAATGAGACGCCTGCATTGGCAAAAGCAAATAAAGGTAAGATGAAAAAAGCAACCCATGGCTGAAGCTTATGTTCTAGCCGAGGTAACATCGGCTTGTTGTCTTCATCTAAAACTTTGAGAGGAATAAACCAAGCGATAACAAACCCTGCAAGGGTTGCGTGTACACCGGATTTGAGTACAGACGCCCAGACAATCAACCCAATGAGTAGATAGATACCAAGACTGTTCACATTTTTTCTATTTAAGAAAAACAGAGCGGCAATTCCTGTTGCCGCTATCGCCAACGACAACGCTGACAGGTCTTGGGAATAGAAAAGCGCAATAATCATGATCGCTCCAATATCATCGAAAATTGCAACACTCAGTAGGAATAGTTTCAAAGAAATCGGAACGTGACGACTAAATAAGCTAAATACACCTAAAGCGAAAGCAATATCGGTTGCTGATGGAATCGCCCATCCATTTCTTGCGATTGGGTCTTGGTAATTAAAGGCAACATAAATCAGTGCGGGTACTAAGATCCCTGCGACGGCTGCAATGGCTGGAAGAATAATTTGTTCTTTTGAAGAGAGATGACCATCGAGGATTTCTCTCTTAATTTCTAGACCCACCAGCAAAAAGAAGATAGCCATCAGTCCATCGTTGACCCATAGCAGGAGTGGTTTATTTATTTCAAATGCGCCCATCGCCACTACTACAGGAATATTTAAGAACTGGCTGTACCATTCATTGATAGGAGAGTTGGCAAAAACTAATGCAAGCAATGCGGCAAAGGCGAGCAAAGCGCCACCTGTTGCGTCGTGTTGGATCATTTGGCGAAAACGATGGGTCATGACAGATACTCTTTCACAAGCTCATTAAACAAAATATAGTGAGGCGTTTTTATCAGGTAAAATCGAATGTTTTTGCGCTAAGATCAGATAAAATATGATCATGGTTTTTTAAACTCGACAAAATGCTTGATTATGAAACGGATTAATTACAATCATCTTTACTATTTTTATGTCGTTGCTCAAGAAGGGAACATTAAACGTGCTTCATTACGGTTAAATGTGACTTCTCAGACAGTTAGCAGCCAAATTGCAACGATGGAAGATTACTTAGGGAGGCCGTTATTTGATCGCTTACATAAGCAATTTCAATTGAATGAAGTTGGTACAGTCGTTTATCAATATGCGCAAGATATTTTTAGTTTAGGTGAAGAGTTACGCCTAGTCCTTCATCATGAAGCGCTTCAAAAAGTTGAAAAGTTAACGATTGGTTTTGTTGATGTCATCCCGAAAGTGATGGCATTTGATATCTTAAAGCCTTGCTTTCAAACGTATCAAGCCATGCGGATTGTCAGTCGAGAGGGTGACTTGCCAACGCTCATTGCTGAAATGGCACTCAATCGCATTGACTTGATTATTTCTGATCAACCTGTTGGCACCGAGTTTAGTGTGAAGGTATTTAGCAAATTTCTAGGAGAGTCAGGTTTTTCATTCTTTGCAGAGCCGCGGTGGGCAGAAGCGCTAAAAGTTAACTTTCCTTACTCTTTAAATCATCAACCTTTTTTGATCCCTGGAGATAAATCCGTACAGAAGAACTTATTGCTTGCTTGGTTTGAAAGCCTTGAAATTGCACCAAATATTATCGGTGAATTTGAAGACTCTGCGCTGATGAAGCTTTTTGGTAAAGAGGGAATCGGCATTTTTTGCTCCCCAACAAGCATCGAAGATTATGTCAAAGAACAATTCTCAGTTGAGGTCATTGGCAAAACCACGGAAGTAACAGAGCGATTTTATGCCATTTCACCTGAAAGAAAAATTAAGCATCCAGCACTTGACTTACTGCTCCAGCAAGCAAAAAACATGATGGATTGAGGCATGTTCTCTTCCCACGTGGTTTCAATATTTCTGATTCATGTGGCTCGTTTTGCCAGCATGGTGATGGTGGCTTGGCCAACCTTACAAAAATGTATATTTCAGGAAAATTTCAGGCAACTTTCTTTTTGTAATATAGCCCCATCGAAAATGCATTGAGCATATAGTCATTCAAAGAGGTATTGATTATGAAAAGTAAAACACATTTTAAAAAATATATCCCGGCATTGGTTGCATTCACACTTGGAGCCGCTTGTCTGGTTGGTGCTGTATATGCTGACCCAAGGCATACAAATGCGAAAGATTGGATTACAGCGACAGATGCCATTCAGACAGCGAAAAAATCAGTCAATGCAGAGCCTATTGAGGTTGATTTAGAATACGAAATGAATGAGCCACGCTATGAAGTGACGATGATTCAGGAAGACAGTAAGGTGTTTGAAGTGGTTGTTCATGCCAGAACTGGTGATGTCATTTTGACCCAGAATATCCCTTATGACAGAGATGATGAACGAGAGGAGCGATTCGAAAATACGCAGTGGTACACCGCTGTTCACCAGGGCAAGTACTTGACTCTTGAACAAGCCATCAGCAAGGTTGACATGCCAATCGGCACACGGATCATCAGTGTTGATATTGACCAAGAGCTTGGTCAGCCAGTGTATGAAATTGAAATGCGGACTCCAATGGGCGTCAAGCAAGAAGTGACGTTAAGCGCAGCAGAATAACCTTGAATGGTATTGATTTATAGGAGTAATGTATGAGTCAGTCAAAAGAAACCTCAATCATGAAAAAGTTAACGCAACTGCGAGATCGTTTTCCTTCAATCGTTGTGACATCTGTCTTTATCACTATGAGTGTTGTGACCATGATCGCCATTTTTATGGCCAGTATTGTCTCACTCGGTGCATGTTTTTTTGCAGGTGGTGTTGCTTACTTGTTCACAAAAAAAAGTAATCAACAGCAAGAAAAAGCTGAGTCGACTCGTGAGTCAAAGGAAGAAGATAAGCCCGCTGTTGCAGTATAAAATAAAGGTATAACCGGAGAGAATGATGCGAATATTGCTCATTGAAGATGATGTGAGTCTCAGTCAATTTGTGGAAAAAGGCCTGCGGGAAGCAGGTCATCAAGTCGAAGCTGTTGATAATGGAAAATATGCATTGACGCTTTGTATGACCGAGGATTTTGATGTAGCAATTGTGGACAGAATGCTTCCTGGGTTGGATGGTTTGTCTTTGGTTAAATCACTCCGGGCAGCACAAATAGGAATGCCAATTTTATTTTTAACAGCGCTAGGTGGAGTTGATGACAGAGTTGAAGGATTGGAAGCAGGTGGCGATGATTATTTAACGAAGCCATTTGCTTTTTCTGAATTACTTGCGCGTGTTGTCGCACTGTCCAGACGATCAAATCTTACAACGAACGAATCTCAAGATGAACTCGTTTATGCAGATATTGTATTGAACCTTTATGAACACTCGGCCAAGAGACAAGGGAAGGCGCTTGATTTGCAACCGAAAGAATTTCGTATTCTTGAGTTATTTATGCGCCATCCGGGACGGATGATCACCCGCACAATGCTCCTTCAACATGTATGGGATATTCATTTTGATCCACAAACGAGTGTGGTGGAAACGCATATCAGCCGCCTAAGAAATAAACTGGAAAAGCCCTTTGGAGATCGACTTATCCAAACGGTTCGTGGTTCTGGATATCGGTTAGAGGTAAAAGAAGAGCTGTCTGACAAATGAAGTTTTCTATTCTAACAAGAGCCCAATCTATCTTTCGACTTCCAACTTGGCTGAAAAGCTCAGCCGTTCAACAAGGTGTGATGTTTGGATTGATATCCTTAATGAGTTTGTTGTTGATGGCAAGCGTAACTTACTTTTATGTTGAATACGAACTCGACCAACAAAACGAAAAAATATATCACGAATCCATACAACTCAGTCAAGATAAACAAGGGTTTACCGACGATGACCCAATTGAAGATGACTTTATACTGGGTATCTTAGCATCTGGGTTTACCATGGCGTTTGTATTGGTTTTTATTTTTACGGCCCTCTCTGCTGTAATGATCAGCCGCTTAAGTCAAAAACGAATTTCCCGTATCGAAACTGTACTCCATGAAGTCTCAGAGGGTGATCTGTCAGCGAGAACAGGGGAGCAAACCTCCAATAATGATCTGGCCCGAATTTCTGTTGCAATGGATGAAATGCTCTCTCGATTAGAGGGGTCAGTTGCTTCCATGCGTGATATTTCTTCCAATATTGCCCATGAATTAAAAACACCAATCACTCGTCTTCAGCATAACCTATTGGTGCTGCAAGAGGGCATCGATAAGGAAGATCAAGTAAAGCAAAGCTTACGATATGAACTAGAGCAAGCACTGATGGAGTCGCAGCGTTTAGCTGCAACATTTGACGCGCTGCTACGTATTTCTCAAATTGAATCTGGCGTGCGTCGCAGCCGATTTACCAAGCTGGATATTACCGATGTGCTGAGTATGGTTTCTGAGATTTATACAGATGTTGCAGAAGATGCAGGGATGGCGTTAACGGTTGAACGACCAAAAGCCGAATTGTTCATCCAGGGAGATAGAGAACTGATGGTGCAACAAGTGGCAAACTTGATTGAAAATGCGCTTCGCTATTGTCCTGAAGGCAGTCAGATCGTCATTCAATGTGGCACCCTGAATGCGTCTGAGCTGTGCCTGCAAATCTCCGATAATGGACCCGGTATTCCCGAAGCAGAAATGGAACGTGTATTTGAAAGGATGTATCGTGTTGATAAAAGTAGAACAGATGGCGGACTAGGGCTGGGTTTATCTCTGGTCAAAGCAATCGCAAGTTTGCATCATGGCCGAGTGGTTTTATTTGATTGTCAGCCAGGCTTGGGCGTGAAGTTGTTTTTACCTTTGGTCACTTCCGCAAATTGAAAACGTTACCTTTGGACTCATATTTGGATTGAACAACGAGGAATGGGTCTCAAGTTATAGGAAAATGTTTATATTCAGTATCAGTTCAGAAAACTGTATGTAAAATACCCAACATCAATCGCAATCCGGCTATGCGAGTTACAGTTTTTAATTTTGAACGATACAGAGTGAGAGCAGAGGTTCAGTTGTGAGTAAATATATTTGTCTTTTAATGTTTTTTTTATCAAACAGTGCACTTGCTGTTTATTGTCCTTCATTCGAGAAAAGTGAAACTGCAATTGTTTCAAACTGGGTGATCAAGTTAAATTGCAGAGGTTGGTCAACAGGTTGTTATGCGGCATCAAGCAACAGTTATGGTGCACTTGAAGCGGCCAAAAGATTTAGCTCTCAATCCGAGGCGCAAGAATTTATTGATTCTAAGCAATATCGGATGCGACAGCCATTAAAAGGCATTGAGCAAGTGACAGAAAAAGTTGAGTTTTGTCGAAAAAGATAATTCAAAGCCGAAGTCATTGACTTCGGCTTTTTTTAACCTCCACGATCCGATAACTTTTTAGCGAAACCTATGGATGATTTGTTTAAATTATCTGTAATGGATTTTGTTGAAAAATCACCTCACCAAATATTGGTTTGACCATTTTTTTAAAATTGGTTCTATCAACAGACTTACCGATCAATACAATACGAAGCCTAACGATAGTTTGGGATATGAGAGGTAAAAAATAATGGATGAATTTGTTGATTTTCAGATAGTTGAAAAACAAAAGGAAAATGATTCAGTGGTTTCTCTTCTGCTTCGACCTGAGAAAGGACAACGACTCCCGAGCTATATCGCTGGTCAATATATTGTTCTAAAAGTACAGATGAATGATCAAACCTTACAACGCTGTTACTCGATATCGAATACGCCAGAGCTTGATAATTTAGGTATTTATCGAGTGACCGTCAAACGAGAGCAACGTATGAATGAACAAGGTCCATCCTACGGCATTGTGTCCAACTGGCTCCATTCAGAAGCGCAAGTGGGTATGTCTGTTGCTATATCAAGACCAAAAGGAAAGTTTTGTATCCAGTCTGATTCCAATCGGCCCATTGTATTTGTCGGTGCAGGTGTTGGTGTCACACCTTTGCTCCCGATGTTATATCAAGCACTAAAAGCAAAGCGGCCAGTATGGTTGATTTACGCATGCTTAGATGGGGCGTCTCATTTGTTTCAGGATGAAGTGAAACAATTAGCCAAAGATGCATCGGGTCGTTTTAAAACACACATTATCTATCGGAAGCCAAGACCACAAGACCGACAAGAAAATCAATTCAATAGTGAACTAAAAATAGACAGAGCATTGATTCAAACACTTCTCCCTCTAGATGATTATGAAGTCTATATTTGTGGCCCTCAGATATTGATGACGGATATTAAAAATCTTTTCAATGAATTAGGCGTTTCATCTGAACAGATTTTTTCAGAATCATTTGGCGCGCAGCAAGTCGAAAATTCTATTCGTCAACACCATCATGAATTAGCGCATAAGGTGTATTTTAGAGAGTCTGGAAAGGAAACAACTTGGAACCAGCAAGCAAATACATTGCTTGAGTTAGCAGAACAGATTGGTATCAATGCAGAGCATAGTTGCCGGGTAGGGGGTTGTGGAGCATGTGAGTGTGAATTGTTACAAGGCAGTATTGAATATATTGATGAACCCACAGGATTTATCAATGAAGGAAAGGTGTTGCCGTGTTGTGCACGTCCTAAAAGTGATGTTGTGCTAGGTATTTGAGTGTGGCGGTGACCACTGAAGGAGTTATCGATGTTTCAACCGAAAGTATTCCGTGAGGAACGAACGTTATTCATGCATGACATGATAAAAAACAACCCGTTTGGTACCCTTGTTTCTATGCAAGATGGGCAACTTATTGCAGATCATTTGCCCTTTGTGCTTCACCGTGATTTATCTGACCAAGGCGTACTAAGGAGTCATATTGCGAAGGGAAATAAGATTGAAAAACACCTGACCCCCTTTGCGCCTATACTAGTGATCTTTCAAGGGATGCACCATTATATTTCTCCCAGTTGGTACCCCTCAAAAATTGAACACGAAAAAGTGGTTCCCACTTGGAATTATATGACAGTTCACGCAAGGGGAGCGTTAAGATTTTTCCATGAGGATGACTGGAAGTTATCACACTTAAATGCGTTGACAAATCAACAAGAAAAGAATCGTCAGAACCCTTGGCAAGTATCTGATGCACCCAGTGATTTTATTGCGGTTCAGCTAAAGGGATTGATAGGAATTGAGATCGATATTAAGTCACTTCAGGGAACTTGGAAGCTCAGTCAAAATAAGACACAACAAGATAGGCAAGGAGTGATCAAAGGCCTCAGAAATGAGCACTCTGAAGTTGCTTCATCGATTTGTCGCTGGATGGAAATCAACGAATCAAAATGACATCCATATGAAAAGCGCAGCGTTGCCTGTGCTTTTCAATACTTTCCTCTTGCTGGTTACCAATGACATCCGACATCACTTTCTCTGCGAAAAATGGGACGGGCATTGCAAATATGGATAATGCCATGCCGGCTCAAAAATCCCTGGCACCGAATGTTTTCACTGAGTTTGGTTGACTTTCAATCTGCCAGCAGAGTAATACAGGAAAACAAATTTTGCATGTTTATTCCTATTGGGTTTGGGGCTGTGGTAGGGTTAAATGTTGCGAAAGAGTTAAGGTGATAGGTAAGAGCGTGTTCCTAATTCAATGTATCCGTTTTTAAGGTCGCGATAAAATTACGATAGGTGCGTTTTTAAGAGAGAACCATTCTTTTCAATATTTCTTTTTCAAAATCAAGTTTATTTATTTTTTACAAAGGGTTTCTGCTCTTGAGTCTTTAGTTGCAAGTGTTCTGAGGGGCCTTTGTCTTCATTATTTGTATGTTTTTATGTAGCCATTTTAGCTTATTTTTAAGCGTATTTTTGATTCCAAAAATTCAACATAAAGTATTTTATATGTAACTTTTTATCCAAAAAATAAATAAAAATCAATCATAAGTGTTGCATATTTATTTATATGGGATTATTTTGATTACTCCTTATTTACCTGTAATCATTCAAATGAGAAGTACTATGAATAAAACCGTTATTGCGCTTAGTGTCATCAGTCTGTTTCATTGCGAAGTTCAGGCATCAAATATAAAAGCAGATACCTTTACGAAGGCACTTCATTACCATGATAAAGGCGCAAAGTTTTCCGATGATCAACTCAAAACATTGTTTTTAAATGAGCCTGATTCGAATTACTCTGACCTGAAAAATGATAACGCCTGGGTGCTCAATGATATCGCTTGGCAAACTGCCTGGTCTGATTTTCAAGCGTACTATGAGGTGTCAAATAACCAAAACAATTCATATCAGCTGATCACTCGTGAAGCTGGTTTTACTAAAGCAAAACCACAAAGTTTTACGGAACAAGAGTTGAATCCCAATGTCAATGGCGCGACGTTTAGTCGTCGGGATAATGAAGCGGTCAGAGCGAGTGTCGTCAAGGCACAAGTTGACCCTGACATTTTCCATAAAGCCTATGATATTTATGCGGCTGAAAGTAATCGGTATAGCGAGAATATTCATACCTTAGTGGCAAAGCTTGCTTTGGCTGTGCAAATCTTGCGTGATCGAAGTGAGACCATTCCCCAAGATCAATGGAAAGCAAACGGGATCCGGATGGATGTGTTGTCTCGTTTTATGGGAAATACTTATGTATTGCAAAATATATGGCCAAGTGATCGAGAGTATCTCGCACAGGTTCTGGACAGTGCGATTAAGGTTGAAGTAAAACCCTACGCACAAAATCAAAACTACCTTCGAACTCATTTTCGTCTTGCCCGCCTTTCTTCTGCACTTCGAGATAGATTCGGCTACTTTTTTAATGTCCCATGCTCGACCAATTTTGAGTATGTAGGCTCCCAACATACAAATCATCAGTGTTTCGTTGATATGACCGATAGAGGGCTATGGTCTTGGTATACCAGCGAATACGAAAAAGCGATTGTTCCTCTCCCACAACATAACTACCAGCAAAAAGGTGTATTGGCTCATTTATTTGAGATCATGATGCCTATCGCGCTGGTCATGGATGGCCTTGCAGCGGTCGAATTTTTTACCAGCTCAAGTGCAGCAGAATTTGCGGCTGAAGAAGCTTGGACAGAAGAAGAGCTGGCGGCAAGCCAAGAATCATTTTTAACCAATATTTGTACTGCTGAGATTGAGTAAGGGCGAAGTCTAATGAAAAATTATAAACGTGTTATTTCAACGTTACTACTATCTGGGGTTTCTACTTTTAGTTTTGCAGCACAGGTCAATTTAACCAAAGTGACTGAATTGACTAGTTTGGCACCAGGCCAGTTGAATCATACAGTTGACCGAATTGTAGACTCATTCGGTGCCGCTTATCGAGAAGAGTTCTCGGCAACTGGTGGAACTCTTGTCAAAGCAAATGTCGACCCAGCTTTGCGACAAATCAATAAAAAATCTATCGCGAGATTTGAATACCGATATCTGCAAAGAGGCAAAGAAGTGACTCGAATTTACCACTCATTTAGTGGTGAAACGCCCGTCCCATTTAAAGGTGTCGTGAGTGAAGAACAAAAACGTGCATTTGCTTCGCGCATTGAAGCACAAATGGGAGAAAACGAACGCATTGTAACAGGAAAAATGACAGAGGAAGAGTATGCACAAACTGGGCGTTACTTTCGAGCTGCTTCTTATGCACGTGCAAATGATGCAGAGATCAAAGCGATGCGCCGAATTGAGCAAGATATTTTAAGTGGCGATTTGACCTCGGGTGGTGAGCTAACTGTGTATATTAATCAGATGCCATGTGAGTCTTGCTCACCTTTATTTAATGAGCAGTTGGCAGAGTGGCCTGAGATCGCAACAGCAGAAGTCTCTTATTTGCCACAAACGCGGAGTTACTTTGGTGCATCAAAAACAGAAGCTGAGCTAGCGGAAAATGACTGGTACCGTTACTTAAGTGCTAATAATGGCTTGGCTGTTGGGGCGGAAGAAGGTCTACAGCAGGCTTTTACTTCGAACCGAACGAATAAGACAAAATTCGCAAACTTTAAAAACAGATATAACGCGTTAGAAGAGGTTCGTACGAACCCAGTTGAATCTACAGCTTGTGGGTTCTAGGCGGATATCACTGATGTGAAAAATAATAGAGCCCTCAATGTGAGGGCTCTAAAATCACGCTGCTAGCGATCAGAAATAATAGTTGAATGTGAACATCACAAGGACTTCATCACCAATATTAAATTTTACTTCTTCCCCATCCCCATTAAAGCCTTTTGCTTCTTCTAAGTGATGTAAATAAGCAACTTCTGTCCCCAGTTTCCAACTGTCAAAAGCAAAGTCTAAACCAGTTTGAACACCAACAATACCACCATTTAAGTCCTTGATTTTATCCTCGCCATCTTGTCTTTGATATCCAAGTTTCGTTCCCACTGTCCAGTAAAGATCATTTTTGATAGGAAGCATATAATCATATTTGGTAAATAGTGTCGTCACTTGTCTATCGCTATCACTATCCTTGTCATCATCATTCAATCCACGATAATCAAGGCCGACTGTGACCCGATGGCTGTCGTCATAGACAAATCCACCATGAAAGCCAAGTACAGCAGAGGTCGACATTTCTTCTTTCTGCTCTTGCCCGTTACGGGATATTTCCAAGTCCCCATCTAAACGAACACCAACGTCAGCGCCAACAAAGTAATCTAAGTCTGCTGAGAAAGCCGGAGTTGTAGCCAATGAGCCAGCGATGATTAAAAGCAGTTTTTTTTGGGAGAATTTCATTTTAAAACCTGTCATGTTTAAAAATGAATGGACGAAGCCATTCTGTGTTACGAGTAGGTGCAAGCAAAGCTAGAGCGTACTTCCACCAATAATAAAATTAAACTGACGCTTCCTGTCTAAACCAAGAATCTCGAATGGTTCACTTCCAGAAAGCTATAGCATTATACTGGGTATCGTTTCCAATGAAAAAGTTTTATTTTCTAGATGTAGGCATCTAAGAGTCAAGTCTGAAAAAAGATTGGGTAATTAAACCTGTGAATGCGAGCTATAGTCAAATCTGGTGTATGACATGATCATGCAGCATCCTGTTGATCATCCGACGTTACTTTTTCTCCATCCTTGAATTCGATCCCTGCAATGACATCAGCTAGAAGGCGGTAGCCTCTCAATCGACGCCATTTATTTTGTGCGGTTACCAGCAGCTTATAAGCCATCGCCAGTGTCGTTTTTCGACTGCCACCATGCTTACTTTTCGTGGTTCTTAAACGAACCGTCGCAAACACGGACTCGATTGGATTTGTCGTTCGAAT
>NZ_KB894503.1 GCF_000374485.1 Algicola sagamiensis DSM 14643
GCTTGTGCCCCTTGTTTTAAAACGTCATTCAGTGGATCTATTTCTGGTGATTTCAGTGGTGATACTTTATGATTTGCCATGTGGTGTTTCTCTTTGTTGACTATTGATTTGTCAGATCAATCAACAGATTAGCACCACATTCTTTTTCTCACCTCATACACCAGAAATCATCATAGCTCCTGTGAATGCTTATTTATCTATAACCATGACATGAGCAAACTTGAACAAGTCAGGAAATGGGCAGCAGCTCTCCCACTACCCAAAGCATCAATGTTCGTTACATTGAACACTTTTTAATTTGAGAAAGTCCATGACTATAGATGACAGTGTGGACGGCACCCATAAAAGTAACGTTTGGATCTGTCTTAATAAGATTGGTCCAATAGGTCTTCCCACCTTCATCGAGCGTCCGATTATAATCTGCTTTGTATAGATGAATCAGCTTTGGATACGTAGAATCAAGCCCTGGTTTTTATTTATTTTGGATATAGCCATTGAAACCTCCACTTTGCGCTAGCTCCCAAATAATATCTCTTTGGGTTTGGGTATCACAATCGGAGTTGATGAGTCGATTGACATAACCCATGTAAAAGTGATCACTGGTATCTGGTGCACAAGCTGTAAAGGAACCTAAATACCTATCCAGCGTTGTCGTTGGCTGAACCGTGTCCGCCTGAAGACGGCGATGGCTTAAACCTATATGGTTACGTCCACGGCGACCCCACCAATTGGACTCCGATGGCCGACTTGCCTTTTTATCCCTATTGGGTATGCAATTTACAAAGGCGGCATGTTCCTATGGGATCTATACGACACCGCTCAAGTCCTGACAGATGATTGCGCCACAACCGGTGAAAAAATCATGGCTGTTGCCGGGATGGCAGCCAGTGTAGCGAACCCTATTCCTGGAATGGGCTTTGTGACCAAGATTGTCAAGAAATATGATAAATTTACAGTTGATGTTCATAAAGACTTAAAAAGAAAAGTTAAAGGTTTAGACTTTATTTAGAGTATATAAAGTGGTTAGACCCAAAAATAGCTTCTCTGGCACAGCACTCCTGCTTTTTAAATCTCCGCTCAAAGTAAACCGAATTTATTACCAATGCTTAATTTACATGCAACCCCAGAGGTGAACTTAAAACTTGCTGACTTTAAAATAGTTCTTTTTACTTATTTTCATAAGTTTAAGTTATTTCCTTTGATCTATATCACTAAATTCTGTTAAATTCCGTCCCCTTTTTTATAACTAACGATTGAACTCATGAAATTACCTAGTTTATTTTTGGCTTTATTTACTTCCCTTGCATTCATTCCTCAAGCTCACTCAGTGGCAAGCACATTAAATGTCTATTGCGGAAAGATAGATGGGAGTCATTGGTATTGGTTATTCGATGGAAACAATAACCATATTACCGTTACTGGCACATGGCATACGGATAAAGTTTCCGCTTTTGCGGAGAAGCAGTATCTGAATATTGAGATAGATGAATATATCAGTTTTCAAAATCAGTGTAGAGCAGGTTACTACGCGCAAGCTGCAAGGCACTCCTTAAGCCCTTGGTATCGATTCAGAGTGAATTTAACACAATCTGTTAATGGAGACTTCTTTTATGCACCAGGTAGAGAAAGCCTATTATTCCCTTTTAACCCAAGTGATATGTATCTAAAACAGGATATAACTCGACTCAATAACAGCCTTGATAAAGCAAGCCGTATTTATGGATATAGTTATAAATGGCGCCCAGAAACCATCAATGGCCAACAGTCTAATCGCACAGAGTATGGCGTTATTGCTCAGGAAGTACAGGTTGAATTTCCTGAGTTAGTTATCGAAGATCAAAATGGTATTCTACAAGTTGATTATCGAGGCTTAGTTCCAGTTCTATTGGACTCAGTCAAAGAATTAAAAGAGCGGTTAGAAAATCTGGAAAGGCAACATTAACCAATCTATTTTCCTGATCTCGACATAAACGCCTTCTTATCATGAAAAGAAGTTTTTCAATGATCGCTTCTTTTCAAATCCGCTTCACAAATCGTACGATTGAATTTTAAGCTAGATGCCTATAGCTCTTCGCCTCATACAAGTTTTTTTAGGCTTCTTTGACGGGTTTTCTCCTTCATCGATGGGAGGTATTCATGAATGATCCATACCTAACTGGTACTACCAGAAAAGCTTTGGTTGACCCTTAAAAAGGTACGGTATATTTTTACTACTTTTGATTTGGATCATGAGTATGCTTAAAAAATTATTTGTTCTCCCTATTTTTTTACTCTCACAAAATGTTTGTGCCGAACAAACAAATGTCTTTTGCGCTCCTGAAAATGGTGAATTTTGGTACTGGGCAGAGGACTCTAATCAACAACAAGTAACAACTACAGGAAGTTCAGGTGAGAGTTATTTATCGGATGGAAAATATTTTTCTTACTTCACGATATCATCGAATGAATACAATCGTTTAAAGCAATTCTGCGATTCAGGTCATGTGCCACAACCAGCAGAAAATCGCTTCTCAAATTGGTCAATTTTTCAAATTACCCATGAGAATGGTTCCTATAATTTTGCGCCAGGAAAATATTCATCCAACGAACAGGTAGGTCACTCTGCTTACCGCCTTTAAACAGATTTCGAAAAGTAGTTAAAAATGAATAAAATGGCTTTTAGTTCCTAATTAAAAGACTAAAAGCCATTCACCCCCACAAATATTGATAAAGTGCCTCTCGGCTGCTTCAAAATTTATAGTTTGTTTTGAGTTTACTCAAAGTGGACCCCTACCGTTCATTTCAACCATTATTTCAGACCAAGAATAAACTTTATCCCGCCGGCCCAGTCGTATACCCGCATGAAGCGCTGAACATAATGATGGAAGCATTGTCTGGTTTTAGTAACGAAATAGATGTTCAAATAATTCGTTTTCAACGGTAACAATCATTGGCAACCCTTTTCCCAACCTCATCATTCTTCATCATCTCAAACGGCAAAATTCTTCCGGTTTCGTCTCCACCAAATGGATAAAATAACCTAGAGCTAAGTTGCGAATGACACGTAGCGCGTGATGACTTGTATCGGTATTGCCTTTTTGCCCTGCGAATTTGTTGGGCTTTTTTGTTTTGGAGCTGGTGGATATACTGATGAGTGGTGTATGTTCAAATAGGTAAAGTGTTTTAGAAAGGGAAAAATATGCCTTTGTATCAAATTAACTTTGGTGAAGTATCCAAGGAAAAACAAGAAGAAGCTGAAGACAAGATTAATGTTTACCTTTGTACATTAACCCGCAATGGTCAAGCAAGGGATGACTACCATGTTGTCGTGAGTGGCAATCAGATGATGGCTTATATTCACATGAATGGACGTGATGCGATACAGCGCCAATATCATAGTAAATATGGTCTATCAGAACTGGGGCAAGTTGTAGATATCATCGGTCAAGAACCAACTTGGTCAGAAGTCGGTGGTGAGAATAAAGACATCACAACTGCGTATTCTGATGCTTCCCACCTTTTTTTGTTTACCCATTTAGGTGATGCATCATGGGGGTTATTTCATGGTGACAGTGGTTTTGGAATTCCGCTGTATTGCTTACCTGTTTCTGAATATTTCAAAGAGCGTTTTTACTTTTGGGTCAGGAATTATCAACGACTCGATGCGCTGTTTATGAATGGTTATTTGGAAATACAATGCTACAAAGAGCTTGCGTCTCCAGAGAGTATGCTGTCAAAAGAAGGCCGGAGCCTATGTGCTGAACTTTCTAAAGCGCTAAACATACCTGTCTACTATTACCTTTTACGTTACTGGGGAAGAAGAGAAGGAGAGGCGGTTCGTCTTTGTCCTGGGTGCGGTGAAACTTGGCAACAGTCTCAGCGCAATGAGAATGACGAGCTATTTCATCATTTTCACTTTAAGTGCGATCATTGTTTTCTCGTATCCCATATTGCGTCTGCATATGATGATGAGCGTCATGCAAGAATAGGTGAGTGGCGAGAGAAGAAAACTGAAAATCGGAAATAATAGAGGGGACCCTGGCCAAGTTCAACCACTCAAGGGGGCCTCTATACCCGCCCTGTGAATGTGTTTTCCAACTTTGATGCGTTTTGCCACTTCTTTGATGATGAATGCTTGTTGTATAAGGCTTAGCGGATGGAAACGGTGGAAAAAATCTTGTTTTTGGGGTTTCCAGGCTTATCGGGCGGTAGGGCTTGTTTTAACTGGAGTGCTGATGGTTTGGCGTGGAAAATTGGGTTTGGTGGTGTTTTTTGCCAGTTATAGCAGTATATAAATTGTTGTTAGTCATTTAATTGAGTGAAAATGAAGCGAGTTGTGACAAATTTATTCCGAGTAAATTTTGTAATTTATTGGTTTATTGAGATTCAATAAAGCGTTAAATGTCAACTTGTTGATAAGATTAGAGTTGAAAAAGCTAGTTTTATAAAAATATAATGTGGCGCTCGAAAAATGGAACTAAAGTATGAAATTATAAAATATAATAGGAGAAGTAAATTGTGTCTTTGATCAGACGTTTCTATCAAACAACAGAAGAAATTAACCAACTCAAAAATATCACACTTGTTTTTACCTCAAAACTTAACAATCACCGTTGATTGTTTTGCCTTTTTAGAATGAAAAAAATAGATTTTTTCATTTCTAATTAATCTTTAAATCAATAAGTTAATATTTACATAAATCGTATCATGAAATATAAAAGCTTATGCTTTGCAGCACTCGCTGCATTTAGCGCTATTCCCTCTGCAGATACACATAATGGCTTCGAATTAGCTGTTGTGTATGAGCATACTTATGGTCAAGGGCGTAAATTTGCACTCATGCCTTCAAAGGGCTTATTTAGTTCCGACCGCAATTGGTTTCCTGGATTTTTTAATGACAAGGTCACCAGTATTTATATCCCTAAAGGATCATCTATTACCCTTTATGAACATGCACATGGTGGAAGTTCAATAAAGTTGGAAGGTGATGGAAGTATTATTGAGGTTGGTCCTCGTGGTTTTAATGATAGAGCCTCAAGTTGGGCAGCCGATTATAACGTCCCAGAAACAGATTACGTGAGTGCACCATCTACGGATGATAATGGAACATTTACAGTAACTTGGGCAACAACACCCGGTGCAGAAAAATATAAAGTATACCGCAGAAAATCTGAAGGTGGATGGCAATGGTCAGGTTGGACACTTCTTTCTTCTGTAACTTCAACAAGTTATACAGAGTATAGTCTTGACGAAGGAAAATATGAATATTCCGTTCATGGGTGTGTCGATGGCGTATGTAGCCCAAGTGGCACTGAAAGTAGGTATGTGAATGTGTATCGTGCCCCAGGAAAGCCATACTCACTAAAAGTGACTGAAAAGGATGAAGAAACCCTTGAGATCACTTGGGGAGCACCATCAAGGGCATCATCCTATGTACTTCAATATCAAAAAGATAAAGGGCAATGGGTTACTCATTCTAGTACTCTTTACTCAACTAAAAAGAATTTCTCAGTTTCAAATGGTTCGACTTATCGGTTCCGAGTGAAAGCTTGCCATTCAAGATCAAGTGTGGGCTGTTCCTCATATACTTCTGCGACAACCCCATATGAGGCATTTTTTATTCCAAATACACCAAGCGAAATGCAGCTTGCTTATTCTGCAAAAGATGGTGGCTATATTTTATTGTGGGATCCATCTGATAGGGTAACCGCATATTTTGAAATTGCGAGAATGGATGGGACCATTATTGCATCTGACATTAGAGACAGCGTCTATTCAATTCGTCAATTCCAGCCGATGAATGGCAAGCATCATTATAAAATAAGAGCATGCTCAGATAAGGGACGATGCTCCGACTATACGGAAATGCGTTCGTTTAGCAATGAGTTGCTCAATCAGGATGCAGTATCAAGCTTACAAGCAAAACTGGGAGGTTTTACAGCAGAAAAATTATCCTCTATTTCCCAAATTTGCTCGTTAAGTGCTGAGGGAATAGACCTTTCAATCCCTTCTTCCAAAATAGATGTAAATAGTTTGAACTCTATTTCGAACCTTGAAAAATGCATTAGTCGTGAGGCAGATATTTTTGATATGAGGCAATCTTTAATGATTGATGTCACATCAACTGATCAACAGCCTGAGTTATTGAGTAGTGAAGATAGTAACTCAATTATCTCAAGATTCTCTAAAACGAATCGTGTAGGTATTTCTTCAAATCAATATTCATCTTTTCAGCATCATCAGAGAACCCTCAAAGTCCTGAACATGGAGCAAGAAAGTGATGATGGTTCGCAAATACCTGCTGCTGATGTGATCATCGTCAATGCTGAAGAAATTAAACTGAACGCTAAGATTGAACTTGTAGGTGAGACTGCGGATCTGGTTATAATCAGCCCAAACGACATTGAATGTGACGGCTGTTCCTTCGAGGGCTTCTCTCGTGTGACATTGGTCAGTGGTACCGCGGAGATTGATGAAACAACAGGCGCAATTGGAACCCTGACAGCGAAAGCGGGGAATACAATTACGCTTAAAAATGTCAAAGCACCCGGTGTCCTTTCCTTGGATGTGATCGCAGACCAAGCTGTGGTCGATGGTGTGGGCATGAATATGGAAGCACGCTTGGAAGGCACCGAGTCGTATATTCTTGACCCGGAAGGGGACAAGGTTGTCAGTTCTGGCGGGTTGAATCTTTTCCTTGGCACCTTGGTTGTTGACTACACCCAACAAAAAGTCATTCGGACTCAAGAACGAAAGAAAGCCAAGAGTCGTTACTCATTTTTTAATACACAAACCCCCGAAGTCAATTCAGGGGATAGCACAATCATGGGGTCGGTGGATGCCGCTGCGATCCATATCCAAACCAATGGGGCGTTGACGGTAGATAAAAAAGCCCGTCTGAATACCTTGTCGGATGCCTTAATGACCTCGGATTATCAAGGGCAATATGCGCCGATCACCGAACAGGTCCAAATCTTCCAAATCGAACCCAGCAAAGCGGTGACTGTACATGGCAAAATTCTCTCTGATAAAGCGGTGATCATTGATACCGCAGGGGGTTTCACCAACCATGGGGATATCTATGGCAAACGGGAAGTGACCCTCAGAGCGGGAGGTTATGTCTTGAATGTCGGCAATATTGATTCTGTGGCGAAGGTGATCGCAACGGGTCAGTCTTTGGTGAATCGCGGCAATATTGAAGGCGGTGAAGTCAGGTTAGTGACGGATAAATCATTGTTGAATGAATTCGGCGGCTTGATCTTAGGAGGCACAGTGCAGTTGATCTCCCAGAATGAGCTAGTGAGAAATGGCAGCTTGTATCCGTATATGGGAGAGAGCCGAAATACAAGAGATCGGCGTGGAGACTTACTTAAAAAAGATGACCCAACTAATATTGGACTGATGTCTCGCGAAGGGACAGTCAAGCACCGACACAAGACGTCTCGTGCGAATATCATTGGCGACCGAGTCGAGATCAAAGCGAAGTATTTTGAGAATATTAACCCTTATTATGTTTGGCGTCAGCATGACCGGATTGATTTGAATACACGACTGAGTAATCAAGTCAGTGTGACGGCTGAAAAGAGCTTGGACATTCTTGCGCCTGAGTATGTTCTGAATGCCTCGGCCCGTATTGGCGTGAATCGACCGGATGGTGTCTTCCAGATAGCGTCTGCGTTTGTGGATAATGAACGCTACCGTGTTGAGACTTATGTCGATGTGAAACTGAACGGCCCTGTCGAACACAACAAACAAACTAAATTAGCGTTTTACTCACCCCCAGGGCGGATGTATTCCTTTGGAGATTTTAACGCACGAGGCAGTATCGGCTTGACCAATAACACCTCCTTTTTTGAAGTCTTCGGTGATGCTCGTCTGAATTACCCCAGTGGGAAGGTAAAAAGTATTGGTCTACATATCTCAGAAACCAGTAAGTTCTCGGTCACAAAATATTACCTGAATGGGCAAGAAGTGAGTAAATATCACTGTGACAGTTTGAAGGGAGAGCCGCCGATAAGACGTGTGACGCCACGCTATCGAGATCGCCATCGCAATAGGCCCGGTTTTGATAGAGAGCGATCGATTTATGATGAGATTGATGACCATGTCATAGAGATCAGTCCGGTGGCTCAGTGTGAACAGCGGATTGTCGCGAAAGAAGGTTTTCATGATTATAGGAATGCGGTTGAACGAGAAACGTTGTTCCATGTCACGGGAAATGTCTATGCGAGTCAGTCGAACTTAAATCCATCCAATCATGACCCGATCGAGAAAGGCATGGCGTATGTTGAGGTGGAACGAGAGGCGCATTACAGACGAAAAGCACGCACAGAGGCAGGCTTTTCGACCTATATGGGTTTTTCCGAGGCCACCCATGTTGGTGATAATGAACCGAGAACGGTCACAGTTTGGGGGTACCGTCAAAAGAAATATTGTGAACGTGAATACACACACCACAACGGACATCCGGTTGACAGTAAGCCAGGAGATTATGAACGATTTGAAGAAAAACATGGTCGTGCACCATGCTCATATCACCCTACCAGAGTCGAAAAAGTGTATCACAATGAACCCTCGATATTGTCATGGTTGGACGACTATTTCGAAGAAGAAGAAAACAAAGTGAAGCGAAAAATCAGAAATTCAACGAATTGGTGGAATGAGCAGTAGGAACAGTAGTGATGACGTTAACGGATAAATACCCCAGCGAAAAACATTATCGCCCTTGGCATCGTGTGTTATCGGGCCTAATGGCATTCTTGGTTTTCTTTCAAGCGACGATCCCAGGGCTGGTGCATGCTAGCCAACTCAGGGACTTAGATATTCAAAGTCAGTTGCATTCGAATATTCGATTTGCCCCGGCGGTGGTTTCGGATGAGCAACCATATCTGTATCAGAATATTGATTATTTCTTAGATAAAAAGACGAACTTTTTTACACAAGAGGCGCACAACGGGCAACCGCTGCAATACCCAACGGGGATCCATTGGTTCTATGCCAAACATCATGCAGTTGGGCCGGATGATCTCACCTCGGATGCGTATATATTGCTTGGCAATGAGTATGTGCAATCGCGGTTTATTCGGATGCAGATTGAGTCGTTGCTCAATCGCCAATGGATCACGGCGAAATACCAGAGTGAAACAGACCAGATCTTGGCCTTGTATCGCAATGGTTTGTCTTTTGCTTCGCAGCATGGTCTTGCGTTTGGGGAAAAGCGAGCGGGACAAGCGGTCACAACAGATATGATCTTGCCGGAGCTGAGAAGACTCCAAGGGCAAGATGTGATTGTGCCAGTTGTTTACCTGACGAAAGAGACAATCCAAGATAACGCTGTCTTTAAAAAACATCGGGTTGAGTTTTTAGGGCGTTTGGCCAGTTGGGGCAGTATCAATATTGATGGTCAAACGGTGCTGCTTGGTCGCAATACGATGTTAAAAGTGGCGCAAGACTTAAGGAACCATGAAGGTCGGATACACAGTGAAGGCAGCCTGAATATCAATGTCGGCGGGACACTCGCCAATCACTCGGGCCGTATTTCCGCAGCGGAAAATATCAATATTGTCTCTCAGCAATTTGATCACAAGACGGTGGTCCATCGTTTTGGTCGCGATTATGGCTATGACGAGCGCCTGGGAAGCATTGCTTCGGTCGATTCACAAGGAGGGAATATCAATATTCAGACCTTCGGGAATACTTGGATCCAAGGTGCAGAGGTCAATGCGAACAATGGTGTGATCACGATTGATGCAGGTGGCAGCATTAATGTGTCTTCAGTGACTCAGAAATACCATTCGAACCAGGAGCATGGCGACTTCAAAAAAGAGAAGACGGTGATCAAGCACCTCAAGAGCCGTCTTTCAGCAAAAGATACCATCCGCCTGATTGCCAAAGGTGGGATCAATATCACGGCATCAGAGTTGTATGCGGATGAGGGAACGATTGAGATCATGGCTGACCAAGGGATTTACATCGGCAATGCTTTCGATCAAACCCAACACCACAATAAGTACAACGAAGGTGGTTGGAAAGTGGAACAAACGATGTTCCAAACCGTTGCCATTCGCTCCGCCTTGGATGCAGGAAAAAAGGTAGTGATCAACACTGCGCTGGGTCATATCACGCTGCAAGCTGCGAAATTAAGATCTGGTGAAGGCGCGGAGATCCGTGCAGAAGATGGCCGTGTGAACTTCCTGATGGCGAAGGAACAAGACCATTATTTCCATCATAAAATCAAAAAGACCTTCTGGAAAATCAAGACAGATACCAAAACAGATCAAGTTGATACCGCGGTTTACAACGAGATCATCGGTGGTGTAAAAGTCCATGCCACCCACGGCTTGACGATGGAGTTTGGTCAGAAGGAAGGGGTCACTATTGATGACATGATGTCAGAGTTCGCAGAGACCAAGTCACTGTCTTGGATGAATGATGTCTACAACGACCCAAGATTTAGCGGTCAGATTGATGAGGTTTATCAAGAACTCGTTGAGATCCATAAGCACGACAGAACCAGTAGCCTTTCGCCTGCTGCCATGGCGATCATTGCAATTGCTGTGTGTGTGGCGATGGGGCCTGCTGGCGCTGGCTGGGTAGGTGGTGCTACAGGGGGTTCAATACCAGCAGCATTTGGGATCTCCCAAGCCGCAATGCAAGCAGCTGCTGTGACATTGGCAACTCAAGCTGCAACTCACCTTGCAAGTGGCCGTAGCTTAAAGGGTACCCTCAAAGCAATGACATCAAAGGAGGGGGTCAAGTCTGTTGCTATTGCAATGGTTACAGCGGGTATCATGGATAAAGTCAAAGGGATGGAGTTCTTTAAGAATGCCAATGCCGGAGCCTCAACAGTCGCTCAAGCTCAACAAACAATAGATATAGCAAACCAAGCTTCTCAAGCACTTGTTCAGTCAACAGTTAAAGCAGGAATATCAACTTTAATTAATGGGGGTGACCTAGATTCCTTTAAGGGACAGTTCGTTCAGTCCTTAGCGCAATATGGTATTGACCAGCTTGGAGAGTCAATGGCTGGAGCAATTAAAGGGGCTGAGTTAGGAGATGCATTAAGATACATAGCACACGCAGCTGCGGGTTGTACGTTAGGCGTAGCAACTGCTCATGCAATCAATAACGGGAACAACTCTGGACAAAGTTGTGGCTCAGGAGCTTTAGGTGGCGTAGTCGGTGAATATGTTGGTGAGCTTACCAAGGAAGAGTTTGATGAGAAGTTAAAAAAGACTCAAGACACTTTAGAGAAAGACTTTAACTTTCTGAATGACCCGAATGTAAATATGAATGATAGAGCTGCTTATATTGCTGCTCGTCAAAAAGAGTTAATTGCTCTTAGGGATTCAGGCGTTGACTTAGCGAAGCTTTCAGCTGGGTTAGCAGCCTTTATTGCTGGTGGAGATGTTCATATAGCTGCTTCAACTGGTGAAAATGCAGCAGAACATAATGCATTTGGGGCAGCAGGAGCAATCGTTAAAGGTCTCAGTAGGTTTGTTGTTCGTGGAAGTTCTAAAGCAATGTTATTGCTTGGGCTTTACGATAAGGTCTCAACAGCTAAGACAATGTATGACTTAGGTGTTGCTTTACGTGATGGAGATACAGAGACAGTAAATCAAATACTGAGTGATATGGCTGAAGAGGGTTTGATCACATTAACCTTGAAGCAGCTAGTCCCAGGCGGTAAGAAATTACAAGAAGCAGTCCAAAAACTAAGAGAACAAGGTAAACATCTATGGGCTGATGATTTATTACATTATGCTACAGAGGCTCCCAGTGGTGTTCTAAAAGGAGATTTAAAACCTGGAAAGTACTCAGATACAAGTCATAGTGGTGATGTGCCTGTAAAGGTTAACACTTGGGTAAAAGGTGTTGATACTGAAAAAGTATTTAGTGGCACTAAAGGAAAAAGGAAGGAGTTAAGAAAGAACTTTGAAAAAAATGGCTCCAATGTCACAGACAAAGAGGCTCATCACGTTATACCTTGGGAGTTTCGGGAACATAGACTTATTAAGGAATTAAATCTTGATATGAACGATTTAGCAAATGGTATAATGCTCCCTTCAAATAGAAAAGTAGCAAATCCGAGCGATGTGACTGAAACCATTCATGGGACTCATGCTCACTATAATGAAGCAATTCGAGATATGCTTGAGGGGATTGCAGGATCTAAAAACTCTATTGAAGCTAAAGGTGAAATGGTTATAGAACTAATAGAAAGGGCTAAAATTCAATTACGCTCTGGCCATCCTCCTCTTATGAATAAACATGGTTCACAAAATAAAGATGCTTGGATTGAAGTTCTTAGCCCGGTATTAGATAGAGGTAGAAAATGATATTCGAGTTTTTTAATCCTGAAAGCGAGCAACAAGCGATTGAAATAAGAAGAGTAGATAAAGCTCTTCTTAGCCCTTGTTTCTTGTCAGGGTTATCAACAAAAAGTTTGTACGAGATTGCTAAATCTGATTTTCTTCTGACTACAGATTTTCCAAGTCTGCCCATGAGGCTTGATGGGCATGATCAATATTATGACAAGGAGCGTGATTTTGAGAATTACACAGAAATACTTGAGGAAGAAGCTGGAAGAGTTCAATTTTGCGGTGTAGTTTCCCAGGAAGAAAGCTCTAGGATTTTTACTGCAACTACAGAGTCCTTCAACAAAATGACAAATATTTTGTGGAATCATATAAACAAAAAAGTTCTTGAGCTTGGTCTCAAGGCTGAATATGGTGAGTTATCAAAAAAGTTTTGTTTAGAAATTAAAGAAGTTGAATGGATATATGAAAATTGTCTTCTTACTGTAATCCATAATGATTTCTATTTTATTCTCAAGGCAATCGTTTTTGGTGGGCTAAGTAACTCTGCATTAGCTCTTAGAATCTTGGAGGCATATGAAACTGGAGGGATTCCAGGTGGTTGGGTTGGACCTTTACCTGAGGATGATGGAAAGCCAGAAGATTGTTTGCAGTTGTTTCACTTCGGAGGAACTTCTTAATAATTGTTTGCTGCGGATGGGAATGTTCGCAGCTGTCCCTCTTATTAGTTCCAATAAACCCAAGGGGACCCTGGCAAGTTTCAAATATCAAGGGGGGTTGTAAACACCGCGGTAAGAGAAAGTTTTTTGAATTTCAACGCATCGGCAGCACCCCATACCTCCAGGCCGCATTCTGACAGGGTTTAGGGGGTCTAGAGGTGCCGAAATTTTTCGAAGGGGTTTCACACCACTTTTTGTTGGAACTCAGGGATATCAAGGGCTGTAGCGATTTGGGGTGCCGAATCAGGTTTTAGGCAGTTAGGGATGGGATAACCTAACTCTCTGACTCAATTGATTATTTTAGAGCAAAGGTGGCTTTTTAGCCACCTTTTTTTATGTCTTGAGCTATCTAACTTCACTCCTCATATTTTGATGATGTCAGGAAAACAAAGTACTGAAAAATAGGATATAATGCTGTTTCAAATTTACAGATGATCGTATTGATAGAAGTCACTTTTCTGGAATGATAATAACTGATTTATATAAAGAAGCTCAGGCGGTTTCTCTGACTCCGAAAGGTTATAGTGAAGATGAACTTGAGCAGATAGCACGTCTATATAATATCGTCATTGAAGGCCAGCTCAAGGCCTTTTTAGCAGAAATGGGCAGAAGTGATGGCGGCTTAATTGGAGATGATATGATCCATTTATACAGGCCGACGTGGAATGTGAGAACGCATCTGTTTTTCCAATTTCAGTTTTTCAATGATATTCAAGACATTGGTTGTTTCGAATTCCTCAATAAGCCATTTGTTTTCGCTTGGATCAGTGAAACTCAATATTATTTTGTGCAAACGTCAATTGGCGATCAGGTTTTTCATTATGACGAGAATACAGAGGAAGTTCATGAGACCGAGTGGGACCTGTTAGGTTTTATTCAGTATTTAGCACGGAATAGCCAAAGTAAACTGAGAGCGGAAGGTGACCTATTACGGATATAGAGAGAAATGACTTTCTGTAGCTAAACTTATTCCATCTCATATTGAAAAGTGTTGGAGAACATGCCAATCACATTCTCATTTCAAACATCCGCATTTGATGTCAGCCAAGAGCCGGAAAACCCGATTAATCCAATTTATGGTAAATCGCTCTTAGATTGGTTGAAGGAGAGCTTAGAAGGCACAGTCGCGTTGATTGAGCCTGATGCAGAAGATTGGGGTTGGTATAGTGAATTGTCTTGGGAAGGAGAGAGTTACTTGATTGGTGCAATCGCTTATTTCGAGAAAGGAGACGACCCCAAAGAAAGCATTGATTGGATATTCCATGTTGAGAAACACCATCTCTTTTTGTAAAAGTTATTGGGCATGAATAAAATGACAGTAGATGATCCATGTGTTGTTCTTTTAAGCACTAAGGTAGAAAAGAAAGTCGGTTCAATGAAGTTATTGAATACTTAACCCCCTAAAATAACCACTCCAACCACGATTCAAACCGAAATCCAAGTTTCCACCAATATCCACAATTCCCACACACCAATAGCCCCCTGTCACTATCATGATGCCAAAACACTTAGAATTCAAAAAGGTTATATTTTAAGCGCCCTCGTTAGCCCCTGAAATCGGGAATGGTGACAGTGCGCTAGAGAATTACGTCGATTTTGGTCAGAAATGCCCAGTTCAAATATTCAACAAAACATTCCGATTACAGCCATTCCAAGTACCATCCACTATCCAAAATAGTCGTCAGTCAATCGTTTGATATTTAACCGCTTGAAATTCAGAAATACCGATTATGCCACCAACGGAAATCCGTCTGTTTTTGCGTTGGAAAAGTACTGTATAAGAAATTTTTTATTTAAACGTTATTTAAACCGAATTTAAACCAAAAAAGAGGGACAAAAGTGGAGGTAGGTAAGTGATTGATATTTAGTAAGAAATTGGTCGGCGCGACTGGATTTGAACCAGCGACCCCTGACACCCCATGACAGTGCGCTACCAAGCTGCGCTACGCGCCGACCGTGGGCGTTATATTATGGTTTCCTGAGAATATTGCAAGCGTTTTTTGTTTGGGTTGAACATTATATATTCAATTGATATTTGAGTGTGCTTTTTATAGACAATCTGTTTTGTAGAAGGTTGATTTTATGTGCGATTTTTTTCAGAGCCCTCCATATTTTTTATAAGTGAAAACCCTCTAATAATCCCTTCTTATTATTTTGAAAATTTATTGTACAAATTGCGATCTAGGTTATAGGTTTAATCTGTAGCAAAAATAAACACACTGCTGCATACATTTCAGAGTATTAAGGAATTGTCATAGAGAGGGATCTTGGCCTGTCCGCATGTCTGCTGTTCGTCCTTCCAATTGACAACTATTTTGAACCATTCGCAAAAAGGACATGGATGATGCGGGATAACAATTCTTTTATTCAACATCTTGAAGAACATAGCTCGTTGCAAGCGCAAGAAGCACCACAAGGGTGGCATCCGCTGAGCTGGCAGCGTTTTTATGACAAAATGACACAGCTCTATTCTTCCAATGATTTAGCGCAAGTGATGCAGGAACTCTCCCAGGCTGATCCACTCGTTGCAGAAGACGATATTCTTTCGCTTAAACGTGAATTAGCTGATGTCTACGAAGGAAAAAAGTTGTATTTTCAAGCTGGTGATTGTGTAGAACTATTTAAGGATGCCAATCATGTCAGCTTTCAGTCACGTCTCCTCTTTTTAAACTCGATTTGTCGCTACATTGAAAAATCACACGGCCATGATGTGGTTGCGATTGGTCGACTTGCTGGACAATTCGCGAAGCCACGATCAGCGGAGACCGAAGAAGTCAATGAGATCACAATGCATACATTTATGGGTGAAATGATCAATGATTTTGCCCCAAATGTATGGGCAAGAAAGCCGCAAGCTAACCGAATGTTATGGGCTTATAATGCAGCAAGATTTGGCATGGAGTCTATCCAATACTTACTGGCGAATGGTATCAATAACCAGCCAATTCAGCCTGTGTTTACGTCGCATGAAGGACTTCATCTCCATTATGAATCATCGCAGACAGGCTATGGCATCGAGAAAAAAGGTTACTTTAATTTTAGTTCTCATATGCAGTGGATCGGGATGCGGAGCCTTCATGAGGACAGCCCTCATCTGGAATATTTTAAAGGGATTGAGAACCCAATTGGTGTCAAAATTGGTCCATCAGTAACACCGAAAGACCTTCAGCAAATGTGTCAACGTTTGAATACACGGAACGAAGCAGGAAAGCTGGTGTTGATCACGCGATTTGGTGCATCCCAAGTGCAAGAAAAGCTGCCTTCAATTGTTCAAGCTGTGCAGGATATCGGTGCAAAAGTGATCTGGATCTGCGACCCCATGCATGCCAATACGGTGAAAAATCTCCATGGAGTGAAAACACGTTGCATAAGTGACATGAAAGAGGAAATTGTGCAGACAGCTCAGGTCCATCATGAAGCAGGTACACGATTTTGTGGATTGCATTTGGAGACCAGCCCTGATGACATTCAAGAATGTGCGAATCATCCGAATGAAGTGGACTGGATAAAAGAAGGACCTGCCTATCAGACATACTGCGATCCAAGGCTCAATTATGAGCAAACGCTTAATGTCGTCGGCGCTTTTTTAAGACAGCTTCAAGGAGTAGATAAACGATGAAGGAACTGTATGAAGGTAATATTCATGGATTATCCCCACGTGATGTCATTGATGCAGCAATGCGTTGGCATTTTCATCCAGAAACAGGTTCTCCCTATTGGTTGGAAAAGTTAAGCCAGCTCGATTTCGATCCATTAACAGATATTCATGATTTTTCTGATCTCCAGCGATTTCCTGATATTACGAATGATTGGAAAACGCTTGATGTGACCCAGTTGATCCCGAAAGGGTGCTTGGCACACCTCAGTGATTTTCATGTATTTGAAAGTGGTGGGACAACGGGTAATCCGAAGCGTATCGTTGAGCACACATCTCGCAAACATGCATTAGGTTATGTTGAACAGCAATTTAGCGCTCTTGGTTATCAATCAGAGACAAACGAACATTGGCTTCACTTAGGGCCAACCGGGCCACATATTGTAGGTCGAACTATCAAAGAGCTTGCTCGCCGTGACGGGAAGCTGTGTTTTCAGGTTGATTTTGATCCACGATGGGTAAAGAAGCTGATTTTACAAGGCAAGCAAGAAGAAGTGTCACGATATAAACACCACTTACTTCAACAAGCGTATGAGCTTATTCGAACACAGGAAATTTCTATACTATTTATTACGCCGCCGCTTCTGGAGGCCATTTGCCAAGATCCACAAATGCTGGCCTGCTATCAGGAAAAAATCAAAAGTATCATCTGGGCGGGGACATCAATTTCCTCAGAAACCTACCATTTGATTACGACACATTATTTTCCAAACGTTATATTTATGGGACTTTATGGTAATACCATGATGGGGATTGCACCACAAAGGCCCCCATTCAGTGAAGATGATGAAGCATGTGTTTATCAGCCATTGTATCCATTTTGTCGTGTGCACTTTGTTGATCCGCAAACACAAAAGGAAACGGCTTACGGAGAATATGGTCAACTCTGTGTTTCACTCATTACACCTGAGCTATTTATTCCGAATAATCTGGAAAGAGATTATGCAAAGCGTGTTCGATCCCCTGGGTTCCCTCATGATGGGATAGCGAATGTCGGGCCGCTTCCGGGTAAAAAAGAAGCAGTGACTGAAGGAGTATACTGATGATTTCGATTCACGCGATTGTTGATTCAGGGTTGTATGAATCGAAAGATAAGCAACCTTTGCAATCATTGAATGACATCAGGCTTGGAGAAGTCTCACAAGCACCGGAGCTGCTTGTTCATCGAACATATCAAGGACTGTTAGATAGTTCCCCCATTGATATTGAACATGTGATGCTCTGTATGGAGCGGGCAAGTGAGATTTTTTTATCGGACTGTATCTATGGACAAAGCTTTGAGGAAGCTTGTGCGGCTGTGAACCAAATGACAGGGTTGCCGATTTGCGATATTCAGAAAGCTTTCGAGGAGATCTCGAGTTTTATGCGGCATATCCGCGAGACGCTTTCACTACAGCGCCGTTCTCTCTACTGTGAGGAACGCGCAGATGGTGTAATGGTGATGGCCTATGATCGTCCAAATGGTGAAGTGTTTACTGCAATCATGCCTGGCAACCACCCTGCGGTAAACACAGTTTGGCTGAATGCACTTGCTTTGGGATATAAAGTATTGATCAAGCCAGCGCAAGATGACCCAATTACCGCTTATCGTATGATGGGTGCATTGGAAGCTGCGGGACTTCCCTCTGGATGGATGGGATTCTTACCTGGAAAACGAAACATTATTCAATCCTTGATCACGCTGAGCAAAGATCAACGCTTGATGTTTTTTGGTGGGCAAGCGGTTGAAGACATGTATGGCCATTTATCTCACGTGATCATTCGTGGCCCAGGGTATTCGAAAGTATTTTTGGATGAAACATTCTTTCTAGAAAGTAACGCTTGTTTAATTGAAAACCTCGCAAAATCACTCAGTGACAGTGCGGGAATAAAGTGTACCAATGCAAGTGGAATTTTACTGGACCATGTGCCTGTTTCTGATATTTTCGAGCCATTAAGGGCGCATTTGAATCAGCTAAAAGCACGACCTTTAGGCCACCGTTGTGCTCAATTACAGGTCTATTCTATTGATAAAGCGAAGCAGTTAATCCAGAACTTATCTTCCTTGAATCCGGAAATATCGGAACATCAAATGCAGTCTGAGTTACTGGTTGAATTTGGTGACGGAACGGCGGCTATTCTGCCTTATATTTGGATTGCAGAAACAATGCCTGAGCGATTCGAGATTTCTGGTGTCTTTGCTTGGATTAAATCTTTTCGTGATGAAGCCGAGCTGTCTTCCACACTTTCCCTCAGTCTTCTCTCAAATGATGAGAAGCGGCTTTCGAATTGCCTACGCAATGCCAAGATCAGGAAAATAAATATCGGTTTGCCAACGACAATCGCAGATCCACGAGTACCGCATGATGGTGCGTTGTATGACCAATTGTTTGAGCGCGTTGGTGCGATGTCAAGTGCACAGCAAAATACATTATTGAGGGAGCAACTCCCAACTTAAGCTGTATAACAGGAAGTAAACAACAACTACACGTGAGGAGAGACGACCATGCCAATGACGATTCAAGATTTATCCGTTCCTTTTTCGATAGGAATGCCAAAGTATGATGCCCCTTGGTTTCCGAACTTTGATGTCGCAGAAATCAAACCAGCACAAATGCCTGATGCGGATTGGAAGCGTAGATTTACCAAATTAGACCTATTTGCGCATAACGGCACCCATGTTGAAACGTCGGATCATGTTTTTCGGGATGGGAAGACAATCGATGGTTATCAACTGACACAATTTGTCGGCCACCCATTTGTGTTGAACTTAAGGCATTTACCAGATGCTACACCCATTCAGCCTGACATGATTGAGTCGCAGCTTGCAAATTATGATGGTGAAAAGCAACCCATTTTACTCATTAACACAGGCTACAATGACAGAGCATGGGGGAGTGAGACATTTTGGACAAACTCACCATACCTGACGCCAGAAGCTGCGGCGTTGATCGCCAGTAAAAAGCCAAATTTTATTGGGATTGATTTCCAAACTGAAAAACCCAGAGAAAAGAGCTTTGTGGTTCATAAGACGCTATTGTCCAGCTGTGAGTTGCTTTGCGAATATTTATTCAACCTGGATAAACTCAACCGAGAGTCATTGTTTGTCGCGCTTCCCATTAGTATTGAGAATGTTGAAGCTGCGCCAGTCCGTGCGGTTGGCATCAACTTTTAAGGATAATTAGGACAATGACACAATATACCGCTGTGGTATCCGGTGCTGCCAGTGGCATCGGGTTGGCTTGCACGAAGAAGTTTTTAGTCGAAGGAATAAACGTGATTGGACTTGACTTAAATGAGTCTCGGTTTCCTGCGTTACGAGAGGAACTCCAGGGTTTGCCGGGACAGTGTCAATGGATTGCAGTGGATGTATGTCAAGAGATACATTCTATCTCTGATATTGGCTTGAACAATGATGATGAACAACTGGTTTTGGTGAATAATATTGGCGGGTCCCAGAAAGATAAGATCAATTTTGATTCACTGTCCTGGGACGATATGTTGTCATCCATGACATTGAATCTAAAGCCGGCCTTTATCTTGATGCAGTTACTCCTTCCTATCATGAAAGCCGCAAAAGCTGGGCGGATCATCAATATCTCATCAATTGCATCACGTATGGTGCTTCCAAGAGTTGGGGCAGATTATCAAGTGGCGAAAGCTGCGCTTAATGCTTTATCACGCAAAGTGGCCGCAGAGTATGCTGCCGATGGGGTTCAAGTCAATACGATTTGCCCAGGGATCATCGGCACAGAACGCATCTTGGCCAGGTGGGAAGAAAAAACTGAGGCTCAGGTGGCGCTGGATTTGGCCAAGATCCCGCAAAATAGACTAGGGACACCGGAAGAAATAGCCGAGATGGTTTTCTTTTTAGCAAGCCCCCAAAGTGTTTACCTTCAAGGTGCAGTCATCGACATAAATGGTGGACTATATCTCGCCTAAGTGTTGTGACAACAATTGAGACAAGGACTGAAACAAGGACAGTCAAATGAATACAGAACGCATTCAACGTGAATTCCAGATGGATCCCAGTGTTCCGCAACGTCAGCGAGCGCTCCATTTGGTCCAAAACTTAAAACAGCAATTTCCAGAGCTCACTCAGGAATTCTCCAGCCTCTTTAGCTATTACGAACAAGATGAAAGTATTTGCTTAATTGGTTTAGGCTGTGAAGCCGATATTCGGGCAGATTTAAAAGACAATACACTTAGTTTAAGTCTCACGATCAATGAAGAGGAGGCAATCACAGTTCATGCATCATTGGAGAGCCAATGCTTTCATCGCTATGAAAAAATATTTGAGCACACACATCGATTTATTCAACAAGTGAAGCCAATACTTGAAGCATCGTTAGGACACAAAGCGTCAACTATTCCTTTTTTGGGTGGATGGAAGTGTGTTACAGGACAGTCAGATACAGAGAGTTTGATTCGATTCACACTCCCAAAACTCATGATCACTTTATCAAGTCAATCTTGTTGTGTTTCTGGTACAAAATCATTGGTTGAGCCAATCACAACGGCTATGCTCACAGAGAATTTAAACTCTGCAATGGCACTCTATACACGACCAGAGTTTAAGCATTATCGTGCCACCCCCACGTGTCGAGAATACATTGATAATCTGGTCAACACGATGGAAAAAATGGAGCAAAACTGCCATAAAGTTGTCCTTGGAAGGAAAAAGGAATTGCAGTATGAACAGCCAATTAATCCATTACAGTTGTTGCACCAGATCCAGAAGCTCGATAAAAAAACTTATGATATCTATATGGACTGGCCTGAAGTGGGTGCATGGATTGGTGTATCACCAGAAACGCTTGTGGTGAAAGAAGGCCAGTATGTTCGGGTAGAACCGCTCGCAGGTACGCGAAAAGGTTCTGATCATCAAGCGCAAGCAGAAAAGTACAAACGGGAACTGATCGATAGTGAAAAGGAAAATATAGAGCATGAGACAGCATCCGATTTATTCTTTAAGGCACTTTCTGATACGTGTGAGCCAGGCAGTGTGATTGAAAAAGAGAGTAAATCTATTCTCGACTTAGGTTATGTGCAGCATTTAAAAAGCTGTATTCAAGGGACCACCCGACCAGAGACGTCAATATTCCATATTCTCGCAAAAATATATCCCCCAGCGACGATTTGGGGCTTACCTATCCGACAAAGTGAAGCGCTTATCGAGAATTTCGAGCCATTTCAACGTGAGTTCTTTACGGGTGCTTTTGGCTTTTTCAATTTAGAGGATGCAGCGCACTTTTCATTGGCAATCCGCGTGGCCAAAATTCATGGTGAACAGGCTTCAGTTTTTGCGGGAAGTGGGATTGTTCAAGGCGCTGATCCTTATCATGAGTGGATGGAAACCGATAATAAAATGGCACCATTCATAAAACCTTCTTTATAAGGACGATGAATATGACAAGTTTAACGATGGAAAGTATCTTGCAAAGTGTTGCGCAGGCAAAAGCACGAGGAGAACAAATCTTTGATTTTAGTTTAAGCAATCCGAATCTTGGGATCCGTGCGGAAATGAAGGCTCTCCTTTGTGATGTCATCAATCAGGAAGACGATGCCATGTTTGGCTATGCGCCCAGCCAAGGATATTGTGAAACCCGCTCAGCCATTGCAAAGCACATACAAGTGCACTCCACACGAGAACGAACCGCAGAAGATATCACAATTGTACCAGGGGCTGCTGGAGGACTATGTGTTCTGATGAAAGCTTTATTGGAGCCAGGGGAGGAAGTGATTGGTGTGAAACCATACTTTCCTTCCTATGTTCACTACATTGAGCATGCCAATGGGCACTATATACCTGTCGATTGTGATCCAACGTTTGAGCTGGATGTGGATGCAATCATGAGGGCGATCACGCCACTAACAAAAGTGATCTTACTGAATTCGCCGAATAATCCCAGCGGACGAATTTACTCAGCGGAAAAGCTGCAAGTACTATCTAATCGATTACTGGATTTACGTGAGAAAGAAGGGCGCTTTATCCATGTGGTTTCTGATGAAGCCTATGAGCGCGTCACTTATAATGGGAAGCTGCCTCCAACGATTGCTGATTATTATCCAAATTGTTTGCGTGTTGTTTCCTTCTCAAAGGATTTGGGATTTGCGGGCCTTCGAGTAGGTTATATAGAATCAACACCGCAATATCGAGAAGTGAAGCTGCAAGTGCGGTTAGGGGAGCTGATCCGTAACCTTGGTTACGTCAACACTTCAACGATTCTCCAAAAAGCGTTGGTAAAGGGGTTAAACCTGACTGTCCCGATGGCAACCTATAAAGAGCAGTGTGATGTATTGAAGCAAGTATTGGATGATGCAGATATTCCATTTGTGGAACCAGAAGGCGGTTTATTTTTATTCGCCAAAGCCCCCAATGGGGACACAAACCAATTTATAGGCCAGCTGCTCAATCAGGGAATTGTCGTCGTGCCTGGTGCAATGTATGGGATGTCTGAGTACTTCCGTATTAGTACGACGGTTGATATTGAAACAATCCGCGCTTCAGCATCTGCCTGGAAAGTGTAAGTCCAGCAGAAAGCGAGCCTTTTTAGAGAGGGGAGATTTCCCTCTCTAGTCTATTAAAAACCTTCCTATCAAGTTTTTTCTCTGATTCTTACATCAACAGATGTGCTGAACATCTACCCAAAACTGACAAAAACAGAGTCTTTAGTGTGTTTTTTGTGTGAAATATAATTCTTTATTTTTAAATAATAATGCTTAAGTGTTATTTTATTTCGTTCCCTAACCACTTGTTTTTGATAACAAATAAAACATAAGCATGAAAAACACTCAAGTGATCATCTTTAATTCCGATACAGTAAGTGTCCAGACAAGATACAAAATCAATAAAAAGCGAGTGTCAAATTAAGTTTTAACCTACTGATTTAGCTAGTGTAACTAGCTTGGGAGAAGAACGATGCCTTTATTTGTAAACACAAACACCTCAGCGTTAAATGCCCAAAGACAGCTGTTAAATTCAGGTTCTGATTTAGACACAGCATTTAAACGTTTATCAAGCGGCTTAAGAATTAATAGTGCAGCAGATGACGCTGCGGGCCTACAGATTTCTGACCGTCTAACATCACAAATCATGGGCTTAGAGCAAGGGAACAGAAATGCAAATGATGGTATCTCACTTGCTCAAACAGCAGAAGGTTCGATGGACGAAGTCACTTCGATGCTTCAAAGAATGAGAACTTTGGCGCAACAGGCGGCAAACGGATCCAATACAGATACAGACCGTTTATCTATCCAGCAAGAGGTTCATGATATTCGTAGTGAAATTAACCGAATCGCAACGGATACAACATTTGGTGGCCAGAACCTACTTAATGGAACCTATAATGGTATTTTCCAGGTCGGTGCTGATGCAAACCAAACGATTTCATTCACGATGACCTCAGTCACTTCAAACTCAGGCGCACAAATTAGTGTAACGGGTGGTTGGCAGTTATCAGGGATTGCAGCAGCAGCAACAGCGATGGATACATCTGCAACCAATGCTTCATCTTTCTTTAAATCAACAACGACATTATCTGTCAGTACAGCAGCAAACGCACAATCTATCTTGGCAAATATTGATGTACTGATAGCGGTTGTTGATAGGAAACGTGCAGAGCTTGGTGCGGTGCAAAACCGATTCCAGTCAACGGTTCGTAACCAGTCGAACATTGCAGAGAACCTTTCCGCAGCTCGCTCAAGAATTCGTGATGCAGACTTCGCAACAGAAACAGCAATGTTGACTAAATCACAAATTCTACAGCAAGCAAGTACCACCATTCTTGCTCAAGCAAACCAACGTCCTCAAGCAGCATTGAGCTTACTTGGCGGATAAAGGAACACTCATTTTAAAAAAACCCAGTCGATTGACTGGGTTTTTTATGCTCAAGTATTGAAGATATCAGCCGATAACAAAATTGCCCCCATTTTATCCAGCCAAATTTTTATTTCTTAAAAATAACCCCATGAAAAATAATTGATTTAATGAAAACCCTTCTCAAATCGGCCTTCCGGCTCCTATTCAGGATCCAATATGCTAAAAAGTCAGAAATTTTCTTAAAGTTTGAATTTTGGATGCCGATGACCAAATTAACCCGGCAAAATCGGTACAAAACACAAGCACGGGAAAAGACGTAACAAAAGTAGTATTTCAAAAAAAGTGAACACTCAGGAGAAGAACGATGCCTTTATTTGTGAATACAAATACGTCCGCACTGAATGCGCAAAGACAATTGTTAAAATCAGGCGCATCTCTGGATACCGCTTTTATGCGGCTTTCCAGTGGCTTACGGATCAATAGTGCGGCAGATGACGCCGCAGGTTTACAAATTAGTGACCGCGTGACATCCCAAATTATGGGGTTGGAACAAGGGAATCGAAATGCAAATGATGGGATATCTTTGGCTCAAACAGCTGAAGGTGCCATGGATGAAGTAACATCTATGCTACAACGTATTCGAACGTTGGCGCAACAAGCAGCGAACGGGTCGAATACAGCAACAGATAGACTTTCTTTGCAACAAGAAGTCCATGATTTAAGGTCGGAAATTAATCGAATAGCTACAGATTCAACGTTTGGTGGCCAAAATTTATTGAATGGTACTTATAATGGGATTTTTCAGGTTGGTGCAGATGCGAACCAAACCATTTCTTTTACCATGACTTCGGTTACCTCGAATTCTGGTGCTCAGATTAGTGTTACCGGTGGTTGGCAATTATCAGGTATTGCAACCGCAGCAACGGCATTGGATACGACGATGACGAACACCTCTTCGTATTTTAAGTCGACAACCACTTTATCCGTGAGTACAGCGGCGAATGCTCAGTCTATTTTAGCGAACATTGATGTGCTGATTGCGGTTGTTGATAGGAAACGTGCAGAGCTTGGTGCGGCACAAAACCGATTTCAATCAACGATACGTAACCAGGCGAATATTGCAGAAAACTTATCAGCTGCACGATCCCGGATACGCGATGCAGACTTTGCTGCAGAGACTGCATCTTTAACGAAATTTCAAATATTGCAGCAAGCAAGTACAACGATACTTGCACAGGCAAATCAACGGCCACAAAGTGCGTTGACTTTGCTGGGAGGATAAAAAGCTGAGCCAGAGAAGGTTCAGTGATCATATTACGATAAAAAGGTAGTACAACCATCTCCTGAGCTAACGCTCGTTTAGCCGGGGTCACTCCCGGCATTTTTCCTTGGGATGGTTTGGGTAGAGAACGAATAAAAAACCTCCAAATGCTTTGTTGTACGAAAAAGATTAGTGACAAAGAACTTAAAGTTTTTCAATGATTTTTTGTCGCGAAGGGCTGCTCCAGCTGTTCTTGGAATCAGCCACAACTCAACGAAGCAAAGTGTTATTTGCTGATTTGTTGGCTTTCCAGCGATTTGGATTGCCCTTGCACAAGTAACTTAGTAGGAGGCATGTATGCCATTATTCGTAAATACCAATACATCTGCGCTGAATGCGCAAAGGCAGTTATTAAACTCGGGGGCACAATTAGATACTGCGTTTAAGCGGTTATCTAGTGGTTTAAGGATCAATAGCGCGGCTGATGATGCAGCAGGGTTGCAAATTGCTGACCGTGTCACTTCCCAGATTATGGGTTTAGAGCAGGGAAATAGAAACGCTAATGATGGGATTTCATTGGCACAAACAGCGGAAGGCTCCATGGATGAAGTCACAGCAATGTTGCAACGAATGCGGACACTTGCACAACAAGCTGCGAACGGTTCGAACACAGCAACTGACCGTTTATCGATTCAGCAGGAAGTGCATGATTTACGCTCAGAGATAAATCGGATAGCGACGGATACAACCTTTGGCGGTCAAAACCTATTAAATGGATCTTATAATGGTACATTCCAGGTTGGTGCGGATGCGAACCAAACCATCTCGTTCACGATGACTTCTGTGACATCAAACTCTGGGGCACAAATTAGTGTGACAGGTGGATGGCAATTATCAGGCATTGCATCTGCGGCAACAGCTTTGGATACATCAGCAACAAATGCAGCATCATACTTTAAGTCAACAACGACTTTATCGGTCAGTACTCAGGCAAACGCTCAGTCCATTCTCGCAAATATTGATGTACTCATTGCGGTTGTGGATAGAAAACGGGCTGAATTGGGTGCGGTTCAAAACCGATTTATGTCTACTGTACGCAACCAGTCAAACATTGCAGAAAACCTATCCGCAGCACGCTCTCGGATCCGTGATGCAGATTTTGCGACGGAAACAGCAAGTTTGACGAAATCCCAAATCCTGCAACAAGCCAGTACAACAATTCTTGCTCAGGCTAATCAAAGGCCGCAGGCAGCATTGTCATTATTGGGCGGGTAAATTCTCTTGAGTGAATTCGGAGTTGAGCAGTACTCCGTCTTCATTCTCTTCATGAAAATAACCGCATCATGACATCTGTGATAAAGCTCATATCTGGTTTTCGGATCACCAAAATAAAGATAGCGAGTACGACAAGTGGTAAAACAACGATCGCGAAATTTGTGATATAGGTGTGGTACATTCGCATCACTTTTTCTTCTTCTGCGGTATAAGGCTGTGGCTTATCACGCAAAGAGAATATTTTGGGTATTTTGAAGTTTCCATACCAAATATCCAAGATTTCAAGTGGAATGATGATCAAGACAATCAGCATTAGTTTTGCTTGCAACCAGGAATGATGAAAAAATCCGAATTTGAAAGCTAAAGTTAATCCAGAAGTCAGCATGACGATCAGCGCGATATGTTCGATGACGAGCGTGATAAAAAAGCCTTTGTACACGACATAAGTTGCTGGGTGATGCTCGCCAATATGTTTACGTACTTTTCGAAGAGTAAGCCAGGAGCCAAGTGCTGGCCCCAACCAAAAAATGACAGCCGAAATATGGATAATCTTTGCAAGATGATAAAGACCGAGATCAAAAAAGCTCATGGCTGATATCTTTCATAGTTTTTGAAAATGGTAAAAGAAACAGCCAAAATCCAAAGTGTACTCCAAGCCATAGCGACTCCTGCGCATACTTCACCCCAAAAGTAATCCTGTATTGCGGTTGTGAAAGATAAAGCAATACCAAAGAACCATGCAGGAATACCAATTTGTAAGATACGTCTCGGAAGCTTTGCATTTTGGAAAAGCAGGATGTTGAGGATCAAGCCACCAACATTATAAAAACCATTACCAATAAATCCAGACAGTTGAATGGCTATGTTTTCCAATAGACGAACAATGGGTTCAGTTTCACCGATTTGGTGTGCATAAGGCAATACGAAAGCTAAAATCGTCTCAGCAGAAATATCTGGGACAATACCTAATCCCATCAATGCGAGTGCATAGATTTTTAAAAAGCTATGTGGCACAAAAGTAGATAACATACATGCGAACAAGAATAACCCCATTGCAGCAGCCATCCAGTTGAGCCAGGTCAATTGCCAAATGAGTAAATTTTGCTGAATAAATTCATATCGCGCGGGAAAATCTAGTGGGCTATTGATCATGCCATAACGAATCACAACGGACAGGAGAATACATGCAAGGGTGATCAGGCAGAAAATGATGACACCAGCGGGCATCATATAACGGGCTAAATTTTGATTCATCTGGATATTATGATTAGAACCACGTAAGCAGATCCTAGCATATCAACCCATTCAAAAATAGTTCATGTAACGGTTGGGTTTTATTTGTGTAACAGGAATGTTTTATACACTTTAAACTTTGAGTGAATTGTTATTTGTGGCTGAAAATTTCCCAATTTTTGATAGTATCTGCGCTCAAATGGAGAAGTAGATACAATGCATTTATATTTTTGAGCTGATTTGATAGCAGAACACGCAACACGTGTCATGCTTTAATAGGACGTAATTCCTCAGTAAATAGAGCTTAAAAATATGTTGTTGTATCGATAGACGTAAACGAATAGAAAAATGATGCAAGAAAAAGAAAATTCAGATCACATTGCCGAAGAAGAATATGTTGAGCCGACCAGCGAGACGAAAAGCAAAAATATAAAGCTTATCGTTGTTGGGATCGTATTCGGTATTCTTTTCATCGTTGGAGCCTTGTTCTTTGTTCTTCAGACGAAAAATGCCAAACTACCGCAAATCACAGCAGAACTCGGTCCTGCTGCGCTTTATATTGAAATAGAAAAACCGAAGAAAAAAAAGAAGAACAAGAAACGAAATGAAAGAGAAGATAAAGCTTACACCTTCTTTGATGTCGATAGCAGTGGATTTGCAGAGCGGACAACATGGCTGAAAAAAAACGAAGGTCTTATTGCATTAGATAGAAATCAAAATGGTGCCATTGACAATGGAGAAGAGTTATTCAGTAATGAGACTCGTCTTGCAAATCAACTCAAAGCGCCCGATGGTTTGGCAGCTTTACGAGATCTCGATAAGAACCAAGATGGGCTATTAGACAGTGAAGATCCTGATTTTGATCGCTTACGTATTTGGCAAGATAAAAATCATAATGGCCGGAATGATCCGAAGGAAGTCTTTACGCTCACTTCATTGGGCATAGACAGAGTTGAATTCCTTGTTGATAAGCCAAGTGCGCTTATCTACCGAGAGGGTAAGAAGAAACCTATTTTTCCGCTTGTTTTTGAGCGCCAGCCAAAAAAGTCAATGTCATTGGATGAACTTCATGACCGCAAGCTTAAGGTTTCAAAAGCGGTCAAATCGCTTCCCGATATTGGTAGTCAGGGAAATGTGCATTCTTTTCATCAAGCGATTATGAAAGATAAAAGCGGAAAGCTATACAAGCTCGCAAAGCAGTTTAATCAGGAAAAACGATATCAGCGCCAGCAATCGATTTTGGATAAAATGATGTATCGCTGGGCCAATACAGACGAATACTTACAGAATTATCCATTGGAAAAAAAGACGCAGTGGTTAAACACCTTATTAGCTTTTGAAGGTCGGCCATTTGTTGAAGGTCATATACCTGAAGAAGATCAGAAGATATTCAAACTACAGTACCGAGAACTGAAAGCCAGAATTTATTCGCAGTTGGTTTGGCAAGATCAACTAAAACGTTATTCTGAATTGGTTCGGACGACGAAAAATACAGGTTATGGGAATCACCTGACATTAAGTTTATTGGTGAAGCAGTTTATTCAGGAAATTAATGCACAGCCAAGAGAAGCAAAGGATTTATATCGCCGCTTACATGATATGCTGTGGGGTTATGATCCGAATCATCAGCTATATATTAGTCGCTTTCGGAGTGAGCTACTGGAGTTACTCCTCAAAAGTGACCTTCAAGAAAATCAGATCCGTTTTATTTTGAAGTCAATAGGTGAGCCTGTTGGCACGCGTAAGCGTGATCGGTTGAAAGGAAATGAGCGGCCAAATATCATTTTTGCTTTTGGCGGTCACGATATCGTTCATGGTGGTGATGGTGATGACACGATTGTCGGTGTCACTGGTAACGATAAATTATATGGAGAAGATGGAAAAGATCGACTGTATGGCGATCAGGGGCACGATGAGCTAACTGGTGGAATGGGTGATGATACTATCTATGGTGGCTCTGGAAATGACAACCTATATGGTAATGGTGGCCTGGATACGCTGATTGCTGGCGCTGGAAATGATATTTTGGATAGCGGACCAGGAAATGACTATATGAATGGCGGATTAGGGGATGATACATATGTTTATCAGTCCGGGGATGGGATTGATACGATCCATGCAGAGGGGAATAAAAAGTCGCATCAGGATAAATTGGTATTTGGTGCTGGGATCAGCCCAAAAGATATCTCATATCGCCAAGATGGGATGACGATGGTGATCCAGTTTAAGGAATCTAAAAGCAACATTAGTATACAAGACTGGTATAAGTCGGATCATTTTAAGCTCAAGTCTGTTGAATTTGCAGATGGGACAAAACATACTCGACTTGATATAGAGGCGATGTCACAAGAAAAGTAATACCCCGACTTTAACAAACAAAAAAGCAGCCAATCGGCTGCTTTTTTGTGGTGTATTTTCGCTTATTGCATTCCGCGTGGTGCTCTACAATCTTCATTTTGCTCTGAGAGGTACTGAAGCCAAGCATCTTTTGGTAAAAGACCTGTGCCAGATGACTGAACTTTAGGCTTCTTCTCTTTTGCGGCCGCTTTTTTCGGAGCTGCTTTTTTCGGAGCTGCTTTTTTTACAGCGGCTTTCTTTGGCTCAGCTTTTTTAGGTGCGTCTGCTTTCTTCGCAGGTGCTTTTTTCGCTGGTGCTTTCTTATCATCTGTTTTTGCAGTGGCAGCCTTCTTGGGCTTTTCTTCCTTTTTCGACTTGGTTTGAGTCTCAGTTTTTCCTTGCTGCAATTCTTCGGTTAAAGTGACGAAGTCAGCAAGGCGAATCGATTTGCCGCCGTCAACATTATACCAACTTCCTTTTTGCTCTATTGTAGGTGCTTTGCCGTTTGCTTTTTCATATACCTTTGAAAAATCAGCAAGAACTTGTTCTTTATCAAGCTTACTCATTCCAATTCCTGTTCACTATTAATTTTGAAAGGTCGAATTTATACAATCTTTTACGCAGAACCGCAATTTTTCAAGGAATAACTGGCTTTTTTTTGAGTGAATTGTAACATTTAGCGGAAATTTTTAGGAAAGATGGGATCTTTATGCAAAGAAAAGCACTCGTCCAATACCTTGATGAGTATTTGAAACCAGGCTCAATCAAAGACTTTTGTCCGAATGGACTTCAGGTTGAAGGGTCAGAAAAAATTACGAAAGTCGTTACAGGCGTTACAGCATCTCAAGATCTGATCGATGCGGCAATTCAATCTGGTGCTGACACAATCTTGGTGCACCACGGCTATTTTTGGAAAGGTGAACCGCAACCAGTCACTGGGATGAAAAAAGCGCGGCTCAAGCGCCTTTTGGAAAATGATATGAATTTACTTGCGTATCACTTGCCATTAGATATACATCCTGAGGTTGGAAATAATGTCCAATTGGCAAAATTATTAAATATGAATGTCACACGTGGCTTGGAAGCTTACAACCCGCAAAGTGTCGCTTTAGTCGGTGAGTTACAACGCCCAATGAAAGCGAATGAATTTGCACGCCTTATTGAAGTCAAACTGGGACGTAAACCACTTGTCAGTCAGGTTTCCGATGAGTTGATCAAAACAATTAGCTGGTGTACGGGAGGGGGACAGAGCTTTATTGATGCCGCTGCTGTTCAAGGCATTGACGCATTTCTTTCTGGGGAAGCTTCGGAGCAAACGATTCATACCAGTCGAGAGATGGGCGTTCACTTCTTTGCCGCAGGACATCATGCAACTGAAAGGTATGGTGTGAAGGCACTCGGAGAGCACTTAGCAAAGCAGTTTGAATTAGATGTTCAATTTATTGATATCGACAACCCCGTCTAGCGTTCTATTTAGCGCGTTTTTATGTTGTCAATCAATCATGGTCGAAAGCTATTCTTCTTGAGCTTCTTCGACCATCTCATCCATTACCTCTTCTGGCTCTCCCGTTGGTGATGTCAGCTTCGCAACACCTAAAAGTATCATTGATTGAATCGCTGCTCCTGACTTGGCAAGCTGTGCTGAGCTTGGAATAAACCCGGTCCAGTCAACTTTTTGATTCGGATAAGTAAGAAAGTCGGTTGACACAGGTGTTGGAGATAAGCCTTGTGCATTCAATAAATGTCGGGCACGGGGCATATCATTCGCAGAAGTCACAAACACTGTATTACTGTTCGTAATAGGGTCACTGGCATCATCCCCCGATATTTCCATCAACGTAGAACGCTTGGATATTCGAGATTTTGACAATCCGAGATCTGTTGCAAAATTGGCCATTGCATCCAGATCTTCATCACTAGCAGGTTCCAGTCCAGTAAAAATCACCGTTGCTCCGGTGTATTTTTGAGCAAGCTTAATCCCTTCACTAACACGGCTTAATCCACAAGGGTACAAGTTTGACGTTGAAGTCAGATCCGGGCTGTGACGATTTCCACAGTTGAGTACAGCGATATATTTTGGATCTTCTTTGATAACTTTGATTTGATAGTATCGTTTTTCGATGATGTGCCCAAGAGAGTTTGCCCCCGGTGCGGTGGAAAACCAATAAAATATGCCCCAGAAAACGAGAATAAAAAACCCGCCAAAGGTAAAGTCGTTTTTGAGTCGTCCCAATAAATAAAATAAAAAGAACAATAAGAAGATTGGGAGTGGTAGAATCACTTTACTGACGATTGAGATCATTTTAAAAATCCGCTCTATGCCACACAAAAATGATGGTCGAAACTTCGATGATATTGCGACCAAGTTTCAAAAAAATATTTACCACACTCCTAAGGGTATCATCAGAAAACAGATCTTGCTTAGAGATCTTCAGGAAATACCATGTCTTAGTCTAGATGAACCCATAAAAATTTTAGACTTAGGTGGGGGAGAAGGCACAATTTCTATTGAGTTGGCCAAAATGGGGCATGAGATAGTGCTATGCGATATTAGTGAGACAATGTTGTCGCTCTCGAAAGCCAATGCGCACAAAGATGGTGTTTCTTCAAAGTTTACTTGGTTGCAAACTTCAATTCAGGATTATCCAGAAGATGAAAAGTTTGATTTTATTCTATGCCATGCTGTTTTTGAATGGTTGGAAGATCCACAGGAAGCATTGATAAAAATCAGTCGTTTGCTTTCACCCAATGGCATTTTGTCTCTCATGTTCTACAACAAGTCAGCGATGCGTCTTGGCAATATTCTATACGGAAATTTCGACTATGTTCGTCAGGGAATGAAAGTCAAAAAGCAGGTGAAACTCAATCCAAGTCACCCGCTGGATCCTGAAACCGTGTTTCAGTGGGTAAATGAGCTACCACTGGTCTTGTTGTCGAAAACAGGTGTCCGTTGTTTTCATGATTACTTATTTGATCGACAGCTGGACGAGTCGCGTTTATTTGAACTCCTAGACATGGAGCTAACTTACAGTCGAATCGAGCCTTATGCTTCCATTGGAAAATATATACATTGCTTAATCAGAAAGGACAAATGATGCAGCAGTCTATTGGACTCATTTCATTGGTCGTCAGAGATTATGATGAAGCGATTGTGTTTTATACAAATTGCTTAAACTTCACTTTGATTGAGGATACGTATCAACCTGAGCAGGATAAACGTTGGGTTGTTGTTGCGCCTCCTGGCTCAAAAGAGTGTGCGCTATTACTGGCAAAAGCATCAACTCAATCGCAGGAAAGCCATATTGGAAACCAAACTGGTGGCCGGGTGTTTTTATTTTTATACACAGATGACTTTTGGCGAGATTATGAGGCGATGCAAGTAAAAGGTGTATCCTTTGTAAGAGAACCCGTGGAAGCGCCTTATGGAACCGTTGCAGTGTTTGAAGACTTATATGGTAATCAGTGGGACTTGTTAGAGCGCAACATATAGCCGCTTCTTCAAGCCGTGTCTTTTTTGCTACTGAGAAGGTAGAGACAGACAACTGATTCAAGGTACGCTTGAGTTGTCTGCCTCTAAATGACTTCGCTGTATATCGCATTTTTCAAAAAAATTGCGATTCTATGCCTCACGATGGGTGTTTTCCCTCGGTTTATTTGGCTTTTTCCGTTAAACGACGTCCAAAAGCAATCGCGTATGTTGGACGGCGAGCATGTAAAATTGGGTCGGCAGAAGGTTCGATTCCCGGTGCTAAAGCCAGTGGATCATAGTTAATGTTGTCACATTGACCTTTCGCTTCAGAAGATACAGAGCGAAGTGTGAGTCTTGCTGCTGTCAGTTGCTTGTGTGGACCTTTCCACATTTTTGCAGCATTGTTAATGTCGTCATTCTCGTTTGCAAAGGTAATGACCATGTCCCAAGAGACCTCACCTGCTTTTAAGTTCTTTTGGATATTTGAGAAGAAAAAATCTTGGTTCGGTTTTGTGACTATCGAATGTTTTTTCGTCGGGAGAAATGCCCATCTCACAGCCGTTTTTTTGCCTTGCTCATTGACCAGATAAAAGCTATTGATGCTGTTAAAATACATCGCTTCATAGGGCTTTAGGGTCTTATCTTTTTTGGCCATATGTGATTTAAAGGCTTTTATCTCTGGATATTTGACTTTAAAATCCGCAAGAGCCTGCTTGCCCTTTACCTTGGCTTGCATCAACTCTAAAAAAGCCTGTGGTGTAGATACTGGGAAGAAATCTAAAGTATTCATGCTCATTGCTGAGTATTGACCCTCACTTGTTGTGATCGCCAGCGCCATCCCATATTCACCGACTTTATTGTCACTTGGACTCAGCTTTCCCCCTTTGTGAGAGAGGCGCCCAATCACTGTTGACTCACTTTTAAACATTGAAGCATTTGAGTAAAGTTCAATTTGCTTATCTACTGGCGTGAGTTTGCCCTGAAAGCAGAACCCTTTGGTGTGGTTTCGCCTTTTCCCCTTGTGCTTTCCAAAAAGTTTTTCAAAAGCATCGACAGTTGGGAGTGATGTGTTATCAGCGGCATGAACAGAAAGAGTCGCTCCCAGTAGTGCGAGAGTGATAGCTGGAGTAAGTACTTTTTTCATGGTGAATTCCTCTATGATGTGTGCAAGCGATAATGATGCGCCACACAAATGAATACTAAATATAACCGACAATTAAGTTTGTGAAATGATAGTTTGCGCACAAACAATTTGCGTTTGAGATTTTGTATTAATCCTGTACTATTTGTCAAACATTTTTTAATGAGAAGGACTTTTATGTCACTCGTGCTCGAAGATCAGGTGTGCTACACACTTTATTCCACCTCAGGTCTGGTGACCCAAGCATATAAAGTATTACTTGAGCCTTTGTCTCTGACTTACCCGCAATTTGTGGTGATGATGGCGTTATGGCAAAAAGACGATGTATCCGTCACTGAGCTTGCAAATAGAATTGGTTTAAATAAAGCAACAATGACACCAATGCTTAAGCGGTTAGAAGGGATGGATCTCATTACCAGAAACTATGTGCAGGGCAATGAAAGACAAAAATCAATCGTCTTGACGCAATCAGGACGCAAACTGATGAAAGGAGGCGAAAAGGCAGCAAAACAAGCGTGGTGTGCGACTGGGTTGAGCGTTGAAGAGACTCAGCAACTCATGTCCCTGTGCCAAAAGATAAAGCTGAACCTGTCCAAGTAGATGATTCGACGACTTTTTTTATTGACGCGACTCGTCGCTATCAGAAGTGCAAAGCGATCTTTATTCGAAGAGGAAACACCAGACGCCTATGAAAAACAGATAGTGATAATTCACTTGAACAAGATCAACTTTCGTATTGTGAAAAAACCCGAGTGATGTAGGGACAAGAGCTGCCTTTTCAATGATTGTTATGGTAACATCGGGAAATGTTCAAGGCTGGCAAATCGCCAGCTTTTATTTTTAAACAGATTAGGTGTGTGCTGGAGCAATCAATGGCGCTTGTAAATTGTCCAGAGTGTAAAAAACGTATCTCAAGTAAAAGTAAATCCTGCCCACATTGTCAATTAAATTTGGTTGATCTGACAGAAGAAGACTTAGAAAAAGTCTCATTAAAGCGAAAACGTAAAACGCGTGATCAGGTCATGTCCCAAAACTACATCGCCGTACTCATGGTTCTTGTTGGGTTTTCATATACTTACTGGAAGTCCCCACAACCGGAGTCCATTCCTTACTATGCCTGCATGGCTTCTATCATGATTGGTTGTTTGATTTATGTAGTTAATCGTGTTCGATTGGCTTTTCTAAAATAAACCCGCACAGTAGTTTACATTGAACAGAATCGTTTACGACATGCATGATGGAACCAGATGAATGCTTCTAACCAATAAAAGAATATTGAAATCATGAATTTGGATGCAATGGTTCAGGGGCTAACACCTGAAACGTATGAAAAATTAAAATCAGCTGTTGAGATAGGAAAATGGGAAGATGGAACGTCACTTACAGAAGAACAGCGTGAATCTTCTTTACAGCTTGTACTGGCTTATCAAGCACTTGTTTTGGACTCGAACGAGCCGTTTACAATTGCTGGAGATGGCCAGATGGTGATGAAGTCAAAAAAAGAACTTCGTGAAGAAATAAACAATAACAATGAGATTGCAAGGTTTACGAACGATGATATTTAGGAATTTGTTTAAGCCCAAATGGAAGCATACAGATGAGCAAGTACGTTTATCTGCTCTCACGACGCTTTCAGTGAGCGATGTCCAAGAACAAGAAATTCTCAAGTCTCTAGCGGAAGAAGATCCATCGGAAACGGTTCGTCTCAAAGCATTAGAAACATTAAATCAGTTTGAGAGTTGGTGGCAGGCAAGTCAGAATGAACCAAGTAATCGTCTAAAGCATGTTGCTTCCAAGCATGTTCAAGAGGCAGTCCTTGGCCAGTCGGAAATCGTTATCTCGAAAGAACAAAAACAGAACTTTTTAGAATCTCAAAAGCAAACGGCATTATTGGAAACCATTGCCCTTGGTGATCAGGATGATGAATTACGTCGTTATGCATTGAAAAAGCTTGATAAAGAAAAGCTATATTTAGATGTATTTATTGATGTGACGGTCAGCCAGGAAGTTCGTCGTTTTGCATTTGAACAGCTCTCGTCGATTGCCCTTTACGAAAAAGCGTTGAAGCGTCTTTCGAGTGAAGACCCTTTCTATAGTCTGATCCGTGAAGAGCTACACGAAATGAAAGAAGCAGCGGAGAAGCCTGGACGCTTGCTGAAAGCACTAAATTTGATCTTGGCGAAATTAAATGCGCTGAAGGATAAAACAGACTTCCCAGTGATCCGTGATAGCCGTCAAAAACTAATTGCCGAGTGGGACGATCTCAAAGTTGAAATGAATTGTCTTGATACAGAGCAACAAGCAACAATCACAGAAAAATACCAGAAAATCCGAAATAGCTTGGATCGCATTATTGCACCTCTGGAGACACAATGGAATCAAGCACAGCAGGAAGCCGCCTTACGCAAAGAAAAGCAGGAAAACAAAGAAAAACTTGAAACAGTACTGAAAGTACTTGAACAACAACTGCTTGCAGCTTCAGAAGTTGGGCGTGATTTTGATCAAGATGCATTCCGTCAAAACCTCCAGGCACAATCATCTTTGGCATCACAACTTGTGTTGGATAAAGACATTCAAGTCAAGTTGGTTAAGAAGATAGAAAATCTGTTTTCATTGCTTGGTCAAATGCCGTTGGTATTAGAAAAAATATCAGAAGCAAAGCAGCTCATTCGTTCGTTCTCAGAAAAAGCAGTACCAGAGACTATTGAGCAACTCAATGAACACTATGCTGATTTCATGGCCTGGAAAAAACAATGGTATAAGAATGAAAAAGAATTGCCTTTAAGTTTGCCAGAGGATTTGAAGTCCGAATTTAAGGATATTGTCAGCGCTTGGGAAAGTTCAGCTCAGCCATTATTAGAGATGCAGGATAAGTCCTTCCAACAAACACGCCGCAAGTTAGGTGAATTAAAACGCCTTCTTTCTTCAGGCAAGTATAAGTCTGCTTTTGGTCTCTATCGTAAGCTGACTTTTTGGTACAAAGACCTGAATGAAAAACACCGACAACGTTTACAAAAAGACTGGCAAACTGTTGAAGAGCAAATCAAAGATCTCAGTGATTGGCAGGAATATATCTCGACGCCACGTAAACATTCTCTCGTCGAGGAAATGTCTCAACTCGCTGAAGAGCCAATGGATGATCCAGAAGAACAGGCGAGGAAAATCCGGTACACGAGAGAAGTTTGGAATAGCTTGGGCCGCTCAGAATCGGAACAAGACAAGGAACTGAACGACGCATTTAATGCTGCAAGTGAAAAGGCTTTCCAAATTTGTCGCGAATATTACGCTCAGAAAGAAAAAGACCGCGCATGCAATTTAGAGGCAAAGCAAAAAATCTGTGCTGAGCTTGAATTGCTCCAGTCACAACTCAATGATGAACAAGCGCAATGGGGGAAAATTGAGTCTCGAATGAGCCACTTATCCCGTGAGTGGAAAGGGATTGGCCCAGTTGATCGTGAACATGTGAAGTCACTTCGCCAGCGCTTCCAGTCTGCAATTACGCCATTAAAAGTAGCAATTCAAAGCCAACAGTCAGAAAATAAAGCAGTGAAGAAGGATTTGGTCAATCGAGCAGTTGCTTTAGCTGAACACGATGATGTTTTTGAAGCTGTTGAATTACTCAAGTCTTTGCAAACTGACTGGCGTAAGGTTAGTTTCGCTGGACACGCAGATGAGCAAAAACTCTGGCAGGCATTTCGCAAAGCCAATGATGTTGTTTTTGAAAAACGCGATACATTGAAAGCATCGATGAAAGCTGAGCAACAAGAAAAGTTTGATGCATTTCATGAGCGATTAAATGAGTTGGAGAAAGGTGTTTCTCAAGTCCAGCAAGTGCAAGAGCAACATACTCATCAGGAGGCTATCCAAGCGTTTATTCAAGACGCTCAGGCAACGCTTGGTAAAGGATCTAACCGTTTTGTGAAGCGAGCAAATACGCTATTGGATAAGCTAGACAAGCATGTCCGTGCATTTGAACAGGCGGAGACGGGGCGTTGTTATCAAACATTGTTCAATACGATCGGGGCTTATATTCATGGAGCGAACGAATCAGAGGCATTTCATTCGGATGTTATCATTGCCGACTGGCTTACAGAAACAGGCCATAGTCGACATGATTTAACCTTGATGCTTGAGATCCTGAGTGATATTGAGAGTCCAGAAGAAGACAAACCGCATCGTATGGCCGTGCAAATGGATATGTTAGCCAATAAACATAACCGTGGTACAGTCGATCAGCAGGATGAGCTTCTTAAACAGTGGATTAGTGCTGGCGCGTTTGTCGAGTCAGATGCACCGCTCCTCGAACGTGTAAAAGTGATTTTCCTTTCTTAGATTCTTGTCATCATCACATCAGTAAACCAGTTGAAGTCCTTCTGGTTTACTGGGTTGATGCATTATACAAGTCAATATATTTTTTCGTTAACTTCTCAAACAACTTCTCTTCTTTTAGTTGTGCAACCGCTTTTCCTAATTGTTCAGCTAATGGCTCACAAGGTGACTTCTTGGAAAAAGCGATATACATTTTATCTTCCGCAGCATAGACAGGGAGTGGACCAATATATTCGCCAACTCCCAGGCGTGCAATGGTAAGTTGTCCAGAGTAAAGTCCAAGCACCAAATATTCTGCGCGACGGCGTTTGACCATTTCAAATGCTTGTTCCCAAGAATTGACTTCAAACATCATAAGGACTTTATTCGCAACCATGCTGTCATAGGGTTCACCATAGCTATTTCCACTTTGCATGACGCCTTGTTTACCAATCAAGCTACGAAGATTTTCAAATGGAAACATATTGTCTTTCCGGGTAAAGACAGCAGCAGGGTCAAGAGAGACTTCGGGCTGAATAAAGGTCAACCAACTTTCTCGATCCGTATTGAACCAAGGACCAATGAGCATATCAACAACACCCATCTTGACGACTTGCTGAGCTCGACTCCAATTTCCTGACACGACAGGTTTTGATGCGACACCAATTCGATCAAGTGCTGTCTTGGTAAACTCGATATAACTGCCAACAAGTTTATCATTTAGATCCCAAGTGACAGGTGCGTATTCTGGGTTGCCTGTCATGGTAACAACATTACAGGACTTACCAAGCGCAATGGTTGGCTGGATGCAGAGGATTAAAGTTATTAAAACCTTAAATAGAATAAAGTGCTTCATAGTCGGTTAAATTCGTACTTTCACCCCATTGAATATAGGCGAGGCTTGTTTAGTTTATCAACTTGTCGACGAAGATATATCCATAAAATTGATTTGAAATGAGTATGGATAAAGGTCTAACCCGCATCGTTCGAACTATACAACTTTTGTTCGAATAAAAATAATAAGGTAAATATCATGATCAAAGCATATGCTGCGCAAAGTCCAGGTGGTGTCTTAGAGAGGTTTGAGTTTGAAAGAGGGCCACTGTTATCGAATGAAGTGGATATTGAGGTACTCCATTGTGGCATTTGTCACAGTGATTTAAGTATGCTGAATAATGACTGGGAAATTACAGAATATCCATTTGTCGGTGGACACGAAGTTATCGGAAAAATAAAGCAAGTTGGTGCTGAAGTCAAACATTTGCAAGAAGGGGAAATTGTTGGACTAGGGTGGCATGCCGGTTACTGTATGACGTGTGACTGCTGTATGCAAGGTCATCATAATCTTTGTCATGAATCAGAATCAACCGTGGTGGGTCGTTATGGTGGTTTTTCGACAGAAGTAAGAGCAAAGGCTCATAGTGTCATAGCATTACCAAAGGAATTACCTCCCGAAGTCGCTGGACCATTGTTTTGTGGCGGGATCACCGTTTTCACACCATTACTTCAATATGATATTAAACCCACCAGTCGTGTGGGTGTGATTGGTATCGGAGGACTAGGACACCTTGCGCTTCAGTTTTTGAAAGCATGGGGGTGTGAGGTGACAGCATTTACATCCAACGAAGCGAAAAAACAAGAAGCTTTGGCGCTTGGTGCACATCATACAGTCGATTCCCGTCATGGAGAGATCCAACAAAAATATGATTTGATTATTTCAACGGTGAATATCAAATTGGATTGGGATCGTTATGTCTCTTCATTAGCACCCAATGGTCGCCTTCATTTTGTTGGGGCAACACTGGATCCTCTTGATATTCATGTATCCCCGATGATTGCTGGTCAGCGTTCAATGTCCGCGAGCCTGGTTGGTAGTCCTGCCGGGATTTCGACGATGCTTGAATTCGCAGCAAGGCACCAAATCAAACCCGTAGTTGAACACTTCCAGTTTGATCAGATTAATGAAGCCCTAGCGCATTTGCGAGACGGAAAAGCGAAGTACAGGATTGTTTTAAGCCATTAGTGTCTGTTGATCTTTCAGCAGTAACAGCGTGCATTTCTGAAAGTTTTACAGCGCCTTATCCTGCGACAATTTGTCGCATCGGCAAGATGCTTTTGCACAGGTATGATGTGGATCACAAAATCGACAATACGTGAACCGATAACTAGTTGACCTATTGTCATTGCTACTTTTGCCGGCTATGATTGGCCGGCTTTTTTAACCCTCAGAATATCCAATATGAGAAATGATTTCGTTGATAAACAACGGTCGTATTTAATGCAACGATTATGTTTGGTCCGTTGGTTTTATCTGGCTGTAGAGATCATTGTTGCCATGATGGCGATCTATGATCGAAATATTCTCCCCATCGGTGCTGTTGCAACGATTATTTTGCTTCATTTAACGCTTAACTTTGTTGCGTTGTATTTGATTAAACATCCGCACAATAGCTTTTTACGCTTTAATCAAGCGTCGATTGTTGTTGATATTTTTACGCTGTCAATGATGTTCTTTTTTATGGGTGGGATTTCGAATGGCGCGGTTTCAATTATTCTGTTACCTGTTGCACTTGCTGCAACCAGTTTTAGCCGTCGATTTGCTTGGGTGTGTGCTGGGCTCAGTTGTATGACTTATACATTGTTACTTAAGTTTTATTGGCCTGGGGGCCAGCAGTCAACGCACCATTTCCAGCATCAGTTCGAATCTCATATGTTTGGTATGTGGTTGAGCTTTGTGATTTCAGCAGGGATTGTGGTTTGGTTTATCACGAGGCAAAGACGACAAATACGTATGCAAGAACTTGATAACCAACGATTAAGAGAAACACAGCTCAGGGATGAAAAACTGATTGCAATTGCGACGCTTTCTGCAAATTCAGCCCATGCGATGGGAACGCCGTTAACTTCTGCAACCATGTTGGCGGAAGAAATCAATGAGGATGGTTGGACACATGAGTTGCATCAACAATTGATGACGCAATTACAGGTGTGTCGACAACAGGTGTCCAAACTTGTTGAAGTTGCCCAAGGACAGTCGCTTGAAACAATAGAAACCGATCTGTCCACATTTTTGGAGCACTCAATTCAGCAGTGGCAAGTGACGAGGCCGGAAGTAAAAGTAAAATGTGAGTTCAAAGCACAGGCGATGATTGCGATGAATGAAAACATTAAGTTTGCAATTATGAACCTGATTGATAATGCCGCGAAAGCCTCATTAGAAAATCGGTATGATGAAATATCACTTTCTACAGTGTTGGATGTATCACAATCCGTTGCAATTGAGATCCGGCATGAAGGGAAGAGGTTTGACGATGAGATATTACCCGTCATTGGAAAACAACCCGTTAGTAGTGACTCATTTGGTATTGGGCATTTACTCGCAAATGTCACAATAGAACAAGCTGGTGGGAAAGTCTGGTTACAGAATCTTACTCAAGGTGCGCTCACAAAAATTTGTTTGCCCACGATTCCAGAGGCGCGTGGATGAAATACGTTTGTATTTTGGATGATGATGTCTCCTTTGGAGAAATTCTCCAGCGCCGCCTGACAAAAAAAGGTTTTCAATCGGACTTTATTTCAGATCAGGAGCTACCGATCCAGTCTTGGCATAAAAAGTATGATGTTTTCTTGATTGATCTGAAAATGGGTGAAGCATGTGGCCTAGTCTGGATAGCGACCTTGAGAGAAAAGTACCCTGACTCTCAGATTATCATGATGACAGGCTTTGCTAGTATCGCGACAGCGGTGAAGGCGGTGAAACTCGGTGCAGATGACTATATTCCTAAACCATTTGAGCTGCCGATGTTGATTCAAATGATACAAGGCGAACAACCGGACGTATTGAATGAAGAGCCGCTGTTGTCACCAGAGCGCCTTGAGTGGGAGCAGATCCAACGTGTATTGGATCAACAAGGTGGGAATATCTCAGCGACGGCAAGATTATTGGGCATGCATCGACGAACCCTTCAGAGAAAATTAAGTAAAAAACCGGTTCGTACCTGAATGATTTATATCCGAAATAAATGCTTTCATTCAGGTCTTGTTGTTCTATAGCTTGTTCTTCTATTGTATACAATCGGGGGGGAAGTATGATTGAATACAGCCCATCGTCATTAACAATAGAAATAAATAAACGATATGACTGAACAGACAGGTTTTTTATTCCTCGATTTTGAAGGTTATGAGCTTAGCGCTGAAGAAAAAGAAATGCTGGCCCATCCATCTGTGGGGGGAGCGATCCTTTTTACCCGAAATTATCATGATCGTGAACAGCTTTTTGCATTGGTTAAGTCCGTCAGAGTCGCAGCAAATCAAGAGGTGATCCTCGCAGTTGATCATGAAGGTGGACGTGTTCAGCGCTTTCGAGAAGGTTTTACAGCACTGCCTGCACCAGGCCAGATCTTTGAGTCAGCTTCTAGCATGGAAGAAGCGTGTTTGCATGCGAAAGAGATTGCCTGGTTGATGGCAGCAGAGTTAAGAACGGTCGACATTGATTTGAGTTTTGCGCCAGTATTGGATCTAAATCGCGTCAGTGATGTGATTGGAACTCGTGCATTTGACAATGATCCTGAACATGTCATCAAGCTTGCAACTTCATGGATCGAGGGAATGCAAGAAGTCGGGATGAAAGCAACCGGTAAGCACTTTCCTGGTCATGGTAGTGTCAAAGAAGATTCCCATCACTTTATCCCCATAGATCAACGCGAAAAACAACATATCTTTCATGAAGACATGCGAGTTTTTGAAGCACTGATTGCGCAAAAATTACTTGATGGCATGATGCCAGCTCATGTGATTTATCCCGCGGTCGATCAGCACCCAGCTGGATTTTCACCTGTTTGGTTGCAGGATATTTTAAGATCCCAGCTTGGATTTGAAGGTGTTATTTTTAGTGACGATTTATCCATGGAAGGGGCGACGTCAGTAGGAAGCTACACGGAACGTGCTTTTGCTGCATTAGAAGCTGGGTGTGACATGTTGCTCGCCTGTAATCACCGTGCCGGTTCTATCGAAATACTCGATAATGTGACTTGGCAAAAACCAAGGCAAAATGGGTTGGTATTTAGAAATACGACCGCAATGACACATCATACCCTGACAACAGATAAACGTTGGCAATCCGCAACGAGACTCGCAGAAAAACTAAAATGATAAAACCAAAAATAATTGCCGGGGGCTTGATTGCATCAGTCCTCGCGGGTAGCTTTTGCCTGAATGTTCTGGGTTGGGAATATCAAACGAGTTTAATGCTCGGGATCACTGTATTAGTTGCCACGTATTGGATCACGGAAGCTTTACCTATTCCAGTGACTTCACTTCTTCCTTTTTTTCCTTCTCCCTGCTTTTGGCATTGTCAATCATAAAGTCGCCGCCTCAGCACTTGGTTCTCATGTGATCCTCCTTCTTATGGGGGCGTTTATGCTTGCAAAAGCGATAGAAAAATCGGATGTTCATCGTCGGATCGCTTTGGGAATGGTAAATGTCATTGGTGGTAATAGCGGACGGCGAATGGTGTTTGCATTCATGGTCACAGCGGCTGCTTTATCGATGTGGATCTCCAATACCGCAACAGTATTAGCTTTACTCCCTGTTGCCTTGGCAATCACGGAAACATCGAAAAATAAACACTTCAATATTGCCTTATTGCTAGGCCTTGCCTATGCGGCTTCACTCGGTGGTGCAGGGACACTCATTGGTACGCCACCCAATCTGATTTTTGCTTCTGTATACAATGAAATGGCAGGGGAAGAATATAGTTTTCTGACATGGATGAAAGTATCGATTCCTATTATTATTCTTGCGATCCCAGTGATGGCGATGTGGTTGACGAGAAAAGTAAAATTAACCAATCCGATTCAACTGCCGAAAGTTGGTCAATGGCAAAAAGCGGAAGTGCGCACATTGCTGGTCTTTTCCTTCGTTGCATTATTATGGGTGACACGAAAGGAGCCATTTGGCGGGTGGTCCAGCTTACTTGATATGCCGATGATTGGAGACTCTTCAATTGCGCTATTTGGCGTTGTTCTGATGTTTTTAGTCTCAGATGGCAAAGGTGGCCGACTGTTAGATTGGGAAACCGCTGTGAATATTCCTTGGGGGATGCTTTTGTTGTTTGCGGGTGGGATTTGTTTAGCAAAAGGTATTTTTGCCTCTGGTTTAAGTCAACTCATTGGAGAATCTTTGACTTCATTAACGACATTCCCAATTTTGATTTTATTGCTCGGATTAACGTTGAGTGTGTCCTTCTTAACAGAGGTTAGCTCGAACACGGCGACAGCGACGCTTCTTATGCCTATTCTGGCTTCATTAGCGATTTCACAAAATATGCCATTGGAGATCCTGATGCTCCCCGCAGTGATCAGCTGTAGCTGTGCTTTTTGTTTGCCAGTTGCAACAGCACCGAATTCGATCGTATTTTCCAGTGATCAAGTCACCATACAGCAGATGGTTCGGGAAGGTGTTGTGTTGAACATCATTGTCGCTGTGATTGTCAGTTTGGTTTGCTATGCAATGCTTGTATAACAGATAAAGGTGGGAAACCACCTTTATCTTATTTCCATTTTCTCATCATGTCGGATTCTAAGGATTTGGACTCATTGCTATTTTAAGCCCAAAGCCCATGAGCAAACTTCCAACCAACCTTTCGATGACTTTCTTTTTCTGTTCAAACTTTTGAAGAAGTACCGGCTGAGACAGAAAAATTGCGACTGCACAAAACCATGCTGCATGCGCAAAAGAAATAATAAACCCGTATAAAAGCTGTAACCATAACGGACTGTCTACCTGGACAACTTGGGTGAAAATACTAAAAAAGAAAAGTGTTGTTTTTGGGTTGAGTACGTTGGTGATAAAACCGATTTGAAATGCACGCCATGACGAAAGAGTTCCTTGGGCTTCGCCTTCCAATTGCGCTGAAGTTGCTTTCGCTCGGAAAGTTTTCCAGCCGACATATATCAAATAAGCAGCACCACAGTATTTCAAGATTGAAAATAAAACAATGGATTGAGAAATAATGAAAGCTAATCCAGCAATAGAGTAGGCAACATGCACCCATATGGCTGCGGCAACGCCAAATGCAGAGAAAACGCCAGCACGACGTGAGGTAAAAATACTATTTCTGGAGACCATGATAAAGTCGGCACCAGGACTCATCGCCATAAAAATAGCGATCATTGATATAGAGAGGATCTCAGGAAGATACTGCATCAACTTTCCTTTTTATTTGGTAAGGCTAGGATCTCATACCCTAACAAATCATGGTTTAGATGTTCAAACAATGTTTTCATTGAGGGATGAAAAAGCCTCACTCTTTGTTGCTCGTTATTCATTTGAAATGACCAAACATCTCTCCTTGCGCCGTTGTTGATGCTTTTTCAGCGGTAACAGCGTGGATTTACGAAAGATCAACAGACCCAAGTCATTCGACAAATAACACATGGATGGGGTGAATCGCAGGGACACATAGCGCATGAAATCATTTCCTTGATATAATCCCATCTCGAATAAAACGCAAAGATGCTAGTGAATTCTGTTTTGAATTGGAAACATATTATAGAGAACCGAAATCAGTTCTTCTGGTTATTGCATACCGCTGGTTGGCTGAGTTTCGCGGTGATCCAGTTTATTGGTTACCTTGTTGTAGAAAAAAGAGACGTTTACCTTATCGTCGTCGCACTTGATGCATACGCGGGCTGGTTGCTGACGCTTCCGCTACGGTATTGCTTTCGTCGTGTCTGGAATGAACACCCAGTTAAATTGATTGTATCTATATTCGTGACATCACTTGTAATCACGATCTTTTGGACCGTGGTCAAGGTGTACAACCTGACGGAGATTTACCAACACGGGTTTCAAGAAGAACCTTGGAATGAGTTTTTCCATCAAGGGATTGGTTCATTTTATATTATTCTTTGTTGGTCAGGGCTATATTTCGGCATCAAGTATTATCTGATGCTCCAAACAGAAAAGCAAAAGGCACTGATTGCGACGACGCAGGCACATGAAGCACAATTAAAAATGCTGCGCTATCAGTTAAACCCTCATTTTTTGTTCAATACCTTGAATGCAATTTCAACGCTGGTTTTGATGGAAGATACAAAAACAGCAAATGCGATGGTAACAAGGCTGAGTGACTTTCTTCGGTACACATTAAAAAATGATCCGATTCAACGCGTACCACTCTCAAATGAAATCGAAGCGCTCAAGCTTTACCTTGAGATTGAGCAAGTTCGATTTGAGGAAAGGTTAAAAGTAATTTGGGAAATTGATGAACTTGCGACTGATGCGCTTGTCCCAAGTCTTATTCTGCAACCGATTATCGAAAACGCAATTAAGTACGCGATTGCAACGACAGAAACAGGAGGAGAACTCTCTGTAAAAGCGCAAAGATTTGGACGTGACTTACTCATTGAAGTCGCGGATAATGGCCCAGGCATCGCTTTAGTGAATGGAGAGCTGCCGAAAACGGAGTCTGGCGTAGGACTCAAAAATATGTATGAAAGGTTGGAGTCTTTATACGAAACGGATTATTCATTTTCCCTTACTAATAATTTACCGAATGGCCTCAAGGTCAATATTCGTATCCCATATCAGGTGAAGTCATGATGTTAGATAAAAGGATCCAGGTGATTATCGTTGATGATGAGCCTTTAGCAAGAAAGGGCTTGGCGCTTAGACTTGCCGAGTTTCCCGAGATTGAGATTGTCGGGCAAGCCGCAAATGGACGAGAAGCGATTGAAAAAGTAGAACAACTCAAACCTGATGCAGTGTTTTTAGATATTCAAATGCCGGGACTCTCTGGCTTTGAGGTGGTACAGCGCCTTATTGAAAAGGATGATAACCTTCCAAACATCATCTTTGTGACGGCTTTCGACCAGTATGCGATTAAAGCATTTGAAGTACATGCATTGGATTACCTGTTAAAACCGCTTCGAGAGGAACGTATCGCGGAATCCATCGAAAAGCTTAAGCTCCAGATTGAGCTTAAAAAGCAAGAACAGGAAAACCAGAAGCTATCCGCACTTGTCTCGCAACTCTCTTCTTCTCAACAGGAAGACGCAATAGAAGCGCCACAGCCATCTTATGCCCATTCCATCATTGTTCGTGAAGGGCAGGATATCCTGAAAATCCAAACAGAAGATATTTTATGGATTGATGCAGCAGGCGATTATATGTGTATTCATACCGAAGATGGGCAAACACATATCGTTCGAAAAACAATGAAGGAGTTGGAACAAAGTCTGTGTCCAGAAACGTTCCTTCGTGTTCACCGCTCTTCGATTGTCAATGCAAAATTTGTCAAAAAACTTCGCTCCGCAGATGCAGGAGACTACTATCTTGTGCTACAAAATGATAATGAAGTGAAGGTGAGTCGTTCTTATCGTGATCGTGTTAAGACACATATTTTAGGCACATAAATGAGAGTGTGAAATGACAAGTCAATTCGCCAAGAAGTTGATAGGAACTTTCTTTGCGCTGGTTTTGCTGACAAGCTGCTCTTTGCAAACCAGTTATCGCTTTGCGGATTGGCTTGTGATGTGGGAAATAGATGATTTTGTAACACTCACTTCTGAGCAAGAGGAGCATTTAGAAAACTACATCGAAAAGACTGTCTACTGGCATGCAACAAGAGAGCTCCCAAAAATTCAGGCAGATGTGCAGCAAATGGTTGCAGCAATTGATCAAAACACCTGGAATCAAACCATTGATGATTACTTCTGGCAATCTTGGACACGTGTGTATTTTCCCGTCAGAGATAAACTTTTAAATACAACGCCAACACTGCTGAGCCAACTCACACCTGCCCAAATCAAAGAACTCGAAACCAATTTAGCGAAGCGACTTGAAGAAGACAAAGAAGAGGACTATTCGAAGTCAGAAGAAGAATATCGTAAAGATCGCATCAAAGGGATGAAGAAGTGGATGGGACGATGGCTCGGTGATTTAACTTCAGCACAAGAGAAAGCCATCGAAGTTTATGTGGATCGTATGCCATTGACGCTTGAACAATACTACGCCTATGCAAAAAGCTGGCAATCGAGTTTTATCCAGTGTATCCAGAAACCAAAAGAAGCGATGAACCAATGTCTCACGGTATTAGTGACCAATGGCCGAGAAACACTTGCCCCAGCGTATGCAAAGATCAGAAAACAAAAACAAGAAGCATGGTACCAAGCACGCTTTGAAATCATGCAATCGATGACGGCGAAACAAAAAGCACATTTGATTGATACGCTGACAGACTACGATGAAGATATCCAAGATGTCCTTGAGATGGATCGATTTCAGTTGGCGAAGTCAAAGTAGAATGGATATAGTCCTGTTATCACAAAAATATACACAGCTTCACTCCAGTCATAATCAAAACATGCAAATTTCCCTTCATTGGTGATACCCATGCAGTGGGATTTATCCTTTAAGCTTGATGTTTTAGCTCAAAAACAAACAATCAAGATGAATGACGTTATACATCGGTGGCTGTTGGATCACCAATGCGTTAGAGTAGGCATTGTTGCTCAGTATTCTTCAAGGAAAACGAGTCTTTCTCCATTAAATTAGGAAAGCAGCACATGTGATTCAATTTTATAAAGGATGAATGATGTTGCGCTATCTTACTTTCATAATCATAACTCTCTGCGTTATCCCTTACGATGTATTAGCGGTTGCAATTGCAACACAAGATGATATTCAAGACCCTTTTTTGCAACGTTTAACGGTCCTTGTTGGCAATCATCAACCAAGTGATGACGATGTGGGCCCTTATGGTATGTTGCCAAATGGGCAATTTCGCCATCCACAGCGGACTTATCACACGAAGTCACCAAAGCCATTCCAGGGACAATTATCGTATTGGGATACACAGTCATATCAACGAAATATGCAGGTTGAAGCCTACTACCCGATTACGGTAGAACCATTCCATACTTGGCAAAATATTATCGACTTTGATGGTAGGCGGTATCTATACCAATATGTTCGACAAGATTTAAAAATCTTTGATATTACAAACCCTAAATCACTCAAGCTGATTCATACCAAGGGCCACACTTGGGGGCCTGATGGGCCAAACGACAAGCCCGAAAACCCATACCCTCAAGGGGATATGTTCGGGGCTGCAACTATTCAATGGCATCAAGAAAGACAAAAATACATCATGGTTCAAGCCTATGAGATCCGGCGTTTTGGTTTGTTGAAAAATAAGTACAAAGAGCCTGAGAAAGTTGCTCAAATTAGAAGAACAGATCACCTCAAAGGGTTTAAAGTCTTTGAAATGCATGGTCCATTACCGCATCAATGGACATTGATTGCTGAGAGAACGACTGATATTTATCGCCCCAAGGCACCGATTGGTCAACAGGAGGGGTCGGGTGTGAGAGATATACCAGTTTGGTTTGGTGGCAAATATATGTTTGTTGCTGCTGCGCCATCAGATGAATATGCGCTGACCGAATATGGAAATGATTTGTATTCAGCGGGTTATCAAGCTTGGGATATGTCAGATCCTACCAATCCAGTCTTCCTGGACCAATTGACTGTCCCAGGGCAGAAAGTTGGGAATTTCTGGGATGAGCTAAATTACTTCTTCAATCCAAGAGCTGGAAATCGTACATCATGGATGGGCGCTAGAATGTCGCTGTTCATTCCGAAACCTGTTGAAGAGGGTGGGAAATATGGCTATGCGGCGATGGGTGGTTTGGGGTTATATATTATTGATATTCAGAACCCTCGCCAGATGAAAGTTATCGGGCATTTGGACTTTCCACCCAGTGTCGCTGGCACAGAAGGAGATTTTATCGATGTTTCTCAAGTGCTCGAAACCGGGATCATTTACTACAGCGGTTATCCACTGAATGAAGATTGCTTTGAGCCTTATAAGCATATTTATGAGATTGATGTTCAAGATCCATCTCAACCAAGCATAAAAGGTGTATTGTCAAGACCATTACCGCCTAGAGAGGCAATATTTACGGATTTCTGTCAAAGAAAGGGGAGTTTTGGGCCCAAAAGAACAGGCGCTTATACACAGCCGGGAGTAAGCCGCTTTGGTGTTTTGCCTTACAACTTTTATAATGCTGGATTACAAGTCTTTGATGTGTCCAACCCCACTCAACCAGTAATTTCTGCATACTTCGTCCCACCATTCCGGCCAGATAAAGTCGTCGATTACGCAATGGGAAATTTATCCCACGCTGTTTATGTAGAATATGATAGAAACCTATTCTGGTTGTTTACCAATCACGGGATCTATTTACTCTCGAGTCCAGTACTGGGAACACCAAGTTTTTCAGCACCCATTTCTCCTTGGCCAAAAAGGTAGCAATGTTCCAACGAAAAAAGCCAGCAATCGCTGGCTTTTTTATGGGGATAAGAAAGTGATATTAATGCACTTCGATAATCCGGCAAGTATTGGTTGCGCCAACCGTCTCCATCAAATCACCGTGAGTTAAGATGACTTTATCACCAGACTCTAAGTGACCTTGTTTTTTTAATGACTCTAGCACACGCCAAGTCAGTTGGTTCATATCACATGCGGCGCTATCAAAGTACACAGGATATACACCACGATAGAGTGCCATACGATTGAGAGTTTGCTCATGACGAGAGAGTGCGAAAATCGGAAGTCGAGATGTGATCCGGGACATGATTTTTGGTGTTTGCCCGGATTCAGTTAAAGCAACAATTGCTTTAATGCCTTCAAGATGGTTTGCAGCGTACATGGATGTTAAAGCAATCGTTTCTGAGATTGTTGAAAAATTAACATCTAAACGGTGCTTAGAGCTGGAGACGCTTGGATGTTTCTCAGCGCCAACACACACACGAACCATATGTGCCACAGTTTCGACTGGGAAATCGCCTGCTGCTGTTTCTGCCGAAAGCATGACTGCGTCGGTGCCATCTAAAACTGCGTTTGCAACGTCCATCACTTCTGCTCGGGTTGGCATTGGACTTTGGATCATGGATTCCATCATTTGTGTTGCAGTGATCACCACTTTATTCAATTGACGGCTACGAGAGATGATTTGCTTTTGTTTACCAATCAGCTCTGCATCACCAATTTCAACACCGAGGTCACCACGAGCAACCATCACCGCATCTGAGGCAAGAATAATTTCGTCAAGAATTTCTGATGTTGCGACTGCTTCTGCACGCTCAACTTTGGAAACAATGCGCGGGGAGAAGCCCGCTTCTTTTGCAAGACTACGTGCTAATTCTAAATCTGCACCACAACGCGGGAAGGAGACCGCCAGATAATCAACACCGATTTCTGCGGCAAGCTTGATGTCGCGTTTGTCTTTTTCTGTCAGGGCTGGCGCGGTTAAACCGCCGCCTTGGCGGTTGATGCCTTTGTTATTGGATAGTGTGCCACCAACAATCACTTCTGTATTCACGCGGGAGCCAGAAACATCAACAACTCTAAGTTGAATACGGCCATCATCAAGCAGAAGAATATCCTCTGAGCCAACATCTTGTGGTAGGGCTTTATAATCAATACCGACGCCTTGCTCGTTGCCTGAATCTTTGTCTAAATCAGCATCAAGGAAGAAAGCATCACCTGCGGTGAGTTCTACAGATTTATTTTGGAAGCGAGAAACTCTGATTTTAGGGCCTTGAAGATCACCAAGGATCGCAACGTGCGTATTGAGTTCTTTCTCAATCTTTCGAACGACTTGTGCGCGAGCTTTGTGATCTTCGGCAGTGCCATGTGAAAAGTTAAAGCGGAGGACATTGACGCCAGCTGAAATCAGAAGGGTCAACATTTCTTCTGATTCAGAAGCGGGTCCTATCGTAGCGACGATTTTGGTTCTTCTAGGCATTCTCTATCCATTACTATCTAGTTTAATTTCAAAAATGAAATTTTATTACGAAAATTCTATCAAGTTTTATGTTCAAGTTGCACTGTATGTGCTTATTTTTTTTCAAAGCGAGAAATTTTTAAGCTGTCTTTCACCTTTTTCAAATTATCTCTGAACTTATTCCCGCGGCGGAGGGTAAAACCTGTAGCAAGGACATCCACTAAAACCAATTGAGCGATCCGAGATGCCATTGGCATATACATATCGGTATCTTCCGGAACATTGGATGACAAAACTAAATTACATTCTTTGGCAAGGGGAGTATCCAGCTCAGTGATCCCGATGACGATGGCTTCATTGGAACGAGCAACTTGTGCAAGCTCGACCAGTGACTTTGTCCGGCCTGTATGGGAGAAAAAGACAACAACATCACCATCATTACTATTAATGCAGCTCATGCGCATCATCACGATATCATCAAAACAGACCACAGGAACATTAAAGCGGAAGAACTTATTTTGTGCGTCATGCGCCACAGAGGCAGAAGCGCCGAGGCCGAAGAAGGAGATTTGTCTGGCTTGGGTCAATAGGTCGACAGCACGGTTGATCGAATTCACATCAATGGATTGTCTAGCCGTATCTAGGCAAGCCATCGTTGACTCAAAGATTTTTTCGGTATATGCCTGCGGGCTGTCGCTTTCGTCGACATGGCGATTCACGTAGGGGGTGCCATTAGCGAGGCTTTGTGCCAGGTGAAGTTTAAAGTCTGGATAGCCTTTCGTATCTAGGCGGCGACAGAATCGATTGACGGTGGGCTCGCTCACATCAGCTTGTTTGGCAAGCGTGGCAATCGAAGCATGAATGGCTTCATGCGGTGCTGCGATGATGACTTCCGCAACTTTGCGTTCAGACTTGCTGAACTCACTTAATTGGGTATTAATTTTATCAAGTATATTCATCTTACAAACTCACTGTAAGCCTACGGTTAAACCGAGATTTTTTATTATACCTGCCATTCTACTACAGATGTAATAAATTTACATTTTCTAGTTTTAAAAGTTGCCTACCTCAGGTAATATTAGAAACATCTGTTGTAAATTTACTAAACAGGCAATTGCCGACGGTGGATGATGGTGATAGAACAAAGTACCAATAAAAAAGATTGTGATCTCGTACTCTTCGGTGTGCGTGGTGACCTCGCCAGAAGAAAACTCCTTCCTGCCCTATATCAACTCGAAAAAGCTGGTCTTCTCTCCTCTGAGACAAAAATTATCGGTGTCGCAAGACATGCGATCTCCCAAGAAGAATTTATTGCAATGGTTGAGGGATGCTTAAGCGAATTTATCAAAGAAACTCTGGATGATGACGCAAAAGCAAAGTTTATCTCTCGGTTACAATACGTCGGTTTCGATTTGACCGACAAGGAAGCTTACAAGCAGTTGCACACAGCTGTACAACCTGAACAGCGTGATACGGTCTGTTATTTTGCAACGCCACCAAGTATTTTTGGTGACCTTTGTGATGGCCTGCATGCTGCGGGACTTGATATTCCATCAACGCGTGTTGTTTTGGAAAAGCCGATTGGCCATGACTTGGCATCTTCGATTGTGATCAATGACGCTGTTGCACAGTATTTCCATGAAAAACAGGTATATCGAATTGATCATTATCTCGGAAAAGAAACCGTTCTTAACCTGCTTGCACTGCGCTTCGCAAATTCAATTTTTGCGTTGAACTGGGATCATACCTGTATTGATCATGTGCAAATTACAGTTGCAGAAGAAGTCGGCGTTGAAGGGCGTTGGGGGTACTATGATGACGCAGGTCAACTACGTGATATGGTTCAAAATCACCTGCTTCAGATCCTTTCCCTACTTGCAATGGAACCGCCAGCAAGCCTGAATGCAGATGACATTCGTGACGAGAAAATCAAAGTTTTGAAGGCGCTTCGTCCGATTGATCGCGTCAATGTCAATGAAAAGACAGTTCGAGGCCAATATACAGCTGGATTTATTCAAGGCCAGACTGTGCCCGGTTACCTAGAAGAAGAGGGTGCGAATCAAGATAGCACGACAGAAACCTTCGTAGCTATCCAAGCCGACATTGATAACTGGCGTTGGGCTGGTGTGCCTTTCTATCTAAGAACAGCAAAACGACTGCCACGTAAATTGACCGAAATCGTCGTTCATTTTAAAGCGCAACCTCATAATATCTTTAGTGAGCAATTCTCAGAACTTCCGGCAAACCAATTAACCATTCGTCTTCAGCCAGACGAAGGGGTTGAGTTGCAAATGATGAATAAAGTTCCAGGGCTGGATCATTATATGGATTTGCAAAGCACGAAGCTGGATCTGAGCTTCTCAGAAACCTTTAAAGATGCGCGTATTGCAGATGCTTATGAAAGGCTGCTTCTTGAATCAATGGTTGGTAATCAGTCTTTGTTTGTTCATCGTGATGAAGTGGAATATGCCTGGAAATGGGTGGATGGGATCATCAACGCATGGGGTTCCTTGAATGAACCACCGAAACCTTATCAAGCTGGAACCTGGGGACCAATGGCCTCTATCGCAATGCTGGCCAAATCTGATCGCGCATGGGATGAATAAAATGACAATCAATCAAAACAAATTTGAAACATCGACAGAACTTTGTCAGGTATTCGGCGCACAGATCCTCGCATTATTAGAAAAGGGAATTGCACAAAAAGGTCAAGCTACCATTGTGTTTTCTGGGGGGAGTACGCCAAAACCGTTATTTGAACACTTATCCAAGCAAGACTTCCAATGGGAAAAAGTAACAGTTTTGCTTGCGGATGATCGATGGTTATCTACAGAACACCAAGATAGTAATGAAAACTTAGTCAAAACACACTTCATCCAAGATAAGGCTTCATCTGCTTCTTTTATTTCTTTGGTTTCTGAGAAAGCTTCCGTATTTGACGCAGAGGACGAGATTGAAGCCAGATTAGAACATTTAGCATCTGATGCATTTGACGTTGTGATCCTGGGGATGGGGGATGATGGACACACAGCATCAATTTTTCCGTGCTCATCGCAACTGACGACTGCTTTAGAAACACCAAGAAGCACGATTGGTGTTCAACCGACAACAGCACCGTACGAAAGGATCTCTTTGACAAAACAACGTTTGCTCAATGCAAGACACATGTTCTTACATATCAAAGGTGAGTCGAAAGCAGAAGTACTCAAGCATGCACTTGCATCTCAAGATGAACAGGAAATGCCAATCCGTGCTTTTTTGCATCAAACACAAACTCCAATGACAGTTTTTTGGTCAAAGGGGTAGGGTAATATTATGAATGAAGTAATCCTGCAGGTTACAGACCGGGTCAAGCAACGTAGCCTTGAATCGCGTCAGAAGTACCTTGCGCACCTTGCTGACTCGGCAAAACAAGGACCACATCGTGGAGCCTTGTCCTGTGGTAATCTCGCGCATGGCTTTGCAGCTTGCAATGCCGATGATAAAGCATCTCTACGTTCTTTCACAAAAGCGAATGTCGGGATCATCTCTGCTTATAACGATATGCTGAGTGCCCATCAGCCTTATGCAACTTATCCAGAACTGATCAAAACTGCTGTTCATGAAGTCGGTAGTGTTGCGCAGTTTGCTGGTGGTGTGCCAGCAATGTGTGATGGTGTCACACAAGGCCAACCAGGCATGGAGCTGAGCTTGATGAGTCGCGATATTATTGCGATGTCCGCAGCGGTTGGCTTGAGCCACAACATGTTTGACGCAGGTTTGATGCTTGGGATTTGTGACAAAATTGTACCAGGATTACTGATTGCTGCGTTGTCCTTTGGGCATCTGCCATTTATTTTTGTCCCAGCAGGCCCAATGCCAAGTGGTATTCCAAATAAAGAAAAGGCACGTGTTCGACAGCTGTTTGCAGAGGGTAAAGTTGGCCGTGATGAGTTATTGGAAGCGGAATCGAACTCTTATCACAGCGCAGGGACTTGTACTTTTTATGGGACAGCGAATAGTAACCAGCTGGTTGTGGAAGTCATGGGGCTTCACTTGCCTGGTTCTTCTTTTGTTAACCCAGGTACACCACTTCGTGACGCATTAACGAAAGCTGCTGCGGTTCAATCAACACGTTTGACTGCGCTGGGCACGAATTACACACCAATTGGGCATATTATTGATGAGAAAGCTGTCGTCAATGGGATTGTGGCCTTGCTTGCTACGGGAGGTTCTACAAACCATACCATGCACTTCATTGCGATCGCTCGTGCTGCTGGTATTCAGGTGAATTGGGATGATTTTGAAGAACTATCTGATGCTGTGCCACTTCTGACAAGAATTTATCCAAATGGTCAGGCAGATATCAACCATTTCCAAGCGGCGGGTGGGATGTCATTCCTATTTAAAGAGCTGCTTGATCATGGGCTCCTTCATGAAGATGTGAATACGGTTATCGGTCATGGTCTTCGTCGTTACACGCAGGAACCAAGATTGGCAGAAGACGGCACCATTGATTGGATCGCAGGCCCAGAAAAGTCAATTGACGAAGACGTCCTTCGACCAGCAGATAACCCATTTCAAAAAACCGGTGGTTTGAAAGTTTTAGATGGTAACCTTGGTCGAGGAGTCATTAAAACATCAGCACTGCGCGAAGGAAAGTCAGTCATCAAAGCACCCGCTGTAGTTTTTGAAAATCAACATGCTTTAGAAAGTGCATTCAAGTCAGGTCAGCTCGATAAAGACTGTGTTGTCGTTGTACGTTTCCAAGGACCACAAGCTTGTGGGATGCCTGAACTCCATAAGCTGACGCCGCCGCTGGGTGTACTTCAAGACAGAGGGTATCAGGTTGCATTGGTCACCGATGGGCGAATGTCAGGTGCCTCAGGTAAAGTCCCGGCTGCAATTCATGTCACGCCAGAAGCGCTGAATGGCGGCTTATTGGCAAAAGTTGAAAATGGAGATGTGGTTGAAGTCAATGCAGAAACAGGTGCGTTAACACTCCATGTTTCCGACGATGAGCTGGCAAAAAGGCAGCCCGCAAAAGCGAACTTAGCAGAATACCAAATTGGGATGGGACGTGACTTACTCAACCGTGTTCGGCCGATGATTGATGGAGCTGAAATGGGTGCTTCGTTCTTATTTCAGGATCATGGAGAGCATTCATGAGACAGGTTGTGCTGATTGCTGATGTCGGTGGCACCAATACCCGTATTGCGTTGAGAGATGCTGTGACGGGGGAGCAAGTTAAGCTTGCTTATTACTCGACAGCAGATTTCCAGCGCGCAGAAGATTTAGTTGAATCATTTATTGCACAAGATCGAGTTGGAATACACCGTGTTGTATTTGCTGTTGCCGGTGTGATCCATCAGGGAGCAGTCCGACTCACGAACTGTAACTTTTCAATTGATGAATCAAGCTTTGATCGATTTGTTACAGATCGGACGAACGTCAAACTTTTAAATGACTTTGAAGCCAATGGTTATGCCATTGATATTCTAAAAGACGAAGATGTTCACTGGCTACGTAAAGGTGAGATCAAATCAGAAAATCAAATTCTTGTAGGGCCAGGGACTGGGCTGGGTGTCGCACTTCGTGTGTTTGATGAACAGCAAAACCTTGTTATTGTTCCTGGAGAAGGTGGGCATTTACCTGCTGCGGCAAGAACAAAAGACGAATTTGAATTGATTCAAACTTGCCAGCAGTTGACTGGTATTTCGTCTTCTGTGCCCTATGAATTTCTTGTTTCTGGACAAGGATTGGAAAACTTATATGAGAGTCTATCCATTCTTTCCGGAAAACATCAGAAAAAGACAGCAGCAGAGGTGACATCCTCACTTCATACGGATGCGGTTGCTTGGGAGAGCTTGCGATATTTTCAGCGTTTCTTAGCAGCAGCTTGTCAATCATTTACGTTGGCAACCAAAGCCACAGGTGGCGTTTGGCTTTGCGGAGGAATACTCCCTCGATTGCTGGATGATTTTGATACATCAGCATTTTTGGCTGAGTTTGATTTACACCATGATCATCATGAGATGCTTTCACAAACACCCGTCGGACTGGTTTTAAATCAAGACCTTGGAACCTTAGGTGCCTTTGCCTATGCAAAGCGGACTATCGTAGGATAAAGAAATATGACAAATACTAAACTCAAGATTTCCACGTTATTTGAACAGGGTCCGATTGTTCCGGTCTTAGTCGTTGATCGTGTTGAGCAAGCCGTTCCATTAGCCGAGACGCTGATAGAGTCAGGTATCAATGTATTAGAGATCACCTTGAGAACGCCAGATGCACTCAAGGTGATTGAATCTATAGCAACCCAGGTCCCAGATGCGCTTGTTGGAGCAGGGACGGTGGCATTTGCAGATCAATTAAAAGATGTAGCAAATGCAGGCGCTAAATTTGCAATCAGCCCAGGCTTGACGCGTGAGTTGCTCGAAGCTGGCAAGTCATCCAGTGTGCCACTTTTGCCTGGTGTCTCATCTACTTCAGAGCTCATGAAAGGAATGGAGTATGACTATCGTTACTTTAAGTTCTTTCCAGCGGAGGCTTCAGGTGGCGTACCTGCATTAAAGTCTTTTAATGGTCCATTTCCAGAAATTCGTTTTTGTCCGACGGGTGGAATTAACGAAAAGAATTACTTAGACTACTTAGCTTTACCGAATGTTGACTGTATTGGCGGCTCTTGGATTGCGCCACAAGATCTCATTCATGAAGGCAACTGGGAAGAAATTAAACGTAGAACCCAACTGGCTCTTTCGGGTGTGCAAACAGTCATTTAATCATCCTCCTCAATACTGACCGATTCAATATAGTGCCGTCTTCGGGCGGCTTTATTGAGTCTTCTTTTTGTTGCTCCAAGGGCGAAAGCTTTTTACTTTAAAATAAAAATACCTGCGATAAAACGGATGTTTATTTCTTCACAAACTGACTTGCATTCATTTACATAGAGCGGTACATTCCTAAAGCCTTATCGTATAATCCCAAATAAAACAAAAATGAAAAGAAGTTTTGATATGGATTTTGAATTGAAAGAATACCCCTACGTCGGTCTTTCAGGACCACTCTGTCACGGCTATGTGTTGTATTGCAAGTTCGGACTTCCACACCTGTTTTGTAAAGTCGAACACATTCCAAATGATCCGGCACTGCCTTTACCGATGGCAGAAATGACCATTGTTACAGGTTACTATGCAGAGCGGTTTATTGATAAACTGCATCCTTGGCTGAACCCACCCGACCTACTGAATAACGTATATCGCTATGTCACCAACAGTGTGACGGGCGCCAACAGTGAGAAACAGCGATATCAGACCATCGTGGATGCTTTGTATTATGAACGCTGTGTGCTGATCCAACTTGTTGATCCACTGGCGTTAGCGAGAGAACGGAGAGCGCTCAAGCAACACCAAAAAAGTGAAAAGACTCAAAGTGCAGCCCTAGACAAGATACCTGGACGTACAAGCGGCGCAGACCTACCAGCCTCACCTTAACGCACAATCACCGATAAACAATCGGCGAGAGTGAGGCTGAGCGGGAACCTTAGGTGTTGAGCCGATGGATTCAAGAATAATGTGAGTATTTTGCTTGGTGTTGCTTTTGGAGTGTCTACTTCGTGGGCATTTTTGAGTATGAGTTCGGCTTTGTTCATTCATTTATTCTTGATCTTTTGTTGCTCCAAGTAGTAATTCATGTATTTATCGATTAACTTTTCGACGGTGCCATTTTCTTTGTATTTCATGATCCCCTCCTCAAGCTGAGGTAATAAATCACGAAAAAGTGACTTTTTAGACAAGGTAATATACAAGCCTTCCGAGACAACCGGTTTTGGAATATATTCTAGTTTGTCATGATACCCTGTTTTTTTTGCTTGGATTTTGCCCGCATAAAGGCCAAATGGGGCGTATTCTACATGCTTTTGTTCCAATAACTTAAACACCTGGCTAATTTTCGATACGCGGGAGACGCTCAGTTTTTCCTTGATAAATTTATCAAAATCTTGACCAAAGCTTTCACCAAGGGTTGCCGCACCTTCTTTACTGATTAAATCATCCCACTTGTTATATGGGAATATATGCCCTTTCAAAACCCAAAGAACGTTTGGATCGTCCATATATGGATTGACAGGGTAATGCATGTAGGCCTTGCGCTCTTCATTAATATATGCACCAACAATCACATCGATTTTCCCATCCTTTGCAGATTGCTGAACACGCTTCCAGTTGCCGAAGGGGACGAGTTGGACGGTGATGCCATGCTCTTCAAAAATAAGTTTTGTAAGTTCAGCGCCAATGCCGACGATTTTATTTCCTTCTTGCCACATGGAAGGGGGGTATTCGGGGTGTCCGGAAGCAACTAAAACACCTTGCCCTAAAACGCTGGGCGAATTGAGCAGGAACAAGACTCCAATAATGGCAAACACTCTCTTCCACATGATGATCACCCTTCACTCAGCTGAATACAACGTATGAACAAGGTTTTTATTAACCTTAGTTCATAACATATACATCGTGCGAATGCGTTTTATGAACAGGGTGTCACGTAAGGTGTTTATGTGCCGTTGATTTTGATTGTTTTTCTTGAGGAGCTTGACTAATAGATTTTATCTTATCGTAGAGTACACAAATAATGACATTGGCTATGAGATAAAGGAATATTGCGAAACCCGCAGAGAATAAGAAAGTCATGATAATACCACCGATGTAGAGCTTCTTATCTAAGTATAATGGATAGTGATTGAGTTGCTTTTCTTTCGCGGAATAAACTCTGAATGTTTCTAAAAGAATAAAAAAAAGAAAATAATATTTAAATTCAATTGGATAGATTAATTGTTTGTTGAATTTGTTCTTCTGCTTTTTTAAGATGCGATTGAGTCATGTTCTATGAGAACTGTTGTTGGATCGTATGACTCTATCATGAAAATAAAAATCATCGAGAAGGACAATAAGATGAAAACACGCATAAAAACACTCTCCCTACTATCTATTTTAACGATGAGCTCAGCCGCATTTGCTGCAATTGATAAACCAGGTTATGTTTCTCGCGATTGTGCCGTCGCATTCGCAAAAGAGTCAATTACTGTTACTTGGTTTGGGAGTGCTGAGACCAGTGCAAAATCCTACCATAAACTTCCCCGTAACCAAGGGTGGGTTACTTATACATCAGGGGATATTGTGGACACCTGGCGCTCTTATGCTGGTTTTGTAGCAGAGCCTGGACAATATAACTCCTATGAAGGCGTAAAAGGTGTACAAGGCGTTCATCAATGGCGTAAGCCAGATGGTGTTGTTGATATCCGTAACAGTAACGTGATAACCAACTGTAACTTACTGACATGGGGTGTCTCTAACTGGTAATCTTTAGGGTTTGTACAGGTGTGCAAACCCTCTTGATGAGGATAAAAAGAATGAAAAAAATCATGGTTGGGGGTATATATATTGCGATTCTCACAGTGGGTGGATACTATTATTTTTCAGGGCATCAGTTATCCGATCTAAATTTGGATACGCAGCAGACCGTTGAAGCACTGGGTACACAAAATAGAGAAAATAAATTACCCCAAGTACAAGAACCAATCATTGCTAATCAGCAGGCCACGCAGGGTGCAGCAATGATTTTGCCAGAAGGTGCCAAGATTGTTCAGGATCCAATGGTTGATTTTGTGACAACATCAGGGTACAAACCTTCAGCAATCAAAAAGTTTACAGAATTTACGGGTAAAGAAATACTGCTTTTATCTGAGTTGCCCGATGATGAAAAAAAGCTTGTTATCGAAGATCTAGAAGTAATTAAAAAGCTGGGGTATTTGAAAGTACCACAAGATTACGCAGATAAATTTATGGGAGTAGTTAACTATATTTCGCATCAAGAGCCGCCGGCAGAACACCTCGTTTTTCAACCCTCAGATATCAGCCAAGCACTCTATTCAATGGGTTATGACTATATGGGAGTGATTTCTCCCCATATCAATGTTAATGCTAATGCAGACTGGAATTCGATGATTCAAGTTTTTCAAGCTGGTGATGATATCATTAGTGTTGATCAAGGTGGGATCGGTAGAGGTGGGGTGTCTCTGATTACTGAAGGTTATGATAATGTTTACCTGCAAAATCAAGAATATCCAGCTTCTTATTTAAAAAATCGTGCCGAAGATGGGACTGAATTCTACAGTCTGTCTTTTTCATCAGGGAAAACAACGTTTAAATTAATGTCTACCAAAGAGGATAAATCAGGATTGACTCAATTAGCAGAAAAGTTACTTGAAGCAGATCTCGTGAAACAAAAAGGGTAGTACTCTATTGAATATTCACCCCAGTAAAAAAAGCCCCTCACAAAGAGGGGCAAAAAATTAGAGAAGGATTGCAATGTTACTTCATAAGCTCCACTGCATTATCTAGCATCCGATTACTAAATCCCCATTCGTTATCATACCAAGCCATGACTTTTACAAGACGACCGGAAACTCGGGTCTCAGAGGCGTCAAAGATGGAAGAGTGTGGATTATGGTTAAAATCTACTGATACTAAAGGCTCAGTATTGTACGCTAAAATCCCTGATAATCCAGTACTTTCTGATGCTTTTTTCATAACTTCGTTGATCTCTTCGACACTTGTATCACGTTTTGCGATGAAGCAGAGATCGACAAGCGAAACGTTTAAAGTCGGAACACGAACGGCGAGGCCATCGAGTTTACCTGCTAACTCAGGGACAACAAGACCAACAGCCGCAGCTGCGCCTGTTTTTGTTGGGATCATCGAGCTTGCCGCTGCACGAGCACGACGGACATCTGTATGATAGACATCATTGAGTCGCTGGTCGTTCGTATATGCATGGATGGTTGTCATCAGACCAGATTCAATACCAATCGTATCGTTGAGTGGTTTCACAACTGGTGCTAGACAGTTTGTTGTACAAGAAGCGTTTGAGATGACGGTCATATCAGATGTAATTTCATCGTGATTAACACCATGAACAACAGTTGCGTCCACTGCTTTACCAGGTGCAGAAATGAGGACTTTTTTCGCACCAGCTTGGATATGAAGGGATGCTTTTTCTTTTGATGTGAATAGACCTGTACATTCCATCACAAGATCAACTTCAAGCTCTTTCCACGGAAGTTGTGCAGGGTCTTTTTGTGAAAGTGTGCGAATTGGATCGCCATTGACATATAAATGTGTGTCATCATGCTCAACGGATGCGCCAAATTGACCATGCGCTGTGTCATACTTAAGTAGGTGGGCGTTGATTGCGGAATCACCGAGATCGTTGATGGCAACAATTTTGAGATCGTAGTCTATAGCACTTTCATATAAGGCTCTGACGATATTCCGACCAATTCTTCCAAAACCATTAATAGCAACACGGATAGTCATACATATACCTTTTGAGCGGTGGGAAATATTTCAATTTTCTTTATGTAATAAAATTACATTATTGGTGTACTTTGTCAATAATATCGACTGATTTAGCACAAGATTTATTGGAAAAAGAAATTTTATTACAAAACGTTATTCTCTTATGGTTTTTCAAAGAAATTCAGTATAATGCTCCAAATGATAACAAGCAGGTAAAGATGTATGTCCGACTCACGTGATCTTGGTGTGATAGGTCTGGGTGTCATGGGGAGTAGCCTTGTACTCAACATGGCTGATAATGGATACTCGGTTGCTGCGTTCGATTTAGACCATGAAAAAGGCGAGAGCTTATTAAATCGCGCTGCGGAAGAACTCCAAGAACGACAAACACAACAGCAATGTGTGCAAGTCACAACCTCTTACACAGAACTCCTACAATCCCTACGTTCCCCTCGAATTTTATTTCTTTCTGTCCCAGCAGGCCCAGTTGTCGATGATGTTTGTGAAAAGCTCATTGATGCAGGGATCCAGGCCGACGATATTGTTGTCGATACAGGAAATAGCCTTTGGTCTGATACAGAAGTTCGACAAGCGAAATATAAAGGGAAGTTTATTTTCTTTAGCACTGCTGTTTCTGGTGGTGAGCTTGGTGCCCGTCATGGTCCGGCACTGATGGCTGGTGGTGATAAATATGCTTGGACGCGCGTTGGCCCGGTTCTTGAAAAAATTGCCGCTAAAGTAGATAGTCGGACTGGTAAGCCAACAGAAGAACCGTCCGAGTTTTCGGAAGCCTGTGCAGCCTATATCGGTTCTGGCGGTGCAGGACATTATGTCAAAATGGTGCACAATGGGATTGAATATGCTGATATGCAGTTGATTTGTGAAGCATTTCAATATCTCAATGAAGGGCTAGAACTTAATTACGCAGAAATTGCAGATATTTTCGAGTCCTGGCTTGCTGGTCCTTTGGATAGTTACCTTTTGGAAGTGTCCGTTGCTGTGTTACGCCAAACTGACCCTGAAACACAAGCACCATTGATGGATGTTATTTTGGATATGGCAGGCCAAAAAGGTACGGGGCGTTGGACAGCGATTAATAGTTTAGAGCTTGGTGCGCCAGCGATGACGATTGCTCAGTCGGTGTATGCTCGGGCGCTTTCTGCAAGAAAAGACGCACGTGTTCGCGCTTCAAAAATACTTGATGGCCCGCTTTCTGAAGGGGTTGGGGAAGAAAAACAATCACTGATCGAAGCATTACATGACGCACTTTTATGTGCAAAAGTTTCTGCTTATGCACAAGGGTTTGAGTTAATTGCTTTGGCTGCGGAAGATTACGAGTGGAAAATTGATTACGGAAAACTTGCTAAGATCTGGCGTGCGGGTTGCATTATTCGAGCAAAAATTCTTGGTGATATCGCACAATCCTATGCGGATGAGTCTCATGCTCAGGAAAATCTATTAATCAGCCCTGTCTTTGCAAAATTACTTTCTGATAAGCAGTCTCACTGGCGTAAGACCGTTGCAAAGGCGGTTGAGCTTGGTATCCCAGTACCATGCCTGAGCTCATCGATTGCGTATTATGACGGGTATCGTTGTGAGCGTCTTCCTGCGAATCTTTTACAAGGGCAACGCGACTTCTTTGGTGCCCATGGGTTCCAACGACTGGATCGTCCAGGGACTTTCCACTTAACTTGGGAAGAACAGCAACCGCAACTGGTTCAGTTTAAGTAACCTCAATTTGATGAAAAGAGGTGAGCAATCGCTCCCTCTCTTTCATTTTACAGCATATTAGAGGAAAGAAGCATGAAACGCAGCAGTGAAGAGTGGCAGAAACTCCTTTCTGAAGATGTCTATTATGTTTGCCGGGAAAAAGGAACTGAAGCACCATTTACAGGGGCATTGCTTCATAACAAGGAAACAGGGGAATACTGCTGTGCTTGTTGCCAAGCCGCATTATTTCATTCTCAGAGCAAATTCGAATCTGGTTGTGGCTGGCCTGCATTTTCAGAACCCGCAAATAAACAGGCAGTACGTTACGAAACTGATCACAGTCATGGCATGCATCGTATCGAGGTGCTTTGTAATCAGTGTGATGCGCATTTGGGACATGTATTTCAGGATGGTCCTGCACCAACAGGTCAACGATATTGTATTAACTCGGCTGCAATGCAGTTTAGAGGGGAAAAATAAAGGCTACTTTTTCGGAGCCTTGAACGAGCCGTCTTCGATATCTGAGACAGTTTTTTGTGCTAAACTATCGAGTTTGTCAATATCGCGGCCTTCTTCTTTGAGCGCAAGTGTTAATGGAGAAAGCTCTATATTTTCGGCACCTTTGTACTCTGCTGCTTTCCCCCAAATATAAGCAAGTTTTATTTCTCCTTTTTTATAGAAAATGCTGGTGAGTGTTGAAAAAATCTCTTTCAGAATTTCATCATCATCCGTTTTGATTTCCAATGCCCTGTAAAGAGTCCTGATAGTTTTGTCCTGATCAAACTTGGTATAATACGCTGCCATAGATACTAACATTGGTTGGCTTTTGATTTTTCCATCTTCCTCAAGCTTCTCCAGCTTTTCCATTGCTTCTTCATTTCCTAAACGAGACCAATGGTAGTACAAAAGTTCTGGCATCTCTGAATGCTTGGTCTGCTCTTGAAGGCGCTTGATTTCTCTCAAGCTGGTATGAAAAGCACGTACACGGGCTGACTTATTTTCTTTGAGCTTTTTATGTTCGATCTGAGAGTAGAGTTCGATGCATTTTGAGTAAACCTCAAGGTCGACGAGCAATCTGTATTTGTTTCCGTCATCTGGTTTTTTGTATTCAATCATGCGATTGATGATCACTTCTCGACGCTCATTATTACACCGTCCATCTTTGTTGAGATCGTTACAGAACTCAGGCTTTTCTGTACAGACATCTCTCACCGACAGGCTTTCTTCACAAGCCATCAAAACAATGGGTGTTAAACAAAGAAGGATCTGTTTTTTCATCGGATTTTCCCTAAAATGAATAACACTCTAAGCTTATACCAATTCTTTCCATCTCGTCGTATATCTTCCAAAAAGAAATTTATTGTAATCGCTGGTGAAACTTTTCAGATTAGATTACAATGCGCTACCCCTACAAATAACAATCCTTTTTGGCGACGACAGAGAGGAAAATGCAGGCTAAATTGGTTCATTTTCATCCCGTCGCAGCATTACGTGAATAGAAGGCAAACCTATGAGTATCGAGCACGAGGAAAAATATCAGAAGAGCTGGCAAGAGCGTCAGGAATATGCTGAGCAGATGCAGCCGATCATTGGACGCCTGTTCCGAGATAAAGGCATCGAGATCACAATTTATGGTCGTCCACTCGTCAACGCAAGCACAATTGATATCATTAAGGCACATAAAAGTGTTAGCAAATTTGAAGCTCAAAAGTTGCGTTTGCGTGAAAGCTTCCCATTCCTTGAACGTATTAGCCAGATGACCCTCGCACCTGCACGAATCGACCTTGGTAAACTTGCATATGGATACCGATATAAAGATGCTGGCAAAGGTCAGAACGAAGATGCTTATTTAGAAAGTGAATTAAAAAATATCCTCAATGCTTCGAGCGACCATCAGCCTCAAGACGTTGTATTGTATGGATTTGGGCGTATTGGCCGCTTATTAGCAAGATTATTGATTGAAAAAAATGGCCCGAGCGCACAGATGCGTTTGCGTGCAATTGTTGTTCGCGGACGTAAGAAAGGTGATCTTGAAAAACGTGCAAGCCTGCTGCGTCGTGATTCTATTCATGGACCATTTAACGGTAGTATTACTGTTGACGAAGAAAATAATGTGATCAAGGCCAATGGTGCATATATTCAGGTCATTTATGCCAATAGCCCGGATGAAATTGATTATACATCTTACGGTATAGATAACGCACTTGTTGTTGATAATACCGGGATTTGGAAAGATGAAGAAGGGCTTGGTCTTCACTTGAAATCGAAAGGAACAGCGAAGGTTCTTTTGACAGCACCAGCAAAAGGGAACATTAAAAATATCGTCTACGGTGTCAACCATATGGATATCTCCAGTGATGATCGTATTGTCTGTGCAGCCAGCTGTACAACCAATGCAATCACGCCAGTACTCAAAGCCCTCAATGATGAATTCGGTATTCGTAACGGACACGTAGAAACGGTTCATTCCTATACGAATGACCAAAACTTGATTGATAATTATCATTCAGCAGAGCGCCGTGGCCGCTCAGCACCGCTCAACATGGTGATCACATCGACGGGTGCAGCAAAGGCTGTTGCGAAGGCATTGCCTGAGCTTGCAGGAAAGCTGACCGGTAATGCGATTCGTGTTCCAACACCGAATGTATCTATGGCGATCATGAACCTGAACCTTGATCGTGAAACCGATGTTGAATCATTAAATGGTTACTTACAGCATGTTTCCCTGTTTTCTACACTTCAGGACCAAGTGGACTATACGACATCAACAGAGATTGTATCGAGTGACCTGGTCGGCTCGCGTTATGCAGGCGTGGTTGATTCTCAGGCAACGATTGTTGATGGTGATCGCGCAGTTTTATATGTCTGGTATGACAATGAGTTTGGTTATAGCTGTCAGGTGATCCGCGTGATGCAGGAAATGGTAGGTATTCAGCACCCGACATTACCAAAGATCTAGCTCCCTCATTACTTTATATTCCATTTTTAGACTTAATTTTGGCAGCATGTGAATGCTGCCTTTTTTCTTTCGCTATCCATCAAACTTTAAAAATAAACTTTAGAGTTATATTCTGAAAGTGTGTTAGACTTTTGTATATGTGGTCCAACCAGTTAACAAGAGTTTTTTGACGAATGATGAAACATATTTTTGGCAATGCACGCCTGTTTCGGCTTTTTTTAAATTTATGGCCTCCATTTTTGTTTTCCGGGATCAAGATCACAAAACTGGCAGATGATTTTCGGTATTGTAAAGTTGACTTAAAGTGGTGGCCTTGGACGCTCAATGCGAATCGAACGCAATACGGTGGCAGTATGTTTTCGATGACCGATCCTATCTATTGCCTCATGCTCATGAATGTACTTGGAAAGGAATATTATGTCTGGGACAAAAACTCGGATATTGATTTTTTAAAGCCAGGAAAAGGACGTTTAACCGCTGAGTTTATCTTAAGCGATGATACAATCCAGAAAATCATTGATCATACAGCATCAGGTGAAAAGTTTTTCCCAGAGTTTATTGTGAATGTTGTTGATGAAAAGGGCGATATTGTTTGTAAACTTTGCCGTAGAATTTATGTCCGTAAAAAGCCGAAATACAGGGAAGGTGAAGAATAGGAGATAATTGGAGAGTGCAGGGGAGTGGGACATCGAGGAGCTGAGTTGCTCCTCGAATCAGTGAAATCAGATTAAAGTGGATTTGGCTTCCCAATATGAAAACCCTGAAGTCCATCGACATACAGTTTTTCCAATACGAATTTCTCTTCCTGATTTTCAACGCTTTCAGCAATGACTTTCACACCAATACGATGGGCCAGATCAACCATTAAGCGACAGAAATATTCATTGTTTTTGTCTTCGTGGATCCCTTTGGAAAAGCTGCCATCCATTTTGATGTAGTCCGGCTTTATATCACGGAAAAATTTGAATGATGTGATCCCGGTTCCGAAGTGTTCTACCGTCACACGTGCACCGATACGATGGATTGTTTCGATAAAGCGCTTACTGGCTGGCAAATTGTTTTGTACGCCAAACTCAGTGACTTCGAAAACAAGCTTGTGGGCAATGGCAGTATCACGTAGTAAGCGACGCTCCAGCCAGATGATAAATTGTTCATCATGGATTGAGCGTGCAGAAAGGTTAATCGCGTAGTGCTCCGTCGTGAGTGCTTTTGCTTTTAAGGTCTCTATCACTAATTCAACAATTTTCTTATCCACATCGATAATTTTATCGAGCTTTTCTGCCATTGCGAAGAAGGAGGCTGTTGGTACTTTTTTACCGTCTTTGAGTTGAAAGCGGGTCAGTATTTCGTTGTAGACTAATGCGGAATTATTGACCGGTTCAATATGCTGCATCATCAACGAGAGCTTACCTTGCTCCAGAACATGTTCGATGACTTTACGCCAATTCTGAGAGCCTTTTGACTCAACACTTGCATCTTCCAGACTGGTTTCTGTTTGAAAGTGCCAAGCATTCGACTGTCGGGTTTGAGCATGGCTGATTGCCATATCTGCCAGTGCCATCAATTCCCCAAGAGAATTACCAGATTCATAACTGATCATGCCCGTATAAGCCACAGAGTCTAAATCTGCGCGGTTTTGGTATTCACCAAATGTACCTTGGAGGTTATTCCCAAATTTTTCAGAGTCTTTCATAGTTTGTTTTGGCAAAATGGTTGCAAAGTCAGAGCCAGATAAGCGAAAGACGAGCGCTTCAGGGAAAGGTTTTATACATTTTAAGATCAATTCACCAACTTGTTTGATATAAGCATCGCCTTCAGAGTAGCCTCGCGTTGTATTTATGTTTTGAAGTTCTGTACAACGGGTGACAGAAAGAATACCAAATTGCGGGCTTTTGGGGTTATTGAGGAAATCCTCAAAATATTGGATCAAACGGTGTTTGTTTGGAAGCTGTGTTAGATCATCTTTATAAGCCTGGTCTTTGATTTTTTCTGCGGAAGTACGGACCTGCTTCTCTTGAGCAATAAATAATTCTTTGATGTCGTCAACGAGTGGCTCACAGATTTTGTGGGTTGCTTCATGTTGATCGAGTTGTTGCATACTACTGCTTTGCTTTAAAGCATCCAACTCGTCCTGAATTGCTTCGCGATAGCGTGACATGGTTCGCGAGCTGAGCCGTTTTTGCAACAACAATATGGTGAATAAAAGGAAACCAAAAGAACCTGTTGTGACATAAAAAATAGTATCAGAATGGCGCATTTCTGCGGTTGCATCGAGTACAAACTCAATATTGACGCGTGGTGATTTCGACTTGATTTTGTGGGTTTTGGTTTTTGTTCCGATCTGTTCGAGCAAAAGTTGAGAAAGTGGGGGCGTTTCTTTCTTTTTTGAGTATTTATATAAAGAAGATCCTTTTCGTGACTTCATCACCAAGCGGGCAGTAGGTAGCATCCCTTTAATTTGCTTCGCAAGAAGTTTGGGATCATTGAAAACATGCCGGCTCACGAGAAGTTTAACTGCTTCAACAGCTTGTTTGTCTTTTTGCTGAATCAGAGCACTGGTTTGGAATAGATTTACAGCACTAATCAAACAGAATGCGCTGATAAGAATAATAAATTGAAAAAAGCTATATCTAAATGTACCCATAGTTCCGTTAATGCCACGACAAAATTGTACAATTTTAAACAAGATAATAACGAATGCTATAAGTAATTGAGCAAATTTACAATAAATTACGGAAGAGTTGTTGAATTTTATTCACAGAATAGTGTTTTGAGCACATGTAATAATGAATAAGAGAGTAGGGGTGTTAGATATGGCTCCCCCTCCCCGACTCGAACGGGGGACCTGCGGATTAACAGTCCGTCGCTCTAACCAACTGAGCTAAGGGGGAATCGATATGATTTTATTTAATTTGGCTCCCCCTCCCCGACTCGAACGGGGGACCTGCGGATTAACAGTCCGTCGCTCTAACCAACTGAGCTAAGGGGGAATCGAATTTTTTGGAATATTTTGGCTCCCCTTCCCCGACTCGAACGGGGGACCTGCGGATTAACAGTCCGTCGCTCTAACCAACTGAGCTAAAGGGGAACCGATATATTCGGAATTTGGCTCCCCCTCCCCGACTCGAACGGGGGACCTGCGGATTAACAGTCCGTCGCTCTAACCAACTGAGCTAAGGGGGAACCGATGCGATAGTCAATTTGGCTCCCCCTCCCCGACTCGAACGGGGGACCTGCGGATTAACAGTCCGTCGCTCTAACCAACTGAGCTAAGGGGGAAGCGTGTTTGCTATCAACGGGGCGCAATCTTAATGACCAAGCCTAGATCTGTCAACATTAAAATGCACGAAACTATGAAAATAGTTGCTGTTTGCTCACGGACCAAACGACTTGTAGTTATTTTGCGCCATTTTATTGAATTGGAAAAAGAAATAGTTGTTTTTATGCTCAAAAAACAAAATTAAAGGATAAAATCAGCGGTCGTATCATGATATTGGTGCTTTCTTCATCAGTGGTTATCCACGATTCCTGTGGATAACCTTGTTGAACGGTATATGATATTCACTTTGAACCTTGGCGTAGCAACGTGTGTAGCTGTCTGGTTTGTTTTTTGCTCAAATAAAATTATGAGAACACTCTTTTTTTAGGGCATTAACCCGATTAAAATAGTTGACTCACTTCACTTTATTCCTCCTGCTAGTAACTCTGGGGGAGCGGGTCAAGGTGTAATGACAAATGGGGCTTTTCAGTAACGAGAAGTTATTTCATGAGTTCAAGAGGAAGAATCAATCCATTCAAACCCACGAATGATATTGAGCATGCCTGAATAAGTAAGTACGCCTGAATATGACAGAAAAATCGACCGACTCTAAGAATGCATTTATAGATGGTGTAATACCGACGACTTTAAGAAAAATGACAGTACCTGTTGTTTGGAGCATGATTGTTCTTATGTCATTTAACCTTGTCGACACTTTTTTTATCGGCTTACTAGGAACAGAGCCTCTTGCAGCGATTAGTTTTACTTTTCCGGTTACATTTGCAGTGATCAGCCTTGTTATCGGTATGGGGATTGGTACATCAGCTGTTATTGCGAAGGCATTAGGGTCAGGGGATGTTGAAGATGCAAAATATGATGGTACAGCAGCTTTACTTCTTTCCGCTTTAATGACTGGACTGCTAGCTTTGTCTGGTTTCATTTTTATCGAGCCAATTTTTAAAGTCCTTGGCGCAAAGCCAGAATTAATGAAGTATATCACGGACTATATGCACGTTTGGCTTGCTGGTAGTTTTATGTTGGTTTTTCCAATGGTTGGAAATAGTATTCTTCGAGCTTCCGGCGATACAAAAACGCCCAGCCTGATCATGACTTTGGGTGGACTGGTCAACGCAATTCTCGATCCTTTATTAATCTTTGGCTTAGGTCCATTCCCCGAATTAGGTGTTCAAGGGGCTGCGCTGGCGACAATTATTTCGTGGATTTTGGGTTCGATAACAGGGCTGTATATTTTGGGAATACGTCGTTGTCTGATCCATTTACACCTCAAGTCTTTCAAACAATTTATAGAAATTTCCAGGAAATTGCTCCAGATTGGCTTACCTGCAGCGGGAGCGAATATGCTGACACCACTTGGCACTGCAATTTTAACTGCAATGATTGCAACATACGGAAAAGAAGCTGTTGCTGCATTTGGGGTGGTTTCAAGAATTGAATCTATTGCTGTGATTGTTGCATTAGCACTGACGATGACCTTACCACCATTCATTAGTCAAAACTTTGGTGCCAATCGGTTGGATAGAGTCAAAATTGCTTATACAACGGTCACCAAGTTTATTTTAGTGTGGCAAATTTTTGTCTATGCACTGCTTGTTTTATTTCGAGGACCGATTGCACGTGTTTTCTCAAAAGAGCCTGCAGTACAAGAAACTATCGAGTTACTGTTGATGATATTCCCATTATGCCATGGTGTTTATGGAGTAACTATTTTGACAAATTCTTCTTTTAATGCGATGCATAAACCAAATCAAGCACTTATTTTAAACATACTGCGCTATGTTATCTGTGTGATCCCTTTTGCATATGTAGGCAGTCTTCTTTACGGTCTGGAAGGACTTGGTTTTGGTGTGGTTCTTGGCAATGCTGTTATCGCTTTGGTTTCTAATCGCTGGTTTATGTCGCTCTTTAAAGCGTGTGACTTCAAAGCGAATGAAAACAACGAACGTATGGTAGAGCAGGGGAAATCATGAGTCATTCTTCAGAACACCGTGAATTTGATTTGCAATCACAGTTTGCACCAGCGGGCGATCAGCCAACAGCGATTGATCAATTGATCGATGGTCTTGAGTCTGGACTTGCACATCAAACCCTATTAGGGGCAACAGGGACGGGTAAAACTTTTACGATTGCTAATGTGATCCAGACGGTACAGCGACCAACGTTGATTATGGCGCATAACAAGACACTTGCTGCGCAGCTTTATGGGGAAATGAAAGAGTTTTTCCCCAATAATGCGGTTGAATACTTTGTCTCGTATTATGACTACTATCAACCAGAAGCATACGTGCCAACAACAGATACCTTTATTGAGAAAGACGCTTCGATTAATGAACATATCGAGCAGATGCGGCTCTCAGCAACAAAGGCTTTGATGGAGCGCAGAGATGTTATTATTGTTGCGTCTGTCTCTGCAATTTATGGTTTGGGTGATCCAGACTCCTACATGAAGATGTTACTGCATCTTCGTCAGGGCGATATTGTTGATCAGCGGGCAATACTCAGGCGTTTAGCTGAGCTTCAGTACACTCGAAATGACATCGACTTTCAGCGTGGTACTTATCGTGTGCGTGGTGATGTCATTGATATTTTTCCTGCTGATTCTGACCGATATGCCTATCGTGTTGAGTTGTTTGATGAAGAACTTGAGCGAATCAGCCAATTCGATCCATTAACTGGTGCGGTAGAAAAGCAGGTTGCCAGGGTCACTATTTACCCCAAAACCCACTATGTCACACCACGACAAACAATACTGAATGCCGTTGATGATATTAAGGTTGAATTAAAATCGCGCCAAGCACAACTTAGAGATCTCAATAAGCTCGTTGAAGAACAACGGGTGACCCAAAGAACGATGTTTGATCTCGAAATGATGGTAGAGTTGGGATATTGTTCTGGAATCGAGAATTATTCCCGCTACTTATCTGGTCGTGCAATTGGTGAGCCACCCCCGACATTATTGGATTATTTTCCTGATGATGGCTTAATGGTTATCGACGAAAGCCATGTTACTGTGTCGCAGGTTGGTGCGATGTATCGAGGAGACCGCTCAAGGAAAGAAACGCTGGTTGAGTTTGGTTTCCGCTTACCTTCAGCCTTGGATAATCGACCACTTAAATTTGAAGAGTTTGAAGCGATTTCACCGCAAACGATTTACGTTTCTGCGACACCTGGCGATTATGAGCTGGATAAATCCTCTGGCGAAGTCGCTGAGCAGGTTGTTCGGCCTACAGGTTTGCTTGATCCAGAGATTGAAGTTCGCCCTGTTACAACACAAGTGGATGACTTACTTTCAGAGGTCCACAAAGTGACAGAGCGTGGAGAGCGTATCCTTGTGACGACGCTTACAAAACGAATGGCAGAAGACTTGACGGACTATCTTCATGATCACCAAGTTCGTGTTCGGTATTTACATTCTGATATTGATACAGTTGAACGGGTTGAAATTATCCGCGATCTTCGACTCGGAAAGTTTGATGTACTGGTAGGGATCAACCTGCTAAGGGAAGGCTTGGATATGCCCGAAGTGTCGCTAGTTGCAATTTTGGATGCGGACAAAGAAGGATTTCTTCGCTCGGAACGTTCATTGATCCAGACAATTGGCCGTGCAGCACGGAATATCAATGGTCGAGCTATTCTATATGCGGATAAAATCACAAAATCCATGGCGAAAGCAATTGACGAAACAAATCGACGCCGAGAAAAACAGCAAAAGCATAATGAAATCCATGGAATAGTACCGAAAGGCTTGCAAAAGAAAGTCACAGATATTATGGATGTTGGCGACGATCAAACCCAGAAGCAGCAACAGTTGGCAACTGGCGATCATGTCTTGGTCACGAAATCGTCAGAAGAAATTGCAGCAGAAATGAAGAAACTTGAAGCGCAGATGCTTGAGCACGCGAAGAACTTGGAGTTTGAACAAGCAGCAGCAGTTCGCGATCAGTTACAAACCATGCAGGATATGTTGATCCACTCATAGTTGATGAAAATAATCTGGTGAAGGGTTTATCAATAAAGCATAGTCATTCAGGGCTTCAATGAAGCCCTGAATGACTTTATGGCTCGTAATTGATAATGAGAAACACCTAGTACCACATTTGATCTGGGATTGTTGAGTAACTTCGGTGTTCTAGAATATTTGCAATGGATTTAGATGTGAGTTTATCGAGTCTGGAGATGTCTGTCAGGATTTGATCTTGAACATCCACAGGGATCATCAGTTCTTCTAGATAAAGATGTGCTTTTGTGTCGTCTTTATCGTGCATCAAATTTCTTAGTACATCTGCCTGATGCATCATGACTGAGTTCATCGGCTACCTCCTACTGAGTGAGAAACCTTTACCGTGCAACTTTATTATGAGATCAATCGCTTCTATCCTCTCATAAATTTAAACCAAAGTATTAGAATTTTTATGCATCGAAATTGTGTTTTTTATTCACTCAGATGGAAAGTCATGAGATTTCAATCGCGGAGCTAACGAGGTGTGCAATATCTTTTCCTTTGATATACCCAAAGCAGGCTCAAGAAAAGGCGCCAACAATATAATAGAAAGTCGATCTTTGTCATTTATCTTGTAAAATGGGTCGATACATCGCATCTTTTCTTGACTCTGCATCGAGAAGGTATAGAATCGCGAGAGCGTTATACAAACACACTAATTTTAGTTTGATGGCTGGGATGCATTTTCAGTGAATGTTACCAACTCATCAAATCCTAGTTCTGTTTGAATGCTGAAGGTCCGTAAGGGCGAATAAATATATTAATTTTAGGATATTGTTATGTCTAACAGAGTAACAGGAACCGTCAAGTGGTTCAACGAAACGAAAGGCTTTGGCTTCATTCAGCAAGAGTCTGGTCCAGATGTGTTCGCACACTTCCGCGCGATCACGGGTGAAGGCTTCAAAACCCTTGTTGAAGGACAAAAAGTTGAATTTACGGTAACTGAAGGCCCTAAAGGACCTCAAGCACAGGAAATCGTCCGCCTTTAACGATTCCTTACAGATAGCAAATTGCTAAACTAGTCTCATGGCGCTGTGTAAACACAGCGCCATTTTTTTCTCCAAAATTCAATTCTTATCCAATCAACTCAAAGTAAGCATACCCTTGGCTACTTTGTTTGAGGATTGTATTTTTCTTTACGGCACTTTTGTATTTCACCAATGAATAGGCACTCCCATCAAGGATTGCTGCATGATGCCAGGGGGTTGCCCAGCTATCATGGCTTGGAACGAGCTGTAACCCAATTCGACTAAACTCAATGGAAAGTGGGTGAGGGGAGAAATGAACTGCATCCGGAAATTGATGATGAATGAAGTACTCCCAGGCGATATACCGATGCATGACACTGAGTGCTAGATCTTTCGCTTGATTCCTGTGGTATGTTCTGGAGTGATCGGGCTCTAGACCAATTAGGTCTTCATACATCAACCGATGGATCCCTTTAAAAAGCATATTCTCCATGGTTTTGTGTCTTATTGACTGTCGAATATCCTCTAACATCATAGGGCTTGAGCGAATAAATTGTGCTCGTTGCTCTTCATAGTTGTTTGCTTTGGGAAAATACTGACCCAACTGTGTAAATGAAATCCCAGTAAGCTGATTTTCATGACAAATCGCTTGAAGTGCATGTACATAATCGTCAACCTGCTGGTCAGGAATTTGCAGAATATCATTAAATACATGACCATCTTGGCAGATCACGACTTTTGCGCCGGGGGGGTAGATTGATTGAACGGACTCAGTTAAATGGTTTAAACGGGATAATGCTAGAAACTCAGCCATATCTGGCAAGTGAGAAATAGTTTTGTCTCGATTAGGAGATTTGGCAGGAAAGCCAATATAAGTAAAAGAAATTGGGTTGTTTTTCTCAAGCTGTCTTCTGATTAAATGCCTTTGATGTGCAAAAAATTGCTCGGCTTGAGTTGAACACGTCTCAGAAACCCGCTCAAACAAATTATAGTATGAAAAGCTCAAGGCCATATCGAGTATTTTTTGTGCGAGCCTGGAGCGTTCTGTCGTATGTGTTGGGAGTAAGTTAAGCTGACTGATTTCATCCATGATTGTGCTCCAATTTCCTATTGACGGCTTGCTGGCTCGTGACTTTTACCTTGGATATGACCACGGAACAAACATGATTCATTGTTATTATTCTCGCCTTTTCGATGAAATTGTCAGATGAAAGTGAAATATATGAACCCTCTCTTTGAATAAATGTCATGCTCTATCAAACCATAAATCATTCAAAAATTTCAACTTTTTTATTGGTTCTATCCGTAATTGTGTCGTTGAGTCAACGGAAAGTGGGGAGAAATCACAAAGGAAGGTAATGAAAGTAGCGGGGAGACTCCGCCTTCTACAGTGGAGGAGTCTATGGAAATATCAAAATGATTTGAAGCATTGCAAAGGATTATTGTATTTTCTTTTGTATCAGTTCAATGGCGTATCCATCAGGGTCTTTCACAAATGCAATTTCTGTCGTGCCACCTTTGACTGGACCAGGCTCACGGCTCACAAGCCCACCACGGTTTTTGACATGCGCACAGGCATCATAAATATTGTCCACTTCAATCGCGATATGTCCAAAGGCATTCCCATGTTCATAATGATCAACACCCCAGTTATAGGTAAGTTCTAAAACAGTATGATCTGATTCATCACCATAACCGAGAAAGGCGAGGGTATAACTGTAAGCCTCGTTCTCTCTTTGGCGGAGGAGCTTCATGCCTAAAACACTCGTATAAAATTCAATAGAGCGTTGGAGGTCCCCAACGCGCAACATGGTATGTAATAATCTCATAGCTTGCCCTCATATCCATCATCAGTATTCGTATTCGAAGCAATGATATGTCAATTTGATAATTGAATCGAGATAGTTCGCTTGAATCAGAGGCTTGCATTGACTACAAAAATAGAGGTAGACTGCCCCAACTTTTCTTAAGGAGTTTACGCCAGAATGAACAACTAACAGCCTGTTATCCATCAATGACATATTTTTTATTGATTACAGGGTTAGTCGGCGTAACTTCGTCATCGCTCATATTGCGCTTCACAATGATGAATTCGTTTCAACGCAAACTTTGATAAAAGGTTGAAATTGCTTTCATTTATCTATGCCACTTCCCTGTGTTGAACAGGAGTATACGAATGCCTATATTACAAGCGGTTCGAGTCGGTTATCAATTTGCGAATGGAGATCAACTGTTGAATGGGGTTTCCTGTACATTGACAAATCCCAGGGTTGGTTTGGTGGGACGAAATGGTGCCGGAAAGTCTATATTTGCTTCCATCCTCGCTGGAAGTTGTCTGCCAACCGAAGGTGTTGTGACAGCGAATACATCAATTGCGATGTATACCCAGAGTTCTTTAGGGTTGCGGCATCAAAAACGAACAATTGCACAGTACCTGAATGTCGATCATATCATATATGCGCTTGAACAAATTGAGTCAGGAAGTTGCGATCCAAAGTGGTTTGATGTTGTGGGGGAACAATGGGAGATTCAAGAGAAGTTAAACCAAAAGCTATCTTTACATCATTTACCGCAAGATTTATGTCTGCCATGCAGTTCATTGAGTGGCGGGGAACTTGCAAAGCTTCAGTTATGGCATCTTTTTGAGCAAAATGCCGGGCTGTTAATACTTGATGAACCCTCGAATCACTTAGATGCACAAGGGAAGCAGTGGCTAAACCATCAAATCAGCCAATATCAGGGATATATTCTGCTGATTAGTCATGATCGGCAATTACTGAGGAGCATGGAGCAAATCTGGGAGTTAAGTCACCTTAGGCTCAAGCAATACGGTGGAAATTATGATTTCTACTTAGAAAAAATATCCCAAGAGTCAGCTGCAATTGAACGTCAGTTTAGTTGTGTGCAGAGACAGCAAAAACAGCTTGAGATGCGTGCTCAAAAAAACAAAGAAAAGTTTGAGCAACGTGCAGCATTAGGAAATAAAACTCGAAAAAAAGGTGGGCAATCAAAGCTTTTACTGAATGCGATGCTTGATCAAGCGACTTCATCTATTTCTAATCGATTAAAAAATGAAGCGATTCAACGTAAGCAGTTGAAGCAAAAACTAGAACAATTAGAAATGCAACGGGAGAGAGTGAAGCCTCAAAAAATATATATTCCAAATGGTGATCCAACCAGCCGAAATTTGGTGAATATCGTGAATGGTATGCTTTCCTACGGTTCAAATCAGCCAATTAATTTACAAATTAATAGTGAAACGAAGCTGCATTTACATGGAAAGAATGGCTCTGGAAAGTCAACACTCCTGAAAGCCATATGTGGAGAAAAAGGACTGATGAATGGGACCTTACAAGTCAACACTTCGGTGTGTTATCTTGACCAACATTTTGGCCGGCTTGATCACAAGCTGACTGTACTTGAACAGGTTCTAGCTGACTCTTATAGGATACTTGAGAGTGACGCGAGAACACTTCTTGCTGGTATTGGTTTTCGTCGAGAAAGTGTACATCTCCCGGTTGGGACTCTGAGTGGTGGAGAAAAAATGAAACTTGCGATGCTGATTGTGAGCCATCACCCGGCTCAACCATTATTACTATTAGATGAGCCAGATAATCACTTGGACATTCACTCGAAAAACTTATTAGCGGATGTACTCAACCAATATAGAGGTGCATTCGTACTTGTCAGTCATGATGATGAGTTTGTTCATCAAACTGGCGTGAACTGTCGGTATAGGGCCTGTTGATTTATTGGAAATGCAGCGACATTGATGAAAGATTGACAAACCTTAGGTCGTTAAAATAAAGAGTTTATCTTTTTGATAGATACCTGATTGTCCACCTCTGAAGATTAAAACAAACCTATGTTTTTATTGATAAATTAAAATTATTCATTAAGCGAGTATTCAGTTTTAACCTGCTAGGCTTCTCATGAAGTTGGGAGGATATAAAGGTAAAATATTCCAGCTTGGTTAGCGCAAAATAGAAGTTTTCATGGAGAAAGAAGTGACAAAAATCAACCCACTGTTATCCGCATTACTACTGATAACATGTTGTGTATCTGCATCTGATTCGACAGCGTTTTGGAACACACCACAGCATGGTGGCAATAGCTTTAATCGTCTGCCTCCCGATTTTGAATATTATAAAGCCTTGAAAGATTACGGCGCTACCTGGGTAAGGTTGGCTTATGATAAATGGCAGCCAGAGAGGAAAGACTTTTTGATTGGTAATGCTGATCAATACAAAAAAATCCCTACTAACGATCTGAATATTTTATTGGAAACCCTTGACGCTGCAAACAAAGCAGGGATTAAAGTTGTGATTGCACCATTGTCTCTACCTTTCATGCGCTGGTCACAAAATAATGGAGATAAATTTGATGATAGACTTTGGCGTGACAAAAAGAACTGGAATGCCGCGATTCAATTTTGGCAAGATCTGGCTAAACAACTAAAGGATCATCCCGCTATCGCTGCTTACAACCTTGTCAATGAACCAGCACCTGAAAAGCAGAGTGATCTAAGAGAGCATGCCACTCAATCTGTGATGCAGGCTTGGTATAAAAAGGAAAAAGGTGGTTCCCGAGACCTCGTTGCTTTTTATGAAAAAGTGATTGCAGCGATACAAGAAGTGGATACGCATACACCGATTATGGTGGATGCTGGGTGGTATGCAGCGGCAGACGCTTTTAGTTACTGGCCTAAAGCTTTAACGGATAACAAAGTCCTTTATAGTTTCCATATGTATGAACCTTATGAGGCAACAAGTGGGCCAAATTTAAGACGTAAAAAGCCGTATTCCTACCCAGGAGAAGTCCCTTATGGTGATGGAGTACAGTATTGGGGAGCGGATCAAGTTGCTAAGTATCTAGAGATCCCACTTCGATGGGCAAAGGCACGCAAAATACCTTCAAACCGCATAGTGGTAGGTGAATTCGGTTGTGTAAGAATGCTTCCTGGGTGTAAAAATTATCTCGAAGATGTTTTAAACGTTATCGATCAGCATAGGCTTCATTGGGCATTCTATAGTTTTAGAGAAGATAACTGGGATGCAATGGATTATGAACTTGGCGTAAAAAAGGTTCACTGGAAATATTGGGATGCGATGGAAAAAGGGGAGCCCGACCCGATTCAGCGAAAATCATCGGCATTATTTGAAATAATTCGAAAGCGACTGTGATTTTTTTCTAAATATAAATAGAGCCTGTAAAAATTTGAGCTTTCTAAGACTCCATCACAGATACCCTTTCTCTATACACTTTAAAGCATGAAAGGATATGGTTGTCAGTAAGGCACTGACTGAAAGTTCATCAGTGAGTTTCAACTTTGCCGTTGAGCGAATTTGAAATATCGGCTTCGTGGGCGATTTTGCCGATGAGTTCAGATTTGTTCATTTCAGTGCTCATTTAGGGAGTTTTTAATGGTCATTAGGCGGTATCTATCTTGTCATCTTCTTCACAAAAACCACAACAAACAATGCTAGCGTAAAGCTGCCGCAGAATGCTTCTACTGCTGCGACTAGTCGGGTGATCCCGTAGGGGGTGATATCACCATAACCTAAGGTTGTGAATGTCACAACGGAGTAGTAAAGGCTGGAGAAGAAGTGGCTCATATTTGTGATTGCATCATGCTTAATATTGAATTGAATTGGGTCATCTGGAGAGCCTACACCGAGGAAAAAGTAGAAGCATGCACAAATGAAGATCAGGCTTAAAGAAAAGAAAATGACATTAATTGGCTTTTCTCCGTAACCACACAGCAAGTCGATAAATTTCGAGAAAATTCGCTTATTCGAATACATTGGGTACTGATATCGACGCATGGTCAATTCGCGGTGCATATATTTACCTGCGAGTTCAAACAAACCTTGTGTCTCTGCCGCTTTTCTTAAATCTCGATAAATTTCTTCAGATTGTTCGTAGTTGTCGAGTGCCATATCCATATCGTTATTTTTCTCAGCATCTTTTGCCACTCCTTCCTGAAAGAGAGTTTCACCAATTTCAATATTATCGATTTTGGCACCCATGAGCTTGACACCAAGTAAGTTGGTATTCTTGAGTTGGCAACAGTGAAGGTTGGCGTCGCGAAGATCTGACTTCATTAAGGAGCCGTTCTCCAGCTTGAGATTAAACAGATGGGCACCACTTAAATTAGCACGATAAAAATCGGAGCCATTTAAGTTGTAGCCATCTTTATCGCCACGTTTGACTAAATTGACGCCAGCCAAGTTCGCACGCTTAAGCTTTAAGCCTTGCATGAGTCCACCGTTGGCGGCATAGCGCTCAAGTTTGTCTTTCAGATCTAGGCCAGCTTTATCAAACTTAGGATCATGCCAAAAACAAAAACCAGCACCCATGTCGATTTCTTTGCAGCTGGAGCCATCTGGCGCAACGTACTTACAAAGCGGCTTCTCGCTCATACTCCTTTTGGCTGACTTTTTGAGAACATAGGATAAGTTTTAAAGGAAATTAACTGGTTTTCAAATAAATAAATCTTACCGAATAACGATAATCATTCTAAAGTCATTTAAGTATATGATTTTTGGTAAGAAAAAAAATCATAAAAGATGGGGTTGATAGCTTCCAAAGTGCTTGCTACCTCTAGCTGTTTTGAGATGAACAGGGTATACTGGCAGTGCGCTACACTTGGAGAGTAAATGATGACCCTGTTTGAAATCGTAGAAGCTGTCTTTCAAGTCCTTTACGTCGGCTCTGCAACCTGTTTTGTCGGTGCTTTGTTATTTAAATTACTGCCGCGTGAATTTTCCTAAGCTTTACCCATCAAGTTTTTCTCTTCCCCGATTGATAAAAAGAATGAGACGAGTCAAATCTCATTCTTTGCTGCCGCGATCATATGATCAATCAAACTTTTGAGGCCATTTGTTCTTGATGGGCTGAGATGTGATTCTAGCTTTAAAGTTTGGAAGAATGCCTCGGCATCGAAAACGGCAATCTCTTCCAGCTTGAGTTCGCGGATTGCGATGAGTAACAATCCAACTAGCCCTCGGACAATTTTCGAGTCGCTATAAGCAATGATATTCAACGTATTTTCTTGTTTTTGAATGACCATCCAAACCTGGCTTTCACATCCTTCCACTTGATTTGCTTCAATCAGTAGCGATCCATCAGGACGCTTTAATTGCTTACCAAGCAGCATGATTTGTCTGTACTTCTCTTCCCAGCCTTTTGCTTTCTCAAATAAATCTAAAAGCTCGGCGTAGCTCAGCGTTGATTCAAAGTTATTCATTAGGTGATCGTTGCTCATACAGTTAATAGCCGAATTGTTTTGTTGAGGGATTGAATAAAGTAGTCGATGTCTTCCTTTGTATTGTACAGGCCGATCGAGGCACGAGTAGACCCAGAAGTTCCCAATGCCCCCATCAATGGCATTGCACAATGATGACCTGCACGGACAGCAATGTCGAACTGATCAAGCATCATTGCAATATCTGCATGGTGTTCGTCTTCAACGGTAAAAGATAAGACACCCACATTATTTTCGCGCGGACTGAGAAGACAGATCCCATCTATCTCTAAAAGGCCATCATACATTGCATGAAGCAGTTGCTGTTCGTGAGTTAAACGTTGAGATTGATCGAATTGGGTGAGGAAATCTATCGCAGTATGGAGACCAATGACGGCCGAAATATTTGGTGTTCCTGCTTCAAACTTGTATGGGAGCTGGTTGAATGTGGTTTCTTCAACCGAAACTCTTTTAACCATTTCCCCACCAAATTGCCAAGGTGGAAGGGCCTCTAATAAATCTTCACGACCGTACAGGACGCCAATCCCATCGGGTGCATACATCTTATGGCCAGAAAAGGTATAAAAGTCGCACCCAAGTGCTTGTACATCAATAGGTAAGTGTCCAATGGCTTGAGCACCATCGACGATCACGAAAGCTCCTGCATTCTTGGCAAGTTGGCAAAGTGTTTTTATCTCATGGATTGTACCCAGTGCGTTACTCACATGAGATAAGGCGACAATCTTTGGTTGCTTTTCAAGCATCTGGCGGAATGACTTCATACAAACCGTCGTTTGACTTTCATCCAATGGAACCACACAAAAGTTTGCATTTTGTCGTTGTGCCATTTGTTGCCAAGGGACGAAGTTGGCATGATGCTCTAATATGCTTGTAACAATCGTATCTCCAGGCTGAATTTGTCCAGAAAGGATATTCGCAAGTTGATTGATGGACTCAGTTGTGCCGCTGGTCCAAATGATCTCGTGGGCATGTTTTGCATTGATAAAGCCTTGTACAGCGATTCGGGCAGCTTCAAACTGTGCGGTTGCTTCTCGGCCTAGGCGATGTCCTCCACGATGTACATTTGCAGTGAAATTCAACAGGTGTTGATTGAGCGCGTCAATGACACATTTTGGCTTTTGGGTCGTTGCCGCGCTATCGAGATAAACGATAGGTTTATCGATTGATTGATTTAAAAAAGGGAATTGAGCCTGGTACTCCAAAAGAACCTCATTTGATACCATCGTTTCTTCTTTCCGTTATTTTACGTAATTTCTTAGAAAAAAAATATCTTGTCGTCCGATTCATTGCTGGTTAATGTGTACCTGAAATTAGGAAGGGGACACATACATGAATCCATTACAAAAAGAATATGATATTTTCCCATCAATTGAACAACAGGCCCATATCACAGCAAAGGACTACCAATCCATTTATCAACAGTCGTTGGAATCGCCGGAGCAATTTTGGTCAGAACAGGCTGAGCGATATTTAACTTGGATAGAACCTTGGCAGGAAGTCTCACAAGTCGATTATCATCAAGCCGACATCCGTTGGTTTGCTGGTGGAAAACTCAATGTTTGTTACAATTGTGTCGATCGCCACCTCCCAACTCGGGCGAATCAGACTGCAATCATCTGGCAAGGCGATGAGCCAGGCAATGTTCAGCATATTACCTATCTAGAGCTACATCATAAAGTTTGCCAATTTGCCAATGCACTTAAAACAAAAGGCGTTGAAAAGGGAGATCGCGTGTGTATTTACATGCCAATGATCCCAGAAACCATGGTGGCGATGCTTGCGTGTGCCAGAATTGGTGCGATTCATAGTGTCGTGTTTGGTGGATTCTCGCCGGAGAGTTTGGCTGCGCGGATCCAAGACTCTGATTGTAAGGTTGTTGTCACAGCAAATGAAGGGGTCCGAGGTGGTAAAACGATACCTTTAAAGGACAATACCGACCAAGCTTTGCTGCAATGCCCGAATGTTGAATCAGTTTTTGTCGTTCAAGTGACGGAGCAAACACCAAATCAATGGCAACAGGACCGAGATATCTGGTGGCATGAGTTCGTTGAAAAGCAAGCCCTTGAGTGTCCTGTTGAAGTCAATGATGCAGAAGATCCCCTCTTTATTTTGTATACATCAGGCTCTACCGGAAAGCCCAAAGGGGTCATGCATACTTCAGCTGGATACCTCTTGTACGCTGCATTCACCCACAAAATGGTGTTCGATTATAAAGAAGGGGAAGTTTTCTGGTGTACCGCAGATGCGGGTTGGATCACGGGTCATAGCTATATTCTTTATGGTCCACTTGCCAACGGTGCGACCACACTTGTCTTTGAAGGTGTACCGACATACCCGGATGCATCTCGATTTTGGCAAATAGTTGATCAGCATCAGGTCAATATCTTCTACACAGCCCCGACGGCAATCCGTGCCTTGATGAGCTTAGGGGATGACCCAGTCAAAAAACATGACCGATCTTCACTACGGATTCTTGGGACAGTTGGTGAGCCGATTAATCCAGAAGCTTGGCACTGGTATTATGATGTTGTGGGTGAACAGCGCTGCCCAATCGTAGATACCTGGTGGCAGACGGAGACGGGGGGGATGCTGATCACACCAATGCCAGGTGCGACGTCACTGAAGCCAGGCTCAGCCACACGACCTTTCTTTGGTGTAGAGCCAGTCTTATTGGATGAAAAAGGCAATGAGCTGGAAGGGGCTGCTGAAGGATATCTTGCGATGAAGCGAAGCTGGCCCGGACAAATGCGCACTGTATATGGCGATCATGACCGTTTCAAGCAAACCTATTTTTCCCAATATCCAGGCTATTACTTTACGGGAGATGGGGCGAAACGGGATGAAGATGGTTATTACTGGATCACGGGACGTGTAGATGATGTCTTAAATGTCTCTGGACACCGGATTGGGACCGCTGAAGTTGAAAGTGCTTTGGTGCTTCACCCTGCAATTGCAGAAGCTGCTGTCGTTGGGCAGGGCCATGATATTAAAGGAGAAGCAATCGTTGCGTTTGTTTCGCCAATGACTGGTGTCGAGAAGTCAGATGCGCTTTTAATTGAGTTGCAAGACTTTGTAGCAGAGAAGATTGGTAAAATTGCTCGACCGGAGCAAATCGTTTGGTCACCTGCATTACCTAAAACACGTTCTGGGAAAATTATGCGCCGGATCATCCGTAAGCTTGTGAATGGGCAGGCGGATGAACTCGGTGATACCTCAACACTGGCAGACCCTTCTGTGGTCAATCATTTGATCAATGCATTGAATGATTAACCCGATTAGACTGAGTGAGCATAGGCATCGGCTTGTGCTCATTGATTTGATTCCGAATTTCCTGGCAGATGCACAATTTGCCAATAGCCATCCAATAAAGAAATTACATCGAAAAACTCTTTGTCCACTTCATCTTTCACAAAATAGCCGGCCACATTATGTTGGTAGCTGGCAACAATATCACTCTCGTCGTCAGAGGTGGTCAATATAAAAACAATGGTGTCTTTGAAATCTGAGTTATTACGTATTGTTGATAACAACTCCAGCCCTGTCATTCTGGGCATTTGTAAATCGAGCAGCATGATAAATGGATGTTGAATCGATTTGCTTTGTAGCATCTCCAGCGCTTCTTGACCATCAGTGGCTCTCACGAGTGGGTTTGCTATTTTTAAATGCTGTAAGCTTCGCTGTATTGCGATATAGTCAACATCGTCGTCTTCTACGACAAATAATGTGACTTGGTTTGCATGTGTTGTCATCGTACAGCCTTTATCCCATCGAGAAAGTATTATTTTTTGAAGGCCAGAAAATTTGAACACGGCAGCCGGATGTATACGTGATATCAAGGGATACTTTTCCGCCATAAAAAGCGATAACTTTTTTCACCATCGCTAACCCCATACCGCTGCCTTCGACTTGATCACGGGATTTCAGTGTTTGGAACATTTCAAATATTCGATCTTTATACTGTTCTGGGATCCCTGGTCCATCATCTGTCACAGACAAATTATAGCCACCAGTACAAGGCGAGATATCAACTTCGATGATGCCATGGGATTGATGATGGTGTTTAATGACATTACTAATGAGGTTCAACATCACAATTTGTAATCCTGTTCGGGATAAATTGATGTGGGCTTGTGGCACTGATAGTTCAAAAGCGTCGTTGTTTTTGACCAAACTCAGTGTGTGGTGGCAAAGCTTATGTAGGTCGACTGTTTCGCTGTCTGATAGCTTTGTATTGACTCTGGCGTATTCAAGTAAATCATTTAAGAGCTTCGTCATCCTGTCTGCACGGTTTTTGATCATCCCAAAATGCTCTATCGCCTCTTGAGGAAGATTTTCTGCGTGATCTTTTTCTATCCAGCTGACAAGCTTTTTAATGCCATTCAGGGGCGACTTTAAATCATGGGAAGCGACATAAGCGAATTGCTCAAGGTCTTCGTTCGAGCGTTTTAACTCTTTAATCAAATTCTCCCTTTCAGAAATATCTCGAATGGTTCCCACAAAGTACCGCTGGCCGTCAAGTTGCATCTCATTGACGGCTAACTCCATCGGGTAGCAGCTCCCATCTTTACGTTGTGCAATGATTTCCCTGCCAATGCCGATGATTTTTTTTAACCCGGTATCTTTATAATTAGCAAGATATTGATCGTGTTCAACCCGGTAAGGCTCTGGCATGAGCATACTGACATTCTTTCCAATGACTTCTTCCGCTTGATAACCAAAGGCTTTGACAGCGGATTGGTTAAAGCTTTGGATCACCCCCATATCATCAATAATGATGAAACCGTCAAGTACGGTATCCATAATGATTTCCAACTCAGGAATATCAAATGCTTTTTTCATGGGCATTACTCATGTTTTATGCAGAATAAAGTTCAGCTGGGTAAACAAACGATCCGCCAGTAACCTTGCAGCATATCCGCGATACCAAGTAGCTCATCTCCCGCGCTTTCTTTGATAAAATAGCCTGCAATATTATGCTCATAGGTTGCTTTAATATCTCGTTCGTCATGGGAGGTGGTTAATACGAAAACCACCATATCGTGTAGCAACTCATCTTTACGTATCTCATCAAGGAACTCAATACCGTTCATTCTTGGTAACCGTAAGTCTAATAGGGTGATATAAGGCTTTGGTACTTTGTTTTCTTGCAAAAGAGATAATGCTTCCATCCCATCCTTTGCACGGATCACAGGGTTCGCGATCCGTCTTTTTTTGAGTGCGCGTTCCACTGTGATTGCGTCAACATCATCATCCTCAATTAAAAAAAGTGTGACTTCGTTGTTATTCATTGTGATCACCTTGGCCATGAGTTGGGATAGGCCACTTGATGGAAATTGTGGTGCCATTCGCACCATCTGACTCAATCAAGAGTTTACTTCCCTGGTTTTCAATCATTTTTTTACAGATAGTTGAGCCCATACGCACTCCTGTCCTCAACCTCTTCTCTAGGTTTGAGCGTTTGGAATGCTTCAAATGCTTTTGCTTGAATGTTTACAGAGATACTTAGTCCACCATCACATATCTAAAGATCATAAAAAAGAATCTTGTCGTTCAATATTCTCTGATTTTTATCCTTGTTGAGGAACTTGAAGGTCTGAATTCATGTCCCAAAAAGGAATCAAGAACCGCCTTTCTATCTCGGAATCCGCTAAAGGTGGGGATAAAAAATCACCTTGTATAAACTCAATTGCCCAATCGGCACAACAATTGATGTCGTCTTGCTGTGCAATATGATTCATTAGTAATTTGAGTCCCATCGCTTTGATCATCATACACATGCCTTTAAGAAACTCTGGTTGCATTAATTCAGCCTTTGTTTGGATATGATGTTCAATACAGACGGTTTTGAATGGAATGGATTGAAGTAATGCGAAAGAAGAAGCACCAACACCGAAGTTGCCGAGTGAGAGCTGGACACCGATGTTCTGAAGGGCGGAAAGGACTTTTACTTTTTCATCAAAACGTTTATCCAATGCGTCTTCAGAAATTTCAAAATAAATATGATGAGCAATGATTTGATGTTGGTGGAGCAAGGTTTCGACAAAGTCAACAAGGTTTGGGTCCGTGAGCTGACGACTTGTAAGGTGGATCGTCATTGATAAAGGATCCGCACATTTTGTGTTCCAAGTCGCAATGGTTTTCATTGCGGTATTCATTTCCCAATAACCAATATCGATCATCAATGAAGACTCTTCCATCAGAGAGTAAAACTCTTCCGTGGAGTCATCGATATCATCAATTGGGTAAATCAAAGTGGACTTAAACCCAGTTAATCGCTTGGTCTGTGTCGTAAAGACAGGTTGATACAGTGATTGTATTTTATCTTCAAGGAAAACCCTTTTGACCGCTTCTTCCATCCAGTGGCGTTTTAAATAGGCTTGCTGGAGGTCTTCATCAAAGAAAGTGAGTTGGTTTCTTCCTTTTTCCTTAGAGCGGTATAGCGCAATATCTGCAAACTTTAACACCTCATCTAAATCTTGAAGTTCATCATTGTAAACAGCAATACCGATACTGATACTGATCTTAATTTGTAAATTTCCAATAGAAAAACAAGTATCTAAGTTTTTGAGAAGACGCTGTGCCAACTTCACAATCGAAGGAATATCCTTAAACTGCCGGATGAGAATTGCAAATTCATCTCCGCCAAGACGTGCAAAGAGCTCATTTTTGCGGAGCATACGTTTAACAGCGTTGGTCATCCGAGTCAGTACTTCATCACCAATATCATGTCCGTAGGTATCATTAATCCATTTAAAGTGGTCAATATCAAAAAGAAGTACAGCGGGCTTGAGAGCACATCGGCTAGCCTGCTTGATTAAATCACTGGCGACTTCTTCGAATTTATAACGATTGGCTAATTTTGTGAGATGATCTTTCTCTGCAAGGGTCTTAAATTCCAAATAATCATTATAGAGCTCTTTGCCCATCTCATGGCGGGCCATTGCATGAATAATTGTTCGCCAGAGGCGAGGGGCACTGACTTCTGATTTAATAATAAAATCATGTGCTCCTTCTTTAATACATTGAATCGATAACTCTTCATTACTCCAATTGCTGATCATGATGATGACATATTGATGATCAGGGTTTGCCTTTTTGATTTCGTTTAGCAGATCCGTGCCCCTTTTAACGGGCATCATATAGTCGAGAAGAATGAGATCAAACCGTTGGTTGGTTAATATTGCAAGCCCTTCATCAACTGTTTCTGCCTCAGTAATTTGGCATTGCAAAGGGCTGCGCTTGAGTACGCGAATCAGTTCTAAACGATCGATTTCATCATCATCTATGAGTAAAATATCCATGACTATAAAATAGGGACGAGTCTGATACGATCAAGTTTAGCTTAATTCATTCAGTGTTCGATACAATTGAGTCTTTTGTTCAGGTATTCTCCGAATTATAAGGCCAAGTGATGATCATACAGGTCCCGTGTTGGCTATCGGAATCGATCCGGACTTGACCGCCGTAATTCTCTACTGTTTTTTTGACAAATGCTAATCCAATGCCACTTCCTTCGACTTTATCTCTTGGTTGTAAGGTCTGGAAAATATCCATTGCTTTGTGATGGAGTGACTCGGGAATACCCGGTCCATCGTCCTGAATATAAAACTCATAGGCATCTTCGAGTAATTCAACTGTGATGGAAATTTTTCCTGATGCTTGATGGTGGTGCTTGATGGCGTTGGAAATCAGGTTTCGTAAAACGAGTTCGAATGGAGTTCGCTGTATCTCAAGGTTGGCATCCATGCATTCTAGGGTAAAATTTTGCGAGTCTGATAATAAATAAAAGATTTCTTTTGCTGTTGTTGCTAAAGAAACAGCTTCGATATCATAGTGTTTACGTCCAACCCGCGAGTACATGAGTAAATCTTCGAGAAGCATCAACATTCGATCGCTTCTCTTTTTGAGGAGTGAAAAATGCGATTTCGATTCTGGAGAAAGGACTTCGTAACAATCCTCTTCCAGCCAGTCTACAATCTTCCGGATGGCATTTGCAGGGGCTTTTAAGTCATGAGAGGCGATAAATGCAAATTCTTCTAGCTCTTGATTTGAGCGCTCCAGTTCTTCTTGTTTTTTTGCAAGTTCAAGCTCAGTCTTTTTCAACGAGGTGACATCTGTATGTGCACCGAGCATCCGGGTCGGCTTGCCGGATCCATCACGAATAATTAAGCCGCGGCAACGGATCCAAACTGTTGAGCCATTTTTGTGCTTGTATCGGACAATTTGATCGTAAATGTGGTTGGAGTCTGCTTGATGACCATTAAAATTATCCATCGCAACTTGTAGATCTTCTGGGAAGATATTCTCTTGCAACCAAGTGGGTGAATGAGGGATTTCATCAATCTCATAGCCGAAAGTTGCTTTCAATCTTGGGCTGAGCCACTGATGCTCCAGATTTTCCAGATCCCAATACCAGATCCCATCAAGTGACACCTGCTCCAGCCATTCAAAAGTTGCCGGATCGGATTGAATTTTATGATATAACTCCTCTTTGAGATAGTGCTTGGGTTCTTTCATTCTATCTTTTTATTCGGATGAATTTGTTTCTATCTTATTGAGTTTATATCTCAATTTCGCTTTTCCACAATTTAGAATTGATAACGGATCCCTGCATAAAATGAGCGCCCAACATTATCGTATTGTGCTGTGCCTCCAACTACACCTGTAAATCCGAGGGGGATATCCTTATCAAACGCATTTTGTGCGCCTGCATAAGCTTTTACCTGTGGGAGAAATTCATAGCCGATTTGAACGTCATGATAGGTGACTGAGCCGACGTATTTCGGAAGGTAGGCTTCTGGGTTTTTTTGGATTGTTTCTTTGCTATCAAAAAACTGTCGATCCAGGTAGCGGGTGGTCCATGCAACAGAAAATTTATCGATGAAGTAGTCTAGGTTCAATAGCCCTTGCCATTTTGGGTTTCCCAACTCTTCTCGATCATCACTTTTTGATGTAGGATCATTTTGAAAGGACAGCCCCTCTTGCTTGATTAAGTGTGTGGCGATGAGTTGCGTGCTCAAATCGCCGTAATCAGTACTAAGGCTGTGATTCAACTCTATATCAAGGCCCGAAGCTTCACTTTTTGCCAGGTTTTGAAATTTGGAACGCCACTGGGTGATTTCACCTGTGTCTGGGTCGCGGGTGATCTGGGCACAAAAGTCATTTTGAATACCAGTTGGGTGATCAACACACAAAATAGCGTTACTCTGTCCACTGAGTGGTTTGATCACATCGTCTATTTCAATATTCCAATAATCAATTGCCATTGAGAAATCAGGCAAGAAATCTGGGGTATAAACAACGCCTACCGTTTGACTATGAGATGTTTCAGGTTTTAAGTTGGGGTTTCCACTATCAAGGCCGAAAATAAATGGATTAACTGAGCTTTCAAAATCGTCAGAAAGCCCAAGTGCTTGGCAATTTGCTTTTCGACGTTCCACATTGTCAGTATCACTCACTGCCTTGATATCGCATGGATCAAACACTTCGTCGAAATTTCCATTTTGGGGAAGAAATAACTCATTAATATTGGGCGCTCTCACTGCTTTGGAAACTGTTGCTCGTGTTTTAATCGATGATGTTATTTCCCAGTTTAAGCCGAGTTTCCAGGTAAAATTATCACCAGACGTTGAATAATCAGCCCAGCGACCTGCTATGTCGAAATCAAATTGCTCCATAAAGGCGTAGCCAGAAAAGAGCGGAATCAATAACTCACTATATGCTTCAGAAACTTTGACTTTTCCAAGCACAGGCTGGGCACCGGAAAATTCAGTGACCCCTTCAACGATGAATGGATCAGGGCGAGAGTCGCTTTTCTCGCGGCGATGTTCTATACCAAAGGAGATTGAAAGGTCTCCTGCTGGAAGCTCTGCAATTGCAGGGTGTGCCAAAGAAGCAGAAAAAACGTTTTGAAAGACTTTATCAATCGTGCTTGTTGTCGTTGTCGCCCAACGCTCTGCTGCTGTAGAAACCGTGTTCGAACCGATGAGGCTCACTGGGATACAACCTTCAACATCAGGCGTATCTGGTGGTGCCTCCAAGGTTGCGCGACAAACAACTTGATTCGTGATTGGGTCAATGACTGCATCAAAAGCATATGCCCAGCGTTCTGAGATAAGGTTATTAAAGTTCTTGCTTTCACCGTCCATTTGTCCCCATACAAAGCTCACATCAAGCATCCATTCGCTGATCAGCAAACCTTCAAATCCTAAAACACCTTGAGTCACCTGACGTGTATTTTCTTCTCTTCGTTTGGCCATATCGGAGAAAACTTTGGTGATAGGAATGGTCGTCATCTCTAGTTCATCCATAAACTTACCTAACTCGGGGGAAATAAATCCGTTATCACGGCTAATCTCTTCTTGGTCTGTGAAAATATAGGGGCCTGTGTTTGTTCCTGTGACTTTACTTCGTTTCGCCTCAACATAGATGATCCTATCTTCTGAGACTTCGTATTGAACCTTTGCATTCGCTGTGATGCGCTTATATTCCGGCTGTAGGACCTGTTCATCTAAAAAAGGGTCCTGATCACAGTCACCAGCACAACGGAAGTCATCAAAAAAGTTTCCGAGCTTCATTTCTCGAAAATTGCCATTAGGTTCAAAAAGATACCAAGTACCATCGGGTGACTGAAAAGCACCGTTCCGCTGATACCAGTAGTTTCCGGCGTCTCTGACATGTACTTTATCTGGGACCCCATCCCGAATACCTGGTTCATTATCTGGATGATCCATGGTTGCATAGGAGGGAAAGCTGCGATCTTTTGAAAGCAACGTGTCTTGGCCCGCAACTTCAAGTGAGAAGCCGAGGTTTCCTTTATCATCCGCGAAATTATGCCCAACAGAGAGGCCATACTGATATTCAGAAAAATTACTATCATCCGCACGGCCGCCTTGTGCGTGTAACTCAACGCCTTCAATGCGTTCCTTAAGAATAAAGTTGACCACGCCTGTGACAGCATCTGCGCCGTATACAGCGGAGGCTCCACCTGTGATCACTTCCACACGTTCGATCCAACTGACAGGGATGGTATTGATATCGACTTGCGAGGAGCCTGCTTGTCCTGGAACATGTCGTTTTCCGTTCACCAGTACAAGTGTTCTGATTGCATCAAGTCCTCTTAAATCAAGAAAATTGCTGCCGACAGCACCGACTTCTTCAGTGGTTGTCTGCTGAGAAGTTCCAGCGTGAAAAGAAGGGAGCTGATTGAGTAAATCACCGATATTGACAGCGCCAGAACGTTCGATCATGGCTTCGTCCATCACCGTTAAAGGATAAGGAGAAACTATGCTTTCCTGATAAATTCGTGAACCCGTGACTTGGATCCGTTCGATTTCATCATTGTCTTGCGCGAACTGAGAGGCATATACAGAGGAGCTTCCGGCGAAAAGTAATGCTGTGAAGCTCAGATTGACGACCGGTTCATGCCACCGCATAAATGTATTCCCATACAAAAGAATTATTTATATGCTGTGATCATATCAGGTACATTACATTTTTGCGTAATTTTTCCGAGTTAAAACCAGAAATTACACTGGAATCAACTCGGAATGAAGGCTGACTAAGCGTCAGCTGACAAACTGACTGCTATTCGTGATGCCAGTTTTGCATTATTGAGAACAAGTTGGATATTTGCGTCCAAACTGTTTCCACCCGTAAGTTCTGCGACTTTTGCAAGCAGGAATGGTGTCGATGCTTTGCCTTTCACGCCGGCTTTGTCCATTTCTGAAATCGCATTTTGGATTGCGCTATCAATGCTTGCCTTATCCATCGCGTATTCTGACGGGATAGGGTTTGCGATGACAGCACCACCTTTCAAGTGAAGTGACCATTTAATGGCCAATGCTTCTGCGATAGCCTCAGGGGTATCGAGACGATAATCCACACCAAAATCGCTCTCACGAGTATAGAATGCAGGAAGTGTCTCTGTTTGATAGCCAATGACTGGCACACCATTTGTTTCTAGAAATTCAAGTGTTAAACCGATATCCAGAATTGACTTCGCACCAGCACAAACAACAGCAACATTGGTGGCTGCAAGTTCTTCTAAATCAGCAGAAATATCAAAAGTTTCCTGTGCCCCGCGATGCACACCGCCAATCCCTCCTGTTGCAAAGACTTTGATATCTGCCATTGCCGCAATGATCATGGTTGAAGCAACAGTTGTCGCACCATCTGCCTTTTTCGCGACAATAAATGGAATATCTCGTCGACTGACTTTGGTGATCGATTGCCCTGTTTTACCAAAATATTCAAGTTCTTCAGCAGTTAATCCAACTTTTAATCGGCCTTGAATCATCGCAATTGTTGCAGGGATTGCACCATTGTCACGAACCGTTTGTTCAACCTTTTTCGCGGTTTCGACATTTTGTGGATAGGGCATACCGTGAGAAATAATCGTTGACTCCAACGCAACAACTGCCTGACCAGACTGAAGGGCTTGTTGAACTTCTGGGTGAATATCAAGATATTGCGCTAGCATAAAAGCTCCTGAATTGAATTTTCTAATGTTGTCGAGGTTAAATTTGGGTTGTTTGTGTTGGTATGTTTGATCGTGGCAATCGAAGCTGCCATGGCATACATTGCCGTTTTATCGACTGGGTGATTCTGGATCATGCCATAGGCGACACCAGCCATCAGCGCATCGCCGGCACCTGCCACAGAGACGACATCTGTTTTTGGTGGACGAAGAATCCCGTGCTTGAGTTCATCTGCATAGAGCAACCCATCAGCACCTAAGCTGAGGAAGAGTTGATTGACGCCTTTTGCAATAAACCATTCAGCCGCAAGAATGGCATTCTCTTCAGAATCAATCGTGATCCCTGAAAGCGCCTCTGCTTCTGCTCTGTTTGGCTTCAACGTATGAATTTTGCCTAGATACTTTGCTATTTTTCTAGATTTTACGACAGAAACCGTATCAAACAGGATTGGCCGATCAGCAAAGTAGTTAAAAATATAATCAATAAGGTTGCTTTCTAGATTTGTATCGACGATGAGTAATGCCGCATTTCTGATCAGGCTTTCGTTTGATGAAACCCGGTCAGGGGTTAGCGATTTCAACACGCGCATATCTGAGATGGCAGATTCCAGCTCACCCGTTTGGTTCATGACTGACAGGTAAGTGGAGGTGCGATGATTTTGGGAAACAAGACAAGCGCTAATATCCACCCCTGTTGCTTGAGTTTCTTTGAGCAGCATGTTGCCATACTCATCATTTCCAACGGCGCTGATGAGCCGGGTATCGATGGAGAGTCGAGCCAGATTTTCTGCGATGTTTCTACCGACGCCACCCAATGATGTGCGGATTTCACCTGGATTGGAATCACCGGAATACCACGAAGATTCAGCAATGCCCTGAATATCAATATTTGCACCACCAATCACAACGATATAGGGCGTTTCATTGAGAATGTAACCTTTGCCTCGAATATGTCCTTTATTCGTTAAATTCATGACATGTCCAGCCGCAGCAGAGCGAGAAATACCGAGCATATCCGCAAGCTCTTGCTGTGAAATGAGTGGGTTTTTTTGGATTAATGCCAGGATCTGGCGTTCTCTTTCTGTCATATGTGATCGATATAAACAAAAGTTTGGTTAAGCTAACAAGTGTTTGTATTGTATTGTGTGCACCCAACATTTTACAAGTCATTTTTTCGTAAAACTCATTCTTGACAACGCTGTCATTGATCAATCATTATTTCATGTGAATCAAATGTAAATTTTGTGATTCATTTATATAAACCATTCATATAAGAACAATCAATAGGTGAAAAAGAGACTCGTCAGCTCATCCTTTCATCAACCGAAACGTACTTTGGAGAGATCACATGTCCAGAACAACAGGGGGGAGTTTGGTGCTTTCCGGCATCGGGCTCTTATTTCATGCAACAGCTTTTGCCTTGCCGGAAAGGGAGGAATTACCAAAAACAAGCGCTTTGCTCAAATGGGACAGCCATAAAACTTACCTTGCTCAGGATGAAATTCATTATCAACAGGATGTTTACCGTGCGAAATGGTGGACACAAGGCGATGTACCACAACCACAAAAGCAAAGCTCGCCGTGGGATTTTCTTTACCCGTGTGATACACGATGCAAGTCGGATGATACTCAACCACCCAAAAAAGGTCCGCAGCCTAAAGAGGGTGGAGGATACACGATATTGCGAGATGAAATCATGCTTGCCGAGCAGGAAAAAACGAGTTTTCCGCTTTTTCAACAGGTCAAAGCATCGATTGAAACACGCTCAAATCAGGTCGTTGAGCAAGTGATGCCGAATCGATCAAGTAACCCTGAGAATGTGAAGCGTGTGGAACATATTTTATCCCAAGCGGATTGGAATGAAATTTTCCCTATGCGCCATCCCGCTTATACCTACCGACGTTTTTTACAAGCGGTTGCCAAATTTGAAGGATTTTGTGCTTCCTTTGAGGATGGGCGTAATGCTGAAGTGATTTGCCGCCAGTCTCTCGCAACCATGTTTGCACACTTTACCCAAGAAACAGGTGGACATGATCCGAATTCAGAGATTGATGAGTGGCGTCAAGGGCTGGTTCATGTCAGAGAAATGGGGTGTGAAGAGGGGGGCTATGGGTGTGGTTACAACGCCGAGTGTGACCCGGGTACTTGGCAGGGGAAGACATGGCCATGTGGCACTAATGCTGAGGGCCGATATCTTCAATACTTTGGACGTGGTGCAAAGCAGCTCAGCTATAACTACAACTATGGTCCATTTTCTCAAGCGATGTTTGGTGATGTTCGGGTCCTGTTAGAGCAGCCAACATTAGTGGCGGATACATGGCTAAATCTTGCTTCGGCAGTTTTCTTTTTTGTTTACCCACAATCTCCCAAGCCAAGCATGCAGCATGTGATTGATGGCACTTGGCAGCCCAACGACCATGATCAAGCTAATGGGATCCTGCCCGGCTTTGGTGCAACAACCAATATCATTAATGGCGGGATTGAGTGTGGGAGTGGCAGCGAAAGCCCTCAGTCAACAAATCGAATTGCTTATTACAAAGCCCATGCAAAAAATCTGGGTGTAGATATCTCAGGAGAGTCTCTGGGTTGTGCCGATCAAAAGCGCTTTGATACATCTGGTGCGGGGGCTTTGAATATCTATTGGGATCAAGATTGGTCCTACTATCCCGATATGCCGGAAGGAAAGAGTTTTGCCTGTAAGCTCGTTGGTTATCAAACCGCTTTTCTTGCCCTCAATCCCGGTAACTATCAATCCTGCGTAGAAAAATACTTTGATGTTGAAGTTGTTGAGCAACATCCTGTTTCCCCAAGGAGTTTCTGATGAATAAATTTTTAATATTGTCTCCCTTATCAATTCTGTGTGCTTTCCATACTTTTGCTGATACGAATTGCGACAGTTTATCGGAGTGGAAAGCTGCGCAGGCTTACCTGAAAGGGAATCAAGTCAAAAGTGTAGAAATCGCCTACGAGGCTCGTTGGTGGACTCAAGGGCAAAAGCCAGCGGATTACTCCGGTCCTTGGGAAGTCTGGAAAAAGTTAGGAGCTTGTTCTGGGCAACCTGGAAATCAACCACCGCAGATCAAGCTAACATCCCCCCAAAATGGCAGTATCTATTCTGTTGGTGAAACGGTCATGATCACGGCTGATGCATCTGACTCGGATGGTCAAGTTCAATCGGTTCACTTTTATTTAAATGGCCAGGAAATCCATATCGATAAAGACGAACCCTACGCGATGAGTTGGCAGGCAGAGCTTGGGGATGGCTATCAATTCTCAGCAAAAGCAATCGATAATCAAGGTACAGAAGCGAAATCAAAAACGGTGCGCGTTCATGTGACTGATGGTGGTAATCAACCGCCACATATTGCGATCACATCACCAAAAGAAGGCGTTCGATACGATGTTGGACTCATGATTTTGGCAGCTGATGCTACAGACCCGAACCAAGATATTGCCGAAGTTCGTTTTTATATGAATGGTACGCAAATTGGCACTCTTTACCAGCCACCTTATGAATGGCCTTGGGATGCGACAGCAGGTCAGCACCGTATGCACATTGAAGTTGAGGATGAAGAAGGAAGAACAGCAGAGTCTCCCTCTGTGACCTTCACAGTTGGAGATAAGCCAACAGATCATGCGCATTGTCGACCAGACGGGCTGTATTATTCACAAGATGCACAGTCGCCATATTGTACTGTCTATGATGAAAATGGACGCGAGAAAATGGGCACTGATCATCCGCGTCGTGTCATTGGCTACTTTACTTCCTGGCGTCATGGGAAAAATGGCATGCCTCACTATTTGGTGAACCAGATCCCATGGGATAGCCTGACGCATATCAATTATGCGTTTGCCCACGTTGATGCAAACAATAAAGTCTCGATCGGTGATCCGAATGATCCAAATAATCCAGCAACAGGCATGACTTGGCCAGATATTCCTGATGCTGCGATGGATCCCACATATTCATTCAAAGGTCATTTTAATCTTTTGAATCAGTTTAAGAAAAAGCACCCAGGTGTGAAAACCTTGATCTCTGTCGGGGGTTGGGCTGAATCTGGTGGCTTTTATACGATGACGACAAACCCAGATAAATCAGTGAACGAGCAGGGGATACGGACATTTGTTGAATCTTCGGTTGCGTTTATACGTCAATATGGTTTTGATGGTGTAGATATTGACTATGAATATCCAACCAGTATGAAGGATGCGGGTAACCCGAACGACTTTGATATTGCGAATCCGATCCGTGGTGGTTTGATGCGTTCATACAATGTATTGATGAAGTCCCTCAGAGAAGCGCTCGATAAGGCTGGTCAGGAAGACGGGAAGCATTATCTATTAACGATTGCCTCGCCGTCTTCGGGGTATTTATTACGTGGTATGGAAGTCTTTTCCGCAATTAAGTACCTCGATTATATCAATATTATGACCTATGACCTGCATGGCGCATGGAATCAGTTCGTAGGTCACAATGCTGCACTATATGATACGGGCAAAGATAGTGAGTTAATTGCCTGGAACTACTACAACACATCTCAATATGGTCGCATCGGATATTTGAATACCGATTGGGCAGTGCATTATTTCAGAGGTGCAGTGCAAGCTGGGCGGATTAATATTGGAGTTCCTTATTATTCGCGCGGCTGGCGGGATGTACAAGGCGGTGAAAATGGCCTGTGGGGAACTGCGGCATTACCTGATCAAAGCAAGTGTTTACCAGGAACGGGTGGTAGTGATACCAATAAATGTGGTCATGGTGCTATCGGGATTGATAACCTTTGGCACGACCTTGATGACAACAACCAAGAAATGGCTTCAGGCTCGAACCCGCTTTGGCATATTCAAAACCTCAAATCAGGAAAAATGGGAAGTTACGTAGAACGGTATGGTTTGGATCCGGTAAATGATCCAGATGACCGCATCACAGGTACATATACGCGATTTTATGATGAGGTTGCGGTTGCACCTTGGTTATGGAACGAAAGCAAACGCGTTTTTCTTTCAATCGAAGATAAGGAAAGTATGCAAACCAAGATCCAGTATGTTATAGACCAAGGACTCGGAGGTATCATGTTCTGGGAGCTTGCGGGCGATTATGATTGGCGGGTTGATCAAAATGAATACTTTATGGGTTACACCCTCACAAATCAAATTTACAGCGCCTTCAAGTCTGCATCGCCTTATCAGCACTTAAGAGCTGAGCAACCCATGCCGGATGAAGACCTGGATATTCGTTTCAACATCGATGGCTTTAAGCTGGGTGATCAGAATTACCCAATTAACCCGAAGTTACACCTGACGAATTATAGTGGAATGGTGATCCCTGGTGGTACAGAATTTCAATTTGATGTGCCAACGGCGATCCCTGACAACATCAGCAATCAAAGTGGCTTCACCTTAAAAGTGATCAAGAATGGTTCGAATAGCGCAGGGAACAACATTGGTGGCCTGGAAAATAATCTCCACCGTGTGTCTCTCAAACTACCAAACTGGCAGTCCATTCCAGTGGGCCAAAGTATTTCTGTGACATTGAATTACTATTTGCCTATGCCTGAGCCATCTAACTGGACGGTGCATATGAATGGAAAATCATATGGTTTGAAGGCAGAAATGCGAAAGTTGCCTCAATCCGCTGCGATGCAGTCACAAATCCAACAATAATCCTCAACAACTGCCTCACCCAATCGGGTGAGGCTTTCCCAAGATCAACATCAATATTTTCGATTCTGAAAATAATGATCCTGGATCTTCAATAAATATCGACATAAATACTTGATATTATTCAATATATTCCTTTGGTGTGAATTCTGCCTGTGTCTGGTGGTCTTTGTATCGGCGTTTCGAGAAGCCTCACTTTCCATTATGAAAGATGCATGTCAAAATTCGCCTGTCAGTCAGGATTAACCAATATGCTTCAAGAGCCATATCATGAGGCAACAAAAGGTGACGATGTCCATTCAACGATCAGTGCGACAGTGCTCCCATTTCGAGATATCATTCTCAATGAGCATTCCAAATCCAGCTTACTTTTATTTGCGGGGGCATTGATTCTGTTTTTGATTGCTTCTCTCAATATCATGAGTTTGTTTGTCGCCAAATATTATGCTCAGCAACGAATTTTTTTGATCCATCATGCGCTTGGGGCGAATACACGACATTTGCTCGTGCTGATTTTTTCTGAAGTATTTTTTATGATGTTGTGTGCAACGGGATCAAGTTTGATTTTTGCTGCCTGGGGGGTTGGTTGAGGGGCTGCGGGAAGTTTTGAAGCCACTGACAAATATGCGCAGGCTTGATGAGTTGGAACTGGACATATCCAGCATTGTTTTTAGTACCATGATTTTGTTTTCACTCTCCATATTATTAACCTTGACCATTTTCAGAAAACTAGACTGTAAACATATTGTTCAACAGATCACGGTAAGTGGTAAAGGGGGATCACAACAGGGCAACACTCGTGCTCAGAGAGCTATTCTCATCTGCCAATCATTATTTGCATGCATAATCATCTGTATTGCAAGCGTTTTATTGAAGAGTGCACTCGATAATATCCAAAGGAAAACAGGTATTCAGGAGAAGGATCTTTATTTCGCAACCTTTGCCTATGATCGCTCTGATGCAACGAGAAAAGAAAAGTCATTGGCTTTTCAATTGTTTGCTGATCAGTTGATTGGTCAATTTCATATTATAGAGACGGCCATGTCTGATCGTGACCCGCTAACAACAGGTCGCACATCCTCAAATTTCTCTGATATCCATGGGAAGTTTGCTGGGAGTTTTCGATTTAATCGAGTGGCGGAGAATTACTTTGATGTGATTGGTTTACCAATTGTAAAAGGCCGCTCGATGACAAGACAGGAAGTAAAAGATAAAGCACATGTCGCAGTGGTAAATGAGTCGGCAGCATTATTACTTGGACAGGGCCAGTCTGTTCTTGGCCAGCATACTCATAATTGGGTCGGCGATCTGAAAATTGTTGGCGTAGTGAAAGATATTCAAATTCCGAAAGATGGAACTCTCAAGGAAAAAGTTCGGATCTATACCTATTATACTGGACGTCAATTCAGGTTAATGATCCGTCTGCAGACTGGAAAAATTCTGGAAAAATTCCATTTACGGGAATTAATTCAAAATATCGATCCGAATTTTCGACTGATTTCATTGAAACCTCAATTGGAGAATAAACACAAGCTACTTTATGCCGACAAAGTTCAGGCTGTATTTACATTCTCGATATTAGTGATTGCGATAGGTCTATCGATGATAGGGATCTATGGGTTGATCAGCTACAACACACGTCAGCGACGTTACGAGCTTGGGGTTCGAATTTCCTTAGGTGCACAATCAACAACGATTATCAGCATGTTACTGAGGGAATGCTTGAAGCCGATGTGTGTTGGAGGCATTATCGGACTTGGACTGAGTGCATTCATTTATGGAATAAGTCTGCAATTCTTCACGATTGAACTGGAGCTTGTCACTATCCTGATGGCAACATTGGCGATGGCTGGTTTTGGACTGCTTGCCTGCTACCTGCCAACTCGAAAAGTACTTGCTGATGATCCAGTGAAAGCGTTAAAGCAGAACTGAGAAAATACGTATTTTTATCATGAAGATGAGTGCATATACTGTGCTCATAGTTTCTTTATTCTAAGGTTGGATCATGGGACTTATCAGAAAGATATTTTTGATATGCCTTTCGTGATCAAAAGATTTTATTCAATTCCTTTTCAAAATAGTCCTTCAAAAAGTCGATAAGTAACCGAAGCTTTCTTGAGCTGGCTGTGCCAGGTGGGAAAACACCGTACACATGGATGTCTTTGAATGTGTAATCCGTTAAAACTTGCTCCAGTGTGCCTGCCTGGATCTTCGGCCAAGCATCATAATATGGAATACGACCTAATCCGTGTCCGGATTCAACAAATGCGGTTCTTGCTGTCGCATTATTGGCCCGAATGGCACCTTTGACTTTAATACTAAAGTTTCGATTTCCTTTTTTGAGATCGATCACATTGGAAGCTAGCTGGTAAATCACCCAATCATGTTGCTCCAACTCAGTGGGAGAGGTTGGTCGGCTATGTTTGAGAAAGTATGAAGGCGCACCGCATAAACATGTATTGAGTGTACAGAGCTTTGTTGCTTGTAAATTTGAGTCCGCTAAAGGTGCGCCTCGAATAGCCAGATCAATGCCTTCTTGAAGAATATTGACGACATCATCGGTGAGAATAACATCCAACTCGATTTTGGGATATCGATGCCGAAACTCACTCAGAGCTGGCACCACCATCGTTAAACCAACATTGACTGGGCATGTAATTTTGAGTGTACCAATCGGCTCATTACGATAGTTTTCGATTTGATTTTGGGCGGCTTGGGCTTGCTCAGCGATAATACGGCAGCGTTCATAATAGTCTTTTCCTGCATCTGTTAATGCAAGACTGCGTGTGGAGCGGTTGAGTAACTTTATACCCAGTTGTGCTTCCAGCTTTTTGATGTGATAACTCACAACAGCCCGTGTCAGCCCAATCTGCTTTGCTGCACCAGAAAAACTGCCATGCTCAACAACCTGGGCGAAAACCACCATACTTTTGAGTTGCTCGAAGGAAATATCCATTCATTGTATCAATTATTAAACATATAAGGTTGAATTTATCAGCATTGTTCGAAATTGTGAAGAGGCTTAGACTGTGTCGCAGTTCTCCAAAAGGTGAAAGAAGATGAAAGCGAAGCACGTTTTATTTGTACTGACATCCCATGCCCAGCTCGGAAATACGGGGGAGAAAACCGGTTTTTGGGTTGAAGAATTTGCAGCACCTTATTATGCCCTGAGTGATGCGGGCATCTCCGTTGTTCTCGCATCACCAAAAGGCGGCCAGCCTCCGATAGATCCCAAAAGCGAGCTTGCAGATTTTCAAACAGAGGCAACGATCCGCTTGAGCACAGATACTGAAGCGCAGGCGAGGCTGTCCAATACGATGCCACTCTCTGAAGTTAAAGCAGACGACTTTGATGCAATCTTTTATCCAGGGGGGCATGGTCCGCTTTGGGATCTTGTTGACAATACGGACTCTATTCAACTGATAAAGCAGTTTTTAAAGCAAAACAAGCCTGTGAGCGTGGTTTGTCACGCGACTGCTGCATTGTTGCATGTGACGGATGATTTAGGACAACCTATTGTGAAAGGGAAAACAGTGACAGGCTTTAGCAATCAGGAAGAAGAGGCGGTTCAGCTCGTCGATATTGTTCCATTTCTGCTAGAGGATGAGCTGAAAGCTCGTGGTGCAGACTATCAAAAAGTTGCAGACTGGCAAGCATTTGCAGTACAAGATGGTTTATTGATTTCAGGACAGAATCCAGCAAGCTCTGAACTTGTCGCAAAAAAATTATTAGAACACATTGAAGCATAAGGAATTTATCATGCTAAATTTCACCTACGAAAATACAACGCGCATCCATTTTGGTGAAGGACAAATTCAGGCCCTAGAAAAAGAAATCCCAAAAACGGCCAAAGTACTCATGATCTACGGCGGTGGGTCAATTCATCACAATGGTGTTTATGATCAAGTCAAAGATGCACTAAAAACGCACACTGTCTATGAATTTTCTGGTGTTGAGCCAAACCCAACCTATGACACATTAATGAAAGCACAATCGCTCATCCGCGATCACCAGATTGACTACTTATTAGCTGTTGGGGGTGGATCAGTTGTGGATGGGACGAAATTTATTGCTGCTGCTGCGTGCTATGAGGATGAAGATCCTTGGGATATCGTGAAGAACAATGCAATTGTTCACGCGGCATTGCCGATTGGGGCGGTTTTGACACTCCCTGCGACAGGCACTGAATCTAATGTTGTCTCTGTCGTGACACGTGGAGAAAGCAAATTATCCTTTGCGAGTGCTCATGTCAGACCACAGTTTGCCGTACTCGATCCAAAAGTGACTTTGTCATTGTCTGAGCGACAAATCAGTAATGGCGTCGTTGATGCGTTTATTCATGTCATCGAACAATATTTAACATACCCAGTTAACGCGAAGGTTCAAGACAGGTTTGCAGAAGGGCTGATGCAGACATTGATTGAAGAAGGACCAAAAGTTCTCGATCCAGTATCAAAAGATGACTTGGTAGTACGTTCGAATATCATGTGGTCCGCAACCCAAGCTCTCAGTGGTTTGATTGGTGTCGGTGTCCCACAAGACTGGACAACTCACTTGATCGGACATGAACTGACCGCTGCTCATGGGATTGATCATGCCAGAACTTTATCCATCGTTCTTCCGGCGGTGATGAAGGTTTGCCGTGAGGCCAAACGTGAAAAGCTACTGCAATATGCGGCCCGCGTCTGGGATATCCAGGAAGGGGATGAAGATACACGTATAAACCATGCGATCCAGAAAACAGAGCTGTTTTTCCAAAATATGCGTGTCCCTGTACGCTTATCTGATGTTGGGTTGGGTGAACAAGCGATTGACCCAATGCTGCAAAAGCTAGAGTCTCATGGCATGACAGCGCTTGGTGAAAAAGGTGAGTTCGACTTAGCTGTGTGCCGTAATATTCTGCAAGAAGCATTGTAAACCGCACAGCCAGACAAAATGCAGGATAATCGAAGATAAAACCCCGGTATGGATTGCTGGGGTTTTTTGTGTCTTGGAATTTCTCGCTTTTGACAATTTTTTTACCAGATTTGAAACCCATTATTCTTCCCTCATTTTAGAAAAATCCTATCTTACTGAAATATATAAATTAAATTTCTGGCATCTTCATTGCTCTGCATACCTTCATTGTCATTTGAGGTGAGTAGTGAATTAGATGGATGTTCAAAAAGATACAACAATAAAATCATCAAAACGAAAGATTTATTTTGGCGCTGCTGTCATTGGGTTTTTACTCTTGATGACTAGGGTGTTGTTGCAACCCGCAAATATTATACGTGTGCCGAAGGAGCAGCTCTGGATAGGTGAAGTGAAGCAAGGTGATCTCCCATTGCGCGTTGAAGGACATGGTGTGTTTAAGTCAAAATATCAGCGGATGCTGACCACTTCAGTTAAAGCAACGGTTGAGGAGATCTTACTCAAACCAGGGGCTGTTGTTGGGCCAGAAAGTGTCATCGCTCGGTTGAGTCAGCCAGATCTGCAATCTCAAATGAATGAACTGAAGATCAAGTTGTCCCAAAGTCATGCTGAGCTGCGCCAGCTGATTGTTGATCAAAAGCGAGAGAGCCTATCGGAAAAGGCTAACCTTGCTATTTTATGTTCAGAAAAAGAGGCGGTGCAGCTGAGGTTGGAGGCAGAAAAGCAATTATTATCGAAAGGGATTGTGTCTGAGATCGATCATCAAGAAACGCGATTGAAGTTCAAACAACTGACCGAAAGGCTCAACATTGAGCATGAAAAGCTGTCACAACTTTCGCTTGTCCATGAAGAAAAGCAGAATATTCAGTCTGAAAAAATTGCTCAGGTTGAGTCACAAATATCTTTACTCAAGGAAAAGCAAACTGCCCTCACCGTCAAAGCGGGTATATCCGGTGTGTTACAGCAACTACCTATCAACTTAGGCCAAAGTGTGGAAGCAGGGCAGCAACTTGCTCAAATCGGCAGTACCCATGCACTCATCGCGATGATTGATATCCCACAGATCCGCTCGGAGAGAGTGCAAATCGGACAAAAGGTTGAGTTTGACACACGCAGAGGTTTGATACAAGGTGAGGTCTTTCGTCTTGATCCAGTGATCCAGGATAATTCGGTGAAAGTGGAGGTTCATTTATCGGCTGAACTGCCAAAATATACACGTCCAGAAATGAAAGTGGATGCAACAATTTATACTGGACAGATTGAAAATACACTTTATATTGAACGACCAGTACAAGCCAGAGAGCATACAACCAGTGAATTATTTCGTGTTGACGCCGATTCGAATCTGGCAACTCAAGTGAAGGTTCAACTTGGGGCCGATTCCGGTCAACAGATCCAGGTTATCTCTGGAGCGAAGCAAGGCGATCGTTTTATTCTGTCAGAAACACGGTCCTGGCAAGAACAACAGATACAAATCTTGGATTAGACGTATTGAAGGGTGAAGTGTGAGCGATTCGCAATCAAATCAAACCATTTTAATCATTGATGATCAAGCTGATGTGCGCCTCAGTGCGCATTTCTTTCTATCGAATCATGGATTCCAGGTCCAAGAGGCTGACTCACCAAGCACAGGGCTTGAATGTATACAGACACAGGATATCTCTCTTGTGTTATTGGATATGAACTACACGCTGGATACGACTTCGGGTGAAGAAGGTCTGTATTTTCTAAAGCAAGCTCAAAAGCTTGGGATCCATGTTCCAATCGTTGTGATGACTGCATGGTCGAGTGTTGATCTGGCTGTTCGTGCAATGCAATTGGGGGCGAAGGACTTTGTTGAAAAACCCTGGGATAACCAACGACTGCTTCAGGTCATCAAACAGCAGCTACGTGTATGCTCACTAGAAACACAACTCAAACGGGCAACAGAACATAACCAATCGATGAGTCAATCAACGGTGTCGTTTGTTGCTGAGTCACCAGCGATGAAGAAAGTGCTGACACAACTGGAACGTGTTGCGAAGACCGATGCAACGATTTTACTTACTGGAGAGAATGGCACAGGAAAAAGTGTGCTCGCACAATATGTTCACCAGCATTCTGCCCGAAAAGACCAACGTTTTGTTTCCGTGAATATGGGGGCCATTCCTGAGAGTTTATTTGAAAGTGAAATGTTTGGTCATGTCAAAGGGGCATTCACGGATGCGAAAGAGTCACGAGAGGGGCGCTTCCAGCTGGCTGAAAATGGGACGCTTTTCTTAGATGAAATCGCAACTGTACCGTTATCACAACAGAGTAAATTATTAAGAGTGTTGGAAACAGGTGAGTTTGAATCCGTAGGGGCGAGTAAAACACAACATGCGAATATTCGACTCATCAGTGCATCGAATGCTGAATTTTTCAGTTGTATTTCTTCTGGAGCATTTCGCCAGGATTTGTTTTATCGCTTGAATACAATTGAAATCCAGGTTCCACCGCTGAGAGAACGCTTGGCGGATATACCGATTTTAGCAAAACAAATCCTTGAAAAACATGCCCAGCGCTATGGTCGCGTTGGTTTAAAGATAACGGATAATGCGGTGGAAGCACTCAAGCGTTATTCCTGGCCTGGGAATGTACGCGAATTGAGCCACGTGATTGAACGTGCTGTTTTGCTTTGTGATACACAACATGTTGATGTGCAAGATCTGCAACTGAATACAGCACAAGATTTTACTTCACCAACAAGCGATACTTTGCCGCTGATCCCGTTAGATGATGCGGAAAAACAGATGATCCTTCATGCAATGGATGTGACAAAAGGGCAAGTACAGGAAGCTGCGCAAATTCTAGGACTCAGCAAAAGTGCGATGTATCGTCGATTAGAAAAACACGACATTAACCCAAAGCACTTTTAACGCATAAACACTTTTAACACGTAAACACTTTTAACACATAGAGTTTTAACTCAAAGCGTATTTACTCAAAAAACATTCATGCAAAGCACTATGTTTCATTCAATCGAACGGCTCATCAAAGTATTTTTGATTTCGGTGAGTATCCTTGTTTTTGGCTTGGTTTGGGGGGTGCTACTTGTCACTGACGCAAGCCCACTCCTTCAAGTGACCATGATGAGCTGTTTGGTATTTGTTACGGCTTGGGGAAACTATGCGCTGTATGAGCGGCTTATATCGCCATTGGTGCATGTTGTGAATCATTTGGAGTCGATTCGGGTTGAAGACTATGCACTCAGGGTAAAATCTCCTTTTTCTCAAGGCGTTTTTCAAGAGATGGCCCTTCATTTACAGCTGTTGAGCGAAGAGCTTTCATCAAGGAAAGCCCGTTACGATCAACACGTCTTTTTGATCTATCAGCTGATTGAACAGCTTGATACACCGATGTTTGTACTTGATCACAATCTTCAGCTTTCTCATGCCAATGCTGCTTTTTCCCAGTGGCTTGGTCAACCGTGGCTGCATCATCGCCATGAGCATGCAAAACAGCTTGGGTTTGGCTTGAATGATCGCCACCAATGGCAGCTGCTTAAACCTGTGCTTGCGGATAAATGGCAATTACGCTCCAGTCAGTTCAAAGATGGTGAAGCGACTTATCAATTACTGATACTCAATAATATCGAGAAAGAAATTCAAAAAACACAGCAAGATGCATGGCGTCAAATGATCCGTGTGCTCAGTCATGAGATCCGAAATTCCTTGACCCCAATTCAATCACTGGGTCAGTCCCTCGTTGAGTTTGCAGATCCGGACGACCAAAGAACTCGGCAAGCCCTTCAAGTGATCATTGATCGCAGTCATTCATTGCAGGCATTTGTGAATCGGCATGTAGAATTGACGAAACCACTTGAGATCCAGCCCATTTGGCTTGATGTGTCTAAAATGCAAGCACATTTGGAAACCTTGTTTTCTGAGCAACCTTTGGTTTGGTCTTATCAGGAAGGAATGTCGATTTGGGGAGATCCGTCATTATTGGAACAACTCATGATTAACTTGCTCAAAAATGCGATTGAAGCCGGTTCCAAAGGAAAAATGATTGAAATTAAAATCAAACGTAAAGGAAATGAACAGCAGTTGACCATACTTGATCAAGGGGATGGCTTGCTCAGCCCTCGTGATGTATTTGTTCCATTTTATACAACAAAATCGAATGGTCAGGGGATTGGTTTGTCATTCTGCCAGAACATTGTTCAACAGCATGGTGGGGAAATTCAGCTGGAAAACCGAGGAGATATGTGTGGTGTGAAAGTGAAGGTGACATTACCTCGGCCGTCATAGGCTAAGGGTGGGTTGTGACTCTCTCATTGTGGGTCACTTTTGACCCAGTTCTTCTCAAATTCAGCCAATACTCAAGGAAGACACGTTGGCACTGAAAATGCTTGAAAGCTTTCACTTATCCACGACAAGTGATGGAAAAGAAAGCGAGCATGGCAGGTGATGGCAGTGAACTGACATATGTTCAAATTACGAAGGAAAGAAGGCAAACCCGACCTTTAGCATTGGTGGTCGATGGCTTACCTGGTCTGAATGCCATGATTGATGACTTCTTGCGTCTTTCCAGTTTTCAAGGACAAGAGGGGATCTCTCAACCCTATCAGTTTCATCTTGAACTCCGTGCGAATGACTTGGAAAGCTTAGAAGCAAGTCAGGTTGAGCAGCTTATTGCTTTTGATACAGTTGATGCGATGGGATTATGGTCCAGTGTCCGCATCAGTCAGCCTTGGGTGGAAGACCGATTTACACAATCACCATTGGATAATTCACCGGATTGGGAAAATACGACACCGTCACGTTTTTTTCATGGCGTGGTGACCAGCATGTCCATGGCTGCGCCTGGTGTTTATCAAATGACGATTGGATCACCACTTCACTTCCTCACACTGCGTAATCGTTACCATATTTATGCAAATTGTACTATTCCAACGCTGATCAGCGAGGTGCTTCAACCAGAAACTCAATCTGGAAAACTGAAGCTGTCGTTAAAATTTGACGACAGTCCGACATTGACGCGATATCAGGACTGGTTGCAAGCGGGCGAAAGTGACTTTGCTTTTTTGCAACGTGTCATGGGCCGGGCAGCCATTCATTTTTATTTCATACATGAAGAAGAGCAACTGACACTGGTTTTCTCGAACCAAACAACCACAATGACGCAAGTCATGATCCCAAATACATCTGTCACACCATTACCCTTAAGATACAGCTACACAAGTCAGCCGAAAACTGGTGCTTTGCAGAATGATTTATTCCAAGATCTCAATTATGAAGTCAAACTGGTCCAAAGTACGGTTGATGCTATCCTCACTCGGGAGCAAGCACAGTGGGAGGATAATACTGTTGCGGGCTTTGATAGCTATGGCGTGATGGATTCAGAGTCGCCAGAATATCTTCTTCATCACCGTTATGCATACGGTACCAGCCAAAATGAAGCGATCGGACAACTCACAAAAGCAAAACAAGGCATTGCAACGGACCAGGGGACACTGAGCGGAACGGTGACGACACCACTTCTTAGCCCTGGGTATACGTTTTTACTCACGCAACCAGAAGCGTCGTCGGTGAATGTTGAACGATTGATGCGCCAGTCTTTTAGTGACCGAACGTTTGTCGTCACCAGTATTCAGCATAAAGCGAGCGATACGGCACCTTACACCGGGACGGTTCAGGCAACAGAAGTTAATCCAGACTCTGGTGGTGAGACAGCCACATTTTTAACACCATTTTCTATGGAGAATACCCAGCAAGGAAGTGTCCTTGCAATCGTTCGTGAAACTGCTGTGCCGAGAGGTTGGCGCTATCGTGAAAAATCCAACTTTCAGAATGAAAAATCATTTACCAAGTTTGAGGGAAATCAAGAGCAGGAAGTCGGCTGTTTGGTGACATTTGCGACTGCAAATGATCCTCAGGACATGGTCTGGGTTCGCTTGGGGCAAACGACCCAAACTGCCCCAGATGTCAACGCAATGGTTGTTGTTTCTCGCGCAAATAATGACAGTGAGCTTCCCGAGATCAATGTCCTTGCCTCCCATGGTTCTAAGACGATCATGCCCGCTGATCGCCGAAATGAATCTTGGACGGCAAATACAAGTTGGGGCAGTAGTTATTCGACAAGTTATGGGGATGGGATCAGCATCCGTTATGGTTATCACTCTCCAGTGAATTTTGACCAAGCGAAGACGATCGTAGAAAGCGCCTACGACAACCCAGATATGCTTGGCAATCAATATGATAATTCAAGTTTTTCTCGTGGAGGTTCGTTCAGTGTTTCTGTCAGTGATCAAGATGCCGACGGTGTGATCTCGGCAGGTGTCTCTGCTGGCAGTAGTTTCAATGAGAATCATGCGAAGGTCAGTTACGGCTATAGCGATACGGGCACATCTCAGAATTACTCTCAAGTTGGAAAAAGCGTCAGTGTGAGTGTGGTCGGCGACTACGATGGCAGTGTAGACCTTACATCTCCCAACTTTATCAATGGGAAAGTTCCTGATCAGAACATCATTGATATTGCCGATGCATTAAATGAAGGAGATACATACAATCAAAATCATGTGAAAGGTCGTTCAATATCTTTAAGTGGCAGTGGCACAACACCACCGAGTTTTGGTGGGACCTCTGCGACTGTGTATTCCAACAGTGCAACACTAGGAAATACAGAAAGCAAATCAAAGCATACAGGCAACGCGGATAACAATTCGACGCATATCGGAAAAGCAGAAAGTTACTCAAAGCACATTGGGGACAGTCAAAATACATCGATTCAACTCGGTGACAGTTTAAATAACAGCGTCAACATTGGTAACAGCCTCGCGACAAATACACAAATTGGAAATACCTCAAGCATTAATACATTCCTTGGATCAAAAACAGATATTTCTACGACACTGGCAGCAACGAGTAGCCTATCGACAAACATTGGGATGACCAATCAAGTTGATACGTTTTTGGGGATAAAAAACAATGTGAGCACCCAATTGTCGCTCAGCAGTAGCATTAATACCAATATTGGCGCGAGTAGCAGCGTGAATACGAATATTTCCGCCAGTGATACGGTTGAAACGAATATTGGTGCCAAAAGCAGTGTGAGCACCAATATCAGTGCTAGCAATGCAGTTGCAACGAACATTTCTGCATCAAACAGTGTGACTACAAATATCGGTGCATCCAGCGCTGTAACAACGAATATCAGCGCGAGTAATAACGTCTCGACCACGATTGGCGTGTCGAATAATACAGAAACTTATATCGGTGCAAAGAATTCAACATCGACGTTTATTGGCGCCACGAATGAGGACAGTGTCAAGCTATCGGCGAGCAATTCCAGTGCAGTTTCTATTGGTGCCAGCATGAGTTCTGCGGTCAATATTGGGGCCAATATCAGCAGTTCAACAAGTTTGGCGTTGAATATGGAAAGTAAATTTAGTGCGGGGATCAACATCAAGGACGAAACGAGCGCCACGATTGATATTGATATGAATACTGTACCAACCAAGATCAAACCTTCCCGACCAACGATTGAGATCACCATTGAGTCGGGACCGAATATTAACATGCTGGTCATGGAGATAAACATGTGAGTATGCAATTGATTAAACCGCGTTGTTTAGGGCTGATCCATAAAACGTATGGATTAGGAGAGCAGCAAATGGCAATTGGTGCACTGTGTTTCTTCTCTTTGGAACAGCCAAGGCATCTGCTGATGGAAAATGTACAGTGGCCTTATATCATCAAAGCTTTGGGGACCACGCAAGTGTTGGACATGGGGTTTGCAAAACCTTATGGCGAAGCGCTCGTTGCAGGTGCGATCTGTGCAAAAGAAGGTGAACCCGTTGAGCGATGTACTGCACAATTACATTTTGGTGATATTCAAAAGTCAGTGATTGCCATTGGTGATCGAATCTGGCAGCGAGGGTGGTGGCCGAAGGTGTCTGAGCCAATCCCCTTTGCCCAGCTCCCGATCAGTTACGTAAAAGCATATGGTGGTCCCGATTTTGCCGCTAATCCGATTGGTGTGGGCAGTAAAAAGTCGCCGATGCTGGGAGAAAATCAGTGGTCACTCCCCAATTTTTATTATCCAGAAGACAGTTTAAACCCCAAAAAGTTACCAAAACGAGCGGCTGGTTTTGGGCCTTTAGAGATCCTCTGGCCACAAAGAGCGCAATACCAAGGGACTTATGATGAACATTGGTTGAAGTCTGTTCACCCTGGATTCCCGCTTGATACGGATCCAAGATTATTTATGTGCAGCCCCGATGATCAGTGGTGTGCAAGTTACTTTCTTCCAAATTCGCCTTATACATTAGAAGGATTTCATCCCAAACATCAGGTGATCCAAGGGGAACTCCCCAATGTTCGTATTCGTATGGTGATCCAACAGGAAGTCGATGATCAGCTTTTTTACCGAGAAGCAAAAACACATATTGATACCGTTTGGTTCTTTCCTGAATATATGATGGGTGTTGCGATCCATCGCGCCGTGATCCCAGTGCAGGATGTTGACGGATTAGATATCAAGCAGTTGCTACTTGCCTGTGAAGGTGCAGATGATTTACCAAGGCCGAGAGAACATTATGAGGCACAATTGCGTGAGCGAACCGATCGTACTTCCGCTGTAAATAGTTTGCTGAATGAAGCGCCTTTACTTCCAGAAAAAACACCAGAGCAAGTTTGTCGTCGTGATCAGCTCATTCAAAAGGCTAAATTAGAGTTTGTGCAGCGTAAATCACAAATGATGGAGAAACTTCAGGCAGATTATCCTGAGCTGGTGATGAAAGCGGAGGAAGATCCAGAGTTGGATGATTTGGCGGCAATCCCAACGGAACTACTCAATGCCTTTGATTATGATTTGAAGCCTGTCATGGACAAAGCGAACCAACTTGTGGAAGAAGCAAGACAAGTGCAACAGGAGAAATTATCAGAAGCAGAGAAAATTCAGGCGTTGCCACAAGAGCCGGAGTCTTTTGAAAGATTGAAGCGGCGTGTGTTTCAGCCAATCATGGTCGATTTAACTGGCGCTGAAAATACGTCAGATGGGCATTCACTTGAAATTACGCAAGGTATTTTGAGTCAGTCACAACGCAGAGCACGTCAAATTGCACCTGAGTGTACGCTCGCCATATTACCATTACCCCTGCAACAGCAACAACAAATCCGTCAATGGGTGATTGAATTACTTGAAACAGGACAGTCACTTTCTGGCCGAGATCTCGCGGGAGGGGATTTACATGGACTTGATTTTAGTGGGCAAGACTTAAGTCACACGATGTTTGAAGGGGCGAATCTGAAAAACTGTCAGTTTAAACGGTGCCAAATGAGAGGAAGTGTATTGACGGGTGCAACAATTGATTTAGCTGACTTTTCCGCTGCCCATTTCGATCAAGCAAACTTTGGGGCAGTGACTGGGGGCCATGTGAACTTCCAACACACTCAGTGGAAACAAAGCCAGTTGATCCAAGCACATCTCATCGCGCCTGACTTTTCAGAGGCAAAGCTGTCTTGTGTCAATGCAACGAAAGCAAAGCTGAGCCAAGCGAATGTTCGCCGGGCGTCAATTCAGGACAGTCAGTTTGTGCAGTGTCAGATGCAATATGCAGATCTACAATCAGCCAATCTAGATGCTTGCGTGTTATTTGAAGCAAATTTAATGCATAGCCACTGGCAAAATGCGTCGGTTCATCGTTGTTTGTTGTTGAGTGCGAACCTTGAGCAAAGTATTTGGCACAACGCAAATTGCCACTTGGTTCAACTGGGTCCGAAAGGGAGTTGGCAAAGTGCCGACCTTAGTCAATCAAAATGGCGAACTTGTGGGTTTCGGGACCTTCAACTTCAAGGATGTGATGCGATTGAAGCCATATTTGTTGAATGTGACTTTACCCATGTCAACTGGTCGGATGCTGCGCTACAGAAGTCGACATTCCAACGCTGCCTGATGATGGGGGCCAAACTCGGATTTTTGAACTGGCAACATAGTCTCTTGTATGAAACCAATCTCAGGAAAGTACAAGCGCAACGTGTCGATTGGCAACATTGTCGATTCCAGTCCGTGGATATTGATCACGGTGAGTTTGAAGATTGTTTGACGGAAGGCTTGGTTCATACGCCAGTACCAAAACAGTCGATGGATCAAAAAGGAGCGAAGTCATGACGACGCTTGCAGAGTTAGAAGAAATGGCAAAGTCGGGCCGACCGATTATGTCTGCGGATTTTACTGGTCAGCAGTGGGAAAAGGTGAATCTGGAAGGACTAACGTTTATTCAATGTAAGTTTCAAAAAATTTGCCTGAGTCAGAGCAACTTTACGCGGGTCGTTTTTGTGAATTGCGATTTTCGTGAAGCCGAGTTTCAGGATGTGGGGTGGCAACAAAGTAATTTACTCCAGAGTCAGGTCATGAATAGCGTCTGGACAGGTCAATGTGAAGGCGCCACGATCAGTGAATGTGATTTGACTGGCAGTGCTTTTTCCTCTGTTCACTTCAAGTCCTGCGCCTGGAGTGATTGCGACTGTGATCGAACAACGTTTCAAGACTGTAGTTGGGATACCACCGCACTCAATCAATTGACCTTCAATGAAGGCGATTTCTCTCAGTGTTCTTTTTATAACGTGACTTGGTTAAAAGCAGATCTCTCCCAATGTGCCCTCGACAATTGTCAGTTTCAGCAAGTGTTATTATTGGAGTGTGATCTAAGTGGTCATGACTTTTCACAAAGCACATTGAGCTGCTGCACGTGCCAAAAGAGTCGTTTTCATGGGACCAACTTTCGGCAAGCACAATTGGAAGGCAGTAACTTCTCCCAGTGCTCGATTCAAGGGGTGGAATTTCGTGAAGCAAACATGGCACGAGTTTTATTCATAGAAGCGACGATTCAGGACAGTCACTTTGATGGGGCGATGATGGATCACGCGAACTTTCAAGAAGCAAGTATACAAAAGAGTACTTTCGAGCATGCATCTTTGATGAAATCCTGGTGGAAAAAGGCGGCTCTGGAAGACGTCTCATTGAACAGTGCGCTGTTGGATTATGCGAACTTGAGTCATGTGACGATGAAGCACTGCGACTTAAAGAATGCCGACTTCAACCAAACCAATATTCACGCGTTGCAAGATGAAGATACTCAGTGGCCACCATTGAAAAAGGGAAGTGTGATCCAAACGGATCCAGAACAAGTTGCCGTAGAACAACAATTAACTCAACGAGGAGTTGCGATATGAATCAATGCTTATCCGATGACCAGCTAGCCCAATGCCAATCGTTCTCGTCGAGTGCGCTCTATGTTACAGGGACGATCACATCCGTTAATCATGAAGCGAAAACGTGTTTGGTTGATGGCCGGATCACTTGTCAAATCGCGGATGGGCTGATGATCCAGCTCCACATTGGAGATTGGGTGGCTTGTTTAAATACAGGACAGTCATGTTTTGTGATCCAAATTTTGCAATATGCGAATCGTGATGCGGTTTCTATTCAGTCCAATCAGCCGATACGGATCAGTGCACCACAGGTACAGATCGCTGCACGGGACGAATTAGATCTTGTGTCGCTCAATCGATTTTCACTTGTTGGAAAACATGGCGTGATCTCTGTTGCAGCAACTTTAGTGAATCAGGCTGAGCACTTTATTCAGCAAATGGGAGAGTGGATCGCTTCAGCGAAAGGGTTGATTCGGGTGACGGGTCGCCAGCAGGTGATCACAGCAGAAGAAGATGTTCGGATTGACGGAAAACGCATCAACATGGGGTAACATATGTTCGCAAATACACAAATGACAGCCATCAATATGGCATTACCGGATGTTTGTAAAACACTGGTGGGGATCGCCGTGGTGCCAATCCCTTACCCAAATATAGCGATGACGAGTACGGCTATTCCGAATATATTCAATCAATTTACGATGGCGATGCCTGATCATAATCAAATGACGATTGTCCCCATGTCGAATGGTAATGAAGCAGGTGTGTTATTGGGACTGGTATCGAATCTGATCATCGGCCCTTGTATGCACTTGCTGGGTAGCTTCACGGTATTTAAATCTGTTATGCCGGCAACGAAAATGCTCGCGTTAACGGGACAAAATGGCATTTTGGTTAATATTCCTGGTACCACGCTCAGTCCTTGTCAGGTGAAAGTGATCATTTTGAGTTAAATGATTGAAACTCACGTTTTTCACTACGCTTATCCGACTGGTTTGAGGGTTGCGTTGTGTGCGTCATGTTTGCTTGAATTTTTTTCCCGACTTGGTCCTGCCCGAGATCCGTTCTAAATTTAGTACCCGGCATGTTTTCAGTTCGTGTGGTGATTTGTGGGGCGGAACCATCGAAATACCCGCGGCCATGTGCATTGAGTTCATGATAATGGACAGTACTTGTTCTCGTTGAAAAATCACCACCAGATACTGTCGGTGCAGGACGGCGGGGGGATGTACTAGGTAAGTTCATTTCATCCAGTGTCCTCAAGCGAAGGTCTGTCGACTCTGCTCTGGGGCCATCTCCATAGGCGCTTGCGAGATGATACTGTTCACCCGAACCATCGTTTCGGACAACACGAACCATTTGTTGATAATTGCGAAGGGGCGCTCGGTATCCTGTCATTACAGATTTTTCTTCTTTTCTTGCTCAATGGGCCAGCGAACCAACTTGGATTGTAGATTAAACTGGTTTTTGATCCGATATTGGCCTGCACGCGCTTCCTGGATAGAGGAGTATGGCCCGAGTAGGAGTATATGCCAGCGCTGTTGTGACTCTTTTGTGGTGATGATATGGATCGGCTGTTCAAGGGGATATTGTTTCGCCATATAAGTTGCTTGGACAAGTTTGGTAAATAAGCCAAATTGAACCCCAAAGGCTTCTTCAGGCGATGGCATGATTTTTAGCCGGAGATCTTTTGCTTCCAGTGGTTCGTTGAGTGAGCCTTCATCAATCTGATATGGCGATTTAAGGAGTTCGGTATGAGGAGGAAGATACCAAGTCAGGCCTATCCCGAAGGCGATGATGAACAGAAACACGGTCAAAAGTGTTTTCATAGATGCGTCCTTTGCTTCATCAAGACGAAAGAGTATTTTATCTGATCTTAGCAGAGTCTGTTTAGCATGCATTTAAATTGGGTACAAAATTACCCGGTTTGGGTGATTTTTTCACACAAAAGTTCTGTTCAGTATGACGATGTGATTGCTATAAAATCACGTGATGAAAATTTGAGAAGAACAGGGAAGTAGTTCATAACAAGCATCATCACAGAACATGGTGGCTGCTTGTGAGAGCAGTCTATCCGTGGATTGCAACGGTCCCAAATAATACAAAACCTCAATGCCTTCAGGACCTGTCATCACAAAGGGTAGTTCTGTAAAGCCTAGTTTTGCGAGCGCTCTATGAGAAGGGGTATTTTCCTCGTAAACTTTGGCGTAACAACACTCCATGCGGTGGTATTTTTGTCCGAGGGCTAGTAAACACTGCACGGCTCGTGTGCCTAACCCATACCCTTGAAAATCGCTTCCTATCCAGTAGTAAAACATGCCAATGCCTTCATGCACAGTGAGAGAAACAGAGCCAATCAACCCCCAATAGTTGTGGATCACCGCAAAGACGGTTTTTTCTGGGTCAAATTGGTCGTTATACAGCCATTTTAGCCAGTGCTCATTGGATTCAAAATCAGGCAGATTACATAATTTTTGTATACTCGGGTCCGCATATTGCCAAGCAAAAGCATCTAGATGATGAGGCATTAATGGTGTGATATGGATCTCGCCGTCTGTTAAGTCTTGCGTTGCGTAAGGGTACTGTGCGAAGAAGCGTGAGAAATCATGACGCAAACGGTGGTAGGTTTCGTCCAAAGGCACTCTGAGCAGGTGACGCAGAACAGCCTGATTTGCGGATTCAAAATGGCCCATTTGTGCCCAGAGGCGGATCTGTTCCAATTCTTTCCTTTTATCAATCGATTGAGCATTAACGTAGAGATGTAGCGCGAGTGCCCAATCAGATAAACGGCTGGTTGCCTGGAGTAATAGCTCATGAAATGTCGTGTTGAGATCTTGGCTAGATGGGGCAGCTTTTTGTGGCACTAAGACCAGCTCTCGCATCCAAATCAGTTCATCCAGTCGTTGTGATGCTTCAATGGGTTGATTAATCAGCTTTAGGAGCCGACTTTCAATACTTTGTTCAGATTGTAATGACGCTTCGACATCGTTATGCTGACTTTGTGCTGCCATAGATAAATCAGAAATTAGAATGATTTGAGTTCTATGCAGGGATCAAGCCATTTGTATTGGATTCAAAAATGAGGGGTAAAGCATGTGGGCAGAAAGGCGATCTAGTGAAGGGGAACCAACAAAACCGTTTAATTCAAACACAGATGATAGTCCGGCTCAGCGTGATCGTGCGCGTGTGATCCATTGTGCTGCTTTTCGTCGTCTCCAATCAAAAACACAGGTGTTGGGGATTGGCGAAAGTGACTTCTACCGGACACGGCTCACACACTCGTTAGAAGTTGCTCAAATTGGGTCAGGGATCTGTGAGGCACTCAAAGAAAAATATCGGGACTTTCCGCAGATCCACGACTGGATCCCTTCTTTAAGTCAGATTGAATCGATTTGTCTGGCCCATGATCTTGGTCATCCATCTTTTGGTCATGGTGGAGAAGTGGCACTGAACTTCTTTATGCATTCATTTGGAGGATTTGAAGGGAATGGTCAAACACTCCGGATTGTTTCAACGTTGGGGGAGTATTCACCCGCGCATGGGCTTGATTTAACGCGTCGGACGATGTTGGGGCTATTGAAATATCCGGTTTTGCACTGGGAAGTGGCGAATTATCCGATGGTGGATGAGAGCCGCACGCTGAACATCGATCACTGTAAACCACCCAAATGTATTCATGATGAAGATGAACCTATCTTGAACTGGGTTCTGAAGGGAATACCTGATGCAGACCAGAGTAAATTTCGCGAAGTGCATCGGAAAGATGGTATTTCATATGCGCAATATAAAGCGTTCGATACATCCATTATGGAGCTGGCTGATGATATCTCCTATGGTGTTCATGATTTGGAAGATGCGTTGGCGATGGGGATGATTTCGTTCACTGCATGGGAAAACGAAGTTTTACAAGTACTCTCTGGTGAAGATGTAATTTCAAAAGATAAGGACTTTTACAATCAAAAACTATTTTCTGAATGTAACAAAGCGCGGAAGCATGCGATTAGTAAACTGATAGGGTATTTTATTTCGCAAATTCGCATCGTGGATACGCAGCAATTTGAGACCCCATTGCTGTCTTTGCAGGCGACAATGTCTGATGAAGCTGTGGTGACATTGGATCTTCTCAAACAGTTTATCTTTAAGCATGTGATCCGGACACCGGAAGTACAGATTTTGGAATACAAGGGTCAACAGATGATCTTAAAGCTCTTCGAAGTGCTGCGGGAAAACCCGGAGCGACTGTTACCCAGAGCTGTATTCCGTGATTTTCAAGAAAGCCCGAACCCCAATCGTGTGATCTGTGACTATTTATCCAGTATGACAGATACGAATGCATCGAAGCTTTACCATAAATTATTTACCCCCAGCGCAGGTTCTATTTTTGACCGAGCATCATTAGGATAAGCCCAAACGAGGCCTCGGAAGAGGCCAAACTATCGACATGGATGTGCCCACCGAGATTGAAAATACCTCTGCATTGACTGTATACTGTATATAAATACAGTTATTTGAGTTTGAGGATATCATGCGTGTGACACATTTGTATCGTGGTGAAGCACAGCAGAAAACATTTATCCCGCTGATGTTGGAAGCGATCCCTGCGGGGTTTCCTTCGCCAGCACAAGATTACATCGAGAAGTCACTGGACTTGAACGAGCTTTGTATTCGTCATCCAGCAGCGACTTTCTTTCTTCGCGTTGAAGGGGACTCGATGGTCGAAGCAGGGATCTATTCTGGGGATATTTTGATTGTGAATAAAGCCCTGACTGCACAACATGGGGACATTGTTGTGGCTGCTTTATTTGGAGAGTTTACTGTCAAAACATTAGAGAAATATCCGCAACTCAGGTTGGTTCCGAGTAATCGCAACTACCAGCCGATTGTCATCACGGAAGAAATGGAAATGACAATTTTTGGTGTTGTGTCTGGTGTTGTTCGCCAGTTGCGGGGGAAAGAATGACAACCTTTGCATTGGTGGATTGTAATTCGTTTTATGCTTCTTGTGAGCGGGTTTTTCGGCCGGATTTGAAAGATCGCCCAGTGGTTGTTTTGTCGAATAATGATGGTTGTATTGTCGCACGCTCGAAAGAAGTGAAAGCGCTTGGGATAAAAATGGGGGTCCCCATTTTTAAGGTCGCGGAGCAACTGCGCCGCCACAATGTTGCGATATTTTCTTCAAACTATGCGCTGTATGGTGACTTATCGGCTCGTGTGATGCAAACACTGGAGTCGCTTGCCCCAAGTGTTGAAGTATACTCGATTGATGAAGCGTTTCTTGATTTAACTGGCGTAGAGGCGGTAGAGCCTCTAGACCTATTTGGACAACGTATTCAATATACAATCGAGCAGGATATCGGGATCCCGGTTTGTGTGGGGATTGGTCCAACAAAGACGTTGGCAAAACTCGCCAATTATGCAGCAAAAAAATATACCAAAACAGGTGGTGTGGTTGATTTAACCCAAGTAAAGAGACAACAAAAGTTGCTTGCACTGACCCCCGTTCATGAAGTGTGGGGCGTGGGACGACGCTTGTCCAAAAAGCTGGAGGCCATCGGGATTCAGACTGCTTTGCAGTTGATGAATGCGAACCCGAAGACGATTCGTCAACAATTTTCTGTGGTGCTGGAAAGAACCATCCGCGAGCTCAATGGTGAATCCTGTCTTGATATGGAAGCGGTTGCACCCACGAAGCAGCAAATCATTTGTTCGCGCTCATTCGGAGAAAAAGTCACAGAGAAGCAAAAAATGCGGGAGGCGGTCAGCAACTACGTGGCCCGTGCAGCCGAAAAACTACGCGGTGAACAACAATATGCAAAGGCATTAACCGTATTTATTCGAACAAGCCCTTATGTGCCAAATTCACCACACTATGCAAATTCCGCTGGGACGACGTTTTCGGTACCAATCCATGATACTCGAGATATGATCCGTGCGGCGTTACGCCTGCTTGATCACATTTGGCGGGATGGCTTTCGATATGCGAAAGCGGGGGTGATGCTCTTTGATTTTTATGACAGAGGTGTGTATCAGATAGACTTATTTCGTGGCTCGTCAGTGCGTTCAGATAGTCGGGCATATATGGCTGTGATTGATCGCATTAATCAAAGCGGACAGGGGCATGTATTTTTTGCTGCCCAAGGTATCCAAAAAGGCTGGGCGATGAAGAGAAACTACTTATCTCCGGCATACACGACGCGCTGGTGTGATATTCCACGGGTACGTTAATCTTTCTGGATCAAAAAAGAAGTTCCGATTGGCATCATATGACCAGGGCGTTCAATTGGAAGGATTTCAAAGTCATCATAAAGTGTTGGTTTGAGACAGTGCTGTAGTTGAGTAGGGTTACGCTCTGGTGACAGCCACCATTGTACTGCATCTGGCTGAAGCGAAAGCATGAGAGGCGTGGACTTTTGATGTATGTCTGTGAGTTTTGGGTGACTAGGAAGCGTGATAATCGATGCGGAATAAAAGTGTTCGCCTGTGACGCTGTGGATCAAAGTTCGATACAGTCCACCAAAAGCGAGAAATCCCTGTGCTGGTGTGAGTTGATGGTAATACCGTTGCCCTTTCGGCCCATCACCTTCTACGAATGAGGTTGCAGGGATAATACAGCGGGTTTCTTGAAAAGCACGTTGACTCACAGGACTGGTGGCAAGATGTTCACTTTTTGAGTTAAACGTTGCATATTTGGGGTGTGGGCGGAATTGGTCTTCTTTTTCCTGTAACAATAGGGACCAGATCGCATCACGGATCTGATGCTGACCATCTTCAAATGTGATAACGGAGATCTCTTGGCCTCAGTGCTTGGCTGTAACGGAGTCGAACTTCGTCTTCATCAAACAGATCATCGAAGCTGAGTTGTTTTCGAAATCGTCCCCAAGCAAATGAATCAGAGAGTGCAAATTGTCCACACATAGGGTAAGTGTAGGCTGCATTTCATGTGAAGTTTAGTTCCTACCGTCACCAATGAAGAAATTGATTCTGAAATATCAAATTTTGGAATTAGGGATGGAAAAAAATTGTTTTGTCAGTGAGCAGAAAAATGCTACTCACTGACTGTTTACATCAAATTATAGGCAAACGATGTTGTCTGCTTGAGGACCTTTTGGACCATCTTTGATCGTAAACTCAACACGTTGGCCTTCTTGAAGTGTTTTGAAGCCATTGCTTGCAATTGCACTGAAGTGAGCGAAAACATCAGGGCCAGATTCTTGCTGAATGAAACCAAAACCTTTTGTTTCGTTGAACCATTTAACAGTGCCAGTAACAGTATTCGACATGATTGTCTCCTCTTAGAGGGTAAAAGTAAAATAATGCCCTAAGGGCAGATAAAGCAAAAAATAATTTCGGGCGAGACAATAGAAATAGCAAAACAACAACAAGGGAATGTAAAGATATTCTAAAACTTCCAAGCGATATATTTAAAGCAGGTACGTATTGTACAGCAAAATAAAAAATGAGCCAGTAATTTATATGATAAACTCGCCCCAATGTGTCCTTAATCAGCTGTATTGCGTTTTTCACTTACTTGGGTCGTCGCCCCAAGAATAAAATAGGAGGTATAAAGTGATAGAATGTTAAAGCCATAAGATTAACATCCTCGAATACTTACCTCTCATTATTCGCTTTGTTTATGGCTTGATGTCATCGCTTTATTCTTACGTCGCTCAAGTGGCATCAGGGGAATGTTTCCAGGTACCAATAGGAGGCTTGTTCATGCACAATTCAGGCCTGATATACCCAGTATCTCCTCCAATCACATGTTTTTCATAAGCATGTCTTTTGCTTGTGAGCTGTCGCAGGAACTTTATCCGTTGAGTCTATGCCATGCTTTCCCCTGTTCGCATTCTTGGCCTCTTGATATTTTTCAGCCAACTAGCTTTATAAATTGAATTTTCTATTTACTCAGCGCTTTGATTGATGATGTTAAGCAAGGGGGTGAAATGATATTTGATCGAGAGAAATGGTAGATCATTTCGTTCATTTCCATTGATGCTTAGAGACTAGGCCCTTACCAAGGATTAATTTAAGATTTTTTTCTTAGGGATGTACATTGAAGAAGGGGGGACATCAAACCTCAAGGAGCGATGATGATTTCTGGTATATGGGGTGAGAAAAAGAATGTGCTGCTAATCTGTTGATTTATCTTGCAAACCAATAAAGATATGATACGTTCATTAGAAGAAATACAAGCCGATAAGAAGAAATTTGCTGAAGACTTGTACATCGTGAAGTAAAGAAACTAATTGTCGAATACAAATGGACAAGAGTGATATAAGAGGTAAAGCACTTGAACAATTAGCTATGTAAACGTGTTTGAAAAGTGGTTGCGTTAGTGAACAGCAATGACGAGGGGAAATTGAATGAAAAAAAATAAAGAATTATTCGAAGAGGGAGAAGGTAATCAATATTTTCTCAGAAATGTACCTAACTCTGAGATGATGTATGAAACGCACAGTGATGCAGAAATAAGAATCCTGAGTAACTGGTTGCTTCCTCACAAAGAAAAAATCAACTCAATATGCGAGATTGGTTGCAGTGGAGGGCATCGTTTACAACATTTAGTCAGTGAATTAGAAGCAGATGGATATGGGCTGGATCCAAGCAAAAGTGCTATCGAATATATAAGGCAAAATTTTCCTAAGTTAAATGCTGAAGTAGGGTGTGGAGATAATGTGCCATTTAGTGGAGAGTTTGATTTAGTTCATTTAGGATTTTTTCTGTATTTAGTTGATAGAGAGCTATATCTAAAAAATATAAGTGAGGCTGACAGACTTGTAAAATTTGGTGGATTTTTGTCTATTTTAGATTTTGATGTGCCTACCCCTTATTCCAATCAATACAAACACAAGGATGGTGGTTATTCACACAAAATAAATAACTCTAATGTTTTTATTGCTAGTGGACTTTATACGGTTGTGAATAAGTTTACTTATGATTTATCTGCATATCGCGATCCTAAATTCACAGATGTCATCGATAATCGTGTTTCGATGACGTTGCTATACAAAGAAAAGGATATTTTTAAAGTTTAGTATGGTTAGACAGTTTCTAGCGTTTTCATGTAGTTCCATTACTTTTCCATCGACATACAGCGTTAGAACAAATGCCCTCACTTCAGTGAGGGCATTTTTATGTAGATAACGAATCGTGATGAGCGAGTCGAAGTTCATCGTATTTTCATCAATCGGATTTTTTGTGATCCGTTTGTTGAGTGGTTATGTTCTGTCCTCATACGATGAAGATCACGTTTTTTCTATTGTTATTATCTTTCTGAGACGAACCTGGGCATACAATGTTTAGGTAAAAGATAATATGGATATTGCTTTGAAATATCATCTTCAGTCAGAAGAAAAAGCCAACCGTGAGAGAAGTTCAAGTGAAAGCGACTTTATTGGAAAAGGAATATACTTTAAAACCTTGTGTATTTATGAATTATCCTGTCAATTACCCCCTCATATCTCATTTGCTTTAAAACCCGGCTATAATCTTCAGCAAGCTTCTGATGTGACTTTCCTTTCACCTTTGAAAACCCCATATAAAGTGGTTGGTTGGTTACTACAAACTCTAGCTTTTTAAAGCGACCTGCCATAGCTAGTTTTTTTACTTGGTATGCAAAGACAAATTCATTTACAATGCCGGCATCTACGCGGTTTCTTTGCTTAACCATATCTATTATTTGTTTTATATTGGTTACATCTATACGATTGATTTTTTTATATTCATCAAACGCTTTTCCATAGCTGTTTCCTCGTACGGCTCCGATTATCCATCCGGATAGATCTTCAAGTATTCGTGCCTGCCTATCACTCTCTTTGTTTGTGATAAGAATTACTTTTTCGTTGCCTAAATGTTCAGTTGTGAAGTAAAGAAACGACTCTCTTTTAGGGGTTTTGAACATAGAAAACATCGCATCAATTTTCCCTGTTTTTACATCCTCCATTGCTCTAGCCCAGGGAAGGAAATAAACTCGTACTTTAATACCTAACCTTTCCGAAGCGATACTAATAATTTCAATATCCAAACCTCTATTTAGCCTTTGCTCCTTATATGCATAAGGTGGATATTCATCCGTAACAATTGAAATAGAATCAATAGCATAAGCGTTTGCATAGAATAATATACAAATCAATAGTGTCATAAACTTCATGCAATGTCTCATATAATAATGGTTTGACTCCAAACGAATCAGAACGACAGTTCTGGAGGGATTAAAACTGTGACCAAAATTAATTGACCACTACAATGATCTCTGAAGTTCTTTTCATTTGACCTGAAGGTGGCGTCCTATAATTACTCTTTAGCATGTGATTATAAAATTTATAACTACTGCTAATAGAGGTTAGAACTTAAACGCCAAGGGATCAAAATCTCCTTCATCGTATCGGTATACTTAAAAAACTACTGATCCTCAAACTCCACATCCACCTCATAAATCTAATCAATTGAATTACCAATTGCTTTACACCTCGGTTCATTGCCTCGGTATTGAATATTGGTGTGGTGGTCTGGCATGCCATAGCGCGTCATTTTGCACTTTGGTGGAAAGAATGCTTTTAAGTATGTGATACAGACCAGTATTTCTAGGGGCAGTTGATCTTTCGGAAATGCACGCTGTGAAGGTTGAAACAGCGCTTTAACGTTTGAGGAAAAGAGTCATTTAAAAAATTAGGAATAATAAACATTGATGACAAGAGAAATACAAACACCCCCTTGTCAATTATCTTTACTGGATATCTATTCTACTTCTTTGGACAGCATTCTTGATCCTTACAACAATCTCCACATACGCAAACTTCTTTGCACTTACAATTATCGGTAGAACAACAACAGTTCTCTAGATTTTCGTTTTTCTCACAGCATTTACATGGGCTGTTCATTGTTTCTCTCCTGTAGTCTTTGCATCATTCATCTAACGTGTATCTTATTGATTGTAGCAGTAGAATAATTCGAGAGTTTGGAAATGTTTGGAAAGAGTTTCGCACAACAAAAAACGGGCAACATCCTCGTTACCCGCTTTGCACTTTTCAATATGGAATGAAGCTTAATCCAAAGCGCTTGTTTTGGTCTCTGTTGGTGCAAATTGGCCCCATATCTTTCTTCGCTGTGAGTCCTTCATCTAATTTACTACGGTAAAAATTTGAGGATGAAGACCTTGCAAAATAACCACTATTATCATAAGTTATTAAAAATATTAAATTTTTATAAAAATCACTTGTTACAGAAACCTGTGACGGAGGACGAGCTATGGTGATTTCAGTGGTGATACTTTATGATTTGCCATGTGGTGTTTCTCTTTGTTGACTATTGATTTGTCAGATCAATCAACAGATTAGCACCACATTCTTTTTCTCACCTCATACACTAGAAATCATCATAGCTCCTGTATTCACATGGGTTCCCCCAGATATCGTTGAGCGAAGTATCCCCTTTCAATATCTGACACTTTCCAGGACGAGTCAGCATCTGGAGATCATTCGGATAGTCACCACAAATCTCGGCATGCATTTCAAGGGCATTTTGTATGAGTTCAAACTTTATCCTTTGGCCTAAAACAGCCGTACCCACTGTGTTATCACAGCCGCCGATTGAGATAGCTTGGGCGATCATCTTTGTATCTTTCATTGCGTACGCGTCGATTTCTATCCCTGTGAGTGTTCAAAGGTTGCATGACTTCAATCGAAGTGGGTGGCTTGTTTTACTTTGTATAATACCGGTAGTGAACCTCATATTGGGGATCTATCTCATGTTAAAACCAAGCCAAGAAGGAGAGAACCGCTTTGGTATGCCCGTCAAAAACAGTCCTTCCTGGCAAGTTGGTGCTGTTATATGCTCTATTGTGGCACTGATATTTGTTGAGTTTATGGCAAAACACCTGGGTATCGTTTAGTCCTTGAGGCATCAAGCCCAGCTGTGGTTGGGCTTATTGGCTTCATAGTAGTCTTTATCTTTGAAGCCATGTGCTAACAACCAACTCGCATAACATTGCCCATCATAGACACTTAATGCCGCCATGACTGCATCCATCACACGCTGACGCTCATCAAATTCTTCGATATCAATTGGCGTTGCCAGATAGTCTGACAAAAAACATCTATCTCAGCTTCATCTACGAGCAAAAAATATCCATCTCCACCCACTTCTTGAACATAAGTACTGTCTGAACATAGATACAGTTTGCTAATGGGTATTTCATAGATTTTCATTCCATCGCTAGAATTGCCACAGCCTTGCTTTATTCCCTGAGATTGATGTGAGTCATAAGGCATTAAGTCATTTTGGACTCGGAGACACATTTCATGAGTGAGTGGCTTTTCTTCATACTTCATAAGCTTGTACTACAAAACAGATAATGACTGAGTAGTACCGATACGTTGCGCCTCCAAAAAGAAGTTGGGTGTTTACTTTCGCCAGCCCAATGATATTATCCCCATCCTCTTCAATAGGAAGCACGTAAGTTAGGAATATGAAAAAAACATTTGGAATTTCTCTAGCAGTCTTTTTATCAGGCTGTGCAACTACAAAGCCACAAGGAAGCATGGAGGGTGCAATCAATTTAAATGAAACAAAGGAGCATTACAGTAAGTATTGGGTTAGAGATTTAAAGCGCTCTAATAAAAGGATCCCAAAAAGATTTCAAGGAAAGTTCTTTCCTTTAGGGTGTATGAAGTTCTCAGTTGATATTAATTCCAATGGTGAACCAACAAATCTTCAAGCGCTAAAAATTTGGCCTGAACAAATGGAACAAGGTCAAAAAGACTTCCTTCGACTCGCGAGCACTAAATTAAGGTGGAAGCCATCAAAGCAAAACTTGGAAAAAAGGCCTGTTAGAGGCGCAATACTACTCCAATCTGCAACAATGAAGCGACTTCCGCCCAAATTAAGAAAAATCAAAAAGGCTGATCCTGACGTTTTTGACAGGCAATGCTACTAAAACTTCTATCGATCAAACATTCGTGGATTAGTTCGGTCTTATCATAAATTAAAAAAATTGAAGGCGATTAACCTGAAAGAATCGCCTTTTAAATCAAATTTGCTAATAGAATCCCCTTGATCCCCAAACGTCTCCAGCACAATTCAAAATTCATCAAAAGTATTTTATTTCAATGCGTTAGGTGATTACTTTCTGGAGCCGCATGGTTCGAGGGCTAGACTATCCACGGCATATTGCTGACAGCCAAAAATTTCATAAATCTCATATTATCAAACATTTAAAAGCCATCGACTACTTAGGGATGCCGATCAGTGTCAAGCTACCATACAACTCACCGCGTTCCAGTGCTTTGAGCCAGCACTTGCCGCTTGTGTGTCGCGTAGGTTTTCCGAGTTCTTAGTCATAATCAGTCTTTTAACCCTGAAACACTTGGCAAAGAAAACAACGAACTAATTGGATGATCAGATCGTTGGGGAGTTGGAGAAAACACTAAATTAAGATAATTAAGGTTTATTAGTTTTTAAAATAGGTTCAAAATCCAAGTGCTGTAATTAGCTTGGAGACAAAGTAATGCGAAGAAGTTTAAAAATTTTAACCGCTGCAACTGCGGTATGTTCAATGTCTGTGCTTAGCGAAATCAATCGACCGAAGTTTTCAGATGATGGTTCTATTCTCAGGCCAACAGATCACAGGGAATGGGTATTTGTCGGTTCACCACTCACACCAAATGCATTAAATAACGGTGCAGCTTCATTTCAAGAATTTCACAATGTCTATGTTGAGAACAGTGCGTTTCAGCATTTCAAGAAAACAGGCCTGTGGGGTAACGGAACTCAAATCGTTATGGAATTAGTCTCTGTTCGTCAAGGAAATGATTGTGATGAAGAGACAGGAGCCTGCATAGAAACTTCGGGAACTGGGTATTTTCAGGGGGATTTTAATGGGCTGACTATGGCGGTGAAAGATACAGAAAGGTTTCCGAGTGAACCTGGCGGGTGGGTTTATTACATATTTGGAAATAGCCAACCGCCATATGCGGACACAGCAAAAGAGTTTCCTGCTGCCGCTTGCAATGCATGCCATGATGCCGCTGCGGATACTGACTTTGTTTTTACGCAATATTACCCTGTGCTCAGAACATTACCAGTCCTAAACCAAAACAATGAGAGTGCTATGAAGTCAATTTCTTATGAAGATTTATCTTGGATCCGATAGCTTTTTGCTGGGAGGTACCATAGCCCAGATCGGCCGGACGTTTAAACTCAATTACGACACCCTCTGAAAGCGATTGGTATAAGGGCCTAGGCTTGCCCATTCATGAGATGGTACTGGAATTCCTCAAAGCGCTCAAACTGTTTATTCAGCCCTTGGAAAGTTTGCCGGATATCTTGTAGGAGCGCGGCGATCTCAATATGGATGGCTAGAAAACGTTGACCCAGATCACCAATGAATTGCGCGAAGACTTATACAAGGTGCTTGTGGCACCGACAGAAGAAGACACAGAAGAGAGGTTATGCACAAATTGTCTGTTCTTTTATTCGTATTTAGATGAAACATCGAATCCATTATCGAAACTTACTTCGAACAGAGAAACAAGTAGGAAATCAAACATGAATGTAATTCTAAAGTTTCTGATCAATAAAATACTTACGGAACGTTTTCTGATCCGAGTGGGTCTTCTTATCCTCAAGCACTTATCAAAGAAGACGACCAACCAACTTGATGGCCCTAGGGTGGATGAGTTGGAACGGGCGCTGAGTGGTTGAATTTGTTCATTGGCTATTGCAAAATAGCTGTTTTTTTATTCAAAGAAGTAACAAGTGATGTATCGTATATTCAAACTATCTTTGGTGGTTCTCACCATTTTACTTAGCGGATGCCAAAGCACCGGAGTCAATTGCTCTGTTCCTGAAGATAAGGATAATGACCCGAAGACGACGTCTGTGACATGCGGAAAAAAATGGTAAAACTTTCCAGTGACAAAAGCACTTCATTCAAACAAAAATCAATAAAATATCTACAGCCTTTTCATCTGAAGGGCTGTTTTTTCTTCCCAGATATTCTTGGATTCGAAAACGTATAGCCATAGGAATGCAAAGTATATGAATTCATTCGACATTGCGAGGGTTAAAATAAAGAATTGCGTTTCCAAATCGAATGCGCCAGGCGAAAACAAAATGCCATAGTAATCATCAACAATGTGAATAACAAAGTTGAAAAGAAGAAATACTCGCCAGAACACCAAGCGAAATGCTTTGATACCAAATATTTTGCAGAAGATACCGAGATAGCCAAAAGCAAATATGCTTTGAATGAATCCATCAGTGACCGAGGAAATATTATTGATTTGGAGTGATAGAAACCAAATCCATTGTGGGATAAAGAGTGCGAGCCACCATAGCCTTTTCTTTTGAAAGTCAACAATCTGAAAATATTTCACTATCGGGGAATTTTTGATGGTAGTCATACAATTTTAAGTACATTTTGGAACACTCTAGACCCGATGATTGTTTTTCTAATTTCAATTATTGGGGGAGCTGAAAATAAAAACACGGATGATTTCCTTTGCAAAGATATGTAAACAGATTAGCTTTCAGAGTTTTTTGTGTAAATAATAAACAAACTTTTGTAGTAGGAATGTTTGATATGATACGTTTTTTTCAGTGTATTCCCCACTTTCTTTTATTTCTGATTATTATTTTGTCTCTCATTTTACCGTTCTTAGAACATCTCACCTTTCTCCCTTTTTCAAAAGTGAGCCTTGTGCTCTCGCTGATGGTTCTAAGTCCGCTCACATTAGGACTGTATGCTCTCCTTGGTCGAGTAGAGTTTAGGGATAGATATGAATATTATGAAGAATATGAATACATTGAAGAACTGGAAGATGATGAAGATTAGTCATTCAGGGAATCTAATTTACTTTTAAATCAAAAGAAATGCTCACCGAACAATAAGTTCCATCCACTTAGTTACTTAGAAAATAAACAAATCAAACGTACTGTGCGTAATGACTACTCTGCAGTTGCATGGAGCGAAGACAATTATACTCAACCTGGTCCTCCGCGAGCTATAGTCAAATCTGGTGTATGACATGATCATGCAGCATCCTGTAATCCCCCCGAAAAATCGTAGCGGTTTTAAGTAGAGAATTCCGGTACTCTATAACAAAGGAGTTTTCTATGCGTAAATCTAAATTCAGCGATGCTCAGATCATCGCGATCCTCAAACAAAACGAAAATGGTGTTTCTGTTCCTGAGCTTTGTCGGGAGCATGGTATGAGTTCAGCTCTTTTTTATAAATGGCGAGCCAAATACGGCGGGATGGATGCGTCGCTCATGAAGCGGTTAAAAGAATTGGAAGAAGAAAATAAACGGCTCAAGAAAATGTAC
>NZ_KB894504.1 GCF_000374485.1 Algicola sagamiensis DSM 14643
GTTCGGGTTGTCACGCCAGTGGCACTGCCCGGTAGCTAAGTTCGGAACTGATAACCGCTGAAAGCATCTAAGCGGGAAGCAGGCCTCGAGATGAGTCATCCCTAGGAATTAAATTCCTCTAAAGGGTTGTTGAAGACTACGACGTAGATAGGCAGGGTGTGGAAGCGCTGTGAGGCGTTAAGCTAACCTGTACTAATTGCCCGAGAGGCTTAACCATACAACGCCCAAGTGGTTTTGTGTGGCGGTCTAGAGACGATAAAGAAATCGAGACTAAGGTTACTAAAGAATTTGGATTTAGAAGAAATCAGCTTTCGAATTGTGAATAAAGACGAAGAACGAACGACAAAGCAACGAATTTGCCTGGTGGCAATAGCATTGTGGCACCACCTGAATCCATTCCGAACTCAGCAGTGAAACGCAATAGCGCCGATGGTAGTGTGGGGTTTCCCCATGTGAGAGTAGGACACCGCCAGGCTCCCAATTGAGAACCCAGCCCGAAAGGCTGGGTTTTTTTATTTGTGGTGTATGATTTTACAGAGATACTGCGTTGTCAGTTCCTCACATAGTCGTACTATGCTGCGTCACTTCCGCCTTGTCTCTCGTAAAATCTCCGCCAAAACCTGTCTGTATCTGTCTCTATATCAGCTTTAGCGAAATACTTGCTGCCTCACTGCGTGCCTCTTCCCTGAAATGAAATGCCATGATTGAGAGAATACCAATTGGATATTCATTTGGTCACATCAATCCATGCTCTTCAGACATGCTTTTGGCTCTTTCTCTATCTAAAAAAAGAATGCCAAGCATCTGAACATGTATCTTTATCGTCTTTGAAAACACGGTTGCTCAGGCAGTTTTTCTCAACTCTTGCCAGACTGGGGATCAGCGCTGGTGAATAGTGCGGTATCTTCAAGATAGCGAGGTTTTTGAAATCATTTGCAATATCTTCTGTTTGACCCAGAGATTGACGCTGGTGCGGCTGACTTTGATGTCTAGAGTCTCAATAAACCACAAACAGCCATCAAAAGTAGGCTGTCTCATCATACTTTTAAATCAGCATTGTGATAGAATACACGCCGTTGCCGTAGTGCCATAGCCCTGATTGATGTCATCGGAAAATAATAGGTACACGAGCCATTGGCAAAAAACGTTAATCGAAAATTCTCTAGACAATTTCCTCAGAGAACGACGATAGAATTAGGTGAGGGTCAGTTTTGAATTATCGATTATCAGTTGGTCTACTGGTTTCCATTTTTTTTGTACTTAATATTTTTTTTCCTTTAATTTCTGATGACTTTTGCCACCTCAATAATTCTGCTGCTAGGGGTGGAGTAGAAGCAGTGATTCATAATTATCTGAACTGGAATCCGAGAACAGGTGAATCCATAGCGCTTTTATTTGGAGAAAGCTTATCTGGTTTCGTATTTGATGTATTGAATACGTTTGTTTTCTTTATATTCATTGTTCTCATTCATCCACTTCTATTTGCAAGAAAAGGTCATTCTAAAGAGGATGGTTTATTCTTAGTGGTTTTCTTCGTGCTCTTTTCATTATTTTCTGTTATTGGTGCGACCTTTTTATGGCGCGCGGGTGCTTTGAATTACGCTTGGGCAATTACATTATGTTGTATCCACTTTTCACTTTTTCGCTATCTCTATGCAGGTGTTCATCACCCATATGATAATGCCAACGCTGCTTGGATCTTGTTGTTTACCACAATCAGCTTTTTTGCTGGGATGAGTAGTTATGATCTTGGTGCATTAGGAACACTATTTCATCTATGTGTCATGGGCAGTTTTGCAGCGAAACGACAGCTTCCGAACGGGAGGTACTTACTGCCTGCTGTCGTATTTATCGGAGGCTTTGTCACGCTCTATCTAGCCCCAGGAAATAAAATTCGAGCATCATATCTCGAGGATTATGTTTCACTATCTCAAAACATATCTTGGTTATTATCATTTGAATGGTCAATTCTAGCCAACCACTATCTTGATGTATTAGGTCAGTCTATGAATAGGACGACACACCTCATTGCATTGGCTTCATTATCTACAGTGTGGTTTATTTGTCGATTACAAAAAAAATATCACTTTATGCCTCTGAAATGGTGGCATCTTGTTTCAGGATACCTATGTGGTGTCTTTACTTTACTGGGTTTACTCTATGCTGGCAGCGAAAAGCCATCTGGGGAGTCACTAGGCGGTGTTATCTTATTCGCCAATTTTGTTTTATCGTTGATTGCTGGTGTATTTCTACTCAAAAGAAAATCACTCATTCAGGATAATTATGAGCAATACGTAGCAATCACATTACTTCATATACTAATCATTATTGATGTCTCTGCTTATGTTGTTGGTTTCATTCCCGGCCGTCGAACATATATGACGGCATCATTCATGGCTGCTTTAAACTTAGCTCTCATGATCCAATTGTCATGGCCTATTTTGGCAAGGAAGATCGTGTTTTACCCTATGTTGACAATTAGCATGCTCATGCTGTCTCTGCATACTGTTGGTCTTAACATAACAGAGTCTTATGTGATCAAGCCGGCTGTGTCAAAGGCTAGTGAAGAGGATGAAGTGATCATCCATCAGACATATTATTTGTTACATATTCGGCCAAAGCAATTTAAAGATTGGGAAACACTTTCTACAGATAAAACAAATTGGGCGAACCAATGCGCAGCTGAATATTATCAAGTGAAGAGTGTGGCATTAGCGAAGGGAGAAGATAAATTGCCATTGACCCAATATATCCGCTATTTATTTGGTACGCTTCAAGGCCAATGATGTTTATTCGTTATGCACTTATTGGGCTGATTAATACAGCCACCCATTTTTTCACATTCTTTGCTTTGATTTCATTGGGATTTAGCCAGGCTGTAAGTAATATATCAGGGTTTATGATTGCTGTCAGTGTGTCTTATATTCTGAATTCAAAGTTCACCTTTAAGGTAACATATCGTCTCAAGCGATATGTGAGCTATGTCGTAGGAATGGGTTGTCTCAGTTATTTAATTGGCTGGCTAGGTGACTTTTTCGCACTGAATCCCTGGGTTGCTTTAATATCCTTTTCTTTGCTTAGCCTATTTTTGGGTTTTCAATTTTCAAAATTTATTCTTCGTAGGGAGTAGTCATGCTTTTTTCGATTATTGTGCCGATATTTAATGAAGAGGAAACGATAGCTTTATTTTATCGCGCAGTGAGAGGTGATCTTTTTTTGAAACAACATGATGTTGAAATCGTTTTCATTAATGATGGCAGCTCTGACGCTTCAGAAGACATCGTAAGAAGCATTGCACAAGAAGATTCACTTGTAAAACTCATCAGCTTATCGAGAAATTTTGGGAAGGAACCAGCATTATTCTGTGGCTTGGAATATAGCCAGGGTGATGTTGTGATCCCGATGGATGTTGATCTTCAGGACCCTGTCGAACTGATTCAACCTATGTATGAAATGTGGCAAAAAGGTGCAAAAGTTGTCCTAGCAAAACGCTCATGCAGAAAATCAGATCACGTTTTAAAACGTCTGACAGCAAGATGGTTTTATAAAATCCATAACTTGTTGTCACATTCCAAAATTGAAGATGATGTCGGTGATTTTCGACTTCTCGATCGCGATGTTGTGAATGTGATCATATCTTTGAATGAGAAAAACCTCTTTATGAAAGGCTTGCTTTCTTGGCCAGGTTTTAAAACTGATGTCGTAGAATACGTCAGGCCTGAGCGCCATGCAGGGACAACGAAGTTCAATGGAATTCAGTTGTTTAGATTGGCGATTGAGGGGATCACAAACTTCAGTACAGCACCATTAAAACTTGCTAGCTATATTGGATTTATAGTATCAATTTTATCTGGGTTTTATGGATTGGTGATTATTGCAAAGACTATTTTTCTTGGGGTCGATGTCAAAGGTTATGCCTCTTTGATGACTGCAATGCTTTTCCTAGGTGGGATCCAGTTGATCGCAATTGGTATTCTGGGTGAATATGTAGGCCGGATCTATTCAGAGGTGAAATCTAGACCGCGTTATGTGATTGAATCACTTCTTGGATGTGATGAGAAGAAGCCGGATTAAATCACAGCGAATTGGTTCTTATAAATAGAACAACCCACTCTAGGCTCCTGATGGTCAGAGTGGGTCATATAGTCTTTTATTTTACTTTGCCGCAACAGGAGCCTTTTTTGCTTTTAGCTCCTTTTCACGTTTCAACTTGTTTGCGCTAAGCATCATCTTATTTGCAAGATCACTTAAACGTTGGTGACTGTGTAACAGCTCTTGATCATCTGCTCTTAAATCTCGTTCTTGGAGTGTGACGGATACCTCGAAAATCTTTTCGGGATACTTCAATGCACGTGTTTCTTCTTCCAGAGTTTTGATTGAATTGACATAGTGCTCAATCAAAATATCTGCCATTTCCCAACTAAAGCTTTCTTTGACCACCATACGCATAACGTTGATCACGGGGCCATCATATTGTGCGAGTGCGTCATCGTATTTGTGTAGTGGTGGGTATTCTTCTAGTGGCATTGAGAAAGCAGGAACAATCCACCCATTTTGCTTTAGCTTTGCTGCGATATCATGCACGTTATAGATATATTTTTCGGAATCATTATCCGATTGGTTTTTGTCACCGAAGTTCATTCTCACAGCGGCAGCTGGAAAATAATTCGCGTTATTGACCATTTCAAAGACAGGGTGATTATCAATAATTGCTTTACCTGGGTCGTCTTCAGTCACTTTTTCTTTCACAGTCACCCGAATTGCAGATAATCCGTTTGCAAGGTGCCTTGCGACTTTCATCAGATTTTGAATGACGGATTGATAGCCCTCTTTACCTAGACGTAGGAAGTTGTAATACTGAGCCAAGACCATCGCGCTGCCACGGGAGAAGTTGAGGCTATATGTTGTTTCATCAAACCCAAGAACATTTGTAGAAATAAACAAATCTTCTGGAATATCTTTGATATCACGCCATAAGGCCCAACCGACGCCAGGATAAACTAGCCCGAATTTATGGCCTGAAACATTGATCGATTTAACTTGTTCGAGTTCAAAATCCCATTTCAACTGTGGTATACGATCATACTGTCGGAATGGTTCAATGAATCCGCCACTTGCACCATCGACATGGAGAGGGATGTCTAGATTTTTATCTTGTTTGATTTGCACAAGCTTATTGTTAATTGACTCTACAGGATCGTTTTGCCCTGTATAAGAGGTTCCCATAACAGATACAACACAAGTTGTGTTGTCATCGACTTTTTCAGCGACTTCATCCGCAGTAATCGTGAAATTATTCTCAGGTTGTATCGGGATCCAGCGGATTTCCAAATCAAAGTACTTAGCATATTTAACCCAAGTGATATGCACATCGGAGCCAAGAACAATATTTGGATTTGATGTGTCTTTGCCTGCTTTTGATTGTTTTTTCTGCCATTGACGTTTATGTGACAATGCGCAGAGCATGAGTGCTTCTGAAGAGCCAATCGCTAGTGTCCCCCAAGGGCCTGAGCGATCTTCATGTAGCTCTTCCGCGGTTTTCATTTTGCCTGGTGCTTTATAGAGATCCAACATCATTTGAACGCAACGTTGCTGGATATCCAGCGTGCGATGATACACTTCAGAATCAATATAATTTTTGCCGAGATTTTCACTGATTAACCGATTAGCCTCATCATCCATAACAGTCGTGACGAAGGAAGCCATATTTAATGTGGGATTGCCATCGAGTTGAAGTTCATCTCGGATAAAACGGTACACAGCATGGGGCTGGTGAGAATTAACCGGAATTTCATTTTTAGGTATATCTTCGCCAAATAACACGCGACCATAGGTTGGTGTCAGGCACGCCTGTTGATCTGTCTTTTTCATGTATTTTGTCCTGATTGTTGAAAGGCCATCATACGCAGCACGACGCAGTGCACAAGATTGAATGGCACAGGCTGTGATGTGGAGAGTTTGTTTTACGGCTGGCTGTTTAAAAATAGAATGGAATGGTAGATTTGCCAGTGCAATACCTATTTCAGAAAGCCTAATTTACAGAGCTGCGTGAAACATGGGGCATTGCGAGTTCATCTAGTGTTGTGGGCTGATGAAGCGCGTATCCTTGGACATAATCAATGCCCATTTCTCTGAGATCTATCATGACATCATCTGATTCGACACTCTCAGCAATGGTTTTGATGTTCATTGCTTTAGCGACTTCTTGAATCGCGGAAACCATGGCTTTATCAATCGGATCTATCAAAATATCTTTCACAAAACCGCCATCAACTTTAATGTAATCGACAGGCAAATGCTTGATGTATGTGTAAGAAGAAAACCCACTTCCAAAGTCATCCAAAGCAAACTGGCAACCTAGGGGTCTCAAGGTTTGGATAAAGTCGAGCGAAGCTTGGGCATTGACGATGGCAACAGTTTCTTTGATTTCAAAACAGATCAAATGATGTGGGATCTGATACTTTCTGAACGCTTCAACAACAAAGTCCTTGAAGGATACATCAGCCAATGATGATCCTGAAAGGTTAATGCAAGCCATGCCTAGCTTTTCCATATGCGCGGTCTGAGTTGATAGCCACTGAAAATAGGTTGAGATCACCCAGCGATCGACTGTAGGCATGATGTGCAACCTTTCTGCGATTGGCAAAATGGTATCTGGTAGGATTAACTGATCATCCATTTCCAACCGGAGTATTATTTCATATTTTGGATGGATGGTTGTTTGATGCAGGGATCGGATATTTTGAAAATAAAGCTGGAACTGGCAGGCTTCAATCGCTGATTCCAGTTTATTTGATCGCCCTTGTTGGTTGGCTTGGCGATGCTCTGTGCGATCTTCTTCTGTAAAGATATGAATACGATTCACGCCTTTGGACTTGGCTGATTGACAGGCGATCTCAGCTTCTTCCATAAGCTCTTCAAGACTATGTCTTTCTTGTCCTATCTCGACCATACCAATGCTCGACTCTACAGAAAAAGCACTTGCTTCCCATGTAAACCGAACTTCTTTAATGGCTTCCTGAAGTCGATATGCAGTGACAAATGCCTGATTTCCTGAAGCTTCAGGGAGTAGTACAAGAAATTCGCTACCATCATGACGTGCGATATTGCCACGTTGGCCAATACTCGTTTTTAGAATATCGCTGAGTTGGCGAAGTAAGGAATCCCCAGCTGCATGACCGCATGCTTCGTGGATCTCTTTAAATTTATGAATATCAACCATGAGCAATGTTGCGGCACTTTGCCCTGATTGAATCGCAATATGTGTTTTATGTAAACGTTTTTCAAACTCTGTACGGCTCAATGTACCAGTGAGAGAATCATGTGATGCAAGGTACTGAAGTTGTTGATTCGTTTGGTGTTGCTCTGATATATCTGTCATTGTCCCATAAATTATGTACTGCCGATCTGTTTCAGAATGAACCATTTGCAAAGAAATTTGTGCCCAAAAAGAATGACTGCTCCGCCTTAGTAAGCGGATTTCTTCATTTTGGATCACCTGACGTTGTGTCAGCTTTTCTTTAATAAGGTGTATTTGTGCTTTTTCAGCGATAAATCGCGCAGGGCCATGGCGACTGACAAATGCCTTTAATTCTTCAAATGATTGGAATCCAAGCATCTCTATGAAAGCTTGATTTGCGCTTAAAAGGCGTCCATCCATACTTGCAGTGAAGAGTCCGACAAGACTGTGTTGATATATATCTCGAAAAGAAGCAAGTGGCATATCCAAAATGTCGACTTCAGTTGGATGATTTTCCCCTTTCACTAATTTGCCTGCTGGGTGGTAGGCGAAAGAAAAGTACATCAGTACACTGAGCGCAAGCGTAATCGCAACATACTCCGGGATCCGCATATTGGAAAAGAAGCCAAGGTGGCTGGCTGCCAACATAAAAGCGCTCATGAGAATCATAAAGTAGCAGATGGCCAAATCCAGATGTTTTCGATCTTTCAGCACGCGGTTTACACAGCTAAAAAATAATCCTACACAGGTGATAAATACAATGATCAGAAATATCATTGGACGCCAATGCGATGGAAAGAATAGCGGCGAAAACAACACGATAAATCCGGAAAACAGCAAGGTTGACATAAATAGCTGCTCATTCCGTGTGCTATCTTCAAGCAATACTTGATCCGCAAATTTCACGATACTTGCGATCAATAATCCACCAGAAATATAGAGCACACTTTGGTTAATCTCCGGTTCATTTGGCCATAAATATTGAAATCCTAGGCCTGTATATGTGAGATAGAACATTAAAAAGCTGATTGATGTCAGCAATATATATGTACTTTTAGCATTACGATATAGATATAATAAAGTAGCTTGGCGGGCCGCGATAAGCAGAAGGATCCCAATCACAATACCAATCAGGATCAATTTGAAAAATTTTTGGTCAAAATAAACTTTCTCGTTAAACAGCTCCCAGTGAAAAGTATTAATTCCATCATCAACGATTCGCGTGTATAGCTCAAACTCTTGTCCAGGGAGTATCTCTACATGAACCGTGTAGGTCCTTGATGCTATCGGCCTTTCTGAAAAAACAAACTGATTCCCAGACTTTAATAAGGGCGTGATTTGGCTGGACTCTCGATCAAATAGGTAAAAATCGACTTCGTCAGCCAATGGAAAAGAGAATTCAAGGACACCATGATAGGGGGTTTTTCCCTGATATTCGAGCGCTGAAACCAACCAGACAGCATGGTGCGGCTTGATAAAAACAGGGACTTCCTGATCGGATTGTAGCCAGCCATGATGCAACTCTGGTTCGAAGATCATACTATCTACGGTCGTTGTTTTTGGCGTAATTTGATAACGAACAAAGGGATGAAGCTTCACATTTTCTGTATGTTGTTCTAGCTTGTTTGGCAACATGTGAAAACTGGAGGCGTAAGGGGATATGCAGACAAGTGTCAGCATGAAGCAGTACATCAACAAAAGTTTGAGTAGTTTCACCGCAAGCAAATCGTTCTTCGATCTATTTTTAATCAATCGTTTTTATCATTATGGATAAATTTTCGTATAATGCTCGTACATTTTTCTCAGCTTGGGTCTCTTGAGCACTGATCCAAATACTCTCAGAGTACCCCTCATAGACAATTGCGAAGAGCGCTCCAAGGAAACGAAAATAGGTGATGTGCATGTCAGCACCTACTTCAGGTTCACCTATGGGAAATAATTCTGGGCAATGTTGCAGAAGTTCTGATGAAAACATTGAAAATTCATCCCAATGTATTGTTTCTAATGGTGTCAGAATGATCAGTACTTCGTTGGATTGTTCAATGATCTGGAGTTGCTTTAACTGCTGCATGAGATCTCTAAGTGTTTCCCCCACTCAGGAGGAGGATTGGACATATCTTCGTATTTACTTTGTGTATCATAAGGATTTTGTAGTATTTTATGTAGTGTTTTTAATGGTGTGTAATCGCCTTTTTCTGCTGATTCAATGACATTCTGTGCAAGATAATTGCGCAAGATAAACTTCGGGTTTTTTTTCAGCATTGTCTCATGACGGTTTTCTGTTTTCGTATCCTCCTGACTTAGACGCGCAATATAAGTATTGAGCCACGCTTGAAGTTCTTCTCTATAAATATAATCATCACAAAAAGATTGGGTAGACTGCTTTTCATCGAAGGTCGATAGATTTCGGAAAAAGGAGGTATAGTCAGCTTTTTCTTTTTCCATCCAAGTAAACAACGAGGCGAGTAATGTTTGATCTGACTTTTTCCCTTCACTCAGTCCAAGTTTTTGCCGCATGAGTGTTGCGTAGGCACCAATCAGCGCAGGCTCATATTCTGATAAAGCTGACTTTAATTGTTCTGGGTTCAGAAAGTTTGATAATGAATGGCCGAGCGCGTTTAAGTTCCAAAGCGCGACCCCTGGTTGTTGATCAAATGCATAACGACCATAATGATCGGAATGATTGCAGATAAATCCGGGATCATAATCATCTAAAAATCCATAGGGACCGAAATCAAATGTCAGACCCAGGATTGACATATTATCTGTATTCATGACGCCATGAGCAAAGCCAAAAGCCTGCCATTTCGCAACCATTTCTGCTGTTGAATGGACAACTTGCTGAAAAAAATGAAGGGCAGGGCTTGCGGAATCTTGTGCTTCTGGAAAATGATATTTGATGCAATAGTCGAGAAGTTGTTTTAATTTGTCTTGCTGGCCAAGATAAAAAAAGTTTTCGAAATGTCCGAATCGGATATGGCTTTCGCAAACCCTCAATAATGTTGTGGCATACTCTGTTTTTTCCCGTTGGACAGGCTCAGTGCTGGTGACTATCGCAAGTGCTCTTGTTGTTGGTATCCCAAGCGAATGAAGTGCTTCTGATGCCAGAAATTCGCGAATTGAAGAACGCAGTACAGCGCGACCATCACCAAATCTGGAATAAGGTGTTTGTCCTGCTCCTTTGAGGTGCAAATCGTATTTATTGCCAGTTTGCGTGACAATTTCACCAAGGAGAATACCACGACCATCGCCTAATTCCGGATTGTAATTCCCAAATTGGTGTCCTGAATATTTTTGAGCAATCGGTTGTCCCCCTTTGGGTATGGACTTTCCCGATAAAATGTCGAGAAGGTGTTCACTGTACCAATCTTTTGGGGGGATATTGAGCGTTTCAGCGAGGGATTCATTCAAAATAACGAGTTGAGGATTTTGAATGGAAGTCGGTGTTTGGTGTGAGTAAAACCCACTCAATTCATCATGAAAAGTATTGTTCAACAGCCATTTACTCTGGGACACAGCGAACTCTCAATTAATTTTGAAAAATGATTCTAGAGCAACTCAAGTGGAATTCAACCTTTTTCAATACCAGTATTGAATAGAAACTTGCGTGAGAGCAAACTTTTGTTAGTATAGGCCGCAAAGGAAAACATTGGTTTGCCAACTGACCGGTTTTGTTTTAAACCTGATGCATACTGATGATAAAGTCGAAAATGTAAGCCAAAAGGAGAATTTTAAGATGGAACGCGTTCAATTTTCGAGAATTCAGACAGAAAAAGGACTATTTAGAGTTGATGGTAAATTTCATGATAACCCAGCAAACATAGAGTTTTCTTCATTGGAAAAACTTGAGGAAGAGGGCTGGGTCGATATTACCCAGGAACATAACATGTCGCCCGGGTGGTTGGAATTAGTCTCCCATGTGAAATATGCAGTCGCCTCTGAATTAAATTGAGTAGTCTCGAAGGCTGCTACGCTAAAGCGCTGTTTAGCTTAGCAGCCGGGTACGGTCTTGCAATGGGAGCATTGTGAGATCGTGCTAAAGTACTCTTTACTTTAAGTACTCTACACCATAAAAATCATCCACCACAAGTACTCACTTTCATCGGTGATTGGATATGAAGGCAGACTTCATGTACAGAGCAATCAGCTTGTCACTTCCGTTGAATATTCAAAAATCTCCGCCATAAAATCATCCCCATAACGGGATAACTTTGTTTGTCCAACACCACTGATTGATAAAAACTCAGCCTCATTTGTTGGCAAGTGAATACACATTTCGACCAATGTTGCGTCACTAAAGACAACAAATGGTGGGATTTCCCCTTCGTCTGCAATCAGCTTTCTGAGCTTCTTTAATCGCGCGAACAATTTCTTATCGTAATTGAGGTTGAGGTGAGATGCCTTCGAAGTCGCTTTCTTCTTAAAGTCAGTCAACCTTGGCGTGGCGAGCTGTAGAGGTACTTCTCCTTTTAAAATACAACGTGCATTTTCTGTGAGTTTAAGAATAGAGCTTTGCGTGATGTCTTGTAATAAATAACCATGATGGATCAGTTGGCGGAATATACTCAGCCAGTAATCATGAGAGTGTTCTTTGCCGATGCCATAAGTAGACAGCTTATCATGGCCATAATCTTTAATCCGCTGGATGGATGAACCACGTAAAACATCAATGACATAGCCAACACCAAAACGCTGTCCAACACGATAGACGCAGGACAATGCTTTTTGTGCTTCGACGATCCCATCAAATCGTTTAGGGGGATCAAGGCAAATATCACAGTTATTGCAGGCATCCGTTCTGAATTCATCGAAGTAATTGAGGAGGACAACACGCCGACATGTTTGCGCTTCCGCGAAAGCTGCCATTGCATTAAAACGTTGGTTTTCAACCATTTTTCTATCTTCGTTTTCGTTGCTTTCTAGTAGTCGGCGTACGCGTGGGATATCTGCAGGATCGTAGAGGAAAACAGCTTCAGCAGATAAGCCATCTCGACCTGCTCGTCCGGTTTCCTGATAATAAGATTCAATATTTTTAGGGATATCATAATGCAGGACAAATCGGATATTTGGTTTGTTGATCCCCATGCCAAATGCAACCGTTGCGACAACAATTTGAATATTATCTCTGCGGAAGTCATCCTGAATGTGTTGGCGTGTCTCGTTGTCTAAACCTGCGTGATAGCCTGCTGCTGCAAATCCTTGTTCAACTAAATGTTCGGCAAGTGTATCGACTCGTTTACGGCTGGAACAATAAATAATGCCACATTGGCCTTCCTGGCTCTTTAGAAATTGGACAGTTTGTTTTGTGGCATGAAACTTTTCCTGTAGTGTGTATCGGATGTTCGGTCGATCAAAGCTGCCCGTAAACAGAAATGGCTTATGAAGCTGTAATTGTTGCAGAATATCCTTGCGTGTCGCGCGATCGGCTGTTGCTGTGAGTGCCATGACAGGTGTGTTTGGAAAACTGTATTTTAACTGCCCAAGTCGCGCGTATTCTGGCCGAAAGTCATGACCCCATTGAGAGACACAATGTGCTTCATCAATAGCAATTAAACTGAGCGGTATCGACTGCAATCGTTCCATAAACTGGGGTTGAAAAAGCCGTTCAGGTGCTACATATAGGAACTTCAACGTATTATTATGTAATTGTTGATATGTATCCTGAACTTTTTCACGAGATAACGTGTTATTGAGATAGGCAGCGGCAATTCCATTACCCGTTAATTCATCCACTTGGTCTTTCATGAGTGCGATAAGTGGAGAGATCACCAGCGTGATGCCTGGGAGAATTAACCCAGGAATTTGATAACATAGAGACTTACCACCACCAGTCGGCAGGAGTATCAGACTGTCGCTTTGGTTGAGCGTCGCTTCTATCGCTTCAGCCTGTCCAGGGCGGAATTCGTGGTAACCAAAAGTTTCCTGAAGCTTGTATAATGCTGCTTGTGTGGTTGTCACTGTTGTATACTGGCTAAGAGTCGAAAGAGGCTTATTGTAAAAAAATTCGAGCAAACTGTCTTGTGAAATCACGGTGTTCATTCATCAACATACCTTATTTCCCAACAATCAATAAGATGAGGCATTATGGACAAGCAACAAGCGTTACTCCTTCATTTTATCGCAGATATTTTTATGGACCATATGCCATACAACCAAATTCTGGGGATCAAGGTTGTACGATTTGATCATCAAGGTGTTGAAATCCGTTTCCCTTGGAAAGATGAGTTTATTGGTAACCCGATGCAAAAAATTCTTCACGGTGGTGTCACCGCATCCGTATTGGATGTTGTTGGTGGGTTGATGGCGATTGCTGGTGCAGTTGAGCGATTCGAAATTTCAACTGAAGAACAATTCAGAGAAAAGTTATCCAGTATGGGGACGATTGACCTGAGAACGGATTACTTAAGACCAGGTAGAGGTAAAGAATTTGTCGCAACGGCAGAGGTGATCCGAACTGGGAATAAAGTATGTGTTTGTCGTATGGAACTCTATAATGAAGAGCAGTTGCATATCGCCTCAGGTACAGGAACATACTTAGTTGGTTAGAAAGACTTGGTTTGAAGAGCAGGTTGGTTAGGAGAACCGTTTTCGATAAACATCAGCTAAAAATTACAGGCTGAAATATTCAGCCATTCATGACCATGGACATTTTTGAGGAGTAAACATGGAACAGGAAACACGCAAGGGTGTATATCTTGCGCTATTTGCCTTTGTCTTTTGGGGGGTTGCCCCAGTCTATTTTAAATTACTGGATGCTGTCCCTGCGACAGAGATTTTGCTACACCGAATTATTTGGTCATTTGTGCTTCTTTTTCTATTGCTTATCTTCACGAAGCAGCTCTATAAAGCGAAAGCCATCTTTAAAAACCCAAAGCAAATGCTGTATTTAGGGAGTACGGCAATGATTATTGGAGGAAACTGGTGGTTGTTTATTTGGGCTGTGAATCAAGGACATATTCTGGAAGCGAGCCTTGGCTATTACATCAATCCACTGTTAAACGTTCTACTTGGCACCCTTTTCCTCAATGAAAGATTACGTAAAGGACAAATGTTTGCTGTTGGGCTTGCAATGTGTGGCGTTCTTGTTCAGCTGGTGGCACTTGGCAGTTTACCTATCATTTCCCTTGTACTTGCAAGTAGTTTTGCTGTTTATGGGTTATTGCGAAAGCAGCTCGCAGTAGATTCGATCGTTGGTCTTTGGTTCGAGTCCATGCTTCTTCTGCCAATCGCTTTGGGTGCTTGGTATTTTGGTGACTGGAGTCACTATAGTGACTGGACCCAAGCGCCGAATCTGTATATTTTTGGTTTGATCATGGCAGGTGCGATCACCACAATCCCGCTGGTAAGTTATACTGCTGCGGCGAAAAGGCTGACGTACACGACGATTGGATTTCTTCAATATATTGGTCCAAGCCTAATGTTTCTTCTGGGCGTCTTTGCGTATGGTGAGACAATCAGTATGGAGAAGCTCACCTCTTTTATTTTTATCTGGACTGCTTTATTTGTCTTTACACTGGACTCAATTCGCACACCGCGGATCACCCCAAAAACGACATAACTTCCATGCCTGTTTATCTGCTAAAGGGTAAACGGGCAGCCCTCCAACAATCTCATCACCGCAAACGCAAGGGTACATTCAATAATGATTTCCCTAAAACCCCTGATACTTCTTGTCGTGTAGTCGTTTCATGAATCGTGTTTTACGGAACATATGGGCCGGACTAATATGAATACATGTACCTAAAATAATACTTATTTTGCTAGGAAGAACCTATGCGTGCTTGGATCTCTTCGTTAATCACATCACTTTCTCACCAACACGGACAAGCTTATTTAGATGCATTAGGAGTATCTTTAGCACAGGCTGTTGAAGCTCAAGCGCTGGCTGTGGTTCATTTCGAGCGTGTCGATTGTATGATGAAAGTCGATACTTGGATTGAGTCAGGTCAGGCCTATACATGTGATTTAGTAAGGTGTCAGGATAAGCAAGATAAGGATAGATGCGGGGCTGAATTCTTTCGAAATGCCGCAAATCGGATCTTCAAAGATAAATTACCCTATGCACAATATTGTGATGCATCAGCGTTCCAAATGTATGCCTACCCAATGCTTGATGTGAATGGTATAGAGTCTGGTGCGATCATCGCCTTTTTCTCGACAGAATTGAGTGAATTGGATGAGTCACTTTTATCCACTTATTTCCAGTTTTGTGCGACATTAATTGTGAATGAACAAAGCCGAGTGGAAGCTTTGGCTTTATTAGAGCGTGAACGTTGCCTGCTTGCGAATGCTCAGAAAACTGCAAAAGAAGGGAGTTGGAGTTGGAGCTTAATTTCGGATGATTTGTACTGTTCACCCAATTTATTTTCAATATATCAGCTGAAAGAGATCTCATTGGAGTATTATGACTTGATGGGGTTGAGTCATCCTGATGATCAGGAAAGAGTGAATCGAGCGATTCTATGCGCGCTAGGAAGTGATGAAGCTGTCTTTGATGTAGAGCATCGGATTGTGACACCAAAAGGAGAAGAAAAACAGGTCCGTCAAACTGGATATATTGTTCGAGATGATTTGGATGTTGCAGTGAGGATTGATGGCGTTGTACGCGATTTAACAGAGAGCAAACAAGTCAATGCAGAGCTTCAGCTTGCCAAAGTGATTTATGATTATGCGAGTGAAGCGATCATTTCAACCAATGAAGAAAAAGTGATCCTGAGTGTGAACGAAGCATTTCGACGGATCACTGGATATCAAGATGAGGATGTCGTCGGAAAACATGCTACGTCATTGAGTTCTGGTAAGCACAGCGATTCATTCTTCCATGATATCGAAAAGTGTCTGGCTGAGACTGGCGGATGGGAAGGTGAAATTTGGAGTCGCCGAAAGAGTGGAGAGGCATTTCCTGAACAACTTAAAATTAAGGCAATTCGTAATGCAACGGGTCAGGCTGAAAAATACCTCTATATTTTCTCAGATATCAGCGCACAAAAAAGTGCAGAAGCAAAGGTTGAGTATCGAGAAAACTATGATGCCCTCACACGTCTTCCAAACCGAGCCTTATTTATTGATCGTTTAAAACAGACCATTATTCAAGAGAAACAACGGGACGGTCAGTTTTGTTTGATTGTTATCGATCTGGATCAATTTAAAACAATTAATGAATCCCTTGGACATGCGATTGGGGATGATCTGCTAAGAGCAGTCGCAAGACGTCTTGTGAGTTCGGTAAAACAAGAGGATACAGTTGCCCGTTTGAGCGGTGACGAATTTGCGATCATCACACGTTCAACGACAGATGTGGAAGGTGCGCATAAGCTGGCTTCATCGTTACAGCAAGCGATGAACATGCCATTTAAATTGTCGCTTGGCAGAATGATATATATTTCGGCCAGTATGGGGGTTGCGATCTATCCCCAAGATGGGGCGAATGTGAGTCGTTTGATGTCTGTGTGCGACCAAGCTGTTTTTTTGGCGAAGAGTATTGGACGAAATACTTACAGTTTCTCTAGTCAACAGAATATCAAGCGGCCAGAACGCCAACTACTGTTGCGAAATGCCTTGAAAGAAGCAATAGAGCATCAAGATATTTCACTGAAATATCAACCGATTTATCATTTTAATGAACCAGATCAGTTTCAATTTGAAGTGCTTGCGCGATGGAAGCATGAGACGCTTGGTTGGATTGAGCCATCAGAGTTTATCCATATCGCGGAAGTTTCTGGGTTGATGTCGGATTTAGGAAAGCATATTTTAGTCCGAGCATGTAACGATTTGAATGAACTCCAGCTCTTAGGTTTTGAGGGGGTATGTTTCCATGTGAATCGTTCTGTGCAGGAGTTTTTACAGCCATCACTCTGTTTATCTATTTTGGAAAAGATTTTTGCAAAAACGAAGATCAAACCTGAGCAGGTTGCTTTTGAAATCCAAGAATCGCTTTTATTGTCTGATGAATCAAATATTGAAGAGATCCTACTTGAACTGAAACGTCGTGGTCACTCGATAGCAATTGATGATTTTGGCGTTGGTTTTTCTTCACTATCTCACTTACGAAAGTTTCCGATTGATACCATCAAAATTGATGAAGTCTTTATTCATGAAATGGAGCAAAGTACGCAAGACTATATTATGGTGAAAAGTATCATCGATATGGCGAAGGCGTTTCAAAAAAAGGTGATCGCGGAAGGAGTGGAAACACAAACGCAAGCGGACCTGTTACATAATATGGGCTGTGATGCATATCAAGGGTACTTTCAACAGGAGCCAATGCCATTTTCTGAAGTGATTGATTGGTTGAGGCATCAAGACGATGCATAAAAAAGCCACCCGGGGTGGCTTTTGAAGGGTAATTTGAGAAAGTAGACGCTCGAACTCGTATATATGTATAAATATACAGTAGTGTTATTCAGAGTTCAACTCTGATTTTGCCTGTGATATTGGTTCCTGCTTCAGAATTTTTTATTGATTTCTGCAACCGTTAATTCAGCTACCCTATTTAAGAGGATCTCTAGGATCTTCCATGCACGTTCACTTAAGTCGCACAGTCCGTCAAACTGCTTTTCATTGATATGTCCGAGTAATTCGCTGCCCATATGGGCATGCCCTTCATCTAAATGCGCATGGAGTGAAAGGTAATCATCTGCATCGGACTGATCTGCGAATTTTAAAGCTTTTGTATGAAAAACATCACCACATAACTCAAGAACCATGTGGGTGATCACGAGCTTCTCAATATTATCGGATTGCAGCATTTTGACCATGAACCAATCTCCACAACTGTCAATGATTGGATCCCATTTAGTTTTACCCTTGAGTAATTTATCGTGACCAATTTCTTCGAGAATATGTTCTGTGAAAAGTGTTTTAAATTTGGGGTCGATGGTTGAACATTGCCGGGCAAATAGGATGTCCTGAAACTTTTCAGACCAAATTTTTAAGTTTTGATAAAAAGTGGTTTTCTTATCAGCATCATTGAAAATCCCTTCTTCCATAAGCTGAAAAAATGGGGATAATTCGAAGGCTTTGCACAAGTCCATATTGTGCTGGAGTAACCGCTTTGAGTAGTCAAAACGAATATTTTTTTCTTCACTATCGAATAACCCTTCACCTTCGAACTGAATTGAAATGCCTTCGAGTCCTTCTGGGTAATGGCATTGAAAACCATGGACTGCTCCTTTGGGGATACAGACGATATCGCCTTTTTTGACTTCTTTGGATAGATCCCCAATCAACGCGCCTTTTCCTTCTGTCACAATGAGCATGCTATTCGTATCATGCATATGAGGTTTATGTTCTTCCCCTTGGGCCAAAGATACATGGGTAAAACGTGCTTGACTAGAATGGTTGATATATTTCATGAGACTTTCGTTCGAGTGAAAAGGACGGACTTGTCCAATATAAACTTCCTGATCCCCTTGTTGGATATGGGTGATGGTTTTGAGAGTATCGATTGAAATAACTTGCATGATAAATCCTTAAAAAGTATCCATGAGCCTGTTTCCACGCTCTGCTATTCATACATTTGTGTATTGCTTAATTACCCATTTTGCCTTGGTTTTTCCAGAAATAAATGCCAAAAAATTATGAATGTTTATTCTAAATCAAACTTATTACCCATTTTGGGTATTTGTTTATCTTGTTGTATTGACAGACAAAATTACTGTCAATAGCATGGGATTCACAGATTGCAACTTTGAGCCTATCATTCGAGCTGCCTTTGAATTTCAGCTCAGTTCAAAGTCTTTCTGGAAGACGTCAAGTAGCGCTGCGAAACGTAACTGGGATAGTGCGAATGCACTAGTTGTTTCATATCAACGAAGGAGACATGCTATGAACTTTAAAAAAGTTAAAGTCAGCACAGCTGGTGAACAAGACGTAGGTTAATCCTCAATACGCCCCAATTCATTGGGGCGTTTTATTTTTAAGCCAAAAGGATAATTGAATGTTTTCCGAAAATTGCCTCCCCAGATTAAAGCCGTCCGTAGAATTCACTAAACTGCACGATAGTGTTGTGCTCACGCATGGCGAAGATTCTCTATTGAATGATGAAAACGCAGATTTTTTGAAGTCTTTGTGTGATTGTATGGATGGTCAAAGTCGCGTAGAGACCATCATTTCGCGAATGCTGGCTGCATTCCCTGAGTTGGAAAGTCAGGCGGTGACAGATGCAATCCAACAACTGGATGAGCTTCGCCTGCTTGAAGATAATCAATTCAATCTACATAGAAGCGACACGATTGAGCCAGAGGTGGATGAGCGATGGTGCCGAAATTTTGACTTTTATGGTTCTTTGATTCCCATGTCAGAGAATAAATATGAAGTGCAGGATAAGCTCAGAAACGCGACAGTCGGCTTACTTGGACTCGGTGGATTAGGATCGAACATACTGCTGGGGCTTGCAGCGATGGGTGTGAAAAACGTTGTTGCGGCTGATTTTGATATGATTGAGCAATCAAATTTAAACCGTCAGATCCTTTATCGCCAGGAAGATGTAGGAAAAGAAAAAGCCCCGACAGCAGAGATGCGTATCAAGCAATTTTACCCGGGGATGAATACAAGGATTTCCAGGCAGAAATTTGAATCACACGAAGATATTGAGCGATTTATCGAAGGTTGTGATGTCGTCATTGGTGTTGCAGATAAACCAAGGATGAAGATGCCGATGTGGATGAATCAGGCGTGCATCAACCGGAATGTCACATTTATCTCTGGCGGATTAAATATTAATCGAGGTTTGATTTACAGCGTGACGCCAGGAAAGACAGGTTGCATTTCTTGCTGGAGAAATCAGGCAAATGTGTCCAATGAGATCAACGAAGTGATCCATGGCCACAAACACGAGACGCACCAAACCTTTGAAACACCTTATTCATCACCAGCTTTTGCGCCTCTCGTGTCTGTTGTGACAGGTGCGATGCTGACAGAAGCCGTGAAGGTATTAACAGGCATTGCGGAGCCAAGTTTTGGGAATAAGCTGACTCAAATCGATTTCAAGAACTTCGAAAGCCGAGTCATCGAAACCTGGAAAAGAAGTGAACACTGTCCGATGTGTAGTCACACAAATGAGCGGGTCAGTTAAGTGAATCGAAACTTCAACCAATTATCCGTTGCCTATGCTGTATCGTTGGTCGGAGACTGGCTTTATAAGCTGGCTCTTCCGCTATTGATATACCAGTACACGGGGTCGGCGTTTTACATGGCGCTGACTTATGGGGTGACGTACATTCCCAGTATTCTCTTTACCATCATTGGTGGCATTGCTGCCGATACGTTTGATAAAAAGAAAGTACTGGTCTTAGGGGATGCTTTCTCTGCGGTGGTGCTGCTATTGTTATTTACGATGTTGTCCATTGGGGCCCATAACCCAGTGATGATGATGTTCTTTGCATTTTTTCTTTCCACGGCTTCCGCTTTTTACTATTCATCGCACCAATCAATCATTCCTGAAATTGTCCCGGATGAGCAATATACTTCGGCGATTGCGCGGTTTCGTATGATCGACAATATGGTACTGATTCTGGGTCCGCCATTAAGTGCAATTGTCATCGCTTTTGTCTCCGCAGAGATAGCGATTTTAGTCAATGGGCTTTCTTTTTTACTGTCTGCCATCATCATTCAATTGATTTCAAGACAACCGCCGCAGATATCCGTGATAAAGATTTCGGACTTTATTCGGTTTGATAATATTCAGCAAAAGAGCATCGAGGGGATGAGGATTGCATTTTCTATTCCACTGATCCGGCGTGCATGTTGTGTCTTCATTTTGGTGAATATTGCCATTAGCTTATTTTTTTCAAATTTTATCTTTGTCTTAAAATCTGAATATCAGCTAGCGGAAGCTCAAATTGGTTTGGTTTACAGCCTGATCGGGATTGGTGCATTTTGTGGCAGCTTTGTCTCGAAGCTGATATTAAAGCGCCTTGCAGAATATCAAACCATTATGCTGAGTACAGCATTGTCTATGTGTTTATGCTTAGGGCTCTATTTTTCTTCCCACTATTTGCAAACAGCATTGTTTTGGGCGCTGATTACTTTTTGTAATGCAATCACGATTGTGAGCTATTTTACATTGCGCCAAAAGTTGGTTCCGAAGGATAAATTAGGTATTGTTGTTTCGATAACAAGAACGATGGTCATTTTATGTATTCCGATTGGATCGGTTGCTGGGGGATACCTCATCGGGCTGTTGATGTCTTCAAAACCGTTGATCCTGATATCTCTTGGGCTCATGTTGATGGCAACGATTTATGGCGTACTTGGCTTATTTTCTGGCGAACAAAGCCCGCAAGATGAGTCATTGAATGACCAAGCGAAAGAGGGGATGTAACGAATGAAATGGAGGTATCATTTTGTTCTTTTGTTGGGTTTCAGCCAGGTCAATGCAGCAGACACAGTAACCATTCGTGCATTAAATCAGATTGAGGTGGGCAGTTTCCTTGGAGAAGTCCAAAGTGAAAACAGCTCGAAGATCAGTGTGATGTCAGAAGGTCAGGTTGTTTTTATTGCAGATGCTGGTGCGATGGTGAAAGCTGGAGAAGTCATTGGCCGGATGGAAAACCCAAGCCTGAATTTTCAAAGAAATGAAGTGATCCACCAGATTGCTGAAAAGAAAGCCCGCTTGAAGTTCCATCAACTGATGGGACAGCGCTACCAGAAGTTACTCTCTCAAAAGTCGATACCAGAAGAGACCTTACTGGAAAACGCACTGGAAATTGATGTTCATCAAAGCCAGATCCTCAAGCTAGAAAATACATTGCAGGAAATTGATTATCGTATCGAAGAACTAGAAATAAAAGCCCCCTATTCAGGCATTGTGATCAATAAAATGAGTGATATCGGAGAGTGGTTGACACTTGGTGATCCGCTTATTTTTCTGCAAAGAAACGATAGATTTTTATTGAATGTGGCAATTCCAATGCATTATCTGGAATATATTCAAGGGCTTGGTTCCCAAGTTTCATTGATTGATCAGAAAACGGGAAGCAAGCTGCCCGAAGGAGTGATCCTACCGCCAACGAGCGGTGAAAACTTTTTTCAGATGAATATTGAAGTAAATCAATATCAGTTCTCAGGGCAAAAGGTGGATGTCACGATGCGCTTAAGTAGTCCGTCACTTTTTGCAGTGCCGAATCATTTCATCCAAAAAAGAGCGGGAAAACTCTTTGTTGAAGGTGCCGATAAGCACAGGTATGAGGTTGAGGTCATTCGCTATGGCACTCAAGAAGCGATCGTTTATTCGAGGAATACACCACTGACACAAGTCGCACTGTCAGAAGACCCTAGAACAGGCAAACAATAATGGAATATCTATGCATCTGGTGAAATGGAGTTTAGAGAATAAACGATGGGTTCTTGGCAGTTATATTGTCTTGATCTTACTGGGTGCGCTTGCGATTGGGCGGGTCTCCAGTGGATTACTTCCTTTTGTGACCATGCCGATCATTCATATTCAAAATGTATGGATGAATGCTTCAATTCAGGAGATCGAAAGTCAGATCATTTCTCAGCAAGAGCAGGCCCTGAAAGATATTTCTGGTATTGAAAAAGTTGAGTCTACGATCACCCAAGGGCAAGCGATTACCAAACTATTCCTACGTTATGGGGCACAAAAAGAGCAGATATTTTTTGAAACTGTGAATCAACTTAACGGGCTGAATACCCACCCCAAAGAAGCCAATCCCCCCAAAATCTCGCTAGATAATTCTGGCAATGGGCAGCTCAATAATGCGGTTGCATTGTCATTGATTGTCAAAAGCTCAAATGGTCGTGCAGTGATGACGCCGCAAAATATCAAGCATGTCGAAGAAAACATTTTACCTGCATTGCGTGGGGTCCAAGGGGTTGCACGAGCCTATTTGGTCAATGTTCCAGAAAAGCGGTTATCGATCCGTTTTGATCCACACAAACTAAGAGCATATGGGGTTTCATTGAACATGCTACGCAGCACGATGAAAGATCTCGGGTATGTTGTTGGGAGTCGAGCGGTATCTGATGGCGTTGATATCTCTTTGGTGGCAGGATCATTTATCGATATTGACCTTCTGAGTCATAGTGTGATTGCCATTAATAAAAACCAGATTGTTCGACTGAGTGATGTGGGTTATGCAGAAATTACATTTCCATTCCAATCCGTGTCTATGTTGCACAACGGCGATCCAACTTTACTCATCGTGATTGAGCGGATGCCTCATTCTAATGTATTGCAACTTCAGAAAAATACAGAGAAGAAGTTAAAGTCAATCAACGCAGAATTGCTTGCTAATGGGATTGACCTGGCTGTCTCTGTGTCTCTGGACACGAGTAAGTTTGTAAAAGAGGCGCTTTGGAGTGTTGTGTTGAGTTTGGCACTTGGGATGTTGATTGCCACTGGGGTGATCTGGTTCTTCATGCGGGATCACTTTGCGACTCTTGTGATTGCAATCTCGATTCCCATGTCGATTTTACTTTCAGCTATCGGACTTTATGTTGCCCAAGGATCTTTGAATTTGCTGTCGATTGCGGGCATGGTTTTACTCACCGGGATGGTCGTTGATACTGCGATAATTGTCTATACAAAGTTGAATGGCCTCAAAGATGATCCAAAAGGATTTGATGACAAAGCTGTTTTGGTGGTTGGGCAAGTGAACCGTTCTTTATTGATTTCAACACTGACGACGATTGGCTGTTTTATCCCGGTTTTTCTTCTTCATGAGATTGAGTCAAAAATCTTTTTTGATTTAAGCGTTGTGATGGTTGTTGGGTTGTTTGGTTCGTATCTGATTTCACTGACACTTACCCCCGTGATCACAAAAATGATTTTCTCAACATTGAACCGAGATCGTACACTGAAACCGATTGTTCTCCCGAGCATGATCCACCAAAAAACATGGCAGCGAAACATCTCCCTGTGTGTGGTCATTGGAATGTTGAGCTATCTGTATTTCGTGAAGATAGAGCAAGACTACTTACCTTCAGTGAACTACGACCAGATCATCACGGTGATCCCCACACAATACAAAAGCTTGTCGGTTGCGCAACGGGAGCAAACAGCACAGGTGACCAGTTTCTTTCGGCAATATCAGGCGGAGCTGGGGATCCGGAATTATCTCGTCTTTATCCGAAAAAATAAAACCGTGATCATTTCAAGGCCTGTCCACTCAAATCAAAAGCATCTCGTAAAACAGGCCCTTACAGAGAAGCTGAAGTCAGCGTTCGGCCTCAAACGGGTCGCAGGTTTTGTTCGGCCTGTATTCTCAAACTTTGGCTTATCACCAACATTACAATTGGAAGTGGAAAGCCAATCTGGATTGGATATGGTTGCGCTACTCCAAGACTTGGAAATACGAGTTGAAGAAGCGCTGGATGGTGTGTCTGTTTCACATACACCGCAAATAGCCAAGACGCAAGAGTGGGCTTTTGATTATGACGTTGATCGTCTTGCGAATATTGGTGTTTCACGAGAAGCATTTAGTGACCTCCTCAAAGCGATGTCGAGTGGACTGTACATTCGAGACTTGTTTACGGATAGCGATAATATTGGTCTTTATTTGCAAGCTTTTGACTGGGATGAGTCAGAGCAACTGCTTTCACAGCCTTTACTCATTAAGGGGAAAATGGCACACAATCTGCGGGATGTCGCAACCTTGCAAAGCCAAAAGGGATTCTCAGCGATGAGACGTGTGGATGGGCGTCGAACTCATTTGATGGATATTCGCCTACCAAGTGGCGTCAGTCTAGAGTCGTCAATCTCACAAGTTCAGGATGCAATTGCACCGATCCTTTCTGACAAAAAATATGCTACTCTGGCCTATTCGATCTCAGGAAGTGGCAGCCGTATGGCGGTGTTATCACAAAAAATGTCGTTCTACTTTTTTGTCATATTTTTAGCACTTCTGATTGCGATTTATTTGGTTTTAAAACGGTTGATATATGTTGTTTGGTTATCGGTTTGTATGACATTGTCTTTGGTTGGGGGGATGATTGGGATTTCTGTGGCAGACCTGCTGACTTTTCAAAGTCTTGATCTGTTGACCGGAATTGGTTTTATTATTCTTTTTGGTTTAATCGTCAATAATGGGATATTGTTGATTGACGCTTATAGTCGATTCATTGCGATACACACCCCGCCGTTGCTCGCAATTGAAAAAGCGCTGAATGAGCGTGCCAACCCGATTATCATGACAACACTCACGAGTATTTTTGGTGTTCTACCGCTTATTTTATCCAATACGGAAAGTGCGATTGCCTACCGTGGCATCGCTTATGTCACAATCTTTGGAATGCTTACGAATTTAATCGTTTCTATGTTTGTCCTTCCATATCTCATGAGGCTCACGGCTCATTGGCGTAAGAAACTTGAGGGTATCAATCTATTCAGTTCACATGCAGCAGTAATGACAGAAGAAAGGTAAATGATCATGCTCTTACAATATTTAAATACACATTTCATCACAACGGATAAGCTGCTGGCAGTGACAGGTGTTGAACGGGATCTGTTGACAAGTCTACAAGCTGAAAAGCGGATGCCACTTGCTTCATATCAAATACAACAAAGCATTCAGTGCCAATCATTTTTTGGGGAACACGCAGTATCTGAATCGATTGACTTTTACAGCCAGGGGTATGCGTTTTGGCTTGGGTTAGCGGCGCAACCGTCATTTGATGTAAAGCAATATTTCTTTGATGAATATCAGGCAGAGTTACAGCGATTAGCGCAGCAACTGATCCCAATGTCAGATATTCAATTCGTGACGGATTTATCCACGCATCTAGAGCGTGAGTGGACACACTTTCTCGATGGGATATATGGGCTGTGTACAGTCTCTGGTTTACCGAAAGATATTGCGAGAAAAGAGTATACGATTCACCTCATTAAATCGGTTACGCAAGAAGGTGAAGCGAGTTCTCTTGCGCCTCACGAGCGCGACTTACTTCAATCAGGTGTCGATCTTTTGGATCAATCTAGTGCGCAGTTTGCACCCCATGAAGTGGCGAGAAGCTCAAGGCAGAAGTTTATTCTAGATATGAAAACAAAGTATCAATTGAGATAATGGTGATGTTCAATCAACACAACCAGCAAACCGCTAGGCCAAATGGCACATTTGTCGTTATATTTGAGCTTGAAGTGGAAGAAGGGAAGTCAGATGAATACCTTGAAATCGCTCAAGCATTAAAGGCAGAGCTATCCCACATTGAAGGATTTATTTCAATCGAACGATTCCGTAGCCTTACTTCGCCCAATAAGATGTTATCTCTATCAAGCTGGGAAAGTGAAGCCGCTATTCAAAATTGGCGAAACAAGCAGAGTCACAGGGCAGGACAACAAAAAGGCAGAGAAGAGGTCTTTGCCCAGTACCGCTTACGCGTAGCCCATGTCATGCGGGACTATGGGATGTTTGAGCGAGAACAGGCTCCTGATGATAGTCGAGTTGCTTTTGATTGTGAGGAAGCTTAGGCGGGGTTTGATCCCCGCAGACATTTGAATAACGTTACCCTTTGGGTTCTTTTTTCTTGTTGAGCGCCGCAATACGCAGTGTCACTGTTGGAACAAGGCTTGAAATGGGTACAAGTTTTACCCCTTCTTCTTCGAATCGGTCTTTGTTTTTTTGAAAGAAAGCAATGGTTTCTGGATATGGGTGGGCAATCCCAATCGCAAAGTCATGGCGCTTGGCAATGCGGATCAACTTTTTGAGCTGTTGCTCCATGAATGGCTCATTCACAAAATGATCGATAAAAATATGCCGATGGAATGCAGGAACACCGGCGTTGATCGCGTATTCTTCTGCAAGTGAATGTCTGGAAGTACGGCTATCGAGAAAGAACAGAGACTTTTGCTGGAGAAAATCCATCGTCCAATGCATGGGATATTGAAGCTGAGTGAGTAAACTCCCCATATGATTGTTGATCCCTTTTGCAGAAGGAATTTCTTCGAGGGCTTTTTGAAGTGTTTGCTGAATTGCATCCTTTTCCATATCAATCGTGAGAGCACCCGGTCCAAGTGCTTTGCCAGACAGGGCTTCCATTGGAATATGTAACATGACATCTTTTTGCAGATGATCTGCGAGATCTGCACACTTTTTACCATAAGGAGTATGCGGTAATACTGCGTAGGTAAACTGCCCTGGGAGTTGGACGGCTGCTAAATCAAGCTGATTATAGCCCAGATCGTCAATGACAATCGCAAGGCGGCCTGCAGCAGAAACACAGTTGCAGCATAGCAGCAACCAACCTAAGAATAGATAACGCACAAAATAGCCCTGAAAAATTAATCGCTTGTTGTATCCATTTGGGAGTATGTTGAACGGTCCTTCAATGGACCCTTTTGGAAGTTTACATGATCCCTGAGGACTGAGGTAGTTGATTTACGAAATCTTCTTTCTCAGTCCTGCCGTTTATCATTCACGGGTTGGATTAATAGGCGCTCTGCATAAAGCAACATTGTATCCTGGCGTTGAATATTGGGATTTTCAGATGCTGTTTGAAGTAAATCAGCGTATTGAAGACTCGGAATATCCTCTTTGGCTAAAGTGATATCAGGGGAAATACCTTCACCATCAATGGAGACTCCATCGGGTGTATAGTATATGGCTGTGGTTAATTTGATGGCTGTATTCCCTTCTGATAACGGGATAAGAGATTGTACAGAGCCTTTTCCATAAGAATTGGAGCCAGCGATTGTTGCGCGACGGTGAGATTGTAAAGCACCAGCAACGATTTCAGCAGCAGATGCTGACCCTTCATTAATCAAGACGACAATTGGGCGGCCATTCATCATATCTCCAGTTGTCGCAACATATTCATTATTTGCATGAAAAAATCGCCCTCGTGTCGATACAATGGTCCCTTCATTTAAGAATAAATCTGTCACTTCAACGGCACTATCCAATATACCCCCTGGATTATCCCGTAAGTCTAATATTAACCCAACCAGCTTTGGGTTTTGTTTCATCAATGCCTGAATCGCGACTTTTAGCTCTTGTGCGGTTTGTTTCTGAAATGAATGGATCTTGGTATACGCGATATCATTGGGAAGGAGCTTGGCTTCAATACTTTCGATATCAATCACAGCTCTTGTGATCATGTACTCCATCGGGCTGGGGATGTTTTTTCGCTGCACGGTGATGAGGACTTTTTCACCGGATTGACCACGTGCAATATAAGCGACTTCATCCACATTTTTGCCAGTAATATCGTGTTCATCGATTTTTATAATTTTATCCCCTGTCAGCAGCCCAGCAGCTTCTGCGGGTGAACGTTTGAGTGTTTCAGTGATAAAAATACCTTCTTCACGTTGTTCGACCTCGATACCAAGTCCGCTGTATTGGCCATTGGCGAGGCCAAATATATTTTCAAGCTGGCTATGATCCAGGTAGGCAGAATGCATGTCTAGCTCTTTAAACATTGCTTGCACAGCGACGAATAGTAGTTTTTCAACATTCACTTCATCAACGTAATAATTATCAACTTGTCTCAGGATCTGATTAAAGGTGAATAGTGAAATGGCTTTGCTCTGTGTGTCTGAAGGTGCCCCTTTTTTGGGTTGTTCTTCGCAGATAGCACGGAGGGGTGACAGTATAAAGCTGAAAAATACCAAAAAAGTCGCAAGTTTTCGAAATAAACAACCCATAGGCGGACTCCTGCATATCCATCAGAGCTTGGACACAACTGTGGTTCAGCAGGTGTGCCGTCGCTATCATCCGAATTATAGTTCACTCTTGATCTGTCTGCTTTTTAATCGTACTAAAGGTTTGTATTTTGTTTGAAATTTATTCTTCACATTATTTTTCAGTATAAAAGTGTGAAGTAAGGATATACAGCTCTCTCTTCATGTGGATGAATGTGGTGGTTTATTCTGATCGATAGTCGGGTTAAGATAGAAACCTTTGGGATGGTTCAACATCAAAGGGTGTTGGATCAGTCGGGCATGTCAGTAAGGGCAGTAGGTAAAAGATTTATTTATGCGGACCAGAGATCGGATCATTAAAGCCAGTATCGAGTTGTTTAATGCGCAGGGTGAGCGTCATGTCACCACGAACCATATTGCAGCACATCTAGGGATTAGCCCTGGGAACTTGTATTATCACTTTCGTAATAAAGAAGATATCATTCGCAATATATTCGAAGAATATACACATCACCTTGAACAACATGTTGTTCAGCCACCAAGAAATGAAGATCCAATAGAAAGTGTTGCCCAATATCTGGATTCTGTTTTCGAACTGATGTGGAAGTTCCATTTCTTCTACGCAAACCTTCCTGATCTTTTGTCAAGGGATGAAGTCCTTCAGAAAAACTATCAGGAATTCCAGTTGCGACTGCTTGAGCGAGTCGTGTCCCTCATTCAAGGGTTAAAGCGCGCGAAGATTATACAGATTGATGAAGAGGACATTTTAGACTTTGCACATACGATCAAGCTAACAGTCACATTTTGGGTGAGCTATATCCGAACGCAAGATCCGCATGCAACGATTAATCAAGCGACCATTTATCAAGGTGTCCAAAAGGTTCTTTTGTTGTTTAAACCTTATGTGACGATTGAGGCAAAAGCACGTATTCAAGAGTTCGAAAAACGCTTTGCAGCGCTTGCAAATGAAGTGGATTTAACAGATAACGATGCAGTTGAAGCAGATGCATTAAAAACAAATTCAGCAGACATTCAGCCCGAACAAGAACGTCAGGGCTAAATCGAATTCACAATAGTTGAAGTCAAGATTGATAACCTTGGGTGATCCGGCGAAATAGTTTCTCGCTGGAACCATGGTTTTCTTTCACCACTTTGAGTGCTTTCTCTCCAATATCTGAGCGTTTTTCAGGCGAATTCAGCCATTTTGCGATTGTTTCTGAGAGTACGTCAGTGTCTTCCACAAGTGCAACGGCTTGTTGCTTCTCCATCATGTCATAGACGTAGGAAAAGTTGAAAACATGTTGGCCAGAGAGAATGGGTAATCCATACACCGCTGCTTCAAGTGGGTTATGACCACCTCTTTCAATCAAACTTCCGCCGATAAAAGCAATATCTGAAATACCGTAGAATACTTTGAGCTCTCCGAGTGTATCCAGCAGAAATAAATCGTGATCAGCGGACATCGGCTGAACGCTACTTCGGGTTTGATAACTCAGCCCGTGGGATTGGATTATTTTCTCGACACTTTGACAGCGATCAGGATGGCGGGGGGCGAGGATCAGCTTGAGTTGTGGGAAGGTTTGCTTGAGCTTGGCATAGCTTTCCAGAATCATAGACTCTTCTCCCTCATGGGTGCTGCCCGCAATCCAAGTGACACAGTCCTTTGGCCATTCATTTTTTAACGCAGTGACTTTTTCCTGAATCGCCTGATCGATGTTGATATCGAACTTAATATTCCCTGTGACTTCGATTTTGTGCTTTGCTGCCCCCAGTTGATTAAATCGCTTGGCATCATCACAGTGTACGACGCTTAAGTGATCGATCGTTGTGAATAGGTCGCGCATTGCCCCTGATATTTTTTGATACCCTTTTGCAGAGCGCTCAGACAACCTGGCATTGGCGATAATGATGTCACAGCAATATTCTCGTGCTTTATAAATGAGATTAGGCCAAAGCTCGGTTTCCATAATGACCAGCTTTTGTGGTCGAATTTGGGAAAACAGTTTTTCTAGAGCCCAATTGAAATCCAATGGCATATAGCAATGATGCACACTATCACCGAAAGTTTTGAGAACTTGTTCAGACCCCGTCGGGGTTGTGCTGGTAATGGTAATCGGTAGTGTCGGAAATTCTGCTTGAACGCGTTGAATCAGCTGAATTGCAGCGATAGTTTCGCCTACAGATACACAGTGGAATAAGACGCCACCTTGTTGTTTTGGAGGTTTCGAACTGCCAAGCCGCTCTTGGAGGCGTTGTGCATAAGCGGGTTGCTTTCTGCCTCGCCACCAGAATCGAAAGAGAATGAATGGCAGCAGGAGATGAAGCAGCAGGTTGTAAAAAATTCGAAACACGTGCGTTGAATTCACCAAAAGTTAACGGTGCGCTTATTCTACGTGGAAGGCGGGTAGCTGTCATGGTTAAATTCGTTAGAAAGTGAAGAAGAATGGAACCATCGCTTTGTTTAACTTTCTTATCGCCTGTGAACTCGATAGAATATTGGCCGGAATGAAGAGTGGAGGCGGATAATGCGGATCTTACAGGTCCTACAAAGTGAATATTGTGGTGGTGCCGAGCGGCATGTGTTGGAGTTGATCCAGCAATTGCAGCATCGTGGCCATGATCTCATTTTTGCAGGCCAGGGACAAAGTTGGTTAATGGCTGAGTGTCAGGAGCAAGGGATCGAAACCTGTGAACTCCCTTTAAAACGATACTTTTCTCTTCATAATGTCATGGTTGTGAAGCGTTTGTTGCTGCAGGAAAAAGTGGATCTGATCCATATTCATATTCTCCCGAAAAAGTCGTGTATTATTCGTGATGTGCGCCTTGCGGCACTATTAGCGAAAGTACCTGTTATCGCAACTGTACATAGTCTCTCATCTAAAAAATATACGCCAAAGAAACTGCCGTTGATTGCGCTGTCTGAACATATTGAAGATCATCTGATTGAAAGCGGATTTGATGCCTGGGATGTGCATCATGTATATCATGGCCTCGCTGACAGACAATTTACTGAAGAAGAAAAACAGCAGCTTAAATCGGAGTTATTGTCTTACATTCATGTTCAGGACAAACTGATTTTTGGCGTATTTACACGATTTGAACCTCAAAGTGGTCATGAAACACTACTTGAAGCGATTTCACAAATCTCCGGTGATGTTCGCGCCCGTATCCAGGTTTTATTCCTGGGGGATCATGAGTCTGATTATGGAACCCATATTCGTCAACAAGTTGCAGATATGGGGTTGGAAGATGTGGTTTATTTTGCGGGACATGTGACTTCTCCTGAAATGTGGATGGCCACGCTTGATGTGGTGATTAATCCAGCAGAACAGAACAATATCAGCCTTTCCATGATTGAATCCACAGTGCAAGGGATACCAATCTTAAGTTCTGAGATCCAACAAAATAATGAGTTTGTTGTGCATGACAGAAATGGTTGGCTATACAAGGTTGGGGACCCACTGGATTGTGCGGATAAGATTGAACAAATTACCTTAAATCAGGAAAGCTTGACGCGGTTGGGAGCAAGAAACCGGACGCTGTTTTTAAAATATTTCCAAATGTCCTTCATGATCGATAAAATTGAGAGCCTTTTTCTTGCAATTCTCAATGATGAAGAGACATCTTTCTAAGATATAACGAATTCATGACTGTGATTCAAACTCAGCCTACTTCACCCAAAAAAATCCTGATCATTCGCTTAAGTGCGATTGGGGATGTCGTAATGGCCTCAGGGCTCATACCTTCGCTAAAAAAGGCATATCCGGATGCGTCACTGACTTGGTTGGTTGAACCAATGGCTGCTGATCTTTTAAAAGAAAACGATGCATTGGATGAAGTGATCCTCTGGCCAAAAGCGCAGTGGAAGCAACTTTTTAAAGAAAAAAAATACCGCGAATTATTTCGCGTTGTGCGTGAGTTCGTTCGCATGCTTCGAGCGAAAAAATTCGACTTGGCGTTAGATACTCAAGGACTCATTAAAAGTGCGATTTGGGCAAAGTTGTCTGGTGCCAAACGACGGATTGGACTCGATTCGCGAGAAGGTAGTAACCGATTGGTCACAGAAACGCTGACAATCGATCGGGATCACCCTCATATCAGCAGTGAATATCGACAGTTGGCGGAACATCTTGGTGCAAAACCAGACTGGTATCGCATGTCTTTGCCGTTTTCATCAAAGACTCACCAACAAGTGCAACACTATTTAAGTGAAGCTGGGATCCAAGGCGACTATTACGTTATATGTCCATATACCACTCGCCCTCAAAAACACTGGTTTGATGACTATTGGCTATCCCTTGCGAAGCAATTGGCCGAAAACGACGGTTTGCCCATTCTGGTTCTTGGCGGCCCTGGTGATCAGAGTAATGCTGCACTTTTGTGTGAACAAAGTGAAGGTGCGCTCATGAATTTTGCGGGTAAGACTCGATTGTTAGAAGCGGTCGCATTGCTGGATCAAGCAAAAGGCGTCATTGGTGTGGATACGGGGTTAACTCATATGAGTATTGCAAGGCGAACTCCAACGGTTGCATTGTTTGGCTCAACAAGACCCTATCTCAATACAATGCAGGATAATGCGACGGTGATTTATCATCGGTATGAATGTTCACCTTGTCATCGGCGACCAACCTGTGACGGTCGTTTCGATTGCTTAAGAGAAATCAAACCAGAAGAAGTTCTTCAAGTGCTTCAAGACGTTCAACAGCAGAAGGCAACGCAATGAAAGTTATCCATGTCGAAGCAGGAAGAACATTATTTGGTGGGCCACAACAGGTATTGTATTTATTGCAGTCCTTACAGGAAGAATATCCAGGAAAAATTGAGAATATTCTTATTTGTCCAATTGGCAGTGAGATCGTCAACCCAGCGCAGGCGCTTGGCGTCAAAGTGATTGAATGTAAAATGGGTGGCGATTTGGATATTGGACTGGCTTTTCGGTTGGCGAAAATCGTTCAGGAAGAAAAGGTGGATTTGATTCAGATCCACTCTCGGCGTGGTGCAGATATATGGGGCGCTCTGGCTGCGAACATTGCCAAATGCAAAGTGATCCTAACGCGTCGTGTGGATAATCCAGAGCCTGTCTGGCTCGCGAAGCGAAAGTATGGTTGGTACGATAAAGTGATCACCATTTCAGATGGGATCCGGGATGTGCTGCTAAGTGAGCAAGTGCCACAATCCTGTATGGTCACAATCCGGGATGCTGTAGATACAGCCGCTTTTGTTCCCAAAGAAAAGGAGTCTGGTGTATTTACGCGATTTAACGTGCCGGAGTCTGCGGTTACAGTTGGGGTGATTGCACAGCTCATTGAGCGAAAAGGACACAAATTTCTGATTGATGTCGTGGAACGCCTCGTTCAAGATACACCAGATGCGCATTTTTTATTTTTTGGCAAAGGACCAGAGGAAGCTGCACTGAAAGCATACTGCGAAGAAAAAGGGGTAAGCCAGCATGTGACCTTCACCGGGTTTGTGGCGGGTATCGAGCAGATCATTCCACAACTGGATATGGTTGTTCATCCTGCTTTAGCAGAAGGCATGGGGGTAGCACTTCTTCAAGCGAGCGCCTGCGGTGTACCGATAGTGGCCTCTGCTGTTGGCGGTATCCCAGAGGCCGTCAAAGATGGGTATAGTGGCTTTTTAGTACAACCAGGAAACTCTAAGGCATTATATGACAAAGTCTCGCGTCTGTTGCAAGATAAATCGTTAAGAGAAACGATGGGAAAACAGGGGCGACAATATATGGAAGAAGCCTTTGCCCTTACCGTCATGTCCCAGCAAAGTATGCAGTTATATGAAGCAGTGCTCAACGAGTCATGAAGAGAGAATCAATGACAAGCGATAACTCTGATGAGCACTTACAATTAAAGATATAGGAAAGAAATACCGGGAGACACATCATGTTAGACCAGGATAATTATTTAAAGCAGCTGGCTGATCATCAAGCGCTTTTTTCAAAACTGGATCAGTTTTCCAATGAAGTACATGCTCTTGCACAGTTGTGCGTTGAGTCACTTCATAATGGTGGAAAAATTATATTTTTAGGGAATGGCGGCAGTGCTGCGGATAGCCAGCATTTAGCGGCAGAATTTGTGGTTCGTTTTCGTCGCGAACGACAAGCGCTTCCTTCTATTGCGTTAACGACGGATACATCAATTTTGACAGCGTGTGCGAATGATTACTCATATGATCATGTGTTTGCACGCCAAATAGAAGCTTTGTGTAAAGATAATGATGTCGTGATTGGCCTCTCAACCTCTGGTCAAAGCCCAAATGTCAATATGGCAATAGAAGCAGCCAATCGAATAGGCGCTGCAACGGTTGCATTTACAGGAAAAGACGGCGGAAAAATTAAGGATATTTCAAAATACGCATTCATTATGCCAAGCAATGAGACAGCTCGAATTCAAGAAGCACATATGTTTATTGGTCATTGGCTGTGTGATGCTGTTGACTGTGCATTTGCAGAAGGGAGTTAGGATGGATCTCAGTGTTTTTCAGCGTTTAAGCCAAGCAAAAGTTCTTGTTGTCGGTGATGTCATGCTTGATTCCTACTGGCAAGGTGACTCGTCAAGAATTTCTCCAGAAGCACCGATTCCAGTTGTAAAAGTCGATGATCAGGATGACAAAGTTGGCGGAGCTGCAAACGTTGCACGGAACATCGCACATTTAGATGGAAAAGTCGCACTGATGGGGATCATCGGTGAAGATGATGTTGGTCAACGCTTCTCTCGGTTACTTGAAGAAGAAAAAATAGAACAAAAGCTTGTGAAGCAATCAAAGAAACCAACGATTGCGAAGCTCCGTGTGATCAGTCGCCATCAACAAATGCTTCGTCTGGACTTTGAACAAACGTTTGAAAAAAGTGATGCTGAAACACTGGCAAATGAGTTTGAGTCGCTGGTGGATGATTACGAATTTATCGTTTTCTCTGATTATAACAAAGGGTCTTTATTACAGATCCAGTCGATGATCCAATTGGCGAAATCCCGAGGCAAATGTGTTCTGATCGATCCAAAGCAAAAAGATTTATCGTCTTATGCTGGTGCAGACTTAATAACGCCAAACCGCTCAGAGTTTATTTTAGCGGGTGGGTTAGTTGATTCGGAAGAATCTATCGTAACAAGTGCTCGTGATTTAATGCAACGTCACCAGATTGGAGCCATATTACTGACTCGAAGTGAACAGGGTATGTCCTTGATCACACCTGATGATAAAGTTGATTTCCCTGCGCAAGTACTGGAAGTGAGTGATGTGACTGGCGCTGGTGATACAGTTGTTGCGACTTTTGCAACCATGCTTGCTGCGGGCGCTTCTATGTCGGATGCTGCATGTTTTGCAAATCTTGCTGCTGGTATTGTGGTTGCAAAGTTGGGCGCTGCAACGGCAACACCTGAAGAGTTAGCAGCAAAGCTCAATACCTATTTATGCAGAAGTGCGGTGAACTACCGGACGAACTTCTCTGAGGTTCTGTCTCATATTGAATTTGCAAAGCAGAGCGGCGAAACCATCGTCTTTACCAATGGTTGCTTTGATATCTTGCATGCTGGCCACGTCAAGTATCTTCAAGAAGCAAAAGCACTGGGTGACCGACTTGTTGTTGGCATGAATGTCGATGCTTCAGTAGAGCGCTTAAAAGGTGCAAATCGCCCGGTGAACACACTCTCAGATCGTGCGGAAGTTTTAGGTGCTCTCGGCGCGGTTGATTGGGTGATCCCATTTGGCTCAGAAGCACAGGAGCATGACACGCCAGCTGAATTAATCCGTTCTGTCATGCCGGATATACTGGTCAAAGGTGGTGACTATACCGTGGATACGATTGTTGGTGCGGACACGGTTCAACAAAATGGCGGCAAAGTGATAGTCTTAGACTTCGTTGATGGACGTTCTACAACCAAGATCATCGAGAAGATCCAAGCCAATGACGCATAAAGCTGTATTTCTAGACCGTGACGGTGTGATCAACATCGATCACGGTTATGTCTATCAACCCGAAGAATTTGAGTTTGTTCCAGGTGTTTTTGAAGCCTGTCAGAAGTTTCATGCTTTGGGATATTTGATTGTGGTTGTGACGAATCAATCTGGTATTGGTCGTGGCTATTATACAGTGGAAGATTTTAATACATTGAGCATTTGGATGCGTAAAGCATTTCAGGCACATGATATCCCCATTGCTGCGATTGAGTTTTGTCCACATCACCCAGAGAAAGCGACAGAAGAGTATCTCAAAGATTGTGAGTGTCGCAAGCCACGTCCCGGCATGTTGATAAAAGCTGCAGAAGATTGGGACATCGATTTATCTCAGTCGATCATGATTGGTGATAAATGCTCTGATATGCAGGCAGCGCAGGCATCTGGTGTGCCTATGCGTGTATTGGTTGCAAAAAATGGTGAAAAGGAACGATTACAAACACTCAATTGCCCAGAAGCAACACACCACTTTCTCGATCTTCAAGCGTTTAGTCATACACTTTAAAATCAAGGCCTTATAGAGAGTCACTTAGATTTTTGAGAGTTGATTCTTTCACACCCATCACGAAACTAGACAAAGAAGGCTACCAAGAACTGGTAGCCTGATTCATTTAAAACTTACGACGATTCATGGAGAATGTGACTTCCGCATTTCCTGTTGTAAGGTTGAAGCTATTCATCTTTCCTGCACAAATTGCTTTATCGCGGAATGAACCCCCTTCATTTTCAGCAATGACACGCTGTGGTAGGAAGTTTCCACTACGATAGTCTTTCATGATCACGAATCTGAAATGACATTTTGGTGCACGATGGCTTGGTTGGCTAAATCCATACTCTAAATCAACGATACGAACGACGTCTGGATAATTACTAAATACATGAAAGCTGCTTTTTCCCTGACTGGGCATGCTTTCGAGTGGTGTTGCACTATAGGTTGAGGTTTGTACATCATAACTCAAAAGCTTGATTTCATCATGACGGGTGTCATTTTCAACATTAACTTTAATTGATGCGAATGTTGATTGAGAAGCAAGAAGAAAAGGGATAAACAGTAGTTTACGACTGATCATTGAGGATTCCATTACATTTTTAGTCCAAATAAAACATCTCATCGATATGATGAGAATAATCCGAGCACTTTATATCAGATTAAAGTTATAGAAATCAAGGTTTTGTTTCAGAATTTGTTATTATTTGAATGGTATGTGTCAAAAGTAATCAGATTGCTAAGGATCAAGAGCTTTCGTAAAAATATTCACCTGGTTGGTAGGCTTTCATAAATTGAAGCGTATCTTTGTCTTCTCGTTGAAAGAATACAGATGGGCCTTTGCGTGTTTCTAATTCTTCAAGCGACATGACTTGTCCGAGCTTCTCGCCTTTGACGCCAAGTTGGTGCGCGAGCTGTTTCATCTCACTTTCCATCTTAGGCAGAATATTTTCCCGCATATTTTGTGCGGATTTTGCGTAGTATTCGCGAAGTTCTGGCGTTTCTGCGGTTTGAGAGAGCATAGTATATTCTTGAATACCTTGTCGACAACTCTGGACATCACCAACCCGGCCATTATATCCGAAAAAAACATCCATCATAGAAGTGATTATCATTCTAAATTCCTTCATTATTCAAACGATATGTATAGTGATAAATTGTCAGTTCACGGCCAACTTGTTCGCCGTGGAATGTACCTAAAAAAATGCGATAAGTCGACTGAAAAAGTCTAATAGATTTGTTGCAAGTCATTCTTTTGGGGTGTATTAACTTTTTTCATTATTCGTGGGATTCATATTTGCGAGGGATCGCAGCTTTGTTATGCTAAATGGCTGATGTGCTCTTTCATTCACTGAGATCTGTTATGAAAATCAAATCAATATTATGTGCGGCTGGTATCACCCTTTTTTGCCAACCACTATTTGCTGGTGATGTAGAACTAGCCGAAATGATGGGGAAAATGCAATATTTTACCCATAAAGCAACACTATCCATCCAAGAAAAAAATCAACCCCTCGCGGATTTTTACCTACATGAATTAGAGGAAATGATTGAAGCCGTGGAAGAGGTCAAAAGCTACGACGGTCACCCAATCGGACAACTGACCAAATCAATGCTGGTTCCATCATTCGAGGTATTGGAAAAACAAGTCAAAGCCGGAAAAATGAAAGTGGCAGATGAAGCGATTCAGCGCATGATTTTCTCCTGCAATGCATGCCACCAAGCAACAGCGCATGGATTTATCAAAATCAAACTCAATCGAGAGAATACTTATATGCAAGACTTTAAGAAGGGATAATCAAGCCTTTTTTCTTGGGTTAAACTTATTTGAAGGTTTTGTTAAACATTCATTTTAATTAAATTTTTATCTAGTTGTTTTCTTGCCGATAATCTATTATCCGCCTCGTGATACGGAATATTAATCATTAAAATTAATGGATGAATGATTGACGTATCACTTCTCACCTTCATCCACCTGTGGTCATCATAGCTGAACTATTTTAGTGGTGAATGATTATGTCAATTTGATGTTGATGTAACAGGATAACTATATGTTGAACAAAGTAAGCTGTTCATTAAGTGCCGCGCAACAGGAAGTTTGCCTTGCAATTCGTCAATCAGGAAGCAATTCAAGTTACCATTTATGTGATGTTTTAGAGTTTATCGGGTCGCTGGATATAGCAAAACTATCGACTGCAATTCAATACTTAGTCGCAGAAACAGAATCACTGCGTATCACCATTGAGCAAGATCAAACGACAGGTTTAATGAAGCAATTTGTGCATCCTCCCGAAAATCGTTTCCAGACTTGCTTTGAGTTTGTGGATGTTTCTGAAGATGAATGCCCTGATCAAGCTTACCAACAAAAGCTAGATCAATTGTTAGAAAAAGAGCTAGAGATAGAAAGCGGCCCCCTTGCTCAATATGTTGTGGTGAAATTGGCTGATCGTGTTTATCGGATCATCGAATTCGCTTCTCATTTGGTATTGGATGGCTGGGCACATGGGCTCTTATCAGCGAAAATAGCTGCAAATTACAATAATTTAGTTAAGGGTCAAACGCTTGAACTCAAACCTCCAATGGCGCTAGAGAGTGTTTTTCAAGCGGAGGAAGCTTACCGGAGTAGCGATACAAGAGAAAAGGATAAGGCATATTGGCTTGATTACTGTGCGCATTTGCCTGAGCCAACCCAGTTAGTCCCAAATGATACGCCATTGACAAAAATTCATCGATTGCGAGAAGTTGTCAGTGGTGAATTGGTCGAGAGCATTAGACAGTATGCCAGTGAGCATCGTCTCAGACTATCGAGTCTTCTCATGGCGCTATGTGCAACCTATCTCCATCGCGTCACTGGTCAACCAGAATTGGCTATTGGTATGCCTGTTGGGGCTAGGCAAATTAAGTCCTTAAGAACTATCCCTGCAATGGTTGCTAATATTTTGCCATTGCATTTGAAGTTTGATGAGCAAAGTTCTGCTTTAACTGTTGCAGCAGTGCTTCAAAAACAGCTCAGACGGCACTTGTTGCATCAAACTTATCGTGTTGAAGATATGGCGCGGGATCTGTATGCCGAAAGAGGGAATAAACCACTCTTTAAAACGTTATTGAATATTGTTTCTTATGACCAAGGAGCAAACTTTGAAGGTGGAGAAACGACGATTCAAAATGTTGCGAATGGACCGGCTGCACATATAGGGATTGATATTTTTGACAGAAATAGCGATGGGCGCTTGGAAATTGGTTTTAATGCCAATAGCGCGCTGTATAGCCTATCCGATCTTCAAAAGCATTATCAACGTATTATCATGATTTTTAAGCAGTTTATTGCGTCACCAGAACGATTAACCAAACAATATAGCTTATTTTTGGAGCACGAGCGCGAGCGTATCTACCCGAAATCAGCTCCGCTATCGCAACAGGCTGACTTTAGAACGAAATGGAATGACGCTGTCAAAAATTATCCAAACAATATTGCTGTCTCTCATGGTGAACGGACAATGACGTATGAGGAGTTTCATCAGTATACATCCTCGCTGGAGTCAGCTTTAAACGCGAAAGGGATCAAAGGGCATGATCGTGTTGCTGTCTTGATGTCCCCAAGTCTTGAATGGCCAGTTGTTGCAATTACACTGCTTAGAATGGGCGTTGCTTATGTGCCGATATCATCATCGCTACCCGCTGCGCGTATTAACCATATTCTACAAGATGCCGATCCGAAATTATGTATTGTGACACCAGGAAGAGCATTGGATAGTGCATTGGCTCTGGAGAATAGATACGAATTTTGCTTAGAACAAATGGAACCATCAGAGCGCTTCGTTGCCGATGGGAATGATTTTCCGATAGATGCGGTTGCATATGTTATATACACTTCTGGATCGACGGGTGTCCCCAAAGGTGTAGAAGTGACCCATCGCAACTTAGTGCCCATTGCAAATTCGGTTGCACTTGCTGCACATTTAAAGCCATCTGAGCGTGTTTTACAGTCCATCTCGCCGGGGTTTGATATGTCAGTGCTAGAAATCATGATGACGGCCTTAAGTGGTGCACAACTTGTCATGACAGAAGATCATGAAAGAACGCCAGGGGCAGCAATGGCTGAGACAATCAAACAAGAGTGGATTGATCTCGTGATCATGACACCCAGCTTGCTTGCTTATCAAAAGAGTGAAGATTTTCCAGCGCATCTCACCGTGCTGCTCGGTGGAGAGCCTTGTACTGCGAACTTACTCTCACGTTTCTCACACTGCCATCTATTGAATATTTATGGCCCGACAGAAACTTCTTTCGCAACATCAGTCAACGAAGACTTTGGGGCAAATAGTTTATCGATTGGTCAGCCAACAGAAAATACGCGCTTGTACGTCGTTGACTCAAATCAAGCGCTTTTACCGCCAGGAAGCTGGGGAGAACTTTTCATTGGAGGTCCTGGTGTAGCCAAAGGCTATTTGAACCAACCGGAACGAACAAAACAAGGTTTTATTCCAGATATCTGTGATCCAACAACCATGATGTATCAAAGTGGGGACCGTGTTTACTACGCCATGGATGGAGAGATCCACTATATCGGGCGTCAGGATAAGCAAGTGAAGTTAAGAGGATTGAGAATTGAACTTGAGGAAGTAAATAATGCAATGATGAGCTATGAGGGGATTGAGAATGCGGTGTCTCTTATCAAAGAACTCTCCAGCGGTCCTGCTTTAATTGGTTATGTCGTATCACAAGATCCGAACTTGAGTCTCGAACGGCTAAAGCAATCACTCACTCATCAGTTACCGTATTATATGATCCCGAGTATGATCATCGTTCTTCAAGAGTTTCCATTAACCGCAAATGGTAAATTGGCCACGAGTCAACTCCCAGAGCCTCAGCTGACTTCTCAAGGCTGCCAAGCACCACCAGAAACAAAAGAAGAAGTCATGATTTGTGAGTTATTTGAGAAGATACTTGGGGTTGATAAGGTGTATGCAAATGATAATTTCTTTGAGATGGGAGGGCACTCAGTTCTGGGATTACAACTGTTGAATCAACTGAAAGAAAAGTTGAATACGCAGCTGAATATGACAGACTTTTTAAGTGCCCCAACGCCAAGACACCTCGCATTAAGGCTATCAAGAACAGTTCCCTATCATGAGCCTTTTGCGATGCTTCTTCCTTTAAGAGAGGCAGGAGAAAGACCCCCTCTATTTTGTATCCATCCTGGTGGTGGTATTGCATGGCCATATGCAGGACTACTGCCTTATTTGCCTGAAGATCAACCCGTCTACGCAATTCAGTCGCCTATTCTACAAGATCCAAACCGAGAAATTCTGGATTTGAAAGGACTTGCGAATGAGTATCTCAGCCTGATTCAATCAATACAGCCGATAGGGCCTTATCAGCTTGCAGGTTGGTCAGTGGGGGGGAATTTAGCATTACTTATCACGTCATTACTCGAACAGCATGGTCATGAAGTGAGCTTTTTGAGTTTATTTGATAGTTACCCATTGCATGGTGGGCAGCAAGCCCTCAAGCTGGATGATGAGACAATTATCACGAGAATGACACGCGCAATTCTTGGTGCGCCCCGCTCAGGAATGACCGGGTTAAAAAGCGCAGTTGATGAGCTTCTGGGTGGGAACCAAGTTGGTGATGACTTCTTAAAACGGATTATTGAGGATTCAAAACAGATGGTGGATTTGCTGGAACATACAGAGTATCCACCCTGTCAGTGTGATGTCATCTTCTTTCGCGCAGCAACCGATATTCTGCGATTGGAAGCACAGCAACCCTCGCTCTGGAGGCCCTATGTCAATGGGCAATTGATAGAATATGAGGTGAACGCCCCGCATGAATGTATGCTCCAAAGACAATACCTTGAGCAATTTGGTGGTATCTTTGCTTCGGAGTTATTGTCCCGACAAGAAAAGAGCCTCATGTCTGCTGTGAATTAAGGAATAACTTGAGATTGTGCGGATAAGGATATTCTTTACCGTGAGCCATGTCACCATGGCTCACAGATCAACCTAGGTCATCGTCACAAACTCTTCCGCTGAGGTCGGGTGGATGGCAACGGTATTGTCTAGATCGGCTTTTGTTGCGCCCATTTTGAGTGCGACGGCGAAGCCTTGAAGGATCTCATCCATGCCAAAGCCAATGCCGTGGATCCCGACGACTTTTTCTTCTTCTCCAACACATACGAGCTTCATACGAGTCGGCTGACGATGGCTCGTCAGGGCTTGGTACATGGCAGTGAACTGGGACGTGTAGACTTTGACATTGTCTTCACCGTATTTGATTTTCGCAGCTTGCTCTGAAAGGCCCACAGTTCCAATGGGTGGGTGAGAAAAGACGACGGTCGCAACGTTATCGTAATCAAGGTGCGCATCTGGTTTGTTGTTGAAAAGGCGTTCTGAGAGTCGACGTCCAGCAGCAACTGCCACAGGCGTTAATTCAATACGGCCAGTGTTATCACCAACAGCATAGATGCCTTCAACGGTTGTATTTTGGTACTTGTCAGCCTTGATGTAGCCATATTCATTGAGTTCTACACCGATCGCTTCTAGATTAAGTGTTTCAATATTTGGTTTCCTTCCAATGGCCCAAACTACTTGTTCGACAGGACCAATTTGCTTTCCATTTTCCAAGTGAATGAGGCGTTGGCCATCTGGGAGTTTTTCAACAGACTTTGGTAAGCTGTGCGTATGAAGAGTTGGACCTTCTTCAGCCATGACTTCAACCAGCGTATCTGACAGGATTGGATCGAATGCTCTGAGTGGTTTTTCTTTCCTGACCACCAAGTGCGTTTCTGTTCCTAAAGCATGGAATACACCAGCTATCTCGACTGCAATATAACCTGCTCCGACAACAGCAACACTTTTGGGCTGTTCCTCTAATGCAAAGAATCCATCCGAATCAATGCCAAGTTCTGCACCAGGTAGATCTGGAATGACTGGGTAGCCACCTGTTGCAATTGTGATATGGTCAGCGGTGTAGTGCTCACCATTGACTTCGACTGTATTCTTATCCACAAAAGTGGCTCTTCCTTGGAGCACATCGACCTGATTGTTTCCTAAAACACGATCGTAAGATTGATGAATTCGACCGATATATGCTTCGCGGCTCTCAACCAAGGTTTTCCAATCGAATTGATTCAATGTTGTATCAAAACCATAGTCTGGTGCATATCGAAGCGCATCTGCGATGTGTGCGGCAAACCACATTGCTTTTTTAGGAACGCAACCGACGTTGACACACGTCCCCCCTAAGGCTTTTGCTTCAATAATTGCGCACTTTTTACCGTGCTTTGCTGCCCGGTTTGCTGATGCAATACCGCCACTGCCGCCACCAATAGCGATATAATCGTAATGTTTGCTCATGTTTTTAAGCCTGAGTTTGGATATTCAATATGATGTAGTGGCAAATGACCAGAAATTCAATCTCACTATTTCATCTATCAAACATTTTTCTTGTTATTTTGTGTATTTATCGATTAATTTTTGAATGGTTTTATTATTGCGGAATCGCTCGATTTGATAATTGTATTTTTTTAGCCAAGAGTCTCGAAATGGGTAACGTTTTGTATGTCGGGTAAACCCCATGTATGCCCAACGTTCTTTTTCCATCACATAGACATGGTATTGAGAAGGTTGAAATCCTGACGCAAACTTGAGCCGTTTAATATTCCATCGAATATTAATCCCATCGTTGATATAGCAATCTGCAATGTTGTGACGCATTGCTCTTAAGCCATCATCCACATTTTTGACATCTAAGATTTTAAAGACACTATCTTTTAAAAGATTATCGAAAAAGTCTGCCCCAGTGATAAAACCGAGGTTTCTAGAGATGATTTTCCCCTTTAGTCTTTCTTTCCAAAGATCACTTTTTGCCAATGGTTCTTTACAAAAGAGTTCCACTTGCTCAGCAATTGTTGGCGTTGAATAGTGAAGGTACGCGCGCCCAATCGGATCGTAATACGGAGCAAATACGGCAAATGCTTGACCGTCTTCGACCATTTTTAAAGCTCTTTTCCAAGGCTCCAATCGGATTTCAAAGTCGTGATTTTCAGTCGTTTCAATGACTTTTTGTACCAATTCGACCCAAATGCCAGTGGGCTGATTTCTTTTATCCATATAACTATAAGGTGGGTAATTGAAATCTCCGACGATGATATTCTGTTCTTGTGTTGCCATCGCATGACCACATAAGAAGATGCCTAAGATGATGAGCGCTGGCAGAAGATGAAATTTATGCATGGATGCCAATCAGTCCTGCTTCATTTCATTAAGTAAAGATAAGTTTGGTAGATTGGCAAGTTCGACAGGTGCTGACATGGATGAGTCGTGCGAGATGTGGAAATACGCGTGTATTTACTTTATAAACAAGCGTAATCAATTTAAAGTGTAAAAAATCTCTTAATTTGAATCATTTAGATTGACTCTTTTTCAATGTCCTTTTGCCTTTCTTTAGAGCGAATCAGAATTTAGTCCTAGACAAACAGCGATCTGCTGACCAGACTTGGAAAGAGATCAAGTTGGGATGGAAACCGTTCGCTTCTTGGTACAGGTGTAATGAATATTCCAAATATTTTGAAATGTCTTGTTGTCATTTTTGCATTAAATATTGTTGCTGTCGTTTCCGTTTTGCACACGCAAAAGAGTCAGGCAAAACAAATCGCCTATGAACGATTTAGCCAAGTTCGATTAGATGAGGTCAGGCAATTTCCAATTGTTGTCGGCGTTGATTTATGGTCAAAAGATTTTTCTTCAACGTATCACTTCTACTTTGATCGAAATGGTCAGCATATTGGCCTCGATAATTATTTTCGTCATCAGATCACGGTTTCAGTCCATTTACCACCCGTTCAGCATGCCTTAACGCCTGTTTTACTGGGGTTGAACCTGCTCAGTTTTATTCTTTTGGCTGGGCGATTCCTTTTCCTACGTGGCTGGAAGAATATTCTGCCTCAGACAGGAAGTTTGGAAGAGCAGCATCCAATTCAACAATGGATGAATGGTCATACTCAATCTCATAAGGCTTTTGATCGAAGCCGGTTTCTTCAGCTTTTGTTGCAAACGTCTCGGCAAAAGCGACAATTATTTCAACTCGTCGTCTTTACGCACGAGCTTGATGTCGAACAACGCTATCATGTTCGATTATCCTTGTTGAGCCGACTTTTGGAAAAACAAATGGATATGAAAGACTGGGTTGGCTTGGGACGCCTCTCTCAAAACTCCTTTGCGCTGTTATTGAAAATCGATCATGTTGAACAGTCGAACGCCATTATGCGAATCGCAAAAGGTGTTCGTCGCATGCTTGCTCGTGGTAAAGAACAGAGCTTGTCTGTGGGGTCTTTGGTATTTGATCATTCCATTCATCCACAGGAATTATTTGAAACCGTAGAACGGCTGAGTTACCAAAAGCTTCAACATCAAACCGTATTGCACTGGCAGGAAGGCAATTGGAAAAACCGCCTACAACGAGAGCTACCTGACTCGGATCACATCTTATTGTCAACACAACCAGTCATGGGTAGAGACATGAATGTACATCATTACGAAATCCTGACCCGATTTCGTGATGATAAAGGTGGATTGCAACCTGTTTCCAGTTTAATGCTGGAGACTCAGCATACGGCCGAAGCGATGCGATTGGAACAGGAAATTTTTCAGCGTGCGATCCGCTTAATCGAATATGAAAGTCAGCCCGACCAATTGTTCAGTTTAAACGTTTCTTTATGCTTTTTAAGAGATGAGCAATATTTCACAAATCTGATTGAGACACTGCAAAAACATCCGAAGGTGGCTAAAAAACTAATCTTGGAGTTTACCGAGTCGAGTGTCATTGAGCACTGTGAGGCATTTTCTCGGATTGCACGTCAATTAAAGTGCTACAAAGTACGCATACTCATTGATGAAGTGTGTGTCTTCTTTGATTCGATTTTCCCAGATTTATCCATGATCCCGGATTTTGTCAAAATGCATACAGCCCTTGTCCAAGGGGTGGATAAATACGATGAGTCACAACAGCTCGTTCGCCAGATTGTGAGTCATGGTTTGCATCATACAATTCCAATATATGCGATTGGTGTCGATCAAGATACAGAGTGGAAATTCTTGCTGGATCTTGGGATCGCGGGTGGGCAGGGATTTTACTTTACCCAGTCACTTGGGGCGTTGGAGCAATGGTCGAGCGATACTTCTTTGAAGGATTGTTAGCGACATACTGACAACTGACACAACTCTTACCTGTCACCAGACTCTTTTTTCCGATGAGGATAACTGATACATTCCCCGTGTTCGTCTAATGTGGGGTAAGTTATGAGTGCTTTAGAGCAATTATTTGAGAATAATCGGGCGTGGGCTGAGCGGATCAAGCAAGAAGATCCTGAATTTTTTACCAAGCTGGCAGCACAGCAGACGCCGGAGTATTTGTGGATTGGCTGCTCTGATAGCCGCGTACCTGCAAATCAGATCGTTGGTTTACTGCCAGGAGAAATTTTTGTTCATCGAAATATCGCGAATCAGGTGATCCATACTGATCTCAACTGCCTCTCTGTTCTTCAATACGCAGTGGAAGTTCTCAAAGTAAAACACATCATTGTCTCGGGGCATTATGGCTGTGGTGGTGTTCATGCTGCTGTTGATGGGAAGGAGCATGGTTTGATTGATAACTGGTTGCGCCATATCGCTGACACAGCAGAAAAACATGAAAAAGAGCTGGATGCGATTACAGATGAGAAGCAACGCTTGAACCGTTTATGTGAACTGAACGTCGTTGCGCAAGTAAAAAACCTATCCAATACACCGATGATTAAAAAGGCATGGGCAGCAGGTCAGGATCTCACGATACATGGCTGGATCTATGGTATAGAAGATGGCGTGATCCGCGATTTACACGTTTGTACAGCGAATTACTGCCGCGTCCCTTCTTAATTTTCTTGATGGGGATACGTTGTTTCGGAATAAACAGCTGATAGCAGTGTCTCCAGATCTGGGTTGCGTTTGGCCATACCACGCAATCCTTGCATCCCTCCGGTGTGGATCAATAAGATCCGCTGCCCTTTTCTGAATACTCCCTGATGTAACATTTGCTCAAATCCTGAAAACATTTTGGCAGAATAAATCGGTTCAACTGGGATGTTCATCTTTTGCCAAATACGATGGCATAATTGAATCAATGCCTCGTCACATTTCGCATAGCCGCCATGATGAAACTCATGCCAGATTTGCCAGCTTTTTTCAGTAGAGCCAACCAGCTGTTGTACTTTTTCTGTCAAGTATTTAGCACTTTTAAGCACACAAATACCATGGACCTTTGTTTGTATCGGTGCACCTTGGATCAGCCCGGCCATTGTCCCGCCAGACCCTACTGGGCAAATAACATGATCGAATGGGGGATGATCTTGCAACTCCAGAAATAAATCAGCGACGCCTTGTAGTGCTGATGGTGCTGTTCCGCCCTCTGGAAGTAGTCGTGCATGAGGATATTGGTTTTGTAATGATGCGATATAATCAACGTCTTCCCGCTTGGCGTATTCCTGCTTTGAAATCGGTGTAATGGCCATTCCCCAATGTTTTGCGTCATTGAGCGTTGGGTTGTCATCGCTGAGATACAAACCTCGAATGATCCCATGTGTTGCGAAACCAAGAAGATGGCCCAGGGCTGCACAGGCATGAATATGATTCGAGAAAGCACCACCAAATGTCAGAAGTTCTTTCTTTTCCCCATTGAGAATTGGCTCGATTGCATATTTCAGTTTACGGAACTTATTTCCAGAAACGAGCGGGTGAATAAGATCATCTCGTTTGATCCAGACTTCAAGTCCCGATTGCTCAGCCAACGAATAAGTCAGTTTTTGCAGCGGCGATGATAATAATAAAGTATTAAATTTGGATGACATTGAACTTTTTTCATATTAAAACGATGGTTTTTCAACCAAATTTAGTAAAAAAGCAAATCCTGACAAATAATTAAAGGTACAGATTACGCCAAAATGCCGAGTGCTATTGTCTCAGGATAAACATGATCTTCAAGCGTTTGTTTAAGAAAAAGAGCATGGATTTTTTTGTGGGGATCAATATCTGCCCACTTGGCCTGACGTTGGCAAAAGGCATCCACCAAGAGCAGAGTTGGGAATTTATTGATACACGATCTGTAGATTTTGAAGGAGACCATGGCTGGTTTATAGCCTTGAAAGATACCGTCTCGAAATTAAGTGAACGCTGTGGGTGCTGCATTGTTTTACCGAATAACATGTATCAAATACAGGCTATTGAAAAACCAAATGTGCCTGAGAGTGAGCTTCTTCATGCTTTGCCTTGGAGTTTAAAAGAGCTTGTCAATATGAACGCTGAGGAAATGATTTTGGATTACTATGATCCGGCATTTCAAGTACCGAATCAACCAGAGAAAATCAATGTTGTGGTGACTCATCGGCAAGTCATCAGCAAAATTGTGGAGCTTTTCCGTAAGGCGAAACCCAAGCTAATCGGCATTTCCATTGAAGATTTGGTGATGCGAAATATGCTTCCCATTCAAGAAGAGCCAATTCTTCAAGTTGTGCAAAGTATGAATAAAGAGCCTGCACTTCATATCATCAAAAATGGACAGAGTTTTTTCTCGCGCCGATTACGAGGGTTTAATCAAATCCATGAATACACAGAAGATGAGCTGGGTGAGGGGGTTGCAGATACACTGAGTGTCGAAATCCAACGTTCGATTGATTATTTCGAAGGGCAGATAAAACAAGGAACGATTTCCAGTATTCAACTCTCAATGCCCACACCTGCGCTGACTTTTCTAGTGAATCGAGTGAATAACAACTTTGGTGCTGCAGTCTCTGAGCTGCAATGGAGCCATGGTGATTTGCCCGAAGATTTAACACCATTATGGAATTATTTTCCTGCATTTTGTGGGGCGGTGGAAGGGCAGTTGCTGATTGAAGAGGGAATGTACGATTGAAAAAGCGGATTAACCTTTACCCGGCCGATATGCGGCCAAAGCGCGATCCCTTTCCTTTGTTGTTAGTTATTGGGATTTGGGCGAGTGTTGGCAGTATCGTATTTGGTACAGGTTATTACTTTGAACAGGAGCGGGATATGTGGCGTGAGCAGTTAGAAAAAGAAAAAGCGTCACTCAAAGCTTCTGAAGATGGATTGACAGAGTTACAAAAGCGTCAGGCAAAGTATGCTCCTGATGAAGCCATTGTGGAGCAACGCAAAAAAATGGAAGAGGAGCTGATTGGCAAACGTGCGTTATTGACTTATTTGAGGGACAAAGAAAAGCGTGAAGAAACAGGCTACGCTGCAATGATGCATGATATTGCAAGGTTACATGTTCCCGGACTGTGGTTGAAGGAGATCCAGATTGAAGACAAAAACATGCGTTTTTTTGGCCATGCGACAAGTGCAACGGCCGTGCCGCAATGGTTAAAAAACTTGAAGGGGTCGGAACATTTTTCTGGTCGTCAGTTTGCAGCGATGGAATTAAAAGAAGAAACACAGGATGTCTTGAGCTTTACAATCTCAGAAATGCCGATATCTGAGGAAGAGGTTGTGGTGCAATGAAAAATTACTGGGAAGACTTACAAAAGAAATTCCAGGCCCGACAACCGAGGGAAAAGGCGATTATTTTTGGCGCTGGACTAGTGATCGTTGGTTGGGGAGGCTTTTTGCAATATATCGAACCGCCCTATAAAGAAATGACGCATTTACAACAGCAGCACCAACGGACCGTTCAGACACTCAATAGTACTAATTTACAGATGTCTGAAATTCAATCGTTGCTCGGGAAGGATCCCAATATGCACGAGAGAGAGAAAATGGAAAAAATTGCAAAGGAGATGGCACAGCTGGATCAGCGATTAACGGAGCATGTAGCAGATTTTGTTCCGCCAGAAAAAATGACGGAACTATTGCAAGATATGTTGCTTCAGGCAAAACAACTGAAGTTGGAGGAACTCGGGTCTATTGAGCCGGAGCCGCTTGAGTTTACATCGGTTAAACAAGCCGAAGGTGCAGAAAAGAAGGTGCAACTTTTCCAGCATGGCATTGTGGTGACATTTCGAGGGACTTATTTTGATGTCTACCATTACTTAAGAAAGCTGGAAACATTGCCTTGGCGTTTTTTTTGGCGGCGAATGCATTACGAAGTCACGCGATATCCGCTTGCGAGGGTACAACTTGAATTGGTCACGATCAGTGCAGATGAAAAGTTTTTTGCGATTTAATGCTCATACTCTTATCTTCAGCAGCGTTTTTTTCTGGGCTGGCACTGTTTTTGCTTCATCGGAAGGGGCGATTGTAGACCCAACAAAGCCACTCGTGGAGTTAGTCCAAGGTGTTGCAACGACAGAACAGACGGAGAAAGAAGCGCCATTGAAGTTAGAAAGCTTATGGTGGAATCAGCGCGACGCAAGGGCTGTCATCAATAATACCGTACTTAGAAGAGGGGAAAAAATACAAGGTTATCAAGTCACTGGTATCGAAAATAACCGGGTAACGTTAAAAAAAGGCGAAGAGTCGCTGGAGCTATCACTCATTTATGAACTTGTGGTGCCGAAGAAAGACCAAACAGAACAGCCGAATAGACCTTAGTGTTGTCACTTGTTGTTTCCGTGTGCGAAGGATCATTGGACTGATTGGAATGATACTGTGTTTAAGCACAGGTTGTCAGCGTGTTGATCGTCCGCTTGAACCGCCACATGAGATCCAAAAAGAACTCAGAAAAGCAAGAAATTCACATCAAACACATGATCATTCGCCAGAAGATTTAAAAATACCTGAAGATGTGGTTGACGATATTTTTGTTGGGATCACAAACGATCCTGCGGTACTGAAACCCAAAGTTCAGCGATTTGATGTCACAGCAGAAAATGTCGATATTCGGAGTTTACTGAATAGTCTAATGCAAAGCGCGCCTTACAGTGTCGCGATCCATCCGGATGTGCAGGGGGCAATTTCTCTTCAGCTTAAAAATGTCACCCTCGATGAAACGCTCGATATTCTTAGCTCACTATATGGTTATGATATTCAACAAAAAGGACGCGTATATCAGATCTATCCAGCTGGGATGCAAACCCGCTCTTTCCAGGTGAATTATCTATTTATGCAACGGGCCGGTACCTCTTCAATTACAGTCAACTCTGGCGGGGTATCTCAGCAGGCCGGTGCAAGTGGCGGAGGCAATTCATCTGGTTCTTCAAGTAGTGGTTCATCAAATTCTTCCTCTTCTTCATCCAATTCCAGCGGGAGTTCTGGTAGTTCAGGCTCCAGCAGTAGTCAGCAAAACGGTTCATTTATTGAAACGATTAGTGAAACGACGTTTTGGAGTGAACTTAAAGAAACATTACAAACCATGATCGGAACAACGGATGGGCGGTATGTTGTGGTCAGCCCGCAAAGTGGTTTGGTGACTGTCCGAGCATTACCCGGTGAGCTTCGTACTGTTGAACAATTCCTGTCGATATCAGAACAAACGATCCAGCGCCAGGTTATTTTGGAAACCAAGGTGATTGAGGTCACACTGGATGATGAATACCAACAAGGGATTAATTGGCAAAAAGCCCTGAGTCATTTGAGAAATACAGACTTTAGCTTTGTGAACTCTCCAGGAAAAGCTGGAAATACAATTACTGGTGGACTGGGTGGGATCACTGGCTTGACGGTCACCAATCAGAACTTTCAGACGGTGATTGAACTGATGCAAACCCAAGGAAATGTCCATGTACTTTCCAGCCCGCGGGTTTCCGCTTCGAATAATCAAAAAGCAGTCATCAAAGTTGGTCAGGATGAATACTTTGTGACAGATGTCAGCACAACGACGGTGACTGGAACGACGAATTCCGGCACTTCCACAACACCGGATATTGAACTGACACCCTTCTTTTCTGGGATCTCTTTGGATGTGACGCCACAGATCGATTTGGATGGAAATGTGATCTTACACGTTCATCCCGCTGTAAATGAAACTACAGAACAGAAAAAAACGATTACACTCAATAATGAGAATATTGTATTACCACTGGCGCAGAGCAATATCCGCGAATCGGATACCGTCATCCGAGCAAAAAGCGGTGAAATTGTCATTATTGGTGGCTTGATGCAAAACCTGAAGACATACAATGTTTCAAAGACACCACTCCTTGGGGATATCCCTTTTATTGGGGAACTGTTTACAAGTCGTTTTGAAAAGAACTTGAAAAAAGAACTCGTAATTTTGTTAAAGCCAGTCGTTGTGGAGGGGGGGACTTGGCGGGAGCAGCTTGATCGCTCTAAACGTCTATTGGAAGAATGGTATCAGGGGGAATAGCGCATGTATTTGTATCACTTTGGCCTTAAAGAGTTACCGTTTAGTTTGACGCCAAATACAAGTTACTATTTGGATTTACCCAGCCATCATGAGGCTTTAGACGTTTTGATGACTGCGCTTAAGCTGGGAGAAGGATTTATCAAAGTGACGGGGGAAGTTGGGGTTGGCAAAACACTCCTTTGTCGTAAATTACTGAAAGAACTTCCAGATGCATTCTGTACAGCGTATATTCCCGACCCTTATTTATCCCCCCAAGAGATGCGATGGTCTCTCGCCCATGAGCTAGGGATGGAAGTCCCCGTTGAAATGAATCCTATTCAGCTAGCCCAGCAATTGCAAGAACATCTGCTTGAACTGTGTATGGCAGATAAGCGCGTTGTATTGGTCATTGATGAGGCTCAGGCATTACCTGATGAGACGCTGGAAGCGTTACGTTTGATCACGAATCTGGAAACAGAAAGCAGAAAGCTGGTACAAGTTGTTTTACTCGGCCAACCAGAGCTGAATGAGCGGTTGAAGGAAAGACACCTCAGGCAATTACGCCAACGAATTTCATTTAGTTATGATCTGCGCCCGCTAGAGTACAATGAAGTTATTGATTATGTGCATCATCGTCTTGCGGTGGCTGGGTATGTTGGTGCGCCTATTTTAGATGACTCAGGATTGGATTTACTGGCGAGCGGCGTAAGTGGCATTCCGAGAATTATCAATATTGTTTGTCACAAAGCATTATTACTTGCTTATGGTGAGGGTCGAAGAAGTGTTTCGAAAGATCACATTCGAGAAGCCTTACAGGATACGGACGGAAGTGAATATAACAAAGACTGGCAAAAAATTACGTTTGGTACTGTGTTAACCGGGGCAGTCGGCAGCTTGGCATTTTGGTATTGGCTCGGGAGGTAACTCGTGAGCGTGATTAATAAAGTTCTGCAAGACATAGAGCGCCGAACTAGGCAGGAAAAAGACAAACCGCCACCCGTATCTAGCCCTGTGACGATCCGCAGAAAGAACCCAAAAATCATTGTGATTGCTTCGGTAATGGTTGGTATTCTCGTTGGTTCTATTATTAATTTTTATATTCTTGAGTCGAACAGAAATGCAGAACAACAGCTTCCAATAGTGGTAATACCAGCGCAAGCGCCACAAAAGCAACAGGATACCATTCCAAATATCTCCCCAAGACAGCATTTAGCCCAGCAACAAAAAGTACAGGAAAGTGCTCGTAAAATGGCGACCGTCACCAAGCTGGCTCCGAGTGCAACATTGCCATCCAAAATTGAAAAAACAACAGCAGTTCCATCCCCAAGTAAACCTGTGCCACAACAAGTGATTGCAAAACAAGCGAAGTCCCCAAAAACAGTTTTGCCCCCAAAACTATCCCCCCCAACCATCGCCTCAAAAAAAGCAAAAGATGAGATAAAGCATCAGGAATTAGACAAACAGCCATTTGCACGCGAAGCCGCGAACAAAAAAAGCTCGACACCTGTTTTGAACAACGTCATTGCGACATCGAATCCAAAGAAAGCGGCTATCACGAACACAATAGCACCCGGAAAATCACATTTAAAAGAAACCGCGCTAAAGCCAGATGAAAAAACTGTTAAGTTAGCCATTAAGCCAGTAAAGACAGACTTTGCGAGTCTTGCGAAAAAAAGTCTAAAAAAAGCAAAAAGCGCGCAGCAATCCGGTCGATTGGCACAGGCAAGGAAACTTTATTACCAGTCTTTAGAGCTTAAACGGGCCCACCACCCTGCACGAGAAGGCCTTGCTGCATTACTATTTGGTCAGGGCAGTCAGCAAGAAGCCATTCATGTTTTGAAGCAAGGCGTTGCCCTTTATCCACAACACGAGGGCTATGCAATCTTGTTGGCGAAAGTATATTACCGTCAGCGTAAGTGGGAGGAAGCTTTAGCGGTGATCCCGGTGATTTCGGATAATATTGAGATACAAGCTTTGCGGGCAAACTTACTTCAACGAGTGGAAAATTATATTGCAGCAGGTGATATTTTTATGACACTCGTCCATCGTCAGCCATCACAGCCCAGATGGTGGCTTGGCGCCGCGATTGCTTTTGATAAACAAGGTCAAGAAAGACGCGCAGAGTATGCTTATCGTCAAGCCGTTTCTTTAGGGGGCTTGTCCCAGCAATCTCAGCAATTTGCAAAGCAACGTCTTGCTCGATTGGAGTAACAGATGGCTAGACCTCGACTCAAAATGCGGTTGGGCGATTTGCTCGTCCATGAACATATAATTACTCAAGATCAACTCATGCAGGCGCTTGGTTCCCAGAAAAAAAGCGGCAGGAAGCTCGGGGCGACACTCATTGAGCTTGGCTATATCGAAGAAGAAGAGTTACTCAAGTTTTTAGCACAGCAGCTCAATATTCCTTATATGGACATTTCTCAAAAGCGGATTGCACCTGAAGTGGCGCAATTACTTCCGGAAGTTCATGCCAGACAACACCGTGCTCTTGTGATTGAAGATAATGGCATGGAAGTGACTTTAGGGATGAGTGATCCTGCTGACTTAAGTGCGTTAGATACAATTGCACCATTACTCTCCCCAAAAGAGATACAACTTGCAGTCGTTAAAGAAAGCCAAATGCTCGAAGCGTTTGACTCGCTCTACCGTCGGACTCAGGATATTGCGTCATTTGCTGCGCAGCTCCAAGAGGAGTTTGAAGAAACCGCGGATTTTGACTTTGCAGCCCTGATTGATGATACCCAGGGAGGGGATGCAACGGTCGTCAAGTTGCTTCAATCCATATTTGAGGATGCCGTTCAAATCCGAGCTTCGGATATACATATCGAACCAGATGAAGGGATGTTGCGTATTCGTCAGCGGGTCGATGGTAAGCTCCAAGAGAACATTTTAAAAGAAGTGAATATCTCGAATGCATTGGTTTTACGTTTAAAACTCATGTCAGGGTTGGATATCTCAGAAAAGCGTTTACCTCAGGATGGTCGATTTAATATCAAAATTAAAGGGCATAATATCGATATCCGGATCTCAACAATGCCTGTGAAGCATGGTGAATCAGTCGTTATGCGTTTATTGGATCAGTCTGCTGGTCTTTTAAATCTTGATGATACGGGTATCCCGCCTCATCTGCTTGAAAAATTAAGAATGCTGTTTCACCGACCACACGGGATGTTATTAGTGACAGGGCCAACGGGGTCGGGAAAAACCACAACGCTATACGGCGCATTGTCCGAACTGAATCAGGAAGAAAAGAAAATTATTACAGTTGAGGACCCGGTTGAATACGGCTTACCACGAATCAATCAGGTTCAAGTGAATACAAAAATTGGGCTCACCTTTTCTTCCATCTTAAGAACAACCCTTCGCCAAGACCCGGATATCATCATGGTCGGTGAGATGCGGGATCAGGAAACGGTAGAAATTGGTCTTCGAGGTGCACTAACAGGTCACTTGGTCCTGTCCACACTCCACACGAATGATTCCGTCACAAGCGCGCTGAGATTAATTGATATGGGGGCACCTGCATATTTAGTTGCGAGTGCATTACGGGCAGTTGTTGCGCAGCGTCTGGTTAGACGCGTTTGTGATGGTTGTCGGACAGAAGTCAAAGCGGATGAGCAAGATGTGGCATGGGCAAGTGCCCTTGCTGGTATTGATAAGTCACGCGCTCAGTTTTATAAAGGTCTCGGGTGCCAAAGTTGTAATTATTCAGGATACAAAGGGCGAATTGGTGTCTACGAAATATTAGTGATGAATCACGCCATGATTGAAGCGTTGCGTAAAGAGGATCCACATGAGTTTTCAAAAGCAGCGATTCAATCACCTGAATTTAAACCCTTCTCATTAGTGGCACTGGAATATGCTGAACAAGGGATTACGACATTGGATGAAGTCTTACGCATTTCCGAAAATGTTGCAGATGATGCGCCAGTTGGCATTCAGCAACAACCGCATGAAGAAGAGAAACCAGCTCCCACGGGCTTACAGTTAGAACCTCAACAGCCAGCCCCAGAAAGTACACCGCAAAAGCCAGTATCACCGCCTCCTTTCGATGATGATGGTAGTCCGTTTAGTGACGGATAAAGGAAGACTATATGCCCCACTTCGTCTATCGCGCAAGAGACAGCAAAGGAAGTATCGTCAAAGGGGAAGTTGAAGCTGCGAATAACTCAGCAGCAGCAGATCAGATTGTACGCCGTGGGGTGATCCCAATTCTGATTGAAGAAAAAGGGGAAGATCCACCGTGGATGCTCAAACTCCGCCAATTTGTCGTGGGGACTGTCACATTTGAGCATAAACTCATTTTTTGTCGGCAAATGTACTCCCTCATGAAGTCTGGTATTCCCATCCTTCGAGCCATCATTGGTCTTGCCGATACAACGACCTCAAAAGTACTCAAACAAACGTTAAAAGACTTGGCTGAGCAATTGGAAAAAGGAAAAACACTATCCGCCGCAATGTCACAATATCCAGCGGTCTTTAATCGCCTCACAGTGAGTATCGTGCATGTCGGAGAAAATACAGGTAAGTTGGATGAGGCATTTCTTCAGTTGACTGAATACTTTGAAACAGAGCAAGAAACTCGGCGGCGAATCAAACAAGCGACACGCTATCCAATGATGGTCATGATGTTTATTACGGTCGCGGTTGTGTTTGTGAATATTTTCGTGATCCCGACGTTTTCCGATATGTTCGCGAAGTTTAAAACGGAATTACCGTGGTCGACACGTTTACTGATTGGTATGTCTGACTTTTTTATCAACAAATGGCCGCTTCTTGTTGCCGGGGTTGTGGGTGGTTTGGTCATGATCAAGTCTTATTTGAATACTGAGGCTGGTCAGAAAAACCTGGATCACTATAAACTTAAAGCGCCGATTATTGGCAGTATTATCGAGCGCTCCGTGCTTTCTCGGTATAGTCGAACCTTTGCCATCATGCTGCATTCAGGCGTCCCGCTCACGACTGCGCTCCAACTTGTGTCAGAAGCGGTTGATAATACCTACATGGCAGAAAAAATTATTGAAATGCGTCAATCGATTGAACGCGGGGAGAGTCTGCTCCGTGTCAGTATGCAAAGTAAGATGTTTACGCCACTTGTGATGCAAATGGTGGCTGTTGGGGAAGAAACAGGGCGAGTGGATGAGCTTCTTAAAGAAGTCGCGGACTACTATGACCGTGAAGTTGATTTTGATCTAAAAAATCTGACCTCAAAAATAGAACCCATGCTCATTGGGGTAGTGGCAGGGTTTGTTGCGATTTTAGCCCTCGGTATCTTCTCGCCAATGTGGGACATGATGAGTGCAATGAAATGAGTCAGGAAGATATCAGCGATGATATGAAGCGGATTTTTCAGCAGTTGCTTTTTATCCTGATTATTGTTTTGTGCTTTGGCTATTTCGCATTCTATCTCAATAAAAATTTTCAAGATATTGAAGCAACACGATTGGACAAAGCTTTTAATACATTCTCAACGGCGATTCACACAGCACATTTTGCTTGGAGCAATAAAGCACGCCCGACCCGAATGTCGACTGGTAATTACATTATTCCTTACACAATATCTCCTCAAACCAGTGATATTAATAAATATGAAAAAAGTGAAGTAATTTTACTCTTTACACGTCGTGGTTGGCCGATATCTATAGAGAGCGAGGAAAATCACAATCATTGTGAGCTTCTATGGCAGCATTTACAGAATGACTCAGACTTAAAAGTGACAGGAAGTTGGGATGGAAAGTTGATGTCTCAGAAATTTTTACCAAAATTAAATGAGGGTACATGCCAATTTTGGTTTAACGACGAGCCGTTTTTCTATTACGACATCGGGACAGGTGACGTCATTCGCGGTCGAGCAAAGTCATAACAATGTATGAATAATAATGCCAGGATCTCTGTGCACATGAGAGAGGAGGCGGGTGCTAACATGCTGCGACATCGGGAACAACAAGGCTTTACACTGATAGAGCTTGTGATCGTTGTGATCATCCTCGGTTTACTTGCAGCAGCAGCGGTACCCAGATTTGTAGATGTAAGAGACGATGCAGAAGATGCTTCTGTCGAAGGGATTGCTGGAGGATATGCATCAGCAGTGAGTTTGGTGAGAGCACAATGGGAGCTGGAAGGCGGTAATTCTGGCGGCATTGTGTATTCCGGAAATGGATTTGGTGTAGACCCGGATACGGGTTACCCAACTGGCGGATCACCCAATTCAAACAATCAGGATACACAAATTGATGATTCGGACTGTGTATATATGATGGAAAATTTATTGCAGTCTGCACCAACAGTGACCAATAACTTCGGAAATATTTCAGAGACGAGGTTGTTCGGAAAGGTTGTCGGACGGTCGGAAGCAGATGGTGGCGATCAATGCTTTTACTATCTGTCTTCGACAATTGTCAATCAAGGGGCGGCTCCAAATGATGATTCAATTGGGAGCGGTCTGATATACACGGCAAGGACGGGTAGTGTTGTTGTATTTCAGAACTAGGTGAGGTGCGTATGAAACAGCAAGGTTTTACATTAATCGAATTGATCGTTGTGATCGTGATCTTAGGTATTCTCGCAGTCACTGCGGCTCCCAAATTTGTCAGTATCCAAAGTGATGCTCGGATTGCTGCGGTAAATGGGCTTGTCAGCAGCTTAAAGAGTGCACGAGATATTGTCCGAGGCAAATCTATTGTCGAAGGTGAACATACTTCAGCTTCAGCGGCGGTCAGTGTTTCTGGCACAACCGTGAATACGGTGTATGGCGATCCAGCCGCAACGTCTTCGGATGGTCTTATTGCTGCAACCGATGTGACTGCGGTGGAAATTACGGGTAGCCAAACACAATCGGCTCTTGATGCCGCGGATTGGGCGCACTTTGCAGCCAGTGGTGTCTTGTACGTTGCACCAGCGAGTTTATTTACAACATCTAGTACTGCGGCGGCCGCGACATTCACTGCGACAAACTGTTATGTCCAATATACTGCGGCGACAGCGTCAGCAAGAGCGATTGTAGCATTACAGTCTTCGTCCGGCTGTTAAGCGACTTCAATGGTCTGAAATGAAAACGACGCGACGTCGTGTACAACATTTCGGTTATACCTTATTGGAGCTTGTCACTGTCATTGTGGTGCTGGTGGCAATTTCCGTAGGTATTGGGCCGAAATTTTTTGATACGCGCGGGGTGGAGGAATTCGCCTTTCGTGATCAGTTTGTTTCTTCTGCGCAGTTTATCCAGTATCAATCCATGTCTCGTCTTAGCAATACCCGCTGTCTTTTTATCAATTTCACTACAACAAGCTTTGGGATCATGGACGGTGTAGATTGCAATCAGGCACCCAGCGGTAGTTTTAACTTGAAAACGGGTATTGATTTTGAATTCTTAACCAGCGATGTTTTCCCTAATGTCACGCTTACAACAACAATGGCAACCAGCAGTTATACGATAGGAGGGCAGCAACAAACCGTCGCATGGCTCACCTTTGATAAACAAGGAAAACCAACACTCAATTGTGTGAATGGTTGCAATATTACTTTTACCGGAGACAGTACAGCCAAAGTGTGTATCGAGCCTCAAGGGTATATCCATGAGTGTACTTAAGACCATTCAACAAGGCTTTACTTTGATGGAGATCATCGTTGGGATCGTCACGTTGTCTGTTGTCTTGCTTTTGGTTTCTGCTGTTGTTGGACCGCAATTTCAGCAAAGTGCGAATCCAATGCTGGAAGTACGCGCAAACGAACTTGCCCAATCTGTATTAAACGAGATCATTGGCAAAGCTTTTGATGAAAACTCTCCCGTTGGTGGTGCGTTGCGTTGTAGTGAAACCGGGGCGCCAAGTTGTACGGCAGCAACGTCATTGGGAGCGGATATAGGCGAGTCTCGACCTGATTATGATGATGTAGACGATTACATCAATATTACGTTGCAAGATGCGTTGGGGAAAGATCTCAGTCTATCTGGACTTTACACTGGTTTTTCTCTTGGGATCAGCGTGTTTTATGATGATGATTTAAATGGTATTCAAGATGTTGGGGATGGAAACCTGTTTAAGCTGATCCGGCTTACGGTCACATCGCCAAATCAACAGGATTTTGTATTTACTGTGTATAAGGGGAATTATTAATGCCCAAGTTCCAGTCGGCTTATACACTCATTGAACTTGTGATTGTGATCACGCTTGTTGGTGTTGCTGGCCTGGGGGCTTCAACCATGATCCAGTTGGGAGCACAGGTATTTGCTGAGTCCTCAGATCGCCAAAGCACGATTGCACGAAGCCGATTTTCTATGGAGCGGTTAACACAAGAACTGAGAAGTGCAGTACCAAATTCAGTGCGTCTATCTTGCGAGACGGTAGGACCAAGTTGTGGGCAGTTTCAATGTATCGAATTTGTCCCATTTAAAGTGTCCTCAGGCTACATTGATGAAGCAACCAGCGGGACAACATTGGATGTTGTTGAAGCAACAGGCGTCAATGTGGGGGATTATGTCATCATCAATCCATTATTTTCTAATGATGTTTATGATGCATCAAGAAATCACCGTTTACCGATCACTGCCGTGAATAAGACACCTGGATTAGGCGTGGGTATGGCCGATGTTGACGTTGACCGGTGGACCTTTAGCAGCAGTTTTGCAGAAGACTCTGGGCAAAAACGCGCTTATGTCGTCGGGAGTACAAACACAGTAACCTATTGCTTGGAAACCACCACGCCTGGTGATTCGCACCTTTATCGATATGAGAACTATGGATATTTATCGACACAACCGACACCGATTAACCGTGTGCTGGTTGGTCAAAGTGGTGTGTTAATGGCAGAAGGGTTGAATCAACTCCAGCCAGAAAGCAGTGTGTATGAATTATTTTTCCAGCTCTCTCCAGCGACCTTACAACGAAATGCAATTGTGTATATTTCGGCATATTTTATCACCGATTCTGGTGAGGCATTGAGGTTTCGACATGAAGTCAATATCCCGAATGTCCCTTAAGCGCCAGCGCGGTGCAACGCTCGTTGTGGCCATTTTTATCATGGTGGTCTTTGCTGTATTTGCGGCTGCAATGTGGAAAATGAATAGTAGCGGACAACAATCAATTTACTTACAAACCTACCATACCCGGGCATTGATGGCCGCTCAAAGTGGTATTGACTGGATTTTAACACGAATTTTCCCGCTTGGTGGAGGCGCTGCGGTCACCTGCTCGTCTATCGACACCGCATCCCCAATCGGTGTGATTGATCGTGCAGATGGTGTTCCTGATTTCTCAGTGATTACAGGAATGAATAGCTGTAGCGTCACGCTTGAGTGCACACAACGTACTATACTCAGTAAAAACTATTATAAATTTACCAGCACAGCAACTTGTGTTTCTATTGGGGCATGGGAAGTCAGTCGTAAGCTGATTGTGGAGGCGCAAACGTTATGAGAATCTATGACTGTTTACGCATCGTTGTATTGCTAGTGTTTTGCTGCTTCTCTACTATGAATTGGGCGGCAACAGGCTATTTCGAAGTGGGTTCGACCACGATCACAAATACAGTGAATAATGGCCATTGGCAAACGGTGAATTTAACCCAAAGTTATACGCAACCTGTCGTAATTGCTGGTCCGCTGACGCATAATAATGATCAATCCTTAAGTGTCCGAATCAAAGATGTCACCGCGACCAGTTTTAAAGTGGGTATGCAAAATCCCTGTGAGTCAGTGGGGAGTAGCCAGAGCGCGATCAACTGTAACAATATTTCCTGGCAAAGTGAGACAGTACAATATTGGGTTGTTGAACAAGGTACTTGGACATTCCCTGACGGCACAAAAATTGAGGCAAACTTGCATACGACCTCAACAGTGCGCAGTGGCAAGTTTCGTAATGATGACGACGATGACGATGAAGCAAATATCGTTGGCGATGTGGACGCAGGCGATCTACTGACATTCGACCATACCTATTCTTCGAATCCGGCCGTATTTCATACCATCAATACATACAATGACAGTACATGGGTCACGACAAGCGTATGGGGCACTTCTGTGGGCACTGTGCCTACAACGACACAATTCACACTTGCTTTAGAAGGTGGCGAAGCTTACGACAGTCATAATCGAGAAACAATTGGCTGGGTTGCGATTGAGCCGGGTACCGGAACGAATAATGGAAATGCTTATCTTGCTGGTGGAACGTTCTCTACTTATGGATCTGCGGATCGTCATGATGATGGTTGCTTTGATATTTCGACCCTTTGGACAGATCAGAATATCAATATTCTCGTCAAGCATAATACCACCAGTGGATACAATGGTCCTTGGGTACGTAATTGTGGTACGACAAGCAGCGCTTATCGTGTGCATCTTGATGAAGATCAGGTTCATGACACTGAGAGGGATGGTTACATCGAAGCGATTTCCTGGTTTATGTTTAAGGAAAATACTTGGGGGATCTTAACCAGGGATGACGAAACAGTTGCACATGTTGCGAATTGGAAATTAGCCGCAGGTCAGGTTACATTACCCGCAAACCCTAATGCATTTACAACGGTGACATTTGAGCAGCCATTTTCTGTGACGCCTGTTGTGGTGGTGTTGCCGACGGAGGATGATTCAGACCCGCAAGCGTTGCGTATTAAAAATGTCACAACGACTTCATTTGATATTGTCCAGGTTGAGCCGCCAGACGAAAGTGCCAATCTTGTAGAGACAACCATTGATTATGTGGCGGCAGAACCCGGCGCACATACATTCCCTGATGGGAAAAAAATTGAAGTGGGGACAATCCAAACGAATGAGATCCAAGCGCATTGGTGGATCAGGTTTTGGACTGGATGGTCCGCTTGGGAATATGGATCATTTACGACAGCGTTTACCAGCACACCAAGCTTTGTAGCCACCATCCAAACCATGGTCAATGAACCAAATCATTCGCCTGGATCTCAATCGATTCCTTGGTTAACAACAGCGGTAAGCAATGTCACGAGCAACGGCTTTCGCGTCGCGCTGGAGCGCTCAGAGGTAAATAATGGTCGAGTGCCTCAAAATGAGACGATTGGTTACATTGCAGTTGAAGCGGGTGTTCAGTCATCTTTTAGGGATATCTATGGTCAGTTAATTTATTGGGAAAGTATCCGAACGCCAGAGACCATTGATGGGCACGATGATGCTTGTAACACTTATAGTTTTGTCACCGACTTTACCAGCGCACCGCTGGCTGTTGCGACTAAAAATACACGTAATAGCAGGAATGGAGGCTGGCTTCGCCGATGTGCTCTGACCAAAGATGTCATTGGTCTTCTGGTCGATGAAGATCAAGATATTGACTCTGAGCGCAGCCACCCCTACGAGCGTGGCAGTATCTTTGCTTTTTCGCAGGCGTTTTTTGCGGATTTTTCACAGGTTGCATTGTATAAGTTTGATACCTGTGACATTCCACAAGGAGGAACAATATCTGATCTTTCCGGTTATGGTTTGAATGGCACTGCACAAAATGGGGCAACATTCTCCCGCTATGGATACAATTGCTCATCTCTGGCATTAGACGGTACGGATGACTATGTGGTTGTTAGCGATAATAGTCTGCTGGATAATACAACTCAGGTGACCTTTATGGCCTGGTTTAGTGCCGACACCCTCACTGCAACTTCCCCATCCAATGCACGTGGGATATTAGCCAAACGTGTTGATCCGAATAGTCAATCGGCCTACACCATGTTTTTTTGGAATGATCATCCAACGAAGCTGAGTATTGATATCCAAGGAAACAATGACCGATTCCAATCGACAAAAAGTGACTTTACGACAGGTCAGTGGTACCACGCAGCCGTGGTGTTCGATGGCACTCAATCGGCTAGTAATCGTGTCAAACTATATATTGATGGTGCGTTAGACTCGACCCACTACGAAACCAGCAGTGCATTACTGAATAACGCTTCAGATCTTTTCATTGGCAACCTCAAAACATCATCGGTTGATAAAGTCTTTGATGGGAAAATTGACGAAGTTCGGGTACTCACACGCGCGCTGAGTGCTGGCGAGATTGCAGCGATTTATAATAAAGAAGTCTCTAAAAAAGACATTGATTGTGGTTGTGTTTGTGTTTTTGCTGGATTTTCAATTTCGCAACCTGATGTGGCATTGGCTTGTCCTGAAACGCGTGCCCAAGTTGATGTGACTGCGGTATGTAGTGACGGAACAACCAAAGCTGACTTTACTGGAACGGTCACATTGGGTCCTGCGACATCCGGCAGTGTCAACAGTGATTTTTATTTACAGGCAACGGGTGGTTCTGCGCTGACGAATAATCAATACACATATTTAGACAGTGATAATGGAACAAAGTCTTTTTATTGGTATTACGAAGAAGCAACGCAGGATTTAGCCGTGACTGTCACCTATGATAGTAGCCTGTATACATCGACCGATGTGACCGACTTTGCCGCATCTGGGCTGGCGATGGTGGGTGCTGTTGATCAAGCAACGTGTACAGTGAGCGCACCAGTCGATTATACCTTGACGGCATGGGGAAAAGATCCGACTTCGAATACAGGTCAATGTACGCAGTTAAAGGGATTTCAAGGAGTCAAAACGATGAAGCTCTGGATATCCTCACATGAAGTAAACACTGCTGGAGCGCTTTCTACAGCCGAGGATGGGGATATGAAAGCGAAAGGAAACAGTGACTCCACTTTTAAGCCATTGACGAAACAAGAAAGCACTCATTTATCCAGACAAATTAACTTTGATTCTCAAGGACAAGGGACTTTTCAGGTGACTTATGAGGACGTCGGGCGTCTTAAACTGAAAGTCAAACATGATGCACCACCTTATGATGGGTCAGTGCCTGGGGTTTCTGCATTATATGGTGAATTACAAACGGCGTTCTTATCGACTCCGAGTACACTCAATATCTCCGTCGTCGACGCGAACGCTGCCTGCCCTTCATCCAGTCCAACAATTGATGATGCATCTTGCACTCCGTTTAAAGCAGCAGCCGTGCCGTTTAATATCGAACTAACAGCCATGTGTGGTGGAATCGGTGGGTTGACCGCAAATCATTTTGATACGGGGACGGATAACATAATTGTGAATATGGAAGCGTTCCGTGCAGAGTGTGACGGTGGTGCTGGTCAGCCAGCCTATTGCAGTGCCCAACCAGCATCAATTGATGTGAATTGGTATACCGGCAGTGATCCTGTTGATCATTCGGTCAAATATACCGAAGTGGGTGCAATGAAGATGAAAATACCATCCTATACCTATTTTGGATCACTTTACACACCCAATTATGAAAGCGCTGTTGTCGGTCGTTTTTATCCACATCATTTTGATTTGGATTCCGCGAGTTTGAGTCTGCTAGGAGAGTGTGGCAGTAACTATCATTATATGGGACAACCGTTATCACTCACTGCGGGGTTAATTGCGAAGAACTTCGATGATGGGACAACGGCTGGCTATAGTGGGGGCTTTGCTGCAAATTCGAGTAACTTGCTCACGGTTGGGCATGAAAGCGGTCAATCAACAGCGCTGGGTGCGCGAATGAACGACTTTACCGTTGTGCGGAATGATTGGACAAATGGCATCGCACCTATCACACAAGATCTTGTGTTCTCTCGTTTGGCAGACAGTGTTGATAATGGTGCTGGTGTGTTAGATGGGCCTTATACCGATGTTTTGATTGGTTTTCAGTTCAATGATGGAGATACAGGCTTTAACGCGATCGATTTAGATTTCCATGCTTCTCAAGCAACCTGTAGCGGTGATTGTGATTCGGTCCAGATGAGAAATGGCGCAACAGTCTATGATATATCACCGCGATATGGCCAAGGCAGACTCTTAAATACGTTTGGTCCGGAGACAAGAGAATTGGGCATGCGCTATCAGGCTTATTACTATGATGGCAATCAATTCATCATCAATGCACAAGATAATTGCACGACATACGTCAATACAGATGCATCACTGAATTTTGATGTGAGTACGGAAGATGAACTTGTTGCTGGTGATACGAGCGTGATTTTACCGCTAACCAGTACTACGCTGAGTAGTGGCGATTCAATTGTTTCCCCACTCACATTGGATAAACCGAACAACCAACATACGGGCCAAGTGGAGCTGGAACTGACGGTTCCGGACTGGTTAAAATATGATTGGACCAGCAGTGGTGGGGTACTCGAAAATCCAAAAGCAATCGCCACATTTGGTAAATACCGTGGGAATGATAGAATTATCTATTGGAAAGAATCGGCGCAAGATTAATCTATTGCGTGACTTTTTCTGAGAAATCAGTCCTATTTTGGGAATAAAAAGATGCTTCGGGGTTGCGCTTTTCATGTTTAGTCAATAGCATAGGAACAGCGTTTCGGTTTTCGAAGCAAAGCAATTCGAATCGATAGTGGTGCTTTTTGATTCGAGTCAGCAAGCATTTGATTCAACAACACTGACAAGTTTTGGAACGGATAGATATGCGATTAGCACCCTTAGCCCTTGCATGTTCACTGAGTTTAAGCTCGACCATCGTCCTCGCAAAAGAGACGCTGGATGTCACAGCCATTCAAACCGAAATTGCGGCAAAACAAAAAGAATTCGACTCATTTAATCAACGTTTGCAATCCCACATTAATGCGCTCAAACAGCTTGAACAGGAGTTGACACGCCTTCGCAAAAATTCTTCGACTTTGGAAGCTGCAAGAAAACGTGCTTTAGAAGAAATGAATGTGCAGTATCAAAAGATGATCGATGATCCGAACATCGATATCACAATGACACGCGAAAATTATCAGAAGTCGGTTGGTGCACATAAAAAAAACAAAGAAGATATTACTTCACAATTAATGCGCATTCAGGATAAACAGGAAGAAGTCGAAATCGTTCGAGTTTCAAAACATGCTTTGCTCAATACGCTTGAAGGTTTGAAAGAGCGTTATCATAAAGCACGGGTTGACCGCCTCTATCGTGAGTTTAATCAAGAGGGACGATTAGATATCCAGCACACCATTACTTGTGGTGATGATGATACGCTCTCTCGCTGTAAATCCCGGGGCAAACTTCTTGCAAAGCAAAAAGCATCAAAACAATTTCTTGATCAACTCTATACCAGCCTGACAGAATCGACAGTCGCAAAACGCGAACGTGGCAAGTCGGATGCGAAGGTGAAAATCCTGGGAACAACAATTCTCGATAGTGGCTTTTCTGGTCAAGGAAATTACCATGTCAATGTTTCTCTAGCGATGAAAGGCAGCTTGAATCGTGAACAAGCCTGTAACTTGTTGAATTTGGATGCGCGTTATTGTATCGCATTTAATAATAAGACGATTTCAAAACCAATTGTTTCAACGTTAAGACGGGATGAACTCAGAGATGTCGATGATTCGATCATGTACGAGCTTACCGTTCGATCCAATGTTTATGACGATGAAGTGTTTATTGATGGCGTTAGCTATGGGACAACTCGATTAACGGTGATGTTGCCAGCAGGTGAGCATGATATCGAAGTTGTAAAGCTTGGATATGAGCCGTTTAAAGAGACGCTGTTCCTGCGTGAAAATCAAACATTGAAGGCGAAGCTCGATAAAGCAGAGCAAATTTTCAAAATCGGTGAGCAAATCCAAGATATCCTGCTTGATGATAAACCTGGTCCAGCGATGGTGGTGATCCCGGCGGGCTCTTTCCAAATGGGAGACATTTCTGGTAATGGGTTGGATAACGAGCGCCCTGTCACGAATAAATCCATTCCCACATCCTTCAGTATTGGTCAAAAAGAAGTCACAGTGGCAGATTTTAGCCAGTTTATTGAAGCAAGTAATTACACAACAGAAGCTGAAAAAGGAGAAGGGTGTGCAGCTTATCAAGGTGCAAAACCAGTCTATGAGTCTGCGCTGAACTGGCGGACACCAGGATTTGAACAATCTGAAGAGCACCCTGTTGTATGTGTGAGTATCAATGATGCGCAAGCTTATGTGGATTGGTTGTCAGAAGTGACAGGAAAGCGTTATCGACTCCCAATGGAAAATGAGTGGGAGTATGCAGCACGTTCTGGTTCTGAAGAAGATTACTGGTGGGGAGAAGCCATCGGAACCAATCGTGCAAACTGTGGGTGGTGTGGTTCAAAATGGTCCAATGCGGGCTCTGCCCCGGTTTCTTCCTTTAAACGGAATGGTTTTGGCCTTTATGATACGGTCGGGAATGTTTGGGAATGGAGTATCGGTGCCGGAATGAAAAATAACAGTGTGGTCCGTGGGGGCGCGTGGAACTTTGCACCAAGCTTGGCACGCGTTTCAACACGAATGGAACTTTCTCCAGATTTCCGCTCTAACTATATTGGATTTCGCGTAGTGCGCGAACGATAGATTTTTATTTGGTCAAATCCCAGTTCCTTATGCTGTGAATTTGACCAAAATTAATCTTTTATTCAAGTTTTTGGTTATTTTTTATCGTGCTAGTGTAGAGCGTGCTTGCTGAATTTCAGGTGCATTGGTAAAGTTAGCGCAAAAGAACACGACACTAACCTTTTTAAAGGACTCTCCGGTTCCATGATTAAAAAAATCCGCGGTATGTTTTCAAATGACCTATCTATTGATTTAGGTACGGCCAATACGCTTATTTATGTCCGAGAACAAGGTATTGTTTTGAACGAACCTTCTGTTGTTGCAATTAGCCAAGGTCGCGCTGGTGGTCCCCGAAGTGTCGCAGCTGTAGGTCATGAGGCAAAGCAAATGCTTGGCCGGACCCCTGGAAATATCAAAGCAATTCGCCCGATGAAGGATGGCGTGATTGCGGATTTCTATGTCACGGAAAAAATGCTTCAGCACTTCATTCGCCAAGTTCATGATAATAATTTCTTACGACCAAGCCCGCGTGTGCTGGTCTGTGTGCCTTGTGGTGCAACCCAAGTTGAAAAAAGAGCGATTAAAGACTCTGCATTAGGTGCTGGTGCACGTGATGTTTATCTGATTGAAGAGCCGATGGCGGCGGCAATCGGTGCAGGTTTACCTGTTTCTGAAGCAACAGGCTCTATGGTTGTCGATATCGGTGGTGGTACGACAGAAGTTGCCATTATCTCTTTGAATGGTGTTGTTTATTCGTCATCTGTTCGGATTGGTGGTGACAAGTTTGATGAAGCCATTATTAACTATGTTCGTCGTAATTTTGGTAGTTTAATCGGTGAAGCCACAGCAGAGCGTATCAAACACGAGATCGGCTCAGCTTATCCAGGGGATGAAGTGAAAGAAATCGAAGTACGCGGTCGTAACCTCGCTGAAGGTGTCCCCCGCTCATTTGTTCTCAATAGCAACGAAATTTTAGAAGCACTTCAAGAGCCACTCACTGGCATCGTCAGTGCCGTCATGGTTGCATTAGAGCAATCGCCACCAGAACTTGCGTCAGATATTGCTGAGCGTGGAATGGTTCTCACAGGAGGTGGTGCATTACTCAAAGATCTTGATCGTCTCCTCATGGAAGAAACAGGTATTCCAGTGATCATCGCTGATGACCCACTGACCTGTGTCGCAAAGGGGGGTGGTAAAGCCCTCGAGATGATCGATATGCACGGTGGTGATGTCTTTAGTGACGATTAAACAGTTACATGAATCCTATATTCGTTCGACGACCATCACTCAAGGTTCGTTTTTCTATCGCCATTGGGCTGAGTCTCAGCCTGATGGCGTTTGATCATTTTACAGATACATCGGCTATTGTTCGTACTTATCTGACTTCAATTATTTCTCCCGTACTTTATCTGGCGGATGCCCCGCAGGAAGCGATCGAATCTGTTGCATTACGCATCAAAACCAAAGAATCTTTGATGGAGGAAAATGCACTGTTGCGACAATTTCAGTTGGAACAGAATGAAAAACTTCAGCAATTTGCCCTTTTACAGCAAGAAAACAAGAAACTTCGTGCACTACTCAACTCAAGTCCAAGACATCAAAGTAAAAGCATGGTTGCTGAAGTGATGGCTGTCAGTAAAGACCGCTTTTCTCATCAAGTAGTTGTGAATCGTGGCACTTTAGATAAAGTCTATGAAGGACAACCTGTTATCGACGATCTTGGTGTTGTTGGGCAGTTGCTCACTCCAGGAACGACAACAACCCATGTTTTGCTCATTACCGATTCAACTCAGGCGATTCCTATTCGAATTGAACGAACAGGTGTGCGTGCCATTGCAGAAGGAACGGGAAATATCGATCGGATCAAGTTGAATCATATCCCACACAGTACAGATATTCGCGTCGGTGATCGTTTGATCACATCTGGTCTTGCACAGCGTTTTCCTGAAGGTTACCCCGTTGGTGTGGTGACAAAAATTATCCGCGATGAAGGCAGGCAGTTTTCGACAGTCTTCGCAAGGCCTGTTGCTCAGTTAGATCGGTTAAAGTACCTCTTGCTCCTATGGGGCGCTGTCGATGATATTGGGGAAGCCGTTCAGATTGAGGAGGAAGAGAATGGGTGATAATACAGGTTTACGCAGTAACTGGTATATCTTTCTGACAATTCTCAGTGCATTGGTACTGTCGATGATGCCCGTGCCGATTCAATTGGAACTCTTTCGACCAGATTGGCCATTGCTTGTAGTTCTTTACTGGTGTTTAGCACTGCCAAATCGTGTAAATATTGGTGTGGCATGGCTGACCGGATTTGCGATGGATATTATGATGGGGAGTGTATTTGGGGTCTATGCAATTTCGTTTACGATAACCAGTGTTTTTTGTCTTTCAAATTACCAAACCATTCGTAATTTCTCGGTATGGCAGCAAAGTTTGCTGATTGCTGTATTATTGTGTTTATATCATTTACTTGTATTCTGGTTTTCGCGATTTTTTGCAACGATTCACTTTATTCCGAATTACCTTTGGCCAGCGATGACAGGTGCACTGTGTTGGCCTTGGGTGTTCTGGCTTCTTCGAAAACTCAGAAGACAATTTTCGATTCAGTAGGACTATTTATGATTTATTTAGCGTCGTCTTCTCCTCGACGCAGGGAGCTTTTGGCATTACTTGATGTGCCGTTTGAAGTGATCTCGGCAGATATTGACGAATCTATCCTGAGTAAAGAAACACCGGAAGAACATGTCACGCGTTTAGCTTGTGAAAAATCTCAAGCAGTACTGGCTCAATTACCTGAAAATACTATTGTCATTGGTGCGGATACGATTGTTGTTGTTGATGGTGAGGTTTTGGGCAAACCTAAAAATCAGGCGCATGCAATTGAAATGCTGACGAAGCTATCCGGACGTCAGCATCAGACAATGACAGCAGTCGCAGTGTCAAAAAATGACATCACACGGCGACGATGTGTGATCACGGATGTATCTTTTCGCCAGATACAAGAAGATGAAATGATCCGATATTGGGAAAGCGGTGAACCACAAGATAAAGCCGGAGCCTATGGTATTCAGGGCCGCGCCAGCCGTTTTATTTCAAGAATTGAAGGTAGTTATCATGCGGTGATGGGGCTACCAATGATGGAAACGGAACAACTTCTCAAAGACATTCAACAGGAGGCATGATGAGTGTTGAATTGCTGATCAATGTCACCCCCAGTGAAACCCGAGTTGCTTTGGTTGAAAATGGGGTATTACAGGAAGTTCATTTGGAGCGTGAGCGGAATCGCGGCATTGTCGGCAATATATATCTCGGCAAGGTCAGCAGGGTCTTACCGGGCATGCAGGCCGCATTTGTGAACATTGGAATGGAAAAGGCGGCTTTTCTCCATGCCTCAGATATCATTTTTCACGAAGAATATGGTGAAGAGATTGCAGAGCAACGAAGCCTGCAAACTCGTGATATTCGTGATTTAGTTCGTGAAGGACAATATATTCTCGTCCAAGTTGTAAAGGATCCACTTGGCACAAAAGGTGCGCGTCTGACAACTGATATTACACTGCCTTCGCGCTACCTTGTCTTTATGCCGGACTCCAGTCATGTCGGTGTATCTCAGCGAATTGAAGATGAAGCGGAACGTGAGCGTCTCAAAGGCATTGTTGAGCAGTATTGCTCGGATCAAGGTGGTTTTATCATTCGCACCGCAGCAGAAGGAGTCGGTGAGGACGAACTCAAGCAAGATACGATTTTCCTCAGTAAACTGTGGGCAAAGCTTGTCAAAAAGAAAAAGAAAACGCGAAAAGAAGGGATCATCTACCAAGATCTCAATCTTGCTTACCGAATTTTGCGTGATTTTGTCGGGGCTGAGCTAGAACAAATTCGCATTGACTCAAAACTTACTTATCAGCAACTCCATGCATTTACAGAAGAATTTGTACCTGAGCTGACGGAGCGCATGTCTTATTACCCGGGCGAGCGTCCTATTTTCGATTTATTTAATGTAGAAACGGAAATTCAAAAAGCGCTGGAGCGGAAGGTCGAATTAAAATCAGGCGGCTATCTGATCATCGATCAAACGGAAGCGATGACGACGATTGATGTGAATACTGGCGCGTTTGTTGGGCATCGTGCGCTCGAAGAAACTATCTTTAATACGAATATTGAGGCGACTCAGGCAATCGCCAGGCAGCTTCGATTGCGGAACCTTGGTGGGATCATCATTATCGACTTTATTGATATGCAAAGTGAAGACCACCGTCGCCGAGTTTTAAATGGATTAGAGTTGGCGCTTCATCGGGATCGGGCCAAAACAAATATCAATGGATTTTCAGCGCTTGGCCTTGTAGAAATGACACGAAAGCGGACAAGGGAAAGCTTGGAGCATATTCTTTGTGATGAATGTGTTGTTTGTAAAGGGCGAGGGAGTTTAAAAACAGTCGAAACAGTTTGCTTCGAGATCTTGAGAGAAATTGTCCGAGTGAATCGCGCTTATGATGCAGATAAGTTTGTTGTGTATTCTGCACCTTCAGTTTCTGAAGCACTCTTAAATGACGAGTTTCACAGCCTCGGAGAGTTGGAACTGTTTATCGGAAAACAAATCAAAGTACAATCAGAGTCTTTATATACTCAAGAGCAGTTTGATGTGGTGATGATGTAGTGCAAAATCCAATCAGTATGTATCAAACGTTTTCAAAGCGCTTCATGTATTTTTTAGCCGTTGTGGTTGTGTTTATTGCTTTTTGTGTTGCGTTGTTGAAAATTGCACTCCCTCGTGTCGATTATTATCGAGAGTCGATCGAGTCCATGTTGAGCGCCCGTGTTGATGCGAATGTAAAAATCGGAAAAATTGATGCGCGCTGGATGGGATATGGGCCTTCAATTTCTTTGGAAGATGTCCTTGTTCATCCAAAACAAGGGGATGCTTTTCAACTTCGTTTTCAAAAAGCAAAAGCTGAGATTAACTTTTGGCAATCCCTTTTTCATGCACAACTCATTTCCGAAAATGTATCATTGACCGGGATCAACCTTGAACTGGATACGGTTTCACAGAAACAAGATGAAGACGAGCCTCACGAGTCCAATGATTTGTTCCAGCAACTTGAGAACTTGTTCCTCCAGCAGTTTGATCGATTTTCGATTTATGACAGTGTATTGCAGTTCCGTCATGGTAAACAAAAAGCGAAGCGTTTTCTGATTGATGAATTGCTTTGGTACAACAAAGAAGGTCATCACCAAGGTGTTGGCAAGCTCAATGTTGAAGGAAATGAAGAGAATCAACTCGATTTTATTCTCGACTTGCATGGTAAAAATAAACGTAAGCTGAGTGGGAAATTATATGTGAATGCCGACCAGCTTCGTATGGGCAGTGTGATCCAGCGTTTTTTTCCTCAATTGGCACACATTCAGGCGCTTTCTCTCTCTCTTTCGGCCTGGATGAATATTGAGGATGGTAAAGCAACATCCTTGTTGATTGATCTAGGAAATAGTCACCTGCGTTGGCTGGATGGAGAAGCATCTCATCAACTCACAACACAAACCGGTCAGATTTATCTCGCTGCCAATGAAGACGTCACCCAATGGCAATTACAAAGCTCTGAGCTTTTATTTCAAACGGATCAAAAGAACTGGCCAGCCATCCGAGTTGGTGGCAGCTTGAGTCATGATTCCAAGTCCGTTTGCGTACAGGGCCTTAGCTTTGTTGGTTTGGATCCGCTGGTGACTTTATTCCCGTTGACAGAAGAAACGAAAGCGCAAATCACCCAAATGGCATTATCTGGATCAATTTCTGATCTTTCACTGTTTCATAGTAAAGACTTCTTTGGTGGGCGTATACAGCTTAAGTATATGAGCTGGGCAACCGCTCATGAAATCCCTGGCGTTCAAAACCTCAATACAACGGTATGGTTTGATCAGTCTCAAGCTGCAGTGTCTGCTTTATTAAAGAATTCTCAGATTAATTATCCCTATGTCTTTACACGGGCGATCCCTGTTGACCTATTGCAATTGAATGCGAATATAGCCTGGGAGCAATCAGGTTGGCAATTGAAAGCCAGGCATATTCAGCTAACAAATAAGGAGCTGAAACTCTCTGGCCAGCTTGCCCTTGATTCGCAAAATTATATGAGTGCAAAGATGAGTCTCAAGGGCCTCGATGCATTACATGCGCGTCATTATTACTCAGAGTCATTCATGAGCCCTGCCTTGGTTGATTATTTGAACAATTCGATTCAAAAAGGTCAATTACAGCAGGTCAAAATGATTTGGGAAGGAAAATTTGCGGATTATCCTTTCGAAAAAAATCAGGGTGTATTTGATGTGGTGGGTGATCTTTCGGACATTGATATTCGTTTTGAGCCATCTTGGCCAACTATCACTGAAGCTGTCGGGAAACTACGTGTCCATAACTCCCGTTTAGATATTGGGGTAAAGAAAGCAACGTTAAATGGGTTTGTCGTCAGTAATGCTGCGAACTTATGGATTGAAGATCTGACAGAATCAGATTGGTTGAAGATCCGGATCAAGCATGATTTAGATCCACAATGGGCCATCAGTTATCTCAATGATACGCCGCTTGCGGATAGTGTTGGCGCAGCTCTGAACTTTATTCAACCTGTTGGTCGGGTCGATGCAGCGATTGATCTCGATGTGTCACTCATGGAAGGAAATGATGATGTGATTGCAAGTGGTGCAGTTCAATTCTCAGATTTGAATATTGGATTACCCGATCTACAGCTCCCTTTGACACAGGTAAAAGGTGGCGTTTCTTTCCATAATGCCAAGATTGAAGCGACCGATGTCGAAGCGATGCTTCAAGGGCTACCGCTCAAGTTTTCTATAAAGGGTGACCAACCGAAAGATGAGTATCGGGTTGATATCACCGCATCAGGTGCCTGGACTTGGGAGCAGGTCGATCACGCGATTGATCACCCGGCATTACAGTGGGTTTCTGGGGAACAGTCTTGGACATTGACTTTGGATACAACGCTTCCTGAAGAAGGATATCGGTATAACGCGACATTTGAAATGAATCTCGAAGACTCTGTTGTACAGCTTCCTGACCCATATTTTAAACTGGGAAATCAACCTTCGAGTTTATTGGTGACGATCCGTGGTGATGAAGTCTCGCAGCTGATCAGCGCGAACTGGGACGATCAACTTTATTTTAAAGGGATCTTGCCGAATGAAACGATGACAATCAAGCAGGCTCACTTGATCATGGGACCGGATGATTTGGGATTGCTTGGGGAAGAGTTTGTTGTCACAGTTGCACAACCTCAAATACTGCTAGAACCTTGGATCGACTTTATTCAATCCTTTGTAAAAGCATTACCTGAAAACGATGAACAAGGGATTATATCTGCCCCCGATCGGGTGGTTGGTCAGCAAAAAGCGCTGATTTATCAGGACATCACGTTTTTAAATACTAACTTTGAGTTGGAATTTTTTCCAAATGATTGGCGTCTTGCATTTACTTCCGATGAGGCCAAGTTTCACGCAAATATTATTCCAACTGGCGATGCTCGGAATATTGATATTGATGCGGAATTCGTTCATTTAAAATTACAGGAAAAAGTACACCCAAATCGCCAAGTAGATTACATCTATGATGCGGATTGGTATCAATCTTTACTTCCGACAACTTTCCATTGCCAATCATGCCGTATTGGTGACTATGATATTGGTGTGGTTGACCTCGTGATGACGCCACAACCAACCCTTGTTCAATTCGAAAAGCTTTCACTCAAGAAAGGGGCGCATCTTCTTGAAGCCACGGGAGAGTGGCATACACAAGGAAAGCAATATACACGCATTCAAGGTCGATTTGAGAGTCCAGATATTGGTAACTTGCTCACCGGACTTGGCTTTTCTTCGGGAATCAAAGATAGCGGAGCAGAAGCTGGTTTTGAGTTAAAGTGGGACGGTGCACCGGAGGGATTCCATTTTGAATCGTTAGATGGTGATGTGAGTTGGCGTTTAAGTGAAGGCTCACTTACAGAAGTCAGTGATAAAGGGGCGCGAGTCCTGTCTCTATTGAGTTTTGATTCCATCGTACGCAAACTCAGGTTTGATTTTCGGGATGTATTTTCGAAGGGGATGTTTTATTCGCAAATCACAGGGGATATGAGCATCGAAGATGGTTTAATGACGACGGATAACACAAAAATGGCAGCGTCAGCCGGAAATATGATCCTTGTGGGCAGCACGAACCTTTCCACGCAGACCTTAGATTATGATATTACTTTTTCACCCAACTATACTTCCAGTCTGCCACTCCTACTTGGGTTTATGGTCAATCCAGCGGCAGGACTGGCTGCCTTAGCCTTTGATGAAGTTCGTCAATCAACGGAAGTTGTTTCAGGTGTTCGTTTTCGGTTGACTGGAACCTTGGACGAACCAAAAATGGAACAAGTAAAACGTGAAACAAAAAGTGTTGAAGTCAATCAAAAACTAAAAGAAGCTGCAAAAGAACGCGTTGAAAAGGGGCGCTAGGTAAAATCAATGAGTCAAATTCATGTTTATGCATTGCAAATGACCTCGGGGCCTGATTTGGAGGCGAACTTCACAACGGTCGAACGTTTGCTCAGTGGCATGGCTGTTGCGCCAAGATCATTTGTTGTTCTACCAGAGTGTTTTTCTTATTTTGGAGGCAAGGAACAAACCAATTTGCAATTGATGGCATCGCTTGAAGAAAGTGTCATTGCGAAGCGGTTGTCTGCAATTGCAAAAACACATCAAATCTGGTTGGTTGGTGGGACTATACCCATCCAGTTTTCTAAACATGATACGCGATTTAGTGCGACATCTCTTTTATTTGACCCGGAAGGTGAATGCAAAGCACATTACGAGAAAATTCACCTATTTGATGTACAGGTCGATGATGGAACAGGAAGTTACCGCGAGTCAGAGACAACAAGTCCTGGTCAGCGGATTGTGACTGCATCAATCTATGATGAATGGTGCTTGGGTATGTCGGTTTGCTATGATGTTCGTTTCCCCGGGCTCTACCAAAGTTTACGAAAGCAGGGAGCCAATATCCTCAGTGTTCCAAGTGCTTTTACTCATGTCACAGGTAAAGCGCATTGGGAAACACTGATTCGTGCAAGAGCAATAGAAACACAAAGTTTTGTGATTGCTGCGAATCAAACCGGAAAGCACAGTAATGGACGAGAAACATATGGCCATAGCCTCATTGTTTCTCCATGGGGTGAGATATTGGCGCAAGCTGACGAAAGACCCCAAGTGATTGAAGCCAAACTAGACTTTGATATTGTACAAAATGTAAGGCAAAAGATGCCAATCCTGGCGCATAATCAGTTTAGCGCTATACAGAATAATCTTTGAAGGTAATCAAAATAGAATGCAAGTTGAACAACAACTCCTGAAGGCACATGGCCTGGATGAACAAGCGCTGCAAGACACGCTCTCGTCTATGCATCATCATTCAATTGATTATGCCGATCTTTATTTTCAATCCTCACGCCAGGAAAGCTGGATGTTGGAAGATGGGTTAATTAAAGAAGGAAATTACAATATAGAGTGCGGTGTTGGTGTTCGCGCAGTCAGTGGTGAAAAGACAGGATTCTCATATAGTGATGAAATTTCTCCATTTGCATTGGAACAATCCGCACTTGCAGCAAGGAGTATTGCTCAGGCAGGTGAGCAAGGTCAGGTTCAAGCATTTCGACGCCAACAGGTTCCGAATATTTTTCAAAGTCTGGATCCATTAGAGACTTTGACACAAGAACAAAAAATGTCCCTGTTGCGTGAGGCGGAAGCTTATATTCGTTCAAAGGTTCCTGATGTTGTGCAAGTGATGGTCAGCCTTTCCGGAGTTTATGAAGAAGTTCTTATTGCTGCAAGTGATGGGACTTATGCAACCGATATTCGTCCTCTGGTTCGCATGAATTGTTCCGTCCTGCTTGAAAAAAATGGCCGGAAGGAGCGAGGCAGTGCAGGGGGTGGTGGCCGGACAGGTTACGAATTCTTTCTAGAGAAAGAAAATGGAAAAGAACGCTTTTTGCAATATGCGGATGAAGCAATCCGTCAAGCTGAAGTCAATCTTATTGCACAAGATGCACCTGCTGGCTTAATGCCGGTTGTCCTTGGCTCCGGTTGGCCTGGTGTACTACTTCATGAAGCCGTGGGCCACGGTTTGGAAGGCGACTTCAATCGTAAAGGTGCTTCTGCGTTTAGTGGCAGAGTAGGTGAACAAGTTGCTTCAACTCTGTGCACAGTGGTTGATGATGGGACATTGTCCGATCGCCGAGGTTCCCTCAATATTGATGACGAAGGTGTCCCAGGTCAATATAACGTTCTCATCGAAAATGGCATCCTGAAAGGCTATATGCAGGATAAGCAAAATGCGCGTTTAATGGACGTTGCACCGACCGGTAATGGTCGCAGAGAGTCCTACGCCCACTTACCGATGCCAAGAATGACCAATACCTATATGTTACCTGGCCAAGATTCGCCAGAGGATATTATCGCCTCAGTGAAGAAAGGTGTATATGCGCCGAACTTTGGCGGTGGTCAAGTTGATATTACCTCGGGTAAGTTTGTGTTCACTGCCTCAGAAGCGTATCTCATTGAGGATGGTCAAGTAACTCAGCCGATCCGAGGTGCAACGCTCATTGGTAATGGCCCTGAAGTGATGCAGCAAATCTCAATGGTTGGCAATGATCTTTCATTAGATAAAGGGGTAGGCGTCTGTGGTAAAGATGGCCAGAGTGTTCCGGTTGGTGTTGGTCAGCCGACACTGAAGATTGATGAGTTGACTGTGGGTGGCACGAGTCAGCAGTAACTAAAGACAAAGGTATTATTTTGAAAGACTTTTTGATTGCGCCTTCCATTTTATCAGCCGACTTGGCGCGTTTAGGTGATGATGTCTCAGCTGTTTTAGAAGCGGGTGCGGATGTCATTCATTTTGATGTGATGGATAACCATTATGTGCCTAACCTCACTTTTGGGCCTTCTGTGTGTCAGGCGCTTCGTGATTATGGGGTCACCGCTCCCATTGATGTTCATCTGATGGTTCAGCCTGTTGATGCCATCATTCCTATGTTTGCAGATGCGGGTGCAGATATCATTACCTTTCACCCGGAAGCTTCACAACATGTTGATCGAACCATTCAGCTCATTAAAAGTCATGGTTGTAAGGCCGGTCTTGTATTAAACCCAGCAACGTCCTTGGATTGCCTCGACTACACGTTGGACAATCTGGACGTTGTTTTGTTGATGTCAGTCAATCCAGGATTTGGTGGGCAGTCATTCATCCCCAGCACACTGGATAAATTGCAAGCGGTAAGAAAACGAATTGAGGCGACTGGCAAAGATATCCGCTTGGAAATAGATGGTGGTGTCAAAGTCGATAATATCCGAGAAATCGCGGATGCAGGCGCAGATATGTTTGTTGCAGGCTCTGCCATATTTGGTCAGTCAGACTATCGAGAAGTGATTTCTCAAATGAGAAAAGAACTCAGCTAGTTTCTTTGGCATGAATCGAAAAAACTTTTCAATTCATGCCTGAAAATCTTATCGAGCAGTGACAGTGAGGTTATTTTGACATCTGTTGCGGTAAATAAGTCGCGATTTGCGGGAAGAGAACCAAAATACCAATCATCAATAGCATGATGAAAAACATTGGGAGGGCGGTTTTCGCAATATAACTCATCGGCTTTTTAGTCATGCCTTGCATGACAAAAAGATTGAAACCAACGGGCGGTGTCACTTGGGCCATTTCTACAACAATCACAAGAAATACGCCAAACCATACGATATCAATCCCAGCTTGACGGATCATGGGCTCCACAATAGCCATTGTGAGCACGACTGCAGAAATCCCATCTAAGAACATCCCAAGAATGATGTAGAACACCGTTAATGCGGCAATCAGAGCAATTGGTGACAATGCGAAGGAATTAATCCATGCTGCGGCTTGGGAAGGTAGGCCTGTAAATCCTATGGCCAGCGTTAAAAATGCAGCGCCTGTCAGGATCAAACCAATCATACAACTGGTTTTTGTTGCACTCAGAATGCTTTGAAGAAATGCTTCTCGTGTGAGAAATCCTTGACTTTTGGCTAAGCATAATGCACCAAACACACCAATTGCGGCAGACTCAGTGGCGGTTGCAAGTCCCGAATAAATTGCGGCGATCACAAATCCAATGAGTAAAAGAACAGGTAGTAATAAATTGAGATGGTTGAACTTCTCTCGCCAAGATAATTGCTTCTTAGCGGCTGGGATCTGTTGATGATTGATTAAAGACCAAATCATGATGTATCCCATAAACAAACTGGCGAGAAGGAGGCCGGGGAATATACCTGCCATAAACAGTTTTGATATTGAAGTATTGACCGTGACACCATAGACAATGAAGATCAATGATGGCGGGATCATCAATCCAAGTGTTGAAGAGCCGACTAATGTTCCAAAAACCATAAAAGGTGGGTAGCCACGTTTCATCAGCTCAGGCATTGCAATTTTGCCGACGGTGGATAAGGTCGCCGCGGAAGAGCCTGATACAGCTGCAAATATTGTGCTGCCTAGAACATTTGTATGTAATAAACGCCCTGGTAATGGCTCCATCCAGGGAAATAGACCTTGAAATAGATCTTTGGATAAGCGTGTTCGAAACAATATTTCACCCATCCAAATAAATAACGGTAATGCGGTAAGAGACCAACTCGAAGCTGAAGACCACATCGCAGTGAACATAGCATCACCAATTGGTCTTGTTGTTAGTAATGACATACTGATATAAGCAGTACCAATCAGTGCTAAGCCAACCCATACTCCTGAAGCAAGCAAAACAACTAAGCACAGCAAGCATATCATCAGTGCATTCATTGTATCCATGATGTGCGCTCCCTCTCTGGCATTGATTTTTCAACATGTGAACGTACCATGCGGATCACTACCGACAACGTTCGATCCCATAATGCAACCGAGAAAATGAGTACGCCAATTGCGAGTGTTAGTTGCGGGATCCATAAGTGCGTTGCATCTTGCCCTTGCGAAATATCAAGAAAATAATAAGAAAGGTATACATTTCGGAAAAAATACCATGTCATATATGTCGTGATAAGCGCACCACATAAAGCACACCAGAATGCGACGATATGAGTCACTTTTTTGGGAGTAATATGGAGAAGGAAATGCACTCTGATATGTGCGTTATGTTGAAATGTATACGCGAGAGAAAGAAAAAACGATGCAGCCATGGCATACCCGGCATAGTTTGTTGCACCAGGAAAAGGGATACCAGCCCATCGACCTATCATTTGTATCATGACAATGATAAATAACAAGAACAGACAAAAGGCGCCGAGATAGCCAGAGAGAAGATATACGGTATCCAGTCCGTTTCTGAGAGTTTGGGATTTTGATTTGGGATTGAAGGATTTATTCATTGATCGCTTTTTCAAATGCAAGTTTAATAAATTGCCCATCCAGGCCTGTTTTTTGTAACCACTCTTTCTCCATTTTTTTACCAATTTTCTCAAAGTCACTTTTCAGTTGTTTGTTTGGTGTATGTACATTCATACCTTGTTTCTTGAGTTGTGCTGTATACCAATTGGATAAGCGTTCAGCATTCGCTTGGCCAGACTGTTCAGCCATATAGGCGACACCTTTGACAATCAGGCGTGTTTTTAAATCAAGTTTCTCCCATGCTTGTTTATTGACGAATATATAGTTTCTTGGAAGCCATACTTTTGCATCATTCCAGAAATTCAGATACTCCCAAACTTTCCGATCATATCCAGTTGCACTGGAGGACAAAAATGAATCTGCAATACCTGTTTCAAGCGCTTGCGTCAGTTCTGAAGCTTCAATTTGAAGTGGGATTGCACCAGAGAGTTCAGCCATCCTTGCAGTTGCACTGTTGTATGAGCGTAGCTTTAAGCCTTTGAGGTTTTGGATGGACTTAATTTCTGTTTTTGTATAAAAACCTGTTGGTGGCCATGGCACAGAATATAGAAGAACTAAATTTTGCTTTAAGAGAACTTTTTCTAAGATAGGACGTGCTGCATTCATGAGTTTCTCACTTTCTTCAAACGAATCCACAAGAAAGGGAATAGAATCAAAAGCGAATACTGCATTTTCATTTGCATGCGCGGAAAGTAAACGCTCTCCGATTTGAACTTGCCCAGTTTGTACGGCGCGTTTGATCGTATCTCCTTTGTATAAAGCCCCACCACTGTGGACTTGAATGACTAATTTACTACCAGTCGCAATTTTCACTGCATGGGTAAAGTCTCTGATATTTTGCGTATGAAAGCTGCTCTCATGGTAAGCCGTGGGCATATCCCATTTCACTTTGCCAGAAGCGCTGAAGTGAAAAAACAACAAAAATAGAGCGAGGATAATTGTTTGATAATTTGCATACTGATCAAAGCGCATGATTGAGTCCTTCATTTTGATCAAGGGAATAAAAATCTGTACCCATTATGTTTAATTAGTAGAGTCAAATCCATAAAATTTTTTGGTTCAATAATCAAGGTTCACTTTTTTTCCACCTTTTTTCTTTATTCCTCATGGATAAAACAGGCTTCTCAAGCCATGCCATTTGAAGTGGAGGATCGTTTTTGATGCCTCTATGAACAAAGTGGTACATAGTGTTATACTGCGGCGATGCGGTGGTGTACCGTATTTGTATTTTCGAATTTATAACACGGGATAGAGTAACAATTATGTCAAAACCAGTCGTACTAAGTGGCGTACAGCCTTCTGGAGAACTCACGATAGGAAACTACATTGGTGCTTTGCGTCAGTGGAATACGATGTTGGATAGCCATAACTGTCACTTTATGCTGGTCGATCTTCACTCGATCACTGTTCGTCAGGAAGCGGAAAAGCTTCAAAAAGCCACTTTAGATACACTTGCACTCTATATTGCATGTGGCATTGACCCGGAAAAGGCAACCATCTTTGTTCAGTCACATGTCCCTGAGCATGCGCAATTAGCTTGGGTGCTGAATTGCTATACCCAAATGGGTGAGTTGAGCCGGATGACACAGTTTAAAGACAAGTCACAACAGCATGCGAATAATATCAACTCTGGACTATTCAATTATCCAGTCCTGATGGCGGCTGATATTCTGCTTTATGATGCCGATGATGTGCCAGTTGGAAATGACCAGAAACAACATCTTGAGTTGACACGTGACGTTGCTGTGCGTTTCAACAATATTTATGGTGACGTGTTTAAAGTGCCTGAGCCACGTATCCCGGAAGTGGGTGCGCGTATTATGAGCCTTCAGGAGCCAGCAAAGAAAATGTCAAAGTCAGATGAGAATCCAAATAATTTCATTGGATTACTTGAAGACCCTAAAAAAGTAGCCAAAAAGCTTAAGCGAGCGGTGACGGATTCTGACGAACAGGCAAGAATTTACTTTGACGTTGAAGAAAAACCAGGTGTTTCAAATCTTCTGACGATCTTGTCGTGCACTACAGGGCGTTCAATTGAATCATTAGTCCCTGAATACGAAGACAAAATGTATGGTCACTTGAAAACAGATACAGCAGATGCAGTTGTATCAATGTTAGAACCGTTACAAGCACGCTTTAATGAGATCCGCGAAGATCGTGCTTACCTTGATCAAGTGATGCGTCAAGGTGCTCAAGCTGCATCGGTACGTGCAAATCGTGTACTCAAACGCGTTTACGATGCGGTTGGATTCGTTCCTAAGCCTTAGCCATTATGATCTGCCTTGCTTTGTGGCAGGGCAGACACATATGATATAAAAGGAACGATATGGAATATCCAATGTAAATTACACACGAATTCCTGAACTTGATAATGGGTCTGCTGTTTCTTCCACAGCGGAGGAGTGATCGCCTGAGAGTAACTTGTCATTCGCATCACTTAAAATTTCCAACTGGTGATACGCTTTTTCTCCATCATCTTCATTGAATGGCTGACGACTCCATAAAATCCAATCCTGACTGTCTTTATCTTGACCAAGAATCGGTTTCAGTGGTTCTTCCCCAAAAATATTTCTCTGTAGAAGTGCTGGTGTTGCTTCAATTTTAGCGAAGTCAATATAGCTGAACATGAGTAGAGAGTTTTCTGGAAATTCAGTAATATGGATCGCCTGTTCGCCAACTTGGAGGCTCACGATTTCTGAAATTTCTTCAGGCTCATTCAAAGAGAGTTTCTGGCAAAGTTCTTGAATGAGTTTTTGAAAGTTTTGAGACATCTTCTTTCCTAAAAAACGAATGATTGAGAGATATTTTTTCAATACTAAAGTATTAATATAGTTGGGTAACGTCGAGATGTATATTGTTGCAGAATATTTTTGATAATGGTGATTAATTTCGATTTTTTTTGATTGGCAATAATCTTGAAGAATTGAAGGTTGCGATGATAGCGTAAATAAGTGTTGAGAGTGAGGGAATTTTATTCTCATTGCGATAAAGAAAAGCCTTGCTCAAAGTAATAGAGTGTAATGAACAAGGCTGTTGAGATACCAACTTTGGTTGCTGCTTAGTCTTTACGAGTGACTATTGTTGCTTCGACAGTTCCCATGCTTTTTATATTGTATTGAATCTGTTCTTGTCGACTCCACCCCGTACGAACAGTAAGGAAGTTATCTCCCCAATATCCACCGTAAATATAACCAAAAGCAATGGCTGAATGATTCGTGCCAATTTGTCCTTGCGTGTGATAGTGAACCATCGCAGGACGCTGAGCTTTCATTTCCTGGATCAAGTAAGAGAAAGTCGTCATGGCAGCATAGCTGATGCGTCTTGCTTTCCACTGCGCATCGCCTCTTTGATTCATATAATCGACAATATTGATGCTATTGGATTGTGATGTGCCTCCTTGACCATCTTCGCGGCAATAAGTTTTGAGCACGCCACGAAGTTGGTTAATGGTCTCTCGCATCAATGGACTATTCGCTTGATGATTTTGCTGAGTTTCATCTCCAATCATATTTGGGTAGCCATTGCGGTCATAAAAATCGACCAACATTGCAGCGGCTACAGGCGTGCAACCCGCATAGCACTCATTTCTATCATTACTGGATGTTGGCCAGTAACGGTATTCTTGATAGAAAGGTGAGAAACGCCAGTCAATCACAATTTCTTCAGAGTCAGGGGTATCCCTGCGCATCCGTGACAATGGTTGCATATCGGATTGCTCGATTTTGCGGGAAACAGAAAAGTCAGCTTGAGTGACGGATGGGTTGATAGTGAAAAGGATGGCCTCATGTTTTGGTGCAAGGATCACCGCAGATGTGCCTGGTCCATTCCATAGCCAACGATATTGACGATTATCTTGAAGATTGGATTTGAGGATTTTTGTTGGAGAAGTCCCTTCAAATGCAAATTCTGCGACCTGCTCACGGAGAGGGTTTGCTTCAATAATCAAGTATCCTTGTGCTTCACCTTGTATAGACAGGATCTCAACTTCATAGGCCTGAAGAGACGTTTCGTCACGATAAAGTGGGGTAATTGTACCCACTTGTGCGCGCTGCCACTTGGGCTCACGCGATTGAAAATGCGCAATGAAAGATAATGCTTCACGCTCTGCATCCCACTGTGTTTTCAACACGGATTGTGCAGAATGAGCTGGAGCGGTGATATGTAAATTATCGAGTTGAGCAAATGCAGTTGTTGAATAGCTAACAGCCAGTGCAATCGTTGAAAATAAAATTGTTTTTTTCATTGGGAGCTTCTTTTTTTGTTCCAAGGGGCAAATGCCCTTTCAATTTGGGAGGGGGATTTTACTGATTTGAGATTACCTGTCAAAGGTACTCAACCTTATTTATAGAAGATCATCGCAGCGATGGCTGTTGAGTTGGGTAACAACACCTTCCCTGGTATTGAATTTGATGGATAATACTTTACTGTTGGAGATCAATCTGGATGGATACGGGGGTTGTTCCACCTTCCAGCGTGATGAAGTACCACCCTTTTGGAATACTATCCAATCGCAAGAATTCACGACTGCCATTCTGGGTAGAAGAAAAATCATGATGTGCTTGAGAAGGCCAGTTTTGGCCAGTAAATAGGTTTAGGTTGCCTTGCCCATGATCGGTCCTGATTTCTATCGTTTGATTGCTGGCAGGGACATTGAAAAAGAAAAATGAACGATGATTCGCAGCGCACAATGGTTGTCCAAAATTGAGCTGGCTGATTCGGGTTGGTAGCATTTGCTGACATGCATTGTGAATTGACTTCGGCTGCTCACCAGGCTCCCGGTTGGCTGAGTCCTGACTGACGGCAACACCCAATTGCTGATAGCCTTGGGGGTGATATATCAAAATATAATGACGGCCCCGGTTGGCGGTGACAATGAGGACTTGGTTGGTATTATTCCCTTCAGAGCGCGCTTTCGCTGAATGCGGCATGGCCCAATCATCCTGACGATAAAATATTTGAGATTTTCCCTGTCCATTGCTGGTACTGATGTAAAGCGTTGTATTATCCATTTCTACATCTACATAGAAATGGTGGGCCTGGCCAGAAATACACTCCATTTGATCCCACTGAAGTGATTGACCACTTGTGATGGTATCACTATTCGTGCAGTCTTTTTTGAGGTTCAGTGGGACACCTTGGTCGTTTTTGGGATGTAGGAGGAGTCCATCCGGATCACCATCTTCTGGTTGGGGCAACCAGGGTTGTAGACAGAGAGCACTTTTCACACAAGGATCGGTGAGTGCTTTCATAAATGCGACCATGTCTGCCAGTTCTTGTTCATCCAGCCCCAAAGGCCTGAGTACAGGTGCGCCATCAGCGATTTCATCATCCACAATATCGATTGCGGGCTGAGTATCTGATTTTGCGTTGGGGAATAGGGACTCACAAGACTCGGTGTTTTTAAACTGAGCGAGCTTGCACCAGTCTGAGTTATCAAAGTATTTATTCAGTGCTTTGTGAAAGTCATTATAGTGATCCATCACTTCTTCCAGCGTTTTGTAATTTCCGGCATGGCCATAGGGACCCGTGACTTCGATGTTCAATAATGTTGGGGAGCGAAAACTAAAGATATCTGCTTCTTTGCCATTACGAGCCATGCGGCCAATATCTCCAGTTTCTGATGGGCCTGTATTTGTACCTGGACCAATTTGTGGGAATGCGAGTCGATGATAATTGTCCCCTTTCGACTGTGTGAGTGTGTCTTCACTATGACATCCAACACACTGAGTAGGAAGCTCGTCAGGTGGATCTCCACCATCTGATGGTGGTGGTGGGAGCGTATAATAAAGGATTGCACCGCGTTTTACGGAATCATCAATTGCATTCAGGTCACCGCGAATGTATTGAAACCAGGGGTTGTTTGTGAAGTTCATTGAACGTTGATATGCGGCGAGAGCATTGGCAATATTCTCGTAAGTCACGATTTCTTCCTGCGTACCAGTGATGTGACCATAGACACGTTCAAAGTACTGTCTCCATTGGTTTCGAAAAATTTCTCCCTGCCCAACACCATAATCACCAATACGTGCAGCAAGATGAGCGCGAACCACATGAGTGGGTTGGCCGGCCTCAAAGCTGAAACCTTGCATTTCAACGGGAGAAACCGTAGGAAACCGGGCTTGTGCTTCAAGGAGACCTTCTCCTGCATTTGGATCGGCTTCACCATAAGGGACATCAGGCGTACTGATCCCTTTGCTTGGATATTTAAAATCAATCAACTCGACACGCGCATCACGGAAGAGGCTGCGAGTATATGCCCAACTATTGAAGATAGTGGGAGAGTTGCGTGGGACATAGAGCTGGTCTGTCTTCGTGACTCTGCCAGGTCCTAAAACGTCAGGATCTTTAGCAAAAGTGCCAATAGGTAATGCAAGTCCATCGCCACCCCCTAAATAGGGATGGTGGCAACTTGCACAAGCAACATCTTTATCGCCACTGAGAGATTTTGAGAAAAACAAAAGTTTGCCCAGTTTCACTTCTGGATCATTGGGGGTTGGGATATCGACACCACGTGTTGGCTCCCCAGTCAATTGATGTTGCTGGATCAATTTTTTGAGTGCTTTATCCAATACTGATTCATTCGCAGATGTGCTAAAAACGACAAAAAAGAAAGACAGCATAAACGTCAGTGTTCTCATTATTAAAATTTCCTGAGTTTGATTGTCCAATTCCAACAAGTGAGGTGTGCTGCTGAACCACATCACATTGGAAATCATTGATGTCCGGACAATTTAACTTTATACGTATGAAAATATGTCAAAAGCGAATTTTCGAAACTTTTACATTGAACGTGGTGACATTTACTTTTCGAAGATGTGTGATTTCTACCTCTCAATAAAGCCACTGGCATTTATCAGGTATTTCTCTGGGTTATTTATTTAATTCACTGAATATAAGTTAAAAAATGAAGTGAAAATAAATTTCTCTAGTGAAAAAAGAATGATGCAGATGATAAAGCAAACAGTGGTGGGTGTCGGATTTATACAATAAATTACCTATGGACAACATAAAATCACTGAGATTGAGTATGGTGTGTCAATTTTCAGAAAAGTATTGTTATCTTCATGTATTGAGATAAGTCACTTATTATTTGTGAACCAATAGGGAGAGAGAAGATAAAACATGAATTTATCTGAGATAAACGGAGGTGTTTTCTAAATTCGAGTCATTCAAACATCGTGATTTCTGTGAGAAATGCGCTTGCACAGGGGGAATATTCACGCACATAATGAGTGGCTTGCATTAACTATTTGTTTTTATTTTATATTTTAATTCATTTGGCTGATGTCATCCAGGTATTCTTGCACTTTAGCATGCGGATGGGCTGGTTCTGCTTATTACAAGAAAGGAAAACATCATGCATCTTGATCAAGCTGCGGATATGACGCAGCAAAAATTCCCACAACTTTTTCAATTACTCTCTACGCAATCCATGATGGATTGGGAAAACTCATCTCCTGAAACACTTGCAGGCGTATTTCGGGATAGTCGTACGTCGGCTGCGACGCTACCAGTTGAATTTGGTGGACTAGGCGCGAAAGCTTCTGAGTTAACTCAAATGATCCATTGGGTTGCTGGACGTGCGCCTTCGCTTGGCCTGATGATGGTGATGCATCACCATAGCTTGGCTGGGCTAGATTCATTCTCGGCATATATTCCTGAGGTGCGTCAGCTGACTTCTTATCTTGCTTCAAACAATATGTTACTTGCATCGGCGTTTGCGGAAGGCTATGCCCACCAAGATATTTTGAAGCTTGGAATATCGTTAGAAAAATCAGCGGGTGGATTCGTTTTTAATGGGCAGAAAAAACCGTGCACAATGGCGAATGTCATGGATGCGATGTTGCTCGGTTTAAATTACACGAATGAACAAGGAGAGACACATATTGGCGCTGCGATTATTCCAAGGCAAACCGAAGGCGTGAGCAGCTGCCGAGACTTTTGGCAGGCTGATATTCTCCGAAACTCAGATACTCAAGCTGTGACACTCAATCAGGTTTTTGTACCAGACGAATACATGTTATTGAGTGATGTTATGAATGCGCAAGTCGATGATCCCACCAAAGCTGCAATGCAAGGGAAAGGCGCAGCAGAGAATGCTGTGTCCTGTTGGTTTCAAGTTTTGGCGTCTGCAATGTACTTAGGTGTTGCCGCTCAGATGATGGATAAGGCTTTATTTGAAAAAAATGGGCATATGATTGAAAAATCCGACATGCTCATTGATTATCAGTCGACAATGACTGCATTGATGGCAACAGCGGAAAAATTGGATGAAGGTATATTTAACGATGCTTTACGGGCACAATGCTTGTCTGTTCGCTTTTCGACGCAAAAGGCAATAGAGCGTATCAGTGACCGTGCATTCGAAATACTGGGGGGGATCCAGTTTATTCAAAACAAAACGCTTGGGTATTTACTCCCCGCTTGTCGCCTCCTTGGTTTCCATCCACCTTCAAGAAGTGCAGCGACAGAAGAAATGCTTGCTTATTACGGTCGTTTATAAAAGTGCACGGGTTTATTCTTCACAAGAGGGTTCGTAGTAGCCCTCTTTTAATCGTTGATAGATTTCCTGATATTTTCCGGTCTTTTTTAGTGTCTCAAGACAAGCATTAAATTGTTGTTGAAGGTATTTCGCATCATCACGAATACGAGAAAAAAACAGGTGTGCAGAAACTCGATTAAGCGGCTTTTCCAACCATTAAAATGAAGCACGATGCACCTTAAAAAAACACGCGATGGTATATTCTCCAACGAGTTTATCAACGGGAAACACATGGATCCAACCGGCGATGAGTTTTGGATATTGTTTTTGTCTGTCAGGTTTTCCTCTATCTTTAATCGACCACTTTTTTTCCCTTCCCAAAATGCTTGTGTGTAGGTGTAGCCAATTGTTGCGCCAATACGGAATGATTGAAAGTCTTCTAAAGAATCCCATTTTTTTTCGGGCCTTGACCACGAATAATGAGGAATGTTGGGGTGTCGTAAAGTACGGGCTCACTCATTCGGAAAAAAGGCTGGTGTACGGGGGCATTCGACCAAGCGAAACTACCGTGATATTTCCCTTCTTTTGCTTCCTGATACGCTCTTTTCCAGGGTAAAAATTTGACCTCAATTTGCATCGGCTCAGGGGCTGCTAAAAATGCTTCGTTGATCAAGTGCGTAATAAACCCATCGTGTTTCATCGTTTGAGAGAAATAGGGCGGGTATTCTCCAGTAGAGAGGCGGATCACTTTCGCAAGACCATCAAAGGAGTTCAGAAGAAAGGGGCATAGTGAGAATAAACGAATTAATTTCACGATAAGATCACTGCAAAATACTTATTGAAAGCATATACGGAAATCATTAAGTTTCATTTTCTGAGAGCAGTTTTAAAAGATAGTGATGGGTATAAACATGGCTGTCCATATTAAGAAGCGACTGTTTTTCTTTGGCAGTAATCGGTAAAATTTCCAACCAACGCTGACAAACCCAAGATATGTCATCCAGGTGATGGGTTGGATAGAGTTCCCCAAGCTCGGGGCATTTGTGATACAGCGAAGCCAGTTTATTTATCACAGGGTCATTGTTAGGTGCTTTGTGTTGGCACCAATTTGGTAAAAGAGAGACGTCTCCCCAATACAAGTCATCTTTATCTGGTGTAAAATCCAAAATCCGAAATCGTTGTATACCTTCAACAATAATGCCAAGCAGACCACCGTCTAGAGACATAAAATCAATAATTTCAACAAGCGTACCAATTGGATGAATTGACACACTTTGCCGATCAGGGCCTGAATTGAGCATACACATCCCAAAGTAGGTTTGATTGGAAAGGCTATCAGTGACCATTTTCAAGTAACGTGGCTCAAATATACGCAGTGGCAAACGTCCCCCCGGCAAAACATGTGCCGTAAGTGGAAATAATGGAATTGATGCCGCTTCTTCAGTCAAATGCCTACCTCCCTCTTTATTTCTTATTATATTAGAGCTTCTGAAGTAGGAAAAAAATCTTGTATTTTGTATTCCTTTACCGCTCTTTTTTGCGTGCACAATTTATAGAAGGATAGACAGAATGGTAATGGTTCACTACTGATGATGCGGTTGATAGCGTTTTCAAATTAAAAGAAGTTTTTCTACTAATTTAGCGCTTTTCTTTTTCAAGTGTGTCATAGGAAATCCCCACGATATTGCAGAATACAGTGGGGGAGTTGTTCTATCAGATTTATGCTGCTTTTGCTTTTAATTTTCTGAGTTTTTGAAGGGAGTTTGAATCAAACAAAAGCGACCAGATGTTTAAGTAGATTAATAGACTCAGGAAGAGTTTAAATGGATCTTGCCAGTTGTGAAGAAATTCGGCTGGTGCATCAATATCAAAATACAAATATGGAATAATTGAAATTAACAGTAGTGCGTTATAGAAAATACTTACGATAAAAATTCGACTGATTGCAAAGACCTGAAAAAAGTTAGAACCAGTTGGTAATGGGTAGTTGAACCATCTGGCAACAACATCATAGTGTAAATATATCCAACGCGCGGCTAAGTCAAAAAAGATACCGAATATCAGGAATAGATAAAAATCCTGATAAGTGATCCATGTACCAAGTAAATTCACGCAGGTTGCAAAAACATAGATGAATGTGATGAGCCTTGCGGCTCTATCTTTCCAATGGATAATCAGTAAATATGATGCTGCTAGCAATACACATGGCGTCGAAAAAATTGGATACCCAAGGTATTGAATGAGCCACCCAGTACTCACCATGAATAGGAGCAGCCCAAAAGTATGTAGAAGATATTTATGTGACTCTTTCATTTTGCCCCCCATGGATATCATTATTGGAAGAATGGGCTATGATGCTCGAGTTCTTAGGAGGAAGGGTTGTATCTCCATCTCCTGTGCCACCAACGCTACCACCATTCACCACCATTGTTTCGTTAGTAGTTAGCTCAAGTAATTGAATTGAATCATGAGCATGCATTTTGTTTGTCATTTCATATTTCCTTGTTTAAACAGGGGGTGATCGGCTTTTGAAGAAATGAGAAAAAGGAGCGCCAGTCTTGGGTGGCTTGCATCCAGAGTCTCACGAGGCTAAATGATGGATCACATTTCCCAGCTTCAATGTTTTGGATATGTCGTACAGAACAGTCGAGCACCTCAGATAACTCTTCTTGAGTCAGACCAGAGTCTCTACGCGCCTCACGTAAGATCTGCCCTTGATGCTCTAAACTGTTTTTACGATTATTTTCGTGCATGTTCGTATTCATAACAGGTAAAAGTACCATAAAAGAAATTACCACACATGCATATTTCACATATTTTACAGTAATATAGGTGTAAGGTATTAGTTTTATCTTTTCTTATGTACCTTTTTTTAAATCAAAATGACCTGTTTACGCTCAATGCGGATTAATGATTCAATCAGGTTCACTGGGGGCTTCTGAGATTTCTACATAGGAGAGAGGGTGATGATATCAATCATATGAATAATTTTAATCTGGAAATAAGCAGCTTAAATTATGCACGCGATGTCGGAAATGCAATCACTTCTTCTATTTGCTCTGCTTCGATCGCAAGCATCAGTAGGCGATCAACGCCCAGTGCAACGCCTGCACAATCAGGTAGCCCAGCTTCGAGGGCAGCAAGAAAGTCTTCATCAATCGGCATCGGGAGGATCCCCATCGACTCACGCTTTCTGTTATCCTGTTCAAATCGTTGACGTTGTTCTTCGGCTGACGTGAGCTCATCAAAGCCATTTGCAAGCTCTACACCCTTGTAATACAGTTCGAATCGCTCTGCTACTCGAGAGTCTTGTGAAGAGATCTTTGCTAATGCAGCTTGTGATGCTGGAAACTGATAAATCACAGTCGGTTTGTCTTGGCCGATCTGTAGTTCAACACCTTCACTAAAGAGGCATTGCAACAAAATATCACGATCGTCTTCTTGCTCAGCAACATCGGGCCAGCCAAGTTCAGTCAGTTTTGCTTTAAGTGTGGATAGCGGCGCTTCGAGGGGGTCAAGGCCGAGGAATTGCAGGCATGCTTGTTGGTAAGTCATGACTTCTGCTGGAGGACAGTTGAGAATACTTTGAACGAGTTCATCGACTTCTTGAATTAACTTCGGTGCATCAAAGCCCACCCGATACCATTCCAACATCGTGAATTCAGGATTATGAAAGCGGCCTGACTCCTCATTACGAAATGCTCGGCTCATTTGATAGATTGACCCACTTCCCGCCGCTAAGAGGCGCTTCATAGCGTATTCTGGTGATGTTTGTAAATAGAGCGAAATCCCTTTGGCATATCCCGGTCCAACAAACTCCGTTTCAAAGTTTCTCAAGTGAACGTCTGAGACACCGTAACGGGAGAGTGCAGGGGTTTCGACTTCCATGACATCACGCAATGCGAAAAATGCGCGGATCTCTTTCAGTGCTGTTGCACGACGCTGCAAATTTTGAATTGACGCAGTGGGTTGCCAGGTCATTGCTTTACTCTTTATTATCAAGTACCTAAAACACAAACGCCGCATAAAGATGCGGCGTTAAACAAAGATATAATGTGTGATTAGTTCTCACCAATCAATGGCAGGTTTCTACCATAGAAAATTTCTTGCATCTCGTGATGCAGTTTGCCTGCAATATCGCATTGCTCTTCATGGCTGAGGTCGTTGAGTTGGACACCAAACAGGTAGTTTTCCAACTCAAAGTCTTTGAGCACCATTTTTGTATGGAATAAATTTTCTTGGAACACATTCACGTCAATCATTTGATAAGCATTTTGTGTTTCCTCATCCATAAAGTTTTGGATAGAGCTAATCGGATGATCAATATAGTGTTTTGTGCCATTCACGTCTCTTGTGAAACCACGGACACGGTAATCAACCGTTACAATATCAGACTCTAGCTGGTGGATCAGGTAGTTCAGTGCCTTCAGCGGAGAAATGATCCCACAAGTCGAGACTTCGATATCAGCACGGAAAGTACAGATCCCATCATCTGGGTGAACTTCAGGATAGGTATGAACACAGATGTGGCTCTTATCCAAATGAGAAACGATGGTTGGAGAAATTGGACCAGGGGATTCCTGCTGGTCTACGTTTTCAGTATAAATCGGCTCTTCCGAAACCAAAATCGTGACACTTGCTCCCTGTGGATCATAATCCTGTCGTGCAACATTCAGAATGTTGGCACCAATAATGTCACACACTTCTTTGAGAATATCCGTTAAACGATCTGCGTTATATTGTTCATCAATATATTCGATGTAAGCTTGGCGTTGTTCTTCGGTTTTTGCGTAACAAATATCGTAAATACAAAAGCTCAGGCTTTTTGTGAGATTATTAAAGCCGTGCAGCTTTATCTTATCAAATGGTTTCACCACAGGCAGCCATCCTCAAAAAGATACCACTTTATTGGGTTTGTCAGACAAACCCGGCCAATCGAAGTCAGAAATGGTTTGCAGTGACAGCCTAAAGCCGTAGAGCATTCATGACTAAGTTTGATAAAAATCGAGCGGCGATTCTAGCGTATCTCGCACGAAAATCCTAATGATTTTGTGAACAGCGTGTTGATTCGTATTTTAATCGAGTAAGTCCGAGATTGAGGCATCAAATAAATTCTTAATCAGTCCTGTATATTCTTCGATAAACTCTTCCTGCTCCTGTGTTGCAGGACGGGAAGAAATCCCGGAAAGAACTTCTTGTAAATCATACATGATCCCATCGATTTCACGGATGATCACACCGCGATGATTGGTCTCAAGCTCAGGATGCTGAGTACATAAACTAATTATTTTTTCTGATAGCTGTTTTTCTAATAACTCAATAATAGGTATTGCTTCCGGGCGAGTTGGACCCGTTTTCTCAAAAAGACTTAAGTTTTCAGTCAAATATTCAATAAGCGAGTCATAGCCGGAAGTATTCGTGACCATTGTCAAAGCCCTGCTTGGTATTCCAATGCGTTGTTTCAAGAGATTCTTTGATTAAATCATAATACTGAGTGAGGGTATCGGCAAATGAAAGGCGGGAATAGAGAGGGAATTTCTTCCCTCTGTGATAAACATCCATCGCTTATGCGTTGACGTTGGTACTTTCGAAGATTTTATCTGCGGAAGCAGCAACAAAGCCCGTATAGATTTCGCCATTTGGTAGTGTATAACGACGAGCAAACTCATAGAAACAGCTTGGGATCTCAGCCAATTGGTCTGAGAACTGAACATTGGTTTTATCAGCCATCGTTGATGATTGCTCAAGGAAAACATCCGGAGATCCTTTGATCTCACCGCCACTGGCATTGAGGACAAATCCAGCATCTTTCAAAACTTGATTCACGTTCTCAATGGACTCATCTTCGCCGAGATGGTTAATGCTCACGGTGAAGTGGTTTGCACGGTAGCCATAGGCAGACATCCAAGCGGCGTATTCGCTCTCTTGTAGGAGACGAAGATATTCATCATAAGAGACTTGCCACTGTGCGCCAGAGTATAGGAAGTTATCCGCGGTGACTAAAGATGCGTCCAACTGATCAACCATTTTATGAATAATCTGTTGAATATCTTCAGGGAATTCTTCAACGAGCAATTCACTGATAAAAACTTTAGGAAGTGTTGGATCTTCATGTTCGAAGTGCTTTGCTTTGAGCTTTTTCTTTTCAAAGTCATAATCGCCTTTGGCGACATAACCTAGTGCTTCGAAATGTGCGGCAAGCTTGTCCAAATTCACTTTTTCGATATTAAACGTCCGAAATGCCACGTGATCGTTGATGAGTGTTTGACCTTTGCCTAAAACTTCATGAACTTGTTTCGCGGAAGGGGTAACTTCCAGATAATTTTGCCAAAGGTGATCAAATAATACATTCACATTGGTATGCATAGTAACCTCGGTTTTTCCTTCTCAAAAAAAAGAAGCAGCGTATGCTGCTTCTGATTTATTTTTCAATATTGAGCCCTGGGCTGAGCGTTTCTGGTAGAACGGATTTTTCGAGTTCTACGGACGCAACAGGATATGCACAATAGTCAGCGGCATAGTAAGCACTCGCGCGATGGTTACCACTTGCCCCGATGCCACCAAATGGTGCTGCAGAGCTTGCGCCTGTAATTGGGCGATTCCAGTTGACGATACCAGCACGGATGCGCTTGAAGAAGTGATCATACAGTGCTTGATCATCGCTCAGTAATCCCGCAGAGAGACCATAGCTTGTTTCATTTGCCTGATCGATGGCTTGATCAAAATCAGTGTATCGGAAGACTTTCAGTAAAGGGCCAAAATGCTCTTCATCCGGAAAGTCAGCGACATTTGTACAATCAATAATGCCTGGAGAAACAAAGCCAGTGCCTTCTTTTTGATGAACCAGCTCAACAAGGATCTCACCGCCTTTTTCGGTAAGCATTTGTTGCGCTGTAACCATTGATTTTGCTGCACCCTCGGAGATCATCGAGCCAATGAATGGTTGCTCTGCATCGTCGTAGTAGCCAACTTTGATTGCTTTTGTTGCTGCAATTAATTTCTCAAGGATCTGATCCCCTTCCGAATTTGCTGGCAGGAACAAACGTCTTGCACATGTACAGCGCTGACCTGTTGAAATAAATGCTGACTGGACAATATCGTGGACAGTTGCAGGAATATCTGCGGTTTCTTTGACGATAAGCGGATTGTTGCCGCCCATTTCTAGCGCAAGGATTTTGCCCGGCTGGCCTGCAAATTGCTCATGCAGAATATGACCAGTGCGAGAGCTACCAGTGAAAAACAGGCCATCAATGCCTTGGTGAGAAGCAAGCGCTTTACCTGTCTCAACTTCACCCTGAACCATGTTGATGACACCCGCAGGGAGGCCTGCTTTTTCCCACAGTTGCAGCATCAGTTCCGCAACCATCGGTGTGAGTTCACTTGGCTTAAAGACAATTGTGTTGCCTGCAAGGAGTGCAGGAACTATGTGCCCATTTGGTAGATGGCCCGGGAAATTGTAAGGACCAAATACTGCGACTACGCCGTGTGGCTTGTGGCGGACAAATGCTTTGCCCAGCGGCATTGCATTTTCAACAGTACCAGTACGCTCGTGGTAAGCACGAACGGAGATATCGATTTTACCGAGCATCGCACCCGCTTCTGTACGGGTTTCCCAGATTGGCTTTCCTGTTTCTTGCGCGATAGCCTCTGCGATTTTTTCTTTGTTTTCTGTTAGCTGCTCACCGTAGGCCTTGATGATGTCTAAACGTGCATCAAAAGATAAGTCAGACCAAGTGTAGAATGCTTCACGGGCAGCTTTAACAGCAACATCTACTTGTTCAGGTGTTGCAGTATTTCCTTCCCAAATCACTTCATTTTTTGCTGGATTCAGGGATGACATTGCATGGCCTTCACCAGAGTGCCATTGACCTTGAATAAACTGAACATCGCGTGTCATTGATTCTTCCTCAATTCAGTTAAAGTGCAACAATACGGAGTTTGTCGCCAGGAGAAACGAGCAGTGCATCTGCTTCTTTCTGCGTGAGTACAACATGCGCTTCATCTTTGACATGTTTGGAGAAGCGTAATTGCGTTGCTCTGAAATCTTTTAATTTCAGGTTCGTGACGATATATGCTTGGCTGCTTTCGTCAGAACGTTCGCCGATTTTCACTTCGACTTCAACGCTATTGCGTGCGGATTGAATATCATCCAGATGGGCTTCAACCGTAGGACCTGCGTCGAATATATCGACATAACCGCGGAAACGGAATCCCTCAGACTTCAGCATTTCAATCGCTGGACGGGTGTTTGGATGAACCTCTCCAATGACAGATTGCGCTTCTTTGGACAGTAGATTGACATAAATTGGGTATTTCGGCATTAATTCTGCGATGAATTGTTTTTGGCCGATCCCTGTCAGGTAATCTGCTGTCGGGAAGTCCATTGAGAAGAAGTGTTCTTGAAGCCACTGCCAGAAAGGTGAGTTACCAGCATCGTCAGAAACGCCACGCATCTCAGCAAAAATGGTACTTGAAAAACGCTCACGATAATTTGTCATGAACATGAAACGCATTTTCGAAAGCACTTTACCATTGTTGTTGATACGATGGCCTTCATCTAAGAAGAGCGTGCAGATCTCTGTTGCACCAGTGTAATCATTACAAAGCGTCAGCAGATCAACAGTATTGTAGATATCTAACTCACGAGAAGAGTGGACAACTTTACTCATGTGATAATGGTAAAAAGCGTCGTCTAAGCCAACCGCGGCTTCGATAGCACTGGTACCAACCACACAACCTGTATCGAGATCTTCCATTACAAACAAATAACTTTCGTCACCCGCTTGTGTGACTTCTTTATGAAATGACTGCACTGAGCGTTCAATCTTACACTTCAGCAGTTCTTCGTTGACGGGCAATGAGGTGAAACCGTGACCCGAGTCTTCTGCAATCTTGAGTAAAGCAGGAAAGTCTTCACTTCGGATTGGGCGAATAATCATCGACATCGCTTACTCCTGTCTTAAGCATAGGAGAGGCGGCAAAAAGCCACCTCCCTTGTATTTATGAACAAAAATGAATGGCAGGGAATTAACCTGCAACTACTTGCGCTACTGCTTTTTCAAAGCGTGCTAAACCTTCTTGGATGTCCGCTTCTGGGATCACAAGAGATGGAGTAAAGCGAACGACATTGGTACCAGCGACAAGTGACATTAAGCCGTTGTCGATTGAAGCGACAAGGAAGTCACGAGCACGACCCTGGTATTGCTCATTTAAGACCGCGCCAAGGAGTAGACCTTCGCCACGAACTTCACTAAAGACATTATATTTTTCGTTGATCGCGCTGAGGCCATCACGGAAAAGCTGTTCACGATGCTTGACACCATCAAGCACTTCTTTCGTGTTTACGGTATCGAATGCAGCTTCTGCAACCGCACATGCAAGTGGGTTACCACCGTATGTACTACCATGAGTACCGATTTTCAGGTGCTTTGAGATTTCTTTCGTAGAAAGCATTGCACCAATCGGGAATCCACCACCCAATGCTTTTGCAGTGGTCAGGATATCAGGCGTCACACCAAGTGCTTGATATGCATAAAGGTGACCTGTACGACCAACACCAGATTGGACTTCATCAAAAATGAGAAGGGCGTTGTGCTTGTCGCAAAGCTCACGGATACCAGCCATGAACTCAGAGGTTGGGCTGATCACTCCACCTTCACCCTGGATTGGCTCCATCATGACGGCACAAGTATCGTCGTCAATCAGATCTGCAAGGCTTTCTAGGTTGTTGAATTCTGCGTGGGCAACTGCGCCTGGCTTTGGACCAAAGCCGTCAGAGTATGCTGCTTGGCCACCAACAGTCACTGTGAAGAAAGTACGTCCGTGGAAACCTTTGTGGAATGCGATAATTTTGTTTTTGTGTTCACCAAAGTTATCAAGTGCCCAGCGACGTGCAAGCTTTAACGCTGCTTCGTTCGCCTCTGCACCTGAGTTGGCGAAGTAAACATTTTCTGCGAATGTGGCATCAGTGATTTTCTTCGCCAAACGAAGTGCTGGTTCGTTGGTCATCACATTGGAGAGGTGCCAGATTTTTTCGCCTTGCTCTTTGAGCGCTTTCACTAGATTCGGATGACAGTGTCCTAGGCAATTTACTGCGATACCGCCAGCAAAGTCGATAAACTCTCGTCCTTCTTGGTCCCAGACTCTGGAGCCTTCACCTTTCACGGGGATCACAGATGAAGGGTTGTAATTTGGAACCATGACTTCGTCAAACAGCTCGCGGGAGACCAAATTTTGTTCAGACATAATCATCCTCTTTCGACATAGCTAGAGACAAATTTGCCTCTATCTGGATTAAAATCTAAGCGCAAATTATCCCAGATATTCTGCAAAATGTCTTTATCTTGCATGCAACGGGGAAGTCTTGAAGTGATGTTTTTGGGTGTAAATTCTTATTTGGTGAATAATAAGTCGAGCTATTTTCTGAATATCCCCGGAGGTGAAAATTTTAATTTCTTTTAAAACAGCGATTTACCTCGATTGTTTTCGTTTTCAGATAAATATGCAGCAAAAAAATGTGATTAATCCTCGAATTCTAGGCTCAAATTCTTCAGATTTGTCTTATTTAAGATCTCTAATGTGGAACGACTCATGTGTAAATAGTGGAAAAGTTCCTTCACTTCTTGGTTATTAATCAACCGATGTTTGACCAGTATTTTGTACTTACTATACCAGCTTGCTCTGCTTACAATTTGAGCGATTGGTTGGCGGTCATCATAAGGGATTGCAACAAGGTCATGCATTGCTGGAGCAATGTACAATCTTTTAAGATCCATCATTTGGATCATATCCATACTTACATTATTTGAATGGGCCAGTAACATTTCACATAAAAATGCGGGATTGAGTTCCATATCGACGAGCGCGTCATGTTCATCCTTCATCCGTTCGTCTCTGGCAAAACGAACTTCTTTTTCCCAGACTTCCTGGAACGTTTTCATATATAGACGTATCACAGCCGTTGCACCGACCTCACAAAAAAGTCCAAGGCAATAAGCAAAGAAGCTATTTTCATCTTCTTCCTGTGCAATACGTTTTGCTGCAATACCTGTTGCGAGTGAATGTTCCCAGAGTTTTCGCCGCATCAGTGTGTAAGGCTCTGTACTATGTGGTAGCCAGTGACGTTTTGCGAAAGCAGGAATGATCATTTTCAGATTATCTAAGCCAATAAAACGCAGGACAAGCCCAGCATCTTCTAATCGAACGACTGCACGATCGCTTCTTCGATACTGGGGCAGATTAGCAAGTTTAATTAACTCTTCTTTAAGCCAAACGAGATGGTTGACGAGTGGGTCGATACGATTAATTGACGCAGCTTTGACGCTAAGAATGTCTAGGAGCGCAGGGACTTCATCTTGAATATGAATGACTTCTTTATAGATTTCTTCGGTTTCTGACAGCCGTTCTTCAAGTAAAAAACGGATTTTTTCATGAAGCGCAATTTCTATATATTCTTTAAATTTTTGTTTATCTTCCATTTGCTCACGATCTTTCATCCTTGCAACAGCTTCGACAGCGAGTAGTTCGCGACGAGAAGAACCTTGCTCTGTGTCTTCGAAATTCAAAAAGTTACTTGCACCCTGCTGCATAAGGGCATACTTGTGACTGATGAGCAATTGTGTAAACCGAAGGTTCAGGTTATCAATTAATTTATTTTTTGGCATGCCAAATTATCAAATACACTGTCGCGTTTTTCTAGGCTCTTGCTGCTATATAAGAAGAACGGATCATTGGTCGTTCTCTTTCATTCGAATTCTTGTTTTACTTTCAATCGCTTTTTCTTTTTATCAGTATGGCAGGCGAAATGTGATTTGCTTAACTTGGATTTAAACGGATGTGTTTAAAACGATTCCAGAAGCTTGGAGGAAATTAGCGAGAAGTTGATGTCCATGCTGACTGAGAATAGCTTCGGGATGGAATTGTACACCTTCTATCATGTGTGTTTTATGCCGGAGGCCCATAATCTCGATTGTGTCATCTTCTTGAAGATACCATGCAGTGACTTCGAGGCAGTCTGGTAGCGATGTTGGCTCAACAATGAGTGAGTGGTAACGTGCAACACGAAATGGTGATGGGAGATCTTGAAACACACCCGTTTGATGATGCTCAATCATGCTGGTTTTACCATGCATGACTTGCGTTGCACGACAGACTTCCCCACCAAAAACCTGAGCGATACTTTGGTGCCCTAAACAAACGCCTAAGATTGGAATGTGCCCCGCAAAGTGCTGAATGACATCTAGCGAAATACCAGACTCATTCGGTGTGCATGGCCCTGGTGAAATCAAAATAGCTTGTGGAGAGAGAGCCTTTATATCATTAAGGGTGATTGTATCATTTCGCTTCACAACAACAGGGCAGCCGAGCGTTTCGATATATTGAGACAAGTTATAAGTGAACGAGTCATAATTATCAATCAGAAGCAGCATTGATATTTCCCTGTAAAAATAGATAAAGCGTATGGCCGCGCAGGTTACAAATATTCTAGCTCCCTTGCAATGATTTTTTTGCACTATTCGAATCGCTTTTCTAATTTGAAAGGGTGGGTAGAGTTGACCTCTATTTGCCAGCTTTATCTCAATCCCACGCACACTGAATCCTGCTATGAGATCCACAAGGAAACCATCATGCAACAGAAAAAAGATGTGCCTTTGGCGTTTCCGGAAACGCCTGAGCCCTATGCGGCTGTCACACCAGATTTAAATACCCGTAAAAGTCTGTACCAATGGACTTACGATGTAGAGAGTTTAAAAGGAGTTCCACTTGCTAAGGAAGTACCGGAGTCCGATAAGCCAACCCTGGCTTGGTATAAGCTGTTAGTACCAGTGGTGATGGATATTTTGGAAAATGCTTTCGCGGTGTTAGAAACTTCTGCATACCCAAAAGAAGAACTCCAAGAACTGAAAAGTGATTTGAAGAAGTTTGGGGCTGATTTGCAAAACCTCGTGTCTGATATTAAAAATGGCAACTTAATACGCGGTGGGTTTGAGTTCTTTAAAAATGCGAGTGACTTAAAAGAACTGGATGAAAAACTCAAGGAAGTTATTGCTTACTTGAAAAGTGAGGTTGAAGGCAATAGCAGCCTTGCACAATATCGGGCACTCTTTCAGACCATTGAACTGCCAAAAGTTGCTGATCTGATTTGCTCAGATCAGGCATTTGCAGAGCTGAGAGTTGCTGGCCCAAACCCGATGTTGATTCAGCAAGTCAAACAACTTCCCAATAAGTTACCACTCAAAGACAAAGATGTGGCGCATCTCTTAGCAAAAGGTGACTCGCTAAAAGCTGCATTATCGGATAAGCGTGTGTTTGTTTGTGATTATCATGAATTGATTCAGCTTGAAGAAAACACAGGTGAGTTTTTAGGTCATCCTAAATTCTTATTTGCACCCATCGTCGCCTTTGTATTAAACCCGAAACGGACTCAGCTGAAACCGATTGCGATCTTAGTGGATCAAACGCAGAATAATGCTCCGATTGTGATCCCGAAAAAAGGAAAGAATACAGATTATCGCTGGGAGCTTGCAAAGTCGATCGCGAACTATGCGGATGGCAATTACCACGAGTTATTTGCTCATTTATCCAGAACTCATTTGGTCGAAGAAGCCTTTACTGTTGCGACGCATCGGACGCTCAATGAAAACCATCCGATTTACCAGTTGCTCGTCCCCCACTTTGAAGGAACACTATCGATTAATAATAGTGCAGCAACTTCTTTGATTGCGGAAGGTGGGGCTATTGACCATATTTTTGCTGGGACAATTCAGGCGAGTCAAAACGCGACCATCCAAGATCGCTTATCGTTTGATTTTGCAAAATCAATGTTACACCAAGATTTAAAAGCGCGTGGCCTCGATCAAGTAACCGTCCTCCCTTATTACCCTTATCGCGATGATGCGACAAAAGTATGGCAAGTCATCGAAAATTGGGTCACCGATTACGTCAATGTTTACTATGGAACAGATAATGAAGTGAAACAGGATGCAGAGCTCACAAGTTGGACAAAAGAAGTCTCCGAGCAAGGTAAGATAAAAGGTCTGCCAGCAATCAATGGAAAAAATGCATTGGTTGAAGTGCTAACGATGGTGATCTTCACAGCAAGTGCACAACATGCAGCAGTAAACTTCCCGCAGCGTTCGCTTATGTCTTATGCACCAGTGATCACAGGTGCCGTTTGGGGAAAAATAGTCAAAGATGAAGTCACCGAACAAGATTGGGTTGATGCGATGCCACCGCTGATTTTGGCGTTTCAGCAACAAACCTTGCTTCACTTATTGGGTTCTGTTTATTACCGGCCATTGGGTGACTATAAGCAGAATGTTTTCCCCTATCGAACTTGGTTTACGGATCCAAAAATCACGGATGGACCCCTCCCAAAATTCCAATCCCAATTGGAAGCATTGGAGAAGGAAATCACAGGCGATATATTGGCTCGTGATAGGAAATATAAGACGTTACTTTCTTATACCTACCTTTTACCGAGCAATATTCCTTCGAGTGTGAATATATAGTTTTCTTTTGATAAAAGCATATATTGAATCGAAGTACGCTTTGGAAAAGCTATTTGGGTGCACTTTGTGCATCCAATGAACCCATTCTTGATGTATCTCAATGAGCCACTAGACTCATTCCTTATACTTTGAAATGGATAAAGAAGTAAATCGAGTTGTATTATGTCTAAGTTATTATCACCTCAAATTAAAATCGCATTTTTTAGCGCACAAAAATATGAAGTTTCTTTCTTCAATACTGCTTTTGCACACGACAATGTACAAGTCAGTTACTTTGAACAATCACTGAATGAACAGACTGCTATTCTTGCCAAAGATCATGATGTGGTGTGTGCATTTGTGAACGATGACTTATCGCAGGCAGTCTTACAGATACTAAAAGACTTGGGTATTCAATTGATCACACTGCGCTGCGCTGGATTCAACCAAGTTGATCTACAAGCCGCGAAAGCTTTCAATATCCCTGTGACTCGAGTGCCTGCTTATAGTCCTGAAGCTGTAGCAGAACACTGCATTGCGCTGATGTTATCGCTGAGTCGAAAAACCCACAAAGCATATAACCGAGTAAAAGAAGATAACTTCGATCTCAATGGGCTGCTCGGATTCAATCTTTTTCAAAAAACGGTTGGCGTCATTGGAGTGGGTAAAATAGGGCAAGCTTTGATCCGAATATTGCAAGGTTTTGGCTGTCGTATTCTCGCCTATGATCCAATTGCGCAGGAAACAGACGTTGAATATGCTTCACTGGATCAACTCTTTACTTTATCCGATATTGTCACTTTACATTGCCCTTTAACACCAGAAACCCGATACATGATTGGAGCGTCTGCATTTCAACAAATGAAGCAGGGCGTGATGCTCATCAATACAAGTCGTGGTGCTTTACTTGATACTAAAGCGTGCATTCAAGCTTTGAAAGAAAAAAAGTTGGGCTATCTTGGGCTTGATGTGTATGAACAAGAAGCGGACCTGTTTTTTAAGGATTTAAGTGATGAGATCATTCAGGATGATGATTTTCAGCGATTACTCACTTTTCCAAATGTGCTGATCACAGGGCATCAAGGCTTTTTTACAAAAGAAGCGATGGAAGAGATTGCGATGACCACGAGAGAGAATGTAATTCAATGGCAACAAAAAGCCGTGTTAGAAAACCAAATTGATTAGGGTCTGTTGATTTTTATGAAAGTTCAGCAAACCCTAGGTTCTTTGGAATAAAAACGAACAGAAACATAAGTTTGGTCGTATAGTGATGCTGTTGGTCGAAAAAAGAATCTAAATGAGAAACATTTCTTAAAAATGAGGTACCTATCAGGAACGGAGTTATTGATTAAAGATGACTCCAACCAATCAAAGTCAGGAATCAATTATGACGTAACGAAAGGAATGCAATGAACAAAACAAAGGAGTGAGTATGACTCAACCATTCTCAGTGACGAACAAACCAGATTCGATTCACATCCCGTCAGAAACACCAACGCCTGATACTCAAGACAGTACGATAAAACATGCGAAACCGCTTGCCAATCAAGGGCAGTTTACGGCTTCTGCGAAAGAAACCGTGAGCGAAATGACGAAGCCTTCTTCGCAGCAACAACACTTTTCTCAAGTTGAAGAACAGCAACATGGAGATAAAAAAACCAAGAAAAAAGGAGGCGTTCGATTTGCGACCGAAGCAACGACTGAGTCGCCGGATAGCCCGAGAACAAAACTTGTAAAAACGAAGAGCCGCAAGAGTATTCGAAGTATTAATCGCCAGCAGTCTCATGTAGAAAGACTCACTCGGACGAAAAGCAAAAGGAATTTAGATGTCGTCGAAACACTCAAGTCTAAAGACGTGGAGCAAATGGAAAAAGTAAAACGTACAAGGAAGAAAGGATCAAAAGGGATGTATCGGTCAAAGGAACTGGCTAGTTTTATCGCAAAACAGAAAAGCATCGCTTCTTATCAGAAAGTGCAAAGGAATGGACCGCCCACTTATGGGATGACTTCGAACCCAAATATGACACGTGTATTTCAAAGCGCCAGATCCTCAGCGGCAGCCAGTTTACGTGATCAACAATTACAACAAATTACTCAAAAAGACTTTTTAAATTACCAAGGAGCAAAACCAGTCTCCACTGCGGATAGATTCTCATTGGTTGCAGGACGCTTTATCGGTAACATCGTGAATTCGATGAGTGTTAAAGAAAATACATTTCTTGCTTCATCACAGACTGATAACCGAAATCACGTGATTTTTAAACGGAGCTATGCTGTTGGGGAGCAAATGCAATCCATTCTATTTCAGCTGGACCAAAACCTTCATGATCTCGGTATCAAAAAGAAACCTGAGATGACGAAAAGTGCGATAGCAGATGATTCTGAAGCGAAGAAATCGAAAAATGAATCTCACTCAATGACCGCAAAAGATGAGAGGGCACTCAAACTACAAGTTGCTGCTTTTATGAATGGAGAAGGCTACGGAACCTGTGGACCAACAAGTAAAACAACGGCTGCATTATATAAGAGCTATATGAATCACGCTGTTGCATTGCTTCAATCTGGGGCAACGAACCAAGCTTTGCGTGCACAGTTACCATTGGTTGCAGAGATGTCAGATGAAGCACTGACAGATTTGCGCTCAGAAGAGAATCTGGCAACTTTAAAAGGTTATATTGGCAATACTTGGTTCCACGAACAAAGTGCAAATGCAGATCATAACCTCACCACAATGTCGACACACTCTCGTGCATTTACCATCGATGCTTGGAGTACAAAAAATCACGATATAAATGGTTATAACGAGGACAAGGATTTATCGTTTTCTGAAGCGCAATCTTCACCTGCCACTTCCGTCGGTGATTATGATGACAGCAAAGCGACTTTTGAAGATCATGAATCTTGGATGGTCAGTCGTAGTGGGGGAAGTGCACCCGATATTCCATGGGGCGTTGTGGAGTCAAAGCTGCTTGAAAATAATATGATGCGTCGTGCTGATGTCCTGCTTGGGGATCTTTCTGCTTTGGGGCTTAATGCAGAAGAACAAGCGTTTATATCCGAAGTCACATCCATGCAACGTGCGGCACTGATGGATTATGTGAAATTTCACAAAGATGATAGTGGGAGTATGCCCAACCCGTTTGGTGATAGTTACGAAATCTGTACTCGGAATACAGCTTGGCCTTCATCGGAAGGAGATATAACGGATGATGTAATTTCGAGTTTAAGAGATAAAAGCAGAGGTATTGTTGAGCATAGTGCAGAGTTACGACAGACACTGGAAAATCACAAATACGAAAGTAAGCAGACGAGAGAAGAAATCGTTGATCGATTAATGCAAAATACAATCCGTTCAAATGCGATGTCTGTTCAACGCATGATTGAAAGTGCATTGGCAATGGAACATCCGCTCCTACAAAATGTTCGGGCGACTCCAAGTGCAGATGATCCGCACAAGTTTACTATCTCTGCGAAATACGATGCATCAGATAATCCGCAGCAGCCGGATTTAAGGGAGATTTCTTGGGACTTCGATTTGAATACGAAGTTTGATATGAATATTCAAGAAGTGCTTGCTGCGAATTATCCAGCATTGATGGGTTATGAGCCTGAATTTGTTGGAGACTTTCCAGAAAAAATTCAATTTAACTCCAAAAAAATGGAAGATCCGAGCGCGCAACAGAAACATGTTGAGTCGAAAGGCGTTTCCCCATCTCAGTCAGATGATGTTCAACACAGTACGACAACATCTTCACTTGAGAACAGTTCTATGAGTGCGATGTCTTCAACTCTCGCGACGGATACGTTTCAACATCATATACCACAACATGAGTTTGTTTCAGCTATGTCACATGGCCCGCGAACAGATGCGGCAGCGCGAGTGGATGCGATGATCCCTGGGTGGATTGATGAATCGAATAAATTTTCATCTGCTGAGCTGGAAGGGATCATCGGCGAGCTATAGTCAAATCTGGTGTATGACATGATCATGCAGCATCCTGTTGATCATCCGACGTTACTTTTTCTCCATCCTTGAATTCGATCCCTGCAATGACATCAGCTAGAAGGCGGTAGCCTCTCAATCGACGCCATTTATTTTGTGCGGTTACCAGCAGCTTATAAGCCATCGCCAGTGTCGTTTTTCGACTGCCACCATGCTTACTTTTCGTGGTTCTTAAACGAACCGTCGCAAACACGGACTCGATTGGATTTGTCGTTCGAAT
>NZ_KB894505.1 GCF_000374485.1 Algicola sagamiensis DSM 14643
ATCTGCCCAATCGCAATGGATGAAGGTCTACGTTTCGCGATCCGTGAAGGTGGCCGTACAGTTGGTGCTGGTGTTGTTGCTAAAATCATCGAATAATTTCGAGATTGACAACACAACCCATCATGAGAAGCAGCTCTTTGAGCTGCTTTTCTCATTTCTAGGACACAGAAAATCCTGATTACCTTAGAAATATGTCAAACATTCATCAAATTGCTTTTATTTCAGCCAACAAGCCCGCATAATGAGCCTGTCCCGAAAAAATGGGTAGGTGCTTATGACAACAACAGTAGCTGTATCTTCTCAAGAGGTTCTCATTGATCAAAAGGAACTATTGCTTCAACTTTGGAAAGGACGGTGGTTTACTTTTTTTTGCTTATGTTGTGCGATAGGGCTTGGTGTATTAGTGAGTCGCAATGCTACGGATATCTACCAATCTGAGGCGACATTGATCCCAGCCCGGAATCATGTTGGCATGGGAGAAAGCTCAGGTGGTGCAATGGGTGGATTAGCCATGCTCTCAGGGATTGGTCTCGGTGTTGGAAAAAGTTCTCAAGCTGAGCTAGATATAGCAACGATGAAATCCCGTCAATTTATCATTAAATTGATCGATAAATATCAATTGGCCCCTTTGATCATTGCCGTAAAAGATTGGGATATGCAGCAGCAAGAAGTAATTTTTGATACGGAAAAGTACAATCCAGGCAGTCAAATTTGGCTAGATGAATCGGGCCAAAAAACAAAGCCTCCATCAGTACTTAAGTTGTATAAAGAATTTATGGATAACTTAATCATTGACTATGATTCAGTCACTCAAATCACTAGGATTAAGTATAATCATATCTCCCCGAAGCTCTCTAAAGAGTGGATTGAAATCCTAATTAATGAGTTTAATCTATGGGCTAGACAAAAGTCTGTTACGGACTCGACAAAAAGGATCCAATATTTAAAAACTGCCATTTCCAATACTAAAGTAGCGGAAATGAAAGCGTCTTTTATGCGTGTCATTGAAAGTCAGCTACAGTCGCTGATGATGGCTGAAGTTCAAGAAGATTTCGCTTTTGAGATGATTGACCCACCCCTTGTTCCCGAATCACCCATTCGACCAAACCGTGTTTTGATCATGCTGATTGCAATCGTGGCAGGTGGCCTATTCTCTTGGATGGTGATTGTACTACGTTATTTTATTCGTCAATCCCGTCAGTCAATTGCGCCATCGGGTTGATAAATTCATATTGACCAATATTCATTTATCAACCATTTTTATAATAAGTTATTAAATATCGTACCAATTTAAACAATAAAACCAGAACAAAATGTGAAGAAAACGTACAAATAATTCGTTAAAGTGAAAATAGATTTGCTGTCTGTGATGCTCGTTTTTTGCTGTGACCGTCCAATAAATCTGCTGTTCTATCTGCTACAGAGATTTTTTTATGAGAGTTTTGCTCGTATTTGGAACACGGCCAGAAGCAATCAAAATGGCGCCACTTGCGCTGGCAATGAAAGAAGATGCTGACTTTGACTGTCGTGTCTGCGTTACAGCACAGCATCGAGAGATGCTCGATCAGGTATTGGCGCTATTCGAGCTGACGCCTGAATATGATTTGAATATTATGCAGTCTGAGCAGACGCTCAATGATATTACTGCAAAGATCATCACGTTTATTCGCCCGGTGTTTCATGATTTTGAACCGGATTTAGTGCTGGTTCATGGTGATACGTCAACGACGTTTGCTACGGCGCTTGCTGCATTCTATGAACAAATTCCTGTTGGACATGTTGAGGCGGGTCTACGTACTGGCAACCTTTATTCTCCCTGGCCAGAAGAGGCCAACCGCCATCTAACGGGCGTGCTGACACGCTATCATTTTGCGCCAACTGAGAATTCACAGTCGAACTTACTGAAAGAGAATACCGATCCCCAACACATCTTTGTAACAGGGAATACGGTTATCGACGCATTATTGATTATTCAGGATAAAATTTCCAAGTCTCCAGCCTTAGTTGAGCCACTGGTTCAGGAATATCCTTTCTTATCCAATGATCGTCGGATGCTACTTGTTACTGGACATCGCCGCGAGAATTTTGGGAGTGGTTTCCAAAATATTTGTCAGGCACTATGTGAATTTGCCCAAGAAAATACATCTATTGATATCGTTTATCCCGTTCACCTCAATCCAAATGTAAAAGGGCCTGTCAACAAACTCCTTGGCCATGTGGACAATATCCACCTCATCACCCCGCAAGATTACTTACCGTTTGTTTACTTGATGACAAGAGCAGAAGTGATCCTGACAGACTCGGGTGGGATACAGGAAGAGGCGCCTTCACTTGGAAAACCCGTCCTTGTCATGCGGGATACAACAGAGCGTCCAGAAGCGGTTGAAGCTGGAACAGTCAAGCTTGTTGGTACTGATAAAGCAGAAATTACACGAGCACTGAACGCTTTATTCCGTGATAAGGATGAGTACGAGAAAATGAGTCAGGCACATAACCCATACGGAGATGGCAAAAGCAGTCAAAGAATTTTAACGATCATCAAAAAGAATAGAGGCTAGTTATGTCCTATCTTTTCAACTCCGTCAGTATTGTCGGCTTAGGCTACATCGGTTTGCCGACAGCTGCCGTGATTGCCTCCCACAAAGTTCAGGTGGCTGGCGTTGACATCAACCCATCGGTCACAGATTTAATTAATCAGGGCAAAATACATATTGTTGAACCCGATCTGGAGCAGCTTGTGAAATCAGTTGTTCAAGAGGGGTATTTATCTGCGTCGACTGAGGCACACTCCGCAGATGTCTTTATCATTTCAGTCCCAACACCATTCAAAGGCGAGCATACGCCTGATTTATCTTATGTTCGCTCTGCCTGTGAGACGATTGCACCTGTCTTAAAGCAAGGTGATCTCGTGATTTTGGAATCTACTTCTCCGGTTGGGACGACCGAAAAAGTTTCTGATTGGTTAGCTGCGAATCGCTCAGATCTAAAATTCCCACAATACGATCGAGATGTACCGGATGTGTTTATTGCACATTGTCCTGAACGGGTTCTTCCTGGGCGGATCATTCGAGAGCTAGTAGATAATGATCGTGTGATTGGTGGGTTAACCCCTTCATGTTCTGAGAAAGCGGCTGCGTTCTATCAAATCTTTGTGAAAGGTGAGTGCATACTTACTGATGCTAGAACCGCTGAAATGACAAAGCTCACAGAGAATGCATTTCGTGATGTGAATATTGCCTATGCAAATGAACTCTCTCTGCTATGTGACAAATTTAATGTGGATGTGTGGGAACTCATTTCTCTGGCGAATCGCCATCCACGCGTCAATATCCTCAGCCCTGGACCGGGGTTTGGTGGCCATTGTATCGCGGTTGATCCCTGGTTCCTTGTTTCTGCTGCACCTGACGATGCGCGTTTGATCCGATGTGCACGAGAAGTAAATGATTCAAAACCATTCTGGGTGATGGAGCAGGTGAAATCGGCCTGTCTGGATATCGCAATTCAGGAAAATCGCCCAATTTCGGAAGTTTGTGTGGCGTGCTTTGGGCTCACTTTTAAAGCGGATATTGATGATTTACGCCAAAGTCCTTCTCTACGAATTGTTGAAGAGCTGGATCGGGAAGGGGAATATCAACTTCTTGCCGTTGAGCCGCATTGTGATGTTGTCCCAAATACACTGAAAAATACAACTCTTGTGTCATCTGAACAAGCCCTTGAAGCGGCTGATGTCTGCGTGCTGTTAGTTGATCATAGCGAATTCAAACAACTCCCAATCACAGGGATAAAGAGTAAAGCAGTCGTTGATTTAAAGGGGATCTGGAAAGCGGTGAGCTAAATCCAGAAAAGGTAGAAAAAAATGAATAAACAACAAACACAGGTTTTAGTGACGGGCGCTGATGGATTTATTGGTTCTCATTTGGTTGAACTACTTGTTGCAGAAGGCTTCCAAGTGAAGGCGCTCAGCCAATACAACTCATTCAATCATTGGGGGTGGCTTGAAGATATTGAATGCTTACCACAAGTTGAGGTTGTCTGCGGTGATATCCGTGATCCGCACTTTTGCAGACAACTCATGCAAGATGTTGATGTTGTTTACCATTTGGCTGCTTTGATCGCGATCCCGTTTTCTTATGTTGCACCTGAGAGTTACGTTGATACGAATATCAAAGGTACACTAAATATCTGCCAAGCAGCTTTAGATCATGGCGTGAAGCGAGTGATCCATACTTCAACAAGTGAGGTGTACGGTACAGCTCAGTATGTGCCCATTAATGAAGAGCATCCACTGCAACCTCAGTCACCTTATAGTGCATCAAAAATTGCGGCGGATGCAATGGCAATGAGTTTCTTCAATGCCTTTGATTTGCCATTGACGATTGCCAGACCGTTCAATACCTATGGACCGAGACAATCAGCAAGAGCAGTGATCCCAACCATGATCACCCAAATTGCCTCGGGTGCGAAGGAAATCAAACTCGGTGACTTATCACCAACACGAGATTTCAATTACGTGTCGGATACTTGTCGCGGGTTTTTAGCGCTTGCAAATTCGCCTGATGCGATTGGAAAAACGGTCAATATTGGTTCGAACTATGAGATATCCGTTGCAGATACGCTCAATCTCATCAAAGAAATTATGCAGAGTGACATTCAAATCCAATGTGATGAACAGCGAATTCGTCCTGAGAAGTCTGAGGTCTTTCGTCTTTGGTGTGATAATTCTCAAATCAATGCACTGACAGGATTTCAACCCAGAATGTCGATTCGACAAGGGCTGGAAGAGACAATTGCTTGGTTCACTCAGGCTGATAACCTTCAAAAATATAAAGCAAATATATATAACGTATGATGCGCGAAACAAATCAACTCATTGAGTTCATCAGGGATATTTTTCATACGCATGATTTTATTCCTTTGCACGAGCCCTCGTTTTCTGGTCATGAGAAAGCCTATGTGCTGGATACGATCGAGAGCACATTTGTCTCCAGTGTTGGTGCTTACGTCGGGCAATTTGAAGAGCAATTATCAACCTATACAGGTTCTGATTTTACGATTGCAACAATGAATGGTACAGCAGCATTACACACAGCGTTGTTGCTTGCGGGTGTTCGACAAAATGACATTGTGATCACTCAAGCACTGACATTTGTTGCAACGTGTAATGCAATCCATTATTGCGGAGCTGAGCCTGCGTTTATTGATGTTGCTCGAGAAAGTCTTGGGATGTGTCCAGAAGCTTTGAGTCAATTTCTTGAAGAATATGCGATATTGGATGACCACGGTGATTGCCTCTTAAAGGAAACCAGACAAAAGATCAGTGCCTGCCTCCCAATGCATACCTTTGGGCATCCAGTTGATCTCGATGAGCTTGAATCAGTCTGCCAACGTTGGCATCTCCCACTCGTAGAAGACGCAGCAGAGTCACTCGGTAGTTTATATAAAGGGCAGCACACAGGGACCCGAGGCTTGGTTGGGGTATTGAGTTTTAATGGAAACAAAATCATGACCACGGGTGGTGGTGGTGCAGTGCTGACACAGCGTGAAGAGCTATTCAATCAAGGTAAACACCTCACGACCACAGCGAAAGTCCCTCATCCGTTTGAATATGTCCATGATCAAGTTGGCTATAACTATCGACTGCCAAATCTGAATGCTGCACTTGGTGTTGCACAATTAGAACAGCTGGATGAGTTCATTATTAAAAAGCGACACTTGGCAAGTGCTTATGCGGCTTTTTGCGAATCCGAAGGCATTGAATTCCTCCAAGAGCCACACTATGCCCGCTCGAATTATTGGCTGAATGCCATGATCTGTTCATCAATGGATGAGCGAAATCAGGTGCTCGAAGTGACGAACAAACAAGGTGTGATGACGCGTCCGATTTGGAAGCTTGCTTGTGATTTACAACCATACTCTCAAGCGCTTCGAGGAGACTTATCGATGTCACGTTGGCTGGAGCGGCGTGTCGTGAATTTACCCAGTAGTGCGACCGCTTATGAATAAGAAACAAAAGATTTGTGTCATCACAGGTACCCGAGCTGAATTTGGGCTGCTATCACGGGTCATCGCAGGTATTCATGAACACGAGATGCTTACATTACAACTTGTTGTGACAGGAACGCATTTATCACCAGAACATGGTCGTACGTTATCAGAAATTCGAGAAGAGGGGTTTCCAATTGCAGCAGAAGTTGAAATTTTGTTGTCTTCGGATTCTCGCGTAGGCATGAGCAAAAGTATGGGCCTCGCCGTGCTTTCATTGACAGACACATTGTCACAGCTCAAGCCGGACTGTCTCTTGATTTTGGGTGATCGGTTCGAAATCCTGGCCGCAGCACAGACGGCGATGATTCTGGGGATCCCTATTGCGCATATTCATGGTGGGGAAGTGACAGAAGGTGCGGTGGATGATGCGATCCGTCATGCCGTTAGCAAAATGGCAAGCCTTCACTTTGCTGCATCAGAGTGCTTCAAACAACGTCTAGTCCAGATGGGGGAGTCGGAAGCGCGAGTTTATGTCAGTGGTGCGCCGGGTATTGACAATATTTTGCATACGCCGCCTTTATCTCGACAAGCATTGGCGCAAAGCTTGGAGATGTCGTTCATGGACAAAGTGATTTTGCTGACGTTTCATTCTGTGACGAATACCCTTGATCCGAAAGAAAATGACGTTCAGCAGCTGATTCGCGCATTAGAAACACTTCAAGATACTTCTGTTGTGATCACTGCACCAAATGCAGATGCAGGAGGTCAGCGTATTCTCGATGATCTAAATGCATATGCAGAGCAAAACCCAGCGCATGTTCGACTGGTCACTTCTTTAGGCTTTCACCGCTATTTAAGTATGCTTAAGATTGTCGATGTTGTGATTGGCAATTCATCCAGTGGTTTGATTGAAGCGCCTTCTTTTGATTGTATTACGATCAATATCGGCCCAAGGCAAAAAGGGCGGCCAAGAGCGAACTCTGTCATTGATGTCCCAAATGAAACCAAAGCGATTTGTGGCGCATTAGAAACCGCTATGTCACCCACTTTTCGAAATCAGATCTCGCAAAATAATGAAAACCCATATGGCTCTGGTGGCGCGGCGCAGTTGATCATATCCGTTTTATCTACGACTGATTTTTCGAAACTTCCACCCAAACAGTTTATTGATTTGGAGCAAGTACAATGAAACAACATGTGAAAGTCATTGCAGAAGTTGGTGTGAATCATAATGCACAATTGTCACTTGCGAAGGCATTAGTGGATATCGCATTGGACGCGGGGGCGGATATCGTGAAGTTTCAGACGTTTGTTCCAGAAGAGTTGGCCACAGCAAAAGCTGAAAAAGCGACTTATCAAAAGCAAGAAACACAAAGCCAATCCCAACTGGAGATGCTCAAGCAGCTCTCATTATCATTCGATGACTTTTGTACATTGAAATCTTATTGTGATCAGCGAGGCATCGAGTTTCTTTCAACAGCCTTTGATACACCATCGCTGATGTTTCTAACCAATCAAATCGGTCAGCGTCGTTTCAAAATTCCTTCAGGTGAGATCAATAATGCTCCGTTTGTGTTCGAGCATGCAAAATCAGCACAGCAGTTGATCATTTCAACGGGTATGGCGACCTTAGGTGAAATTGAAAATGCATTATCGGTGGCTGCGCTTGGTTTCCTTTATCCTGATCATCCAGCGCCTTCGATAGAAGCGTTTCAAGAAGCCTATTCCTCAACGGAAGGTCAGCAAGCGTTAAAGGAGCGTGTGACGATACTACACTGTACCTCACAGTATCCAGCTCCAGTATCGCAGGTGAATCTCAATGTATTACCCACACTTGCGCAAGCATTTGGTTGCGCGGTTGGCTATTCGGATCATACTGCGGAAGTATTTACACCTGCGATTGCCGTTGCGAAGGGTGCAACTTTAATCGAAAAACATTTCACGCTTGATAGAAGCTTACCTGGACCTGATCATCAGGCATCAATGGAGCCGAATGAGCTGAAAGAAATGATCCGAATGATCCGTGTAACAGAAAGCATGCTTGGTCACTCAACGAAAGCACCACAGCAATGCGAATTTGAAACAAAAGCAGTGGCACGAAAAAGTTTGGTTGCATTAAAACCAATTCGTCGAGGCGATGTTTTCAGTGAGGAAAACATGGGAGTGAAACGACCGGGAACAGGGATTTCACCAACAGAATACTGGCAATTTTTGGGGACAATTGCGGGCCAGGATTATGATACGGGTGATCTGTTGTGAATGAAAAAAAAGCGATCTTACTTGGTGCTGGTGGGCATGCAAACGTTGTTGGAGAGATTGCTTTATTGGTGGGATTCGAGGTGATTGGTTTTATTGATCCAAATACACCACAAAATATGGAAGGACTTTTTGGCTGGCGATGTCTGGGGGATGACACAGTACTCAATCAATATAATCCCAAGGAAGTCATATTGATCAATGGCATCGGTAGCTTGCCGAAAGACAAGCGGATCCGCGAAACAGTCTTTCAACATGGGCGGGAAATGGGATTTCAGTTCGCCACATTAGTTCATCCCAAGAGCGTAGTTTCGAGCTATGCAACATTGGGTGAAGGGGTGCAGGTGATGGCGGGGGCCATGATTAATCCTTATTCCCAAATAGGAGAGAACACCGTCGTCAATACTGGGGCGGTGGTTGAACATGATTCTCAGATTGGTCGTCATTGTCACATCGCACCAAGGGCTGTGCTTTGTGGTAATGCAATCACAGAAGAGCACGTACATATCGGTGCTGGATCGACTGTGATTCAAAATATTACGATTCGAAAAAATGCGGTAATCGGGGCAGGTTGTGCTGTCACACGTAATATAGAACCAGATGTCGTTGTTTATCCAGCTCGGCCTTGGGTCAAAAGCTGAGTAAAAAAGATGAGCCACAACTGGAAAAATATCCTGATCAAGCCGGATGCCAGCTTGCAATCTGCACTGGAAACGAGTGATAAAGAAGGGCTTCGGTTAAGCCTGGTAATTGATGATGACGGACGTCTCATCGGTTCTGTGTCCGATGGTGACATTCGAAGAGCGATGTTAAAGCGATTACCATTTGATACACCTGTGTCGCAGATCATGAATCGCGCTCCCAAATATGTTGTCGCTGAAGAAACCCGTGAAACTATTTTGCGTATGATGGAAACCTACGAACTGATTAGTGTTCCTGTCGTCGATAGCCACAAGCGTGTGATTGGGCTTGAAACACTTCATCAGATCATGAAAACCAAACGATATGATAACCCTGTTTTTCTGATGGCTGGAGGATTTGGTACACGATTACGTCCGCTGACTGATGACTGTCCAAAGCCATTGTTAAAAGTGGGAGATAAGCCAATTTTAGAAACAATCCTTGAGGGGTTTATCGAAAGTGGTTTTCATGACTTTTATATCTCGACCCATTATATGGCAGACAGGATCCAAAAATACTTTGGTGATGGAAGTCGTTGGGGAGTCAGTATCACTTATGTTTATGAAGATACACCTCTTGGGACAGGTGGAGCATTGGGTTTGCTGCCAGAAAGAGCAAAAGAACAACCACTTATTATGATGAACGGTGACATTCTGACAAAGGTAAACTTTGAACAGCTCCTTGATTTTCATTTAAAAAGCAATGCAAAAGCTTCTGTTTGCGCGCGCGAATATCAGTTTCAAGTTCCCTATGGTGTCATCCAATTTCAAGATGAATATGTCACGAGTATGGTTGAAAAGCCAACGCAAAAGCATTTTGTGAATGCAGGGATTTATGTTCTTTCCCCAGAAGTTACTCGCAGTATTCAACCAAATCACCCACTGGATATGCCATCACTCTTATCAAATTTGATGGATGAAAGAGAATGTAATGTCAATATGTTTCCAATTCATGAGTACTGGTTGGATATTGGAAAAATGAATGACTTTGAGCAGGCGCAGGAAGATTACAAGGGGTTTAAATGATTTCGGATAGAAGGGTTATTGCCGTCATCCCGGCAAGAGGGGGCAGCAAGGGCTTACCAGGTAAAAATATTCGTCCACTGCTTGGTAAACCAATGATTGCCTGGTCAATTGAACAGGCTCTGAATACGCCAGAAATTGATACGGTTGTTGTCACAACTGATTCTGAAGAAATTGCCTGTGTGGCAAGAGATTATGGGGCGGAAGTTCCATTCTTAAGACCTCATGAATTGTCAACAGATGAAGCGATGAGTATCGATGTCGTGATGCACTGTCTTGAGTTTTATCGTACGCAAAGAAATCAGGAGTTCGACTATGTACTCCTGCTTGAGCCAACATCACCTTTGCGGGAACGTGACGACTTATCGAAGATAATTTCCCTACTTCGCTCTCGCGAAATGGAGGCGAATGCAGTGATTAGTGTTGGTGAAGTTCAGGAACATCCGATGAGCCAATTTATTATGGAAGAAAAGAAATACTTACAGGAGCTGATCATTGATTGTAAGACAGAAACAAGACGTCAAGATAAACCCGCTTTCTATATCTCCTATGGTGGTGTATATCTTGTTAAAAATGACGTTCTGGTTTCAGAAAAAAGCTTCTATCCACACCGTTCCCTTGGCTTTCCACTAAAACGTTATCAAAACTACGATGTAGATGATCTATATGACTTTATCGCGCTAGAAGCCGTGATGAAATTTGAATGGGGACTTTAACATGAATATTTTAGTCATCGGTTTAGGCTCGATGGGGAAGCGTCGGATCCGGAATTTACAGGCGATTGGTGGTCATGTGTTGGCAGGTTTAGATGTACGACCCGATCGCCGTGAGGAAATCACAAAGAACTTTGGTCTGCAGACGTTTTGTGACCTTGATGAAATGTCCCAACAATTTAGCCCTGATGCGATTGTGATTTCAACACCACCAAAGCTACATATGACTTATGCGAATTGGGCGGTTGAGCAAGGGTGCCATTGTTTTATTGAAGCATCAGTCACAGATCGAGAAGCAATTGAATCTTTAGCAAAGCGCGTTCAATCAACAGATTTGATTATTGCTCCTTCTTGTACAATGACCTTTTATCCCGGACCACAAAGGATCGCACAGATATTACAGGACAGACTCATCGGTGATGTTTTGTCGATCAATTATGTGACAGGACAATACTTGCCTGACTGGCACCCTTGGGAGTCAATTCAGGAATATTATGTCTCAGACCGGGAAACTGGGGGCGCGAGAGAAATCGTACCATTTGAGTTGACCTGGTTAAATCAACTATTTGGAACACCGGAAGCTTTATCCAGTGTCGTGATGAAAAAGACGGATATGCCCGCGGAGATTGATGATATTTACCACTGTTTATTGCAGTATCCAAAGCATAAAATCTTGTTAAACCTGACAGTGGAGGTGATCTCGCGTCCAATCGCCACGCGGGAGATGGTGATATTAGGCTCTGAAGGTAAATTACAGTTCAGTAGTCACCGTAATGAAGTCGCTTATTGTAATACGAATGAGCCACAGTGGGTCCGATTCCCGCTGGATAAGGGGATTGTTGAACAACATTATATCAATCCTGAAGAACCTTATATACAGGAAGTAAAAGCATTTTTGGGGGCGATTGCATCGCAAGGAAAAACACCATTCCCAAATTCCTTGGAAGAAGATGCACGTGTCTTGTCGGTTTTGGAGACACTTGAAGATAAGAACCTGATGAGAGCATAAGGCATGTCTGACTATCAAAAACGACTACTAAAAGCGATACCGGGTGGAGCACATACTTATTCCCGTGGTTTTGATCAGTACCCAGAAAATGCACCAGAAATTTTAGCTCGAGGAAAAGCGGCATCTGTCTTTGATGATCAAGGAAGAGAGTACCTCGATTATGGTATGGCTTTACGCGCGGTTTCATTAGGTTATGCAAATGAAGCAGTCGATGAAGCAGCGTTTACGCAAATCAAAGCGGGGAATAACCTGACAAGACCATCGCTCATCGAATTGGAAGCTGCGGAAACGCTGATTGACTTAATCGATAGTGTCGATATGGTGAAGTTTACCAAAAATGGCTCGACGGCTGTCTCCGCGGCAGTGAAACTTGCCCGTGCTTATACAGGACGGGATCTGATTGCCAGGTGCTCAGAGCATCCTTTCTTTTCTTATGATGATTGGTTTATTGGGTCGACCCCAATTCAAAAAGGTATCCCTAAAAATATCATCGAACAAACAAAGTGCTTTGCATACAACGATATTACTTCGTTAGAAGCACTGTTTGAACAATATCCAGATCAAATTTCCTGTGTGGTTTTAGAGCCAAGTAATGTCGATCATCCTGCACCTTCGAGTACACATCCCGGTGAAACTTATTTGCATGATGTACAGCGGCTGTGCAAAAAGTACGGTGCTGTATTTGTGCTCGATGAAATGATCACGGGATTCCGATGGCATATTAAAGGCGCACAGCATTTTTATAATATTCAGCCAGATCTGTGTACCTTTGGTAAGGCAATGGCGAATGGGTTTTCGCTTGCCGCGGTAGCAGGAAAAAGGGAAATCATGCAGCTTGGCTCAATTGAAAAAACTGGTGAAGAGCGACTCTTTTTACTCTCCACAACACATGGCGCAGAGATGTGTAGTTTAGGGGCATTTGTCCGTTCAGTTCAGTTTATTCAAGAACATGATGTGATTGCTCATTTATGGGGGTATGGGGAAAAACTGATTGCGATGATGAATCGTCTGGCAGAGCAGAAAGGCATTGCGCATTGCTTTGAGGCGGGTGGGGTCGCTTGTTCTCCTTGGTACATCACAAAAGATCACACCGGACAGATATCCATGCCTCTTCGTACATTGTTTTCGCAAGAAATGATCAATCAAGGGGTATTAATGCCTTGGATAGCACTGTCTTTTTGTCATCAGGATGAAGCGTTTGAGAAAACACAAAACGCGATGGACAAAGCGCTCGATGTCTATGTCCAAGCAATTGAAAAGCAGAGTGTTGAAGGGTTGTTGCATGGCGCAGTCATCAAGCCCGTTTTTCGCCAAAGAAATTAAATCAATGATCGTGTAGCGTTTTTGTTGTCTGTTGTAGGACGCTCTCAATCAATGCGTCGATCCGATTATGGATCTCAAGTGCTTGAGGGGAAGTTACATGAAAGTCGCACTGGTCTCACTTGATCAGGTTTGGTTGGATAAATCTGAGAATTTTAATCGTTGCCAAACTATTCAGGCCGATCTTTCTGCGCATCAAGATGTGGATGTGGTGATTTGGCCAGAAATGACATTGACCGGATTTGTTGTGGATCAACCGGACTTAGCTGAAGAGCCGGATCAGTCAGAGACAATTGCGAAATTTCGCATGTTGAGCCACTCGACAAAAACACATCAGATTTTCGGATACTTAGCCAAGGAAGACCAAGTCACGAAGAATCGCCTTTGCCATATAAACCCTCAATTCGAGGATATTTTGTCTTATGACAAGATCCATACTTTTTCTTTTGCGGGGGAAGACAAGCACATTGCAAAAGGGCATCAACTGCAATCAACAACTATTGGAGACAGTTGTTTCGGCTTTGCGACCTGCTACGACTTACGCTTTCCAGAAATATTTACTGCATATCGTTCATACTGTCACGCTGTTGTTGTGATTGCGAGCTGGCCAGCTTCTAGAGTGGGGCACTGGCTTTCCCTGCTTCGTGCACGTGCCATCGAAAATCAATGTTACCTCATCGGGGTCAACAGAGTTGGTAAAGATGGAAATGGTCTGCGTTATGAAGCATCCAGTGTTGTTTTTGACCCAATGGGTGAGCGTGTTTTTCCGATAGCAGAAGGAAAAACATGGCAAGTTGTAGAAATCCAGGCTGAGAAAGTTGTGGAAACAAGGCAACGTTTCCCATTTGAGCAAGATCGTGATGTTCGCTTCTACAAGGAGCTCTATTCCCATGGATAAACAAAACCACAATCAAACGCTTGATGGGAAAAATATTATCGTGATTGGTGCAGCTGGATTGCTGGGTCAATCATTTGTCAGGCAACTGCTGCATGATGGGGCAAAAGTGACACTGGCAGATCATGCACTGGCTGCTGCAGAGCAGTTTGCGTCTGAGTTAGGGGTCAGCAGTGATGACACGATGATCACCCATGTTGATATCACAAATCGCCAATCACTGGAGGGTTTGATTGATCGATCGAGAAGTCAGCTTGGTGAAATTCATGGTGTAGTCAATACGGCTTATCCGAGAAATAAAAACTATGGCCGAGTTTTTGAAGATGTTGAATATCAAGATTTTTGTGAAAATATCAGTCTAAATTTAGGCGGGTATTTCCTCACAAGTCAGGTATTTGCCAAATATTTTGCCCGTCATGGTGGGGGGCACATTATCAATATTGCCTCAATTTATGGGGTGATCCCACCGAAGTTCGAGATTTACCGTGATACACCGATGACGATGCCAGTCGAATATGCCGTGATTAAATCTGGGTTGATCCATTTATCGAAATATATCGCCAAATATTACAAAGGAAAAAAAGTTCAAATCAATACCGTGAGTCCAGGCGGGATTTTTGATCATCAACATGAAACTTTTGTGGCGCAATATCAAGATGCCTGTCTGAACATCGGCATGCTACAGCCGGAAGATATCTCCCAGGCCATTTCATTCTTGTTTTCACCAGCTGCGCGGGGTGTGAATGGTCAAAATCTCGTGATTGATGATGGCTTTACACTCTAGAGATCATGGTGTTGATTTTTTAAGTTACCGAATTTAGTTGAGAGTTTGTTATGAAAAGAATAGGTCTAATTGGTGCGGGGCAATTGGGGAGCCGGCACCTGCAATCACTTGTGAGTCTTGGTCCTTGCGCTGAGATTTTTGTTGTTGAGCCCAATGGTGATGCCATTGAGACTGCTGCAATCCGTGTTGCTGAGGTGGCACAAAGTCTAACACAGTCTTCTATCGCTCACTTCTCAGAGTCTATGGCCTCTCTCCCTGAAAAACTGGATTTTTGTATTGTGGCGACAGGTGCAAAATCACGTTATAGCCTGTTTGAGCAGATTGTTCAGCAAGTAGAAGTGAAAAACTTTCTACTCGAAAAAGTTCTATTTCAGGATCTGGCTTCCTACGAACATGCGCGCCATTTAGTGAAAGACCATCATTTGAAGGTATGGGTCAATTGTCCACGTCGTTTATTTAGAGGTTACGCCAGGCTGAAGATGTATATGCAACAAGATATCGCCTGGAAGATGTCCGTTACTGGTGGACAGTGGGGGTTGGCGTGTAATGCAATTCACTTTATTGATTTATTTGCATTTTTGACAGAGCGAGTGCTTGAGCGTGTTGATTGTGGTGAACTGCATCAGAAATTATTTGAAAGCCAGCGAGCGGACTACATTGAATTTAATGGCACGCTTCAAGCGTATTTCGATCGTGGTCACCAACTCTCGATGTCTTGTGAAGAGACAGATGAACCTGTAGAAATACGTTTACAGTCTGAGCAGACGCAAATTATCATTCGCGAAGATTTAGACAAAGCGACCATACTGAAAAAGGGACAAGATTCCGTCCATATCCCCATATCACCTCGTTATCAAAGCGAACTGACAGGTGGGGTTGTGCAGAATATTCTGAGCTTTGGTTGTTGCAAGTTACCAACAATCCAAGAATCCAGCCAATTGCACTATCCACTGATCCGCGATCTTCTTTCTTTTTACCGTGATACATCTGGAGACCAGCAAGAGTTTTTACCGATTACATGAATGTAAGAAATCCTGAAGGGGGTCAGTATGATTTGGTTAATTGGTGCCGGCCACATGGCAACAGACTATGTGGATGTCTTGAAAAAAATGAATGTTCACTTTCAAGTCATCGGGCGAAGTGAAAAGAATGCTCAGCGCCTGCAAAAAGAAAAAGAGATTTCTGTCCAAGCTGGTGGATTGGCAACTTGGTTAGCACAGCAGCCAGAATTACCAGAAGCGGTGATAGTTGCTGTTGATGTGGATGATTTATATGAAACGACACATCAATTGATCACTTACGGGGTGCAAAAAATCCTGATTGAAAAACCAGGCGGGATAAACTTTGAGGAAATCAGTCACCTCAATGAATATGCCAGTGCAAAATCGTGTGCGGTATATATTGCTTACAATCGACGATTTTACGCCAGTGTGATTGAAGCAAAACGAAGGATTGAACAGGATGGTGGCGTTTCTTCTTTCCATTTTGAATTTACGGAATGGTCGGACGCAATCGGTGGACTGCCTAAATCTTCGCGCTGTAAAGAAAATTGGCTCTTAGCGAATTCCAGCCATGTAATTGATCTTGCATTCTTTATTGGTGGGCAGCCAGAAAACTTTCATGCGTATCAAGGAGGCCAATCTCGTCTTCAGTGGCACCCGCAGAGTGCCATTTATACAGGCGCAGGCGTGACGGAAACAGGCGCTTTCTTTAGTTATTGTGCAAATTGGGATGCGCCAGGTCGTTGGTCTTTGGAATTTATGACAGAGAAAAATCGATATGTTTTCCGTCCCATGGAAGTTCTTCAAGTGCAGGAAAGAAACTCAGTACATTTTGAAGAAGTGCAATGTGACTATTCGCGTGAAACCGATTTGAAGTCAGGGCTGTGCGACCAAGTACATGGATTTTTGCAAGCTGATGTATCACCAGAAATCATGCGCTTAGGTATGCAGGTAAGAAAACAAGCGATTTATGACACGATCTTACACGGAGGCGTATATGTCAACTGAGAATACCTATGCCTAAGTTGCTACAAAGCATTTCTGTGTATGCACTGGCAAACATCATCGGACAGTTGTTTTCATTTGCGTTAGTTGCTGTATATACATCTGTTTTGACGCCAAGAGAGTTTGGGTTACTTTCAACGATTGAAGTCGCAATCTTCTTATGTAACTCCTTTGTGCTACTTGCATTAGATAGGGCAGCACAACGCTATTACTACGATGAAGATGAGCAGTATCCGAAGCGCGTGATCAACACGGTATTCTGGTTGGTGTTTGGCTGGACGCTTTGCTTGATGAGTGTTATGATAATTCTAGATGCATGGCTTGGTTTGTCCGAGCTTTGGTTGTCTCAGGCGAATATCTTAGGCTGGATCATCTGGATTGCATTTGGTTTCGCGATGAATTCGTTGACCTTGGTGTATTGCCAAATTCACCAAAAGCCGCACGTGTATCTCAGGTTCATCTTGTGTAAAGTCATAGCGCTTGGCGTACTAACCTGGTGGTTTATCTATGAACAAGATCAGGGGGTACAAGGGTATCTCCATGCACAAGCTGTGACTTTTGCGGTATTGGCATGTATTGCTATGCCGATCCTGAAGGTTCGCTTCACCGGGTTGCTGTCATTTTCGAGTATTCGGCCATTGTTTGCGTTTTCTCTGCCATTCGTGCCGACACTTATCAGTAGCTGGTTGATGGGGATGGCAAATCGGCTTGTTCTAGAGCAGGAAGCAACCCTTGAGGCTGTTGCTATTTTTTCTTTGGCTTATAAAATCTCATCCGTTTATTTCTTAGCGACATCAGCTGTTGCTTTGGCATTCACACCAACCGTTTACGAAACCCTCAAAGAACACAAAACACTGACAGCAGATGTGTACGCTTTACTCTCCAAACTCCACATGGCGCTTGTACTTTTTGCGGTTCTCATTTGTTTGTTTGCGCAGCCGATGCTTTCGTGGTTCTTTCAAGCAGAATATCAGCCTTCTTTTGCATTGATTGGGCCATTGCTGCTTGTTCATTACTTGTCTGCATATATGGGATTGACTTCCAATCTGACCCTGTCTTTTTTCAAGCGAAATGTCCATCAGATGTGTTTTTTTATTGTCTGTTCTGTCCTTTGTGTTGGCCTGAACCTATGGCTGATTCCACACTATGCATCTTATGGTGCAGTACTGGCATCGATTGTCAGTATGGTGTTTCTAACCTTGATCCACTGGACTGCAACTCGACGGCTGAAATTGCCTGATATGGTTATTCGGCAGGCGATGATAGGGGCTGGGATTCTATTGGGATGCTGCATTGTGAATGCTCAATTCATTTATGAATCTTTTGAGCTCAATGCGATACAGGCCCTGCTCATGAAGTTCATTTTGATTTCAATCATTGTTGGAGCTGCCATCATCCATTTAAAAGGGGGGCAGCGTGTCTAGGATACTTATCGTGCCAACTTATAATTATCTCAGTGCACCGCTCATTGATAAAGTCATCCGATTTTTTGGAGAAAATCATCAATATGCATTACTAACGCATCATGAACATGGAGCGAACTTTGGAGAACTAGAGAGGGATGTCCGTGATCGATTCTCTATTGATATCCAGTTTCGTCAGCCAAAAAGGCAGCTCTTGGGGGATAAAAGGACTCAGCAAAAAATGTTGCGCTGGGTGGAGAATTACAACCCAATACGGATTGTCACTTTTTCTGATATCACACTGTTTTCGCGTGCCATGAAAGGAACAGAGTTTGAGCAAAAGATGCTAGTGATCCAGCCTTGTTTATTAAATCAGTCACCGATGAGCTGGAAACAGCAGATAAAGCGTATTGTGAATTGGAGCCTTAATTTATGTATCGGAGCACCGATTCGAAATATTGATGCGTTTTGGGGCAAGGGGCTTGCAAGAGCAACATACATTGTATGGGGAAATATTGAACTGGAATTTTATCAGCAAGCGCGAAATTTTATTCGTGGGGGATTACGATTTTCAGCTCTACTTGATGAATTAAAGATGAATTCAGATATCGAGAAACAAACAAGCCGGGAGATTGTGATTATTGCACCCGACTTTAATTTCTATGAGAGCCAAAAACAAGTCGATGCGTATTTTGCTGAGCTAAAAAAGCTGTGTGCTGTGTCCAAGTTCACCGTATCCATTAAATATCATCCATTGAATCAAAGAAGCCTGCCTGAGATACCGAATTTAACCGTGCTTTCTGAATTACCTCTTTCTCGGATACGTCGATGTAGCATAGTGATTTCTGGGTATTCAAATCTGGCAATCTCAGCACGGTGTTTGAATCCCAACATCTATATTTTTGATCAGTGTAAATATGCGATTCCCCACATTTGCTCACCTTATTTTCAGTTTATCCAGTCGCTTGATTGTTTGATTGAAGATATCGATGGTTCTGAAGACAAGAAAACGCGTCAAGAGCAAGATGCATTTTTACAAGATGTTTTTTTTGAAGATAAACATAGATTAAGCGAGCTAAGGATATGACGGTTAGAACGCTCACAAGGACGCCACTGCTTGACAAGCTTTTTTTACTTGCTGTTTTTTTTCCTTTTGTATCCCCATTCCCTATTGGCAGTGATATCCAACCATTGGCAGGTGTGTTTGCTGCGGGTGTTATTGCAGTGCGCTGGTTTGAAAGCAAAGGTTATGAATCAGTCCCTCACTTACTGATGCTGTATATACCTCTCATTTTGTTTTGGTACATTAATCCAGTTCAAGATATCAATATAGATTTGGGTAAGTCAGTATCACTGATATATGGAAGCTTAGTGTTTGTTGCCTTTTATTATACAAAACCCCAAGTCACTCCACTTTTTTTCCGGTGGGTTGTTGTTATTTACTTTACCTATACGATCCTCATCTTTCTTGCACCTGAATTTTTTATAGGGCTGCAAAATCACTTTATTAGAAATACAAATAGTCTGGAGGTGATGGGATATCGAGGTGTCTCTACTTTCTCGACAGAACCGGGGTTATTTGGGGGATTGCTTGTCTTTTTCTTGATTGTTAATGATTACCTTCGTTTGTCTAAGCAGCTCACTTTATCAGCATATGTAGTCAACGCTACGTTGATTATTGCAATGATTCTTGCAACAAAGTCAGGGACTGGTTATGTATATTTCTTAGCCTATCTAGGGATACTTGGGTTTGTGAGTGTAAAGAGTATCTTCTGGCGAATCATCATTGTATCTATTCTTATTACTGGACTTGTTTTTTTAATTAACTCTGATCTTGGCACATCATTAGGTCGCGGCTTTCATATTCTTGCTCGGCTGAAAGATCCTGAACAACTCATCGGGACGGATACATCAATCTTTGGGCGGATCCTCGATTTCTCAGTTGCTTTTGTTTCTATCCTTGAGTTTCCGTTGGGGGTCGGGATGGGGGATATCAATAACTCAGTTCGTCATCTTATCAATGAGTCTCCTTATCTATATCACTACTATGGTGATTCGACAATCGGTTTGGTTTCATCCTTTAGCTTTTTGACGGTTGCTTATGGATTATTCTTTTGGGCATATTTTTCCTTTGTCTTTTTTTATTGTGGTAAAACAACAATGATGGCTCGATTTTTTTCTGCTTTATTTATCGCGATTTCATATTCTTCAGCATTTCCCGCAATTTGGGTACTTTTGCAACTTAAAGAAACGACACATAAAGAGGCTTTATGAATGTTTTTATTGCATTTACAGAAGATGATTGCAGGCACTTTATTTTAGAGATGAACGAAGGAGATATGTTGATTGGAGAAGGTGGTTTCACAGTACCTGAAGGCAACCACTATATTGATGTGAATAAGGTTACCTGTAAACTAGATATTTTTACACAATCAGTACGTGAATGGTTTCATGAGATGATTAAGGATTGTGGCTTCCCAGATACCTTAATTGCCTTTTCGAATAACTTGTTTGAGTGTACGGTTTGGCCAATTATTCGATATATTGAAGCTTTGAAATCAGCATTGTTACAATCTCCTTTCGTTGCTCAGGTTACATTTCAAAAGAAATTATTCGGACATTTATCTGGACCTAATTACTTTCTCGCAGAACATGAGTCACAAGGCATACGTCTTTACAGACGTTCGGATGTGATCCAGCCAATCATTGAAAGATATTTAAAAAACCATCATGCAAAAATTTCGATTCGATATCTTTCAAAAGGGTACCTGCTTCAACCTTTTTATAATTTATTACGACTCAGCGCTGTATTCTTCGTGAAACTCATGAAGGAAATTAAGAGAGCATCTTGGCAAGCATCAACAACAAATCATCAGGAGACTTATTCGAGTATTGAAAGCACGGTTGTTGCTAGGGGACTAAGTGCATTAGAGTTTGTTTCTCCTCTATTGCAGGATACACAGAAAAAAGTTTTATTATTAGTCGGGCAAACCTTTGTTGGGCAGTCGGCTGTTCAGCAAGCAAAGCGATTGCTAAAGGGGCAGCGAAATATATTGATTGCAGAAATAAAGCCCAAAGGAAAAGTGGCTGTTTTTCAGATGTATGTCAAAGCGCTGTGGAAAATTCTAACGCTTAGGACTCAAGTTTGGGAGTGTCAATCGATTCAGGTGGATTTAACGCAAGCTGTTCGGGAGGTCTTGGTTATGTCAGTGGATCTCTCTTTATATGCACAATCACTTGAAATCGAGTTGAATCATTATCCTATGACAGGGGATGTGCTGTTTAGCATGGAACAAAAGTCTCCACATGCATGGGCCGACTCTTTTGTTGCGAATAAGGTGGGGTTGAAATGTGCTCACTTAATGCAATGTGATCAACGGCATAATGATTTGCCTTATCCTGTTTTTGGGCACTTCTTTTTTGTTGATACTTTACGTCGTAAACACTTATTCGAGTCCAGTTGGTCTACTTGTAAAGAAAAACTACGATTTTTAGGTGCAATTAAAGCGTCACCACTGCATTACTCGTCAATCAGTCAAAACGAACATTTTACAGCTTGCTATTTTGCGGATTGTGATGATGTGGCATTGTCATGCAACCTTACTGTTGTTGCGTTGCTGGAGCGTGAGGCTAAGGAGAATCCTCGATTTAGTTACGCAATCAAACTTCATCCTAGAGATAAAGGCGTATGGTTAAAATCTTTTAAGTCTTTACGAGGCAGAGTCTTCCATCATGGCACGGTTGCTAAAGGAGATTTATTATCAATGTTCTCAGTTGCGATTTCGAACCCTTCAGGAATAGTATTTGATCTTCTCTGCCAACAGAAGCCTTTTATCTTGCTTGATATCATCGAACAATATCAACAAAGCGAACAGGTGTACTGTGATACAGAATATATTGGCTACATTCGTTCTTATGAGCAGATACTTCCGTTATTGATGGATATTGAGAGATTAGAAACAGAGGTTCGTTTGCTCAGGCAGCGTGTGCTGGGTCATATGGAATGGCCGGTGACATTTGATGCATTGGTTCAATGTGCATCGTGACATGCTGACAATCGAAATGAAAAGTGAGTTTCTATGTGCGGAATAAGTTTTTATTGTATTCAAAATAAACATCAACAGTCAGCATTAGAAGAGAGTTTACTGAATATTCAGCATCGAGGGCCGGATGCATCGGGGACGTTTTTTACGACATTGGGGGACTACCATGTTGGCTTGGGACATAATCGGTTGAGTATTATTGACTTGTCTCCTGCGGGAACGCAGCCCATGCATGCGCTAGAAGGCAAGTTGAGTATCAGTTACAACGGTGAGATTTATAACTTTAAGCAGCTGAGGCGAGATTTAGAAAAGCAAGGTGTTTGTTTTCAGACAAATACAGATACCGAAGTGATCCTGCAAATGTATGCATGCCACGGGACTGCGGCTTTTTCGCAACTGCGAGGAATGTACGCCTTTGTGTTATTGGACATGAGAACGCAGCAATTATTTGTTGTACGAGATATGGTTGGGATTAAGCCAATTTACTTGTATGAAACCGAACAAGGTTTATTTGGAAGTTCAGAAATTAAGGGGCTAAAACCATTCTCAGACATTGATCTAAAAATCGACCGCTCTGATATTTTTGAGTTTTTCACCCATGGGTTTCTGTATGAACCAAATACAGGGTATCAAGGTGTGAAAAAGCTCATGCCAGGTCATATGCTGACGTTTGATTTAAGAAAGAAACAACAATCAATTTCGCCTTATGCTGCTTTGGATCATTATCAAAACCCAAAACCGCTTGAAACCAAGATACAAGAAGCAGTGAAGCGTCAAACAGTCTCGGATGTACCATTGGGCACTTTCTTTAGTGGTGGTGTCGACTCAAGCCTGCTTGCCGAGGCAACATCTGATCCTGAGCTGTTTTTTGCCCGGTACGAATCCGATCCCGTTTCCGATATTGATCTGCAGTACTCACAAAAAATCGCGACTCACTTAGGGAAACAGCTCAAGGTTGCTGATCTTTCTTCCGAGGATAAATCCCGTGAAGCATTACTAGCAAGTGTCGATTTTGTCACTCTTTATAGCGAGGAGCTGATTTCCGACTACACTTTTTGGTCAACATACCAACTTTCTAAAGCAGCACGGGACAGTGGTTATCGCGTCATGCTCTCTGGGATGGGGGGGGATGAGGCTTTCGCGGGGTATCCTCGTTATCTTGTGTTGAAGTATCATGGTGTATTGCGAAAACTGCGGTTTATTCTAAAGTTTCTTTTAAAAAACAAGCTTTTTCCAAGAAGTCTCGATAAGAAATTTGAACGATTGGTCTCATATAGTTATGAAAAAAACTGGTATTTGGCTTATAGCCGCATGCTTGGATATTTTAGTCGACAAGAATTGGATCACCTTTTTCATGATGCTGAAGAATTGGAAGAAGTCATGTGTCATAAGCTGAAGCAAATCCCAGGCTCAGCAGTGAAGAACACAAAAGATAAAATCAAAGTTGCGCAATGGATGGATGCGAAAGGTTTTCTCTCTCATAACTTACTCGTCTCGGACAAGGCAAGCATGCTTGCCAGCATTGAGCTGAGGGTTCCGTTGTTAGATGAAGCGGTCATCGCGGATGGGTATCAGATGCCAAGTCGTCAACTACTCAAGGGAAATCAGCCGAAGCATCCATTGAAGTCACTCCTACGCAGGATCTTGCCCAAAGAGCTTGTTGAGCGCCCTAAAACTGGGTTCAACCCTCCCCTTGATGGCCTGATTCATCGGCTTGGGTCGGAGGAATTAAAAAAACAACTGAAACATACGCATCAATTGATTGATACAAGCATTGTAGAATCAATGATAGACGATCATTTCTCAGGAAAATCAAACCATACCTACAAGCTGTGGCAGCTGCTGTATTTTTGCCGTTGGGTGAAGATGCAGGAGATAGCCGTTTGATTGCGAATTATTATCATACATTAAAATACGTTAAACCAATTCAGGTGATTGATCGGATCAAGCGGAAACTGATCCGGGTAAATCCAAACCAGCAGGAGACGGCAACACTGACGGAGCCTCAACAGGCGTGGGTTGATTTACCTCTGGTGCCACAACGGATTTTTTCGATGACGTCCGCCCGTTTCTTAAATGAACAAGGCTCTCCCAGCGAATGGTATCAACCTCACAAGTCCAAGCTTTGGTGTTATAACCTGCATTATTTTGATGATTTAAATGCTTGGGATCATCCCAATCGGCAAGCATTACACCGCGAACTCATCGATCATTGGATTAAACATAATCCCCCGCTCAAAAACGACGGTTGGGAACCTTACCCATTGTCACTGCGTATTGTGAATTGGATAAAGTGGTTTCAACATCATTCACCAGAGTCAGCATGGTTGGATAGTTTAACGAAGCAGGCTCATGTTCTGACGCAGACTTTGGAATATCACCTTCTCGGAAATCACTTGTTTTCGAATGCAAAAGCACTCATCTTTGCGGGGTGCTATTTTTCAGGCTCAATGGCTGAAAAGTGGCTGAAAATGGGGCTGCGGATCTTAGATGATGAGCTCCCAGAGCAGGTCCTTGCGGATGGGGGAAACTTTGAGTTGTCCCCGATGTATCATGCGATTATGCTGACGGATTTGCTCGATTTGATCAATCTCACCTATGTTTACCCCAAAAAACAAATGATCCATCGACTAGAGCAATGGAAGTCTGTGGTGTTACAAATGTTTACTTGGATGGATGTAATGACCCACCCCGATGGAGAAATTTCATTTTTTAATGACTCGGCAATCGGTGTTGCAGCAAATTATCAAACGTTGGTGGCTTATGCGCAAAAGTTAAATATGGTCGCTTCCAAGTCAAGCTATCAAGTTCATCATTTAAAACAAAGTGGTTATATTCGAGTGAATCAACGGCAATATGCCCTGTTGATTGATGCAGCAAAAGTGGGGCCTGACTATATTCCGGGGCATGCCCATGCAGATACGTTGAGTTTTGAATGGTCCTTTGGTAACCAACGTGTATTTGTGAATTCAGGCACATCTGTCTACGGTGTCAGTCAGGAGCGTCTTAATCAGCGCAAGACCTGTGCACATAATACAGTCGAGGTGGATGGAAAGGATTCTTCAGAAGTTTGGGGCGGATTTCGGGTTGCTAGGCGTGCTTATCCTTCTGATGTGGATCTCTTGTCGAGTGAAGCATGCATTTATATCTCGGCTTCACACAATGGATACCGAACCTTACCAGGGAAAGTTCAACATGAGCGCACATTCCAGTGTCGTTCAAATCAGATACAACTCATCGATCGGCTCTCGGGACGATTTCAGTATGCAAAAGCGTATTTTCACTTACACCCAGAAATCACCCCCCAGCTGGTGGATGATCAAACATGTCGTTTAATGCTGCCAACAGGCGAGCACCTGACATTCTCTTGTAAGAATGCCAGTGTTTCCATTGAGGCATCACATTGGCATCCGGAATTCGGTTTATCTGTGAAATCTTCGGTGTTGATTGTGGCTTTTCAAGCGAATGAAGTCATGAGTCAGATTACTTGGTGATTGAACTCCAAGCGGTACTTCATAGTTGAATGAATATTGGGATTTTATATGCGGGTTCTTGTACTGACTTTTTATTATGAACCAGATTTATGTGCCGGTTCATTTCGCGCAACGGCGCTTGTGAACAAGCTGAAAGAACAGCTTCCCAAGGATGCAGAAATCGATATCGTGACGTCACAGCCAAATCGTTATCAGTCATTTGCACATCAGGTTGAAGCATTTGAAAAGCGTCAAAATATCAACATATGGCGTGTATCATTACCAAAACATAAGAGTGGCATGGTCGATCAGGTGATTGCATTTAACCACTTCTATCGTAAAGTGATGCAAATTACGCAACCACGAGAATACGACTTGATTTTTGCGACTTCCTCTCGTCTTTTTACCGCTTTTTTAGGCGCAAGAATCGCCGATAGAAAGAAAATTCCTTTGTATTTGGATATTCGGGATATTTTTGTAGATACCTTAAAAGATGTGCTCAATCGAAAGTTATTTTGGCTCCTTTTCCCATTCTTAAGGGGGATTGAACATTACACCTTTGGCCGAGCGACACGGATCAATTTAGTTTCTGAAGGGTTTCGCACTTACTTCAACCAGTATTTCCAGCATCGTCAATATGATGTATTTACAAATGGAATTGATGCGACATTTCTTCGGCGTCAAGATATTCAGGAAGCAGTATCACCTTCCGCAAAAAAGAAACTTCTTTATGCTGGAAATATTGGTGAAGGGCAGGGGCTTCACCGGATTATTCCACAGCTAGCACAGTTGATCAGAGAGCAGTTTGAGATTGTGATTATCGGAGATGGTGGGCGTGTTGTTCAGCTGAAAGAGGCGCTCGCTAAGTTGAATATTCAAAACGTCACATTACTTCCTCCTGTGAAGCAAGATGAACTCGTGGCCCACTACCAACAAGCGGATGTGTTGTTTCTTCATTTGAATGATCATGCCGCTTTTCAAAAAGTACTTCCGTCTAAAATCTTTGAATACGCAGCGATGGAAAAACCGATTTTGGCGGGTGTTTCAGGATATGCAGCGACTTTCATCGAGCGGTATGTCGAGAATGCTCAGTTATTTTCACCCTGTCAGCCGGAAGATGCCAAGCAGGCGCTGCAGAGATTAGATCTGCAAAGAACCGAGCGAAGACAGTTTATCCAACAGTTTAATCGCCAGACTATCACCACAGCAATGGCGCGTTCCATAATTGCAATTTGTCCGGCAAAGGAAGAACTATCATGAATGTTTTCTTGACAGGTAAAACGGGCTTTGTTGGCGAGCGCCTATTTCAGCACTGTTTAATGGATAACACAGTTGATGTTGTTTATACCCCTACAAGGGAGTTACAACGGTCGATGCATCACAAACATCATCCATTCGAATTTCATTCATTTGCGGAATCTGAAGGGTGGGACGAAGAATTGGCTCGCTGTGATGTTGTTGTTCATACTGCGGCACGTGTGCATGTGATGAACGAACATTATCGTGACCCATATCATGCATATTATGAAGTAAATACAGCGGGGACAGCCGCATTAGCAGCAGCTGCTGCAAAAGCAGGTGTGAAGCGATTTGTTTTTTTGAGCAGCATCAAAGTCCATGGAGAGGAAACCCCTTTCTCTCGACAATACCAAGAAACGGACCCTCTTTCTCCAATGGACGCTTATAGTCGATCCAAATGTGAAGCTGAAGAATCGCTCAAGAACATCAGTCAGGAAACAGACATGGAGGTTGTGATTATTCGTCCGCCTTTAGTTTATGGCCCTGGTGTGAAAGCAAATTTCTTGACCATGATGCGCTGGGTTGAAAGAGGCTTTCCTTTACCTTTTGGCTTGGCTGATAATCGAAGAAGCCTGATTGCATTGGATAACCTTGTTGATTTTATCGCAATTTGTATGAAACATCCCAAAGCAGCCAATGAGACGTATTTGGTTAGCGATGATGCTGATGTGTCAACGGCACAATTACTCAATTTTATTTCGCAAGCGATGGGGGGGAAGGGCTGGATCATTCCCGTACCAGTGTGGTTGATCCATGGTTGTCTGAGTTTATTCAAGCCGCAGTTGGCTGAGCGCTTGTTTGGTTCACTACAGCTGAGTTGTGAGAAAGCGAAGACAGAACTGGGATGGCATCCTGTGATTTCAGTAGAACACGCAATTGCACAGACTGTCCAATATTACCTGAATTCTAAAAATGATCTATTGACCACGGAGCTGACTGAAAAATGACGATCACGCCTATCATTTTCACCGTGTTTCTTTCGCTCGTTGCGACTTATTTTCTCCGAATGTATGCCATCAAACGCAATGTGATGGATATCCCCAACCAACGAAGCTCACATGATGTACCTACACCAAGAGGTGGTGGAGTTGCAATTGTCGTATGCTTCCTCTCGGTGCTTGTTTGGCTGATGGCGAATCAGGTCGTGAGTCTTTTCTGGAGTATTGGGTTATTGACGGCAGGGATGATGGTTGCGCTGATTGGGTTGATGGATGACCATGGGCATATTCCTGCACGATGGCGGCTGTGCGTCCATATGATCGCTGCTTCATTCGTGTTGTACTCACTCGGCGGTCTGCCTCCTCTAGAGATTGTGGGTTATCAGATTGATCTCGGTATACCTGGTAATTTACTCGCTGTACTTGCAATGACCTGGGTCGTGAATCTTTATAACTTCATGGATGGGATTGATGGGATTGCAGGTGTAGAGGCGATTACCGCAAACCTGATAGCCGGTTTAATCATGTTCTTTATCATTGACTCACCCGAGCTTGCTTATGTGAATTGGATCATGGCTGCCGCGGTTCTTGGATTCTTGTTTTGGAATTTTCCGCCTGCCAAGATCTTCATGGGTGATGCGGGGAGTGGCTTTCTTGGATTTGTGCTGGCAGCTTTTGCGGTGATTAGTGCACAAGTCAATCCAGATATGTTCTGGGTGTGGATGATCCTTTTGGGGGTCTTTATTGTTGATGCGACGGTGACGTTATTTCGCCGGGTGATCCGGGGGCAGAAGTTTTACGAGGCGCATCGTAGCCATGCTTATCAAAACATGTCCCGCTATTTCAGAAGCCACTTAAAAGTAACTGCTTGTGTCGCGGCGATTAATTTATTCTTCCTAGCACCATTTGCAATTTTCGTTGCACTTGGCGTTATTGATGGAATATTCGCGGTTATACTAACGTATACGCCGTTGATATGCTTAGCTTATTTTTTGGGGGCTGGATGCGATGAGAATTGATCACTGGAGGTGATATATTTGCTGTATGAACCATGGAATAACGGGCTCATTTTAGCTGAATGGACGCTACAATGAAATATTCAATATATTTATTTGATAAATCAAACGGATAAAATGTCTAGTTTCTAGAGGTTTGTTGTTGGTCAGCTGACGGACATTTCCAGATGTACTTGATTCAATACAAATACTCAGGAGCTATTATGACGTTCATTGAGACTCTGTTATCTTTACCAAGAGTCCACAAGCGCCTTATTTCGCTAGTGATCGATTGTGTTTCTCTGACATGCGCATACGTTTTTGCATTGTTTACTTATGTCGGAGATATCAATCAGGTATTATCCTTGTCAGCGCTTAGTGTTTTTTTACTTTCATTACCTGGAACACTCTTTGTTTTTATTCGGTTAGGTTTGTATCGTGCTGTTGTCCGTTACCTTGGCCAACAGGCTCTACTTGTCGTTGTAATTGGTGTGTTTTCATCGACAGGGCTTTTGTTTTTTTGTGCAAAATGGTCTGATTACTCCCTCCCATTCTCAGTATTGGTCACTTATACCCTTGTGTCTCTATTGACCATTGGTGGTATACGGATCCTCATGCGGTCAATTTTCCAAAAGCAACTCAGAAGGCAAAAAGAGCCTGTGCTCATTTATGGTGCTGGTTCAGCTGGTCGTCAGCTTGCATTAGCATTGAATAATGGTGATGAGTACTTTCCTCATGCATTTATTGATGATGATATCTCCTTGCAGAATACGACCATTGTAGGATTGCCTGTCTATGCACTGGATTCAATCCCTTGTGTTTTAAAGTCAGATAAAGTGTCCAAAATATTGCTTGCTATTCCAAGTGTTCCCCGTTCAAGAAGAAAGAAGATTATCGAGGAGTTAGAAAGGTTTAGTTTGCCGATTCAGACGATCCCCGGGTTTTCTGACATTATCAATGGCAAAATGAAAATTGATGAAATTCAAAATATTAAGATTGAAGAGCTGCTAGGCCGTGATGCAGTGGAGCCTCGTTCTGACTTAATGCAAGCCAATATCCACCACAAAGTTGTGATGGTCACAGGTGCTGGTGGATCGATTGGGTCAGAGCTATGTCGGAACATTATTCATCAACAGCCGAGAATGTTGATTTTATATGAGTTGAATGAATATTCTCTCTATGAAATTGAACAAGAATTGGCTGCACTCAGGACCGCTGTTGAAATTGTGCCAATCCTTGGCTCTGTACAAATTCAGGAAAGAGTTGAATCAGTGATGCGCTCTTACCATGTGAATACGGTCTATCATGCAGCAGCGTATAAACATGTGCCCATGGTGGAATACAATATTATCGAGGGAGTGAAAAATAACGTTTTTGGAACCTGGAACACAGCAGAGGCGGCCATTAATTCAGGTGTTGATACGTTCGTACTGATTTCAACAGATAAAGCCGTCAGGCCAACAAACATTATGGGTGCCACGAAACGAGTCTCTGAATTAGTTTTGCAAGCTTTAGCGTTGAGGCAAACAGAAACACGTTTCAGTATGGTTCGTTTTGGAAATGTATTGGGCTCATCTGGTTCCGTAGTGCCATTATTTCGTGAGCAAATTCGTAAGGGTGGCCCTGTGACGGTCACTCACCCAGAGATTATCCGTTATTTTATGACAATTCCAGAAGCATCCCAATTGGTGATCCAAGCAGGCGCAATGGGTAAAGGTGGGGATGTATTTGTATTAGATATGGGAGAACCCGTAAAAATCTCGGATCTGGCGAAGCGAATGGTCAACCTGATGGGGTTAGAAGTGAAAAGTGATGATAATCCCCATGGTGATATCGAAATCAAATATACAGGCTTGCGCCCGGGGGAAAAATTGTTTGAAGAACTGCTCATTGGTGAAAAAGTCAGTGGAACAGAACATCCACGGATCCTGACGGCAAAAGAAGCATGCATGAGCTGGTCTCAAGTCAGCTTTCTCTTGAGAAGACTCGAAGATGCGTGTGAACATTTTAACATTTCCAGGATCCAACAAATTCTTCAAGATGCACCTGCTGGATATACACCGATGGGAACAATTCGCGACCTCGTTTGGAACCAGAAAAATAACTCTTCGCAAGTGCTGCAACTGAGTCAGAAGAAGAAAAGGGTGCCATAACGCTAGGTACAGGCTAAAGAGATTTTGATTGTCAGTATTGACACGGTTAAAATGCACCACTGAATTCAATTTTGAGGATGGGTGGTGCGCTAGCTGCTTTTTGAAATTTTCATTCATTTCACGACTAGCATACACATTCTTTGCAACTAAATATTAGGTTTTTGAATGAGTTTATCCGTCATTATACTTGCTGCTGGGAAAGGGACGCGTATGAAGTCTTCTTTACCCAAGGTGCTTCATGCTGTTGCGCATAAACCCATGATCCAACACGTTATCGACACGGCAATTTCTTTGAAAGCCGATAAAATTCATGTTGTGTATGGTCATGGTGGTGAACAATTAATAGAACAATTGCAGCCACAATACCCGGATTTACAATGGATTCACCAAGAAGAACAGCTGGGAACTGGACACGCGGTTCAACAAGCAATGCCATTGATTCAACCGGAAGAGAATGTCTTGATCCTTTATGGAGATGTTCCTTTAGTGACACAGGACAGCCTGACAGCGCTCTTTACTGCATACCAGAAAAACAACGAATTTGCTTTAATGACGGCCACGTTCGCCGACCCCACAGGTTATGGGAGAATTGTGCGCCAAAATGGCGATGTTCAGGCAATCGTCGAACAAAAAGATGCTTCACAAGAAGTCCTTGCTATACAAGAAATCAACACGGGTGTTATGTTGGTTCAAGGAAAGAAGCTTCTCAATTGGCTCTCAGAACTAAGGGCAGAAAATGCCCAAAAAGAATATTACTTGACGGATATCGTTGCAATGGCAGTACAAGAAGGTTGCAACATCCAAACTTCAGAACCCCATCAGGTGTGTGAGATTATGGGGGCAAATGACAAAATTCAATTGGCCCAACTGGAGCAGGACTACCAACGTCGATTAGTACAAGAGCTCATGAGCAATGGTGCTTCTGTCCGCGACCCCCAACGGGTAGACATTCGTGGTGAAGTCACGATTGGACAAGATGTTGAGATTGATGTGAATGTGATCTTGGAAGGACGTGTTCACCTTGGTGATCATGTCAAAATTGGTGCGAACTGTATTTTGAAGGATTGTGAAATTGGAGAGGGGACCGAAATTCACCCATTTTCGATGATCGATAGCTCGATAGTTCATCAATATTGCCAAATTGGCCCATACGCACGCTTAAGGCCTGAGACGACCTTACAGGATAAAGCCAAAGTCGGGAACTTTGTTGAAGTGAAGAAGTCCACACTCGGCACCGGCGCAAAAGCGAACCATCTAGCTTATATTGGTGACGCTGAAGTCGGCGAGAAGGTCAATATTGGGGCTGGCACAATTACATGCAATTATGACGGTGCGAATAAATCCAAAACAGTTATTGAAGCAGGCGCATTTATTGGTTCAAATTCCTCTTTAGTTGCCCCTGTATCTATCGGTAAAAATGCAACGGTTGGCGCTGGGTCAACAGTAACAAAATCGGTTGGTGATGAAGAGCTTGTGATTGCGCGTGGAAAACAGCGCCATATACAAAATTGGCAAAGACCAGTGAAGAAAAAAGGATAAGCATATGTGTGGCATTGTTGGTGCGGTAGCACAAAGAGATGTAAAAGATATTTTGCTTGAGGGTTTGAGACGCCTTGAGTATCGCGGATATGACTCAGCAGGCATTGCTGTGGTTGATAAAAAAGGTGAGTTAAACCGGATCCGCAAAGTCGGAAATGTTGCTGAACTCAGAGATGCTTGCCAGGGACAAGATTTATCGGGTGCTACCGGGATTGCACACACACGTTGGGCAACGCATGGTGGGGTGACAGAGCAAAATGCACATCCACATGTTTCTGAAGGGAAGCTTGTGATTGTTCATAATGGTATTATTGAAAACCATGCGGAGCTTCGCCAATTACTTGAAAGCAAAGGATATACCTTCACTTCGGATACTGATACGGAAGTCATGTTGCATCAAATACATGAAGATCTGAAACAAACGGGTGACCTACTCAAGGCAGTTCAAACAACAGTGAAGAAACTTCATGGTGCTTATGGTACTGTTGTCTATGAAGTGAATAACCCAGAGCGTTTAATTGTCGCCCGTTCAGGCAGTCCATTAGTCATTGGATTGGGAATTGGTGAAAACTTCGTTGCATCAGATCAATTCTCTCTTCAACCAGTGACAAACCGCTTCCAGTATTTGGAAGAAGGCGATATTGCAGAGTTAACGCGTGAACAAGTACGTGTTTTTGATCCAACTGGAAAAGAAGTTGAGCGTGACCAGTTTGAGTCTGATATCAGCCATGAAAGCGATGGCAAAGGTGAATATCGCCATCATATGCTCAAAGAGATTCACGAACAGCCAACAGCAATCCGCAATACGTTACAAGACCGTATCTTAGAGCTTACGATTGTTGATAGTGTATTTGGTGAAGATGCGTCAGCGCTATTGAAAAAAGTAGAGCATGTGCAGATTGTTGCTTGTGGAACCAGCTATCATTCTGGTCTTGTTGCGAGGTATTGGTTGGAGCAGTATGCGAATGTGTCTTGTAGTGTTGAGATTGCATCAGAGATCCGTTATCGCAAATCCTTTGTCCATAAAAATGCATTGTTTGTCACGATTTCTCAATCCGGAGAAACAGCGGATACGCTTGCAGCACTGCGCTTGGCGAAGTCGCAAGGTTATATGACGTCTTTGGCGATATGTAATGTTCCGAATTCTTCCTTGGTTCGCGAATCTGATCTCTGCTTTATGACCAAAGCCGGTGCGGAAATTGGTGTTGCTTCGACCAAAGCATTCACAACCCAGTTGGTTGGTTTATTGATGTTGGTGGCTGCACTTGGCCAAAGCAAAGGGATTGCGGCGAATGTCATCAAGCAAATCACAAATGCACTTCATAGCTTACCAAGCAAAATCGAAGAATCATTGGCACTGAGTGACGAAATCGAAAAACTGGCAGAAGAATTTGCAGATAAACAGCATAGCCTGTTTCTTGGGCGCGGAGAACAATACCCGATAGCAATGGAAGGTGCGTTGAAGCTTAAAGAGATCTCGTATATCCACGCAGAAGCATATGCGGCTGGTGAATTAAAACATGGCCCATTAGCACTCATTGATGCAGATATGCCAATCATCGTCGTTGCGCCAAACAACGAGTTGTTGGAAAAACTAAAATCAAACGTAGAAGAAGTCCGCGCGAGAGGCGGAATCTTGTATGTGTTTGCAGACAAGCACGCCCAGTTTGAGTCAGATGAAACAATGCGCGTCATTGATGTCCCCAACACAGATGACATCATAGCCCCAATTGTTTACACAATCCCACTTCAACTCCTGTCTTACTACGTCGCTATCATCAAAGGAACAGATGTCGATCAGCCACGTAACTTAGCGAAGTCAGTGACGGTGGAGTAGGTAAAAGCTGAATAAATGCATTGATGTGGGAGAGGAATAAAATTCTCTTCCTCATTTTCTCATCATTATTTTATGAAAGTTTCCGCTATCGAATAAATAGTCATGTTACAAATGGTATTTTGATGTTTCGGCCCAAATTGTTCATGGCGATAACCGCTTATAACCTGAGTGACGACGACCAGTTTGAGTTCGTGTGCCACAAGCATCGGATATTGCAAAAAAACTTGTCTATACCATAATAACCTCATGGAAATTCATGAGTTTTTTGTTTTTTCATGAAAGTGAATCAGGATATCTAATAATAAGAAGGGAATATTTCTCATGGCATGAAATAAATATTCCCTGATACACCGAAGGGTGATCCGATGAATAACTTACGAAAACAACAGGAAGTCAACTGGAGTAGATTCAAGAAAATTGGGATTGCATTCCCACTGCTTACACTCTCTCAATACGCTTTTTCCACCCCGATAACCCTCCCAGAAGTACCCACAATGATCAATATACAGCATACGGCTGTCGCTGGTGATAGTCTCACGAAAGCATTTGGCGCAAACTGCGAGGCGAATACATCATGGTTGGATTTACTGTGTCTCTTAAAAGCTGATCAGCCTCACCATTCATGGTTTGATGGCGAAAGTCAGCGTGTAAACAGTATTCATGACCGCTTTAAATCACAAGACAGTTCGATTACTGCTTATCGAGGTGCAGCCACGACAGGTGCAGAACTGACGGGAATACGTGAAGATGGAGAGGAGCCAAGCTTTGCAGCACAGGCAATGATGATTGTATCGCAAAGTCTAAAACCAAATCATGTTGAAGTCTTGTTTGGTGGGAATGATTTATGTAGTCGTGATTGTATCGACCCCGCCCATTGTGATGATCCGCTTTATACAGAAGATGAATGGCGAGATGCTTTGAGAAATGGCTTAAACACTTTAGTTTCGCATTTACCTCAGGGGGCCAGCATTCTTTTAGGAAGTGTCCCACGTGTACAAGATATCCGCCAGGCAGGGTTAGATAAACAAGCGGATAATCATCGTGTGAACTGCGAGTCTATATGGCAGACATTTAATGTTTGTCGAATAGTAACCCAGTCCACGCCTCTCAATGGTGAGTCACTGACCTATCGCCATCAGGCTATCGCAGAAATGCAGCAGCGCTATAACGAGATCTTGGTTGAAGAAGCACGTGCTTACAACGAAAATTCGAATGGCTTGAATCCTACGGGTGTTGAAGTGATTGCTGAATATGTTGATGAACAGACTCCCTCAGGTGGGACTTTCTCATTTGGTGGAGAACATATTAATGGTGGTGACTGTTTTCATCCAAATCTAAATACGCAAAACATCATTGCTGACTTTATGTGGCATGCGAATCCACACTAGGCGCTTTGGAAAGCTCTTTCTGACAAAATTGTGAGAAAGAGCGACTGATAAGGAAAACCAGATGAGAATCGTGAATTATCTTTTTTTGTTAGGTATTCAATGCATGTTTGTTCCTTTATTGTTGGCTCAATCAAAACCAAATATTGATCGAAAGGTGGCGCTGGCTGGGAACGAAGCGATTTATCTATCAGAGCTTGACTTACCACTCACGTTAAAGCTCTATGATCTTGATTGGCAGGCTTATGAAATGAGGTACGCAGCATTAGCACGTCTGTTGGAGGAAAGGAAAAAAAGCAATATTCAAATTCTACTCAAGCCACCACAACCTCCCAGGATACAGCTACCTTCACGAAGACAACCCGCAATTGGTAACAAATCTGCGCCGGTACATCTGTCTATTTTTTGTAGTTATGTTTCCGCGCCATGTGCCAGACTTCAACCTGTCTTATCCTCATTAAAAGAACGATTTGGGTCGTTACTTCGATTTGTGTTTTATGATCGACCGATGCCTTTTCATCGCCATGGAAAGCTTGTTGCAATTGCCGCTCGGTGTGCGCATTCACAAGGTAAATTACAGGATTTTCAACACGCATTATTTGCACAGTTTTCACAGATGGATCAACTGCGAATATTAAGCATTGCAAGACAGCTCAATCTTGAGATCAAATCTTTCCAATCTTGTATGCAAAAGAAAAAATTTGAGCCTGAAGTGATGAAGGATATAAAACTTGCGCAGAATCTTGGATTAGGTAATGTACCTGTTGTATTTATTAACGGACTTTATATCAAAGGTCCACAACAAGTGGAAAATTATGCTGGGTATATCGACTCCGAATTGCTCAAACAAAATATACAGCATGAAGAGATGCAAAGAAGAGACGCTGTTGTATACAAAGAGCAAGCCAAACAACCGCTGATAGGCTCCAATCAACGGCCAATTTCTCGGCGTTGGCTTTCAACACAATTAGTGCATCAAGTTGAACTGGCATCTCAATTTGTGGCGGCAACCCATCAAATCGAAGGTGTTCGATTGTTAAAGTTGAAAAATGTTGAAGCAACACCTTTTTTTCAGGAACTCGGCCTGAAAAGCGATGATGTTGTGCTGCGTGTGAACGGACAATGGGTGCATGAGGAGCATAACCCGCTTTGGTCAGTATTGGAGATGGAAAGCAATGTGTCACTTGAGCTGATGCGGCAAGGGTTACCAGTGAAGTATGATTTCAAAATCCAATAACTGAATGAAGTGCAAGGCAGGAAACCCTGCCTTGATTTCATTACATTTCAAATAGGAAGTAATAGCCATAACCACAAATAAAGGCGGGAATAGCAGAGTACAGGGTTGCAACCATTGCCGCCTTTGGTGCAAGCGCGATTGCTGGGAAGAGTGCGTCACCGTCATTGCTGATTGAGTTCGATATCTGAGCTGAAAATGGAACAACACCCTGTAGATACATGCCTGTGACCAGAATTTGAGGGCCACACCCAGGTAGTAAGCCTATTAGTAATCCAAATAGGGGCATGAATGGGCCGTAGGATTGAAACATTGAACCCAGGTCAAGGTTGAACCACAAGACAGAAAGTTCAAATAATAGAAATGCAGCAATGACCCAAGCTGTGACAAAGTTTGTATCACTGGCAACTTTGTTGATCCACTTCATATCTTGCGTTGCAGGATCTTCAGATGTTACTTCTTGATAATTCGTACCCGTTGAAGAGAGGGCCCAAATGACTAAAACAATCATTGCAGAAGTGGCACCAAAAAGAGTCACTGTATTTTGAGACAGTCCCAATAATACTTCAGGGTCAATCTGGAAGGCGCCGTACACAGCCAGTGTGAGTGCAGGGAAAAAAGCAAACATCCAAAATAGGCTTGCAGCTTTATTCATCAGACTTGGCGTAGAATCTTCATCACAAGTTGCTTGTGCTTGATACTCTGGTGCAAGGTAGTGACGATCATGAATGCGATTGACGACAGCACCAGAGAGTACACCGACAACCATGCCCATTGCGATGATCTGTAATCCTGAAATCGGCTCTTGTGCAAGCAGTACAAAAGCTGCATCACCCATTGTTGCAGTTAATACAGCAACGACGGCACCAAAGCTGACCTGACGTTTCGTGTATTGTGTGACAATGATGATGGCACCACCACAACCCGGTAAGGCACCGAGGAGTGCAGCATAACAAAGCTCAACCCATGGGCGTTTGGATATCCATTCACCGGCGAGCTGCTGTGGGAAAAAACTTTTTAAGCCATAATAAAAGGCAAGTGTTGCAGCAACAAATGCAGAGACTTGCAGAAAAGCATCCGCAAGGACATGTGTTGTCATTTCTCGTGTTTCTGGCCAAACCAGTAAACAGAACACAAATGCTGGAAGAAAAAACCGACGATATCGGAATTGAATAAAACGCCCAAAATCAGGCATTGGGAACGTCTGTTGTCGAAGCATTTTAAAATTCATTCGGTATCACCGCTTAATTAAAATTCATTACCAACAAATATAAATGATAATTATTATCATTAGAATGGTAAGAGCATCGAATTTACGGAAAATAGATCTATCAACTTGTTCAATTTTATCGATTACGTATTGCGATCATACAACTCTAGTATCAAAAATAATGATTCATTCGCCATGTATTGAAAATGAAATTGTGTTGGATTATTTGTGCATTAAATTGATTTTCAATAAGATTTCTGGACAAATGAGTTTGACCTGTGGTTTGATGGTATACCCTGAAATCTTAATCGTAGCGACGTAGAACAGATCTGCTACGAAAGTATGAAGAATACGCATACATGGATTACATCATTCAGCATATCCGTGAAATTCGCCTCATGCTCATTGGTGTTGGGCTTGTGAGTGTAATTGCCGTCATGCGCTTCCATTTTCGTCAAATTCAAGCCAGGCAACATCGTTGTCAGCACAAAAGCACTCAGCAAGAAAGAAGTCGAGAAAATGATTGCGTTCTATCTTTTAGTGCGGACCACTTACAGGAAAAACTTTTACCACAGGTGGAAAGGCAGTCGAAATCGCTTGCACAGCAAGAGTTACTATTGATGTTGTGTGAAGTTTTGTCCGGATATGATGCCCTGCATAAATCCAATGCGCTTCAAGAACAAAGAGATGCAGTACTGAAAGCCGCAAAGGAATATGGCATCATTGACGATTTAGATGTTGATCTTCATTAGCTCAGCAAAAGAAATGGTAGCGAACAATATCTGAGGGGACATGACTTGGATGCGACATTTATTGGTTTTACGACCATTGTAGGTCAAAGCCTGTATACAGTGATCAGTGTCATTTTACTTTGGGTAGCTTTTGCTTTTTTCTCTCCCTCTGATCAGGCCAAATATATTCCCTGCCTTGCAGCAGTTGCATGCAATTATGTTTTTACATCTTTGCAGGAGGCGCTATTTCTCATGGTGCAAGGGAGTATGGTTTTTTATGATATGGCTGCGATTTTGACCGGATTGATGGCTATCTCCAGCCTGTACTTTTTTAAAGCGTTACAGAAACGCCAAATACACACTTGGTTTGATGGTTTGTTTTATGGTTTGCAGTGGTTGTCCATTAGCTTAGTTTTGATCCTCCACGTGAATTCCATTTATCTCGAACGGTATTTTACTTCCTTACTCCCAATGTATAATTTTCTCGTCTATGTCATGAATATTCTTTTAATGCTGGCTGCAATATTTGTTGTTTGTGGCGGTGTCACGAATCGTAAAGAAATGAGCCAAGGAGCAGCCGTTTATCATGAAATATAAAAAATGCACTAACTATCATGAGTCTGTATAACTTTGTATTTGATTATCATTCGCCAAACTCCTGGCTTGATGCGCTTTACATATTGAGTGCATATGGAGGCGTCATCTTGTGTATGATTTGTTTGTATATACATGCATTTGTCGTCGGTCGTCAGAGATGCTCTTTTCCAACATTACTTGCACTGGTCATCTATTCGCTCTTTTCTATGCATCTAGATGACGGAATCAAAGGTGTTGAAGGGCTTTATTCATTATATTTTTTGAGTCATCTTACACTCGTTTTTTTTCTATTTACATTAATGGTCATGTTTCGTTATTGGCAAAGAATTTATACATTAATTCGATACGACTGGTATCTGTTGACCATTGCAGGGACTAAGTTATTTGCTGTTGGCAGTATGCAAGGCTTACTTCATTGGGGAATACAGTTTCAATCGATGACGACACTATATGCCGTTTGGATGCTTCTTTGCCATCTTATACTTTGTGTGTTGAGCCTATATTTATTATTGCTTGGTTATCGGGAGCGTGCATATGAACTACATTCAGTTTCTCATTGATCCCTTCGCTACTCCTTTTTTATTGCTGACAAGTCTTGGGGTTATTCCTGTACTGGTTCTATTTTATTTGGATACCCGCCATAGTAAAAAAGAAGAAGGTATATCTAAGCCTCCGGAATGTGCTTCGTCTATTTATGATGGACCTTATGTGGAAGTTAGGGCTTTTATCGTTGGGCGTATTGTTGCAAAAATTCTTCTAGAGTCAAAAGCACTGGAAGCCAGTCGATCGATGCCAGGTTGTTTAGACGATAATTTGACAAGGAAAGAGCAGGAGTGGCTTCTTCGACGCAAAATTGCGTTGGAAAAAGCCAAGAAAGTCGGATTGTTATAGGGTGTGAAGTATCACACCCTTTCAGGTTAGATTTTTAAAACACGATCCAAGCCATGCTGAGCAATAGGATGATAGCCAAGGCGCGACTTTCGATAGATTTCAAGAGCTAGTTCTCGTTGCCCGTATTGATTCAGTAATTTGTATAAAGGCACAATAAATCGCATACGACCAATACGTTGCATATATGTCGCCAGAGATGTATTCGCCTGCGTGTATTGTAACGGTATGGTTCTTGAAAACCATGCCCAGGCAATTTCTGCATTTTGTGTGGTCGTGAACTGATATCGATTATCAAGCTGTTTCACTTGCTCTAAAGTCAGTGTTTCTGGCAGGTTTTCAATAAAGTACAGCCATTCATGAACACTCCAGTGGTTACTTTTTATCTGAGACGTTGTGATCTTTTGCGCTACCCAGTGATCGATCTGTTCCTGTACTTTCGTAAATGCAGGTGATGTGACATCCGGTGTTGTTTCAGGAAGTCCTTGGCCATATACCCATTCATGAAGTTCTTTTTCTGTCATTCGGCCAGGGTACTTATCGAGTAACTGAGTCTGAATATATTGAGTGAAATGTTCACTCGTCATTGTTTGAAATTGATAGGTTTGAAAATAATTTTTAAGAAATATATCGAATGTTTTTCTTCCAAATTGCTGTTCTAAATAAGTGAGGAATAGCTGTCCCTTGCCATAAGGAATGGCACCAAAACTGTCATCAGGATCCTTATTTTGCGTGTTTACTTTCAATGACGTTTTTTCTAAAGGAATATCTTGGATGCTTTTTCGAACCCAGTCAGAAACGAGTGCCAGCTCCATTTGTGCACGTGCTGGTCCAAATACAGCTTCCATAATGCGATTCTCAACGTAAGAAGTGAATCCTTCGTTGAGCCATAGATCAGCCCATGTTGCATTGGTGACTAAGTTTCCTGACCAAGAGTGTGCCAGCTCGTGTGCGATAAGATTAACTAAGCTTTTATCCCCTGCAATGACGGTTGGTGTAATGAATGACAGGCGTGGGTTTTCCATACCACCAAAGGGAAAACTAGGTGGTAAAATAAGTAGATCATATCTCCCCCAGGCATATGGACCGTAGAGTGTTTCCGCTTCATCGATCATGATTTGTGTATCGGAAAATTCCGCAACTGCTGCAGCGAGTGTTTCTTTTTCAGCATAGATGCCAGTCTGCTGACTCATTGCTTTAAAATGAAGATTACCAACACCTATTGCAATGAGATAGGGAGGAATCGGTTGGGGCATATGGAACATATAGTCCCCATCTTTTTCCGCATTTTGAGTGTTATCTGCACTCATGACTGCACGTAAGTCTGCTGGAGTATGAATGCGTGCAGTATAGGTCAGGCGCATCCCAGGCGTGTCTTGGATGGGGATCCAACTGCGACCATGGATTGCTTGCGACTGGCTGAATAAAAAAGGGTATTTCTTTCCTGCTGTTTGTGCAGGTGTGAGCCACTGCAAACCCGTTGCTTCTGGAGATGTTTGGTAATAAATACGAACACGCTCAGGTTGTTTTGGTAATGAAATCGTGAGCTTTTGCCCAAAAACTGGGTCGGAGGCACCAAGATGGTATGTTGTGCGATACCAGCTTTTATTCTGGCCTTGATACAGGATTTTTTTAATGGAGAGTTGCTTCGTATCCAGAATCAGGCTTTGTGCTTTTGGGTTGTGCCACACGAGGCGATGCTCAGCAAATCCTGCCAATGTTTTCTTTTGAAAATCGACGGATAGGTCGAGATATAAATGTTGAGTACTCACCTGATCAAGTACAGCAAAGGAGTGGGGATCTCTGCTATTTGTAGCATTTGATGTGCCAACCATCAGGAAGGTTATCAGCGTGAAAATGATTCTCATAGCATACTCGTATTTTTAGGAATTTTATGGATACTACAGCGCTGTTTGTAGACAAACAACAGACTTAAACGCACGAAAGAGAGATTGGTCGCAGAGGAATTTAGACATAATTGAATTTCAGCCTAGGCTAAATAACAAGGGTATGTTGATGTCTATGCATCCGAGAAGATTAACTGAAATATTTCTATGAACCAGAAAATATCATCACATCATCAGCTTGCAGTATTGTATCGTTTGGAGCCTGGCTGTTTGGGGCCAAATGGTGTCGAAACTATCGAGGCATTTTGTGCATATGCAAACAAGAATTTTCAGTCCAAATATTGTCGTTTTATGGCACTCAATATTGTGCCAAGATTTGATAAAAACTTGCCAGAAATTGAATATGAAATGAATGGAAAGAAACTGAATCGTATTCAAGCGAATAAATATTTAAGTCGATTTGAGCATGATCTCGATGGCTTGGAAGAGGACTTACAGGAAGTCCTCGCGCATTTAATTGATGATTATCTAGCTGCTCAGTAGTACCCAGTCGATCACAATAAAAAGTCCCCTAATGTTGGACGTTGTAACCAGTTATTTACTGACCAAGTTGAGTGCTGTTCCGTCACATGCATTGTAAATGCCTGCCTTGAACACGCTGAGCGATTGGAACTGCTAAAGTGAGGCATATGACCATCGAATAATACAAGGCTTCCTGCCTTGACTGGAACAGCCTGTGCTTGTTCCAGAGTTGGCCAAGTCATTTCATTGAGCGTTGTATGCTCACCATGTCCTGTTTCATGATCCACTTCAAATCGGCGACGAAGCGGTGTTTGATGGCCTTCTGGTTGCACCCAGAGACAACCATTCTCAGGTGTCGCATCCTCCAAAGCAACCCAAAGGCCAATAATACGGCTGGGTGAATCGATGAGATAAGTCGCGTCTTGGTGCCAACAAACCTCTTCTCCAATACCAGGTTGCTTGAATATATACATGGTTTGCTTGAGTATTGGCTGTTGGTAACCAATATCTCGTAAAATATTTCCAAAAACTGGCTGCGAGCAAAACTCACGAAAAGCAGGGATCAGATCATGCATTGCATGCCCAATTTTATTGATGCATAAATGTTTTGGCTTAAGCAGATTTCCATCTTCATCCAAAGCTTCCGCTTCTAAAAAGCAATGAACCCGCTGCGCTGAATCCATAAAATATTGATCGCGACCACGATCGTTATCTTTCGTTGTGAAGATCGTTTTATGATGATCAATATTAAAATCGGCAATAACTTCTTGGGCTGCTGCCTTTAAGCTTTCCAGCTGTTGTGAATGGAAAAGCTCAGGTAAAACGAGAAAGCCTTGCTGATGAAAATGTTGTATTTGGTGCTTATCCAACATAAACGCGTCTCTTCTTAAGCATGTTGAAGTGTGATCTCAGAAGTAGGCAAAGTGATCACGCCTTCCATAAAAGCAACCGCTTGACCGATGATTTTGACGCGGTCACCATCCAATGTGCAGTCAAGATCACCACTGCGCTGAGAAATCTGACGAGCGTGACATGATTGCTTTCCGAGCTTTTCAGCCCAAATTGGCATGAGGCTGCAATGTGCACTACCTGTGACTGGATCTTCAGGGACAGATAGCTCAGGTCCGAACCAGCGACTCACAAAATCAACCTGCATTCCAGGTGCAGTCGCGACAATACCGCGATAAGGTAGTCCTTTGAATTTTAAAAAATCCGGAGTCAGAGAAGCAATTTCTGCTTCTGTAGAAAAGACACAAACAAGATCATCTGCAACATAGCATTCAACTGGTTCTGCGCCCAATGCTTCACAAGCATGTTCGGGGACATCAATTTTCTGAAGGGTATTTGCGGGGAAATTCAGCGCATAGCCACTTTCTAGAATATCGACATAGAGAGGACCACTTTTGCTCATAAATTTGAGCGTTGTTTCCGTGACACCTAGCTTTTGATGAAGTACAAAAGCAGTCGCAAGGGTTGCATGTCCACAGAGGTTGACTTCAGCTTCTGGAGTGAACCAACGGATGTGATAATGCTCTTCTTCGTGTACAAAAAAAGCGGTTTCTGAGAGATTGTTTTCACTCGCGATCTTTTGCATGAGTGAGTCAGGAAGCCAGTTTTCAAGAGGGATGACACCGGCTGGGTTGCCATGAAATAAATGACTTGTAAATGCGTCTATCTGATAAAACTTTAACTGCATGATCCTATCCTTGTACATTAAAAGTAATAGTGAAGATTCAACTGCAAGAAATCATCATTTCTTGCAAAATATAAAAGATCATCTTGGGTCTTTGCCTGGAAAATCCAAGCTTCGATTTCTAATTTCATGTGTTCGGTTAGACGAGTGGTCGCTTCTAGCTTGGCTGAACGGCTGTCTGAAAAATTTAAATCTTGACTCATCCCAAACAGTACTTCAGAGCTGTCAGCATCATTCAAGCTCAGTCTTAACCCTAAAAACAAATCATTTTGCCCAACGGAAGAGGCAGATTTTCCACGTTCATCCCATTGATGTTCTGCAATCCAGCCTAAATCATAAATACTGTCCATAATGCCGATATGCGTATATTCAAAACCAATTGTGGTGGCTGTGAATGTTTCACGCAGGTTTCTACGGTGTATCCCTTCAAGCTTCCATAACCATGCTTCATAGATGTACTGCAGTTCAAGACCATACTGCCGCATTTGCGGATAAAAGGGGCGAAGTTTTGGTGCTGTTGGGGTGCCAGCTGGCATGAAAAACGGCTCTCGTTGAGTGCCATCAAAGAAGGATATGCCGACTTCCCAATCTTCAATAGAGTGGCTCCATCGAAATGCGAAATCAAGGTGGTGTTGTTCTGCTGCACTCTCATACTTCGTGAGTTGTTCATCAATGAGAATTGGAAAGCGTAATCGTCCTTCGCGACCAACAAAGGTTCGTTTTCTGAAATAGGGCATCAGATACATTTCAAACATACCGTGGTCGCTGGTATATGTGGTATGTAGCATGGGTTGCCCAAGTTTATCTTCTCCATCAATGCCTTCTACAATGTCCGTTTGATTGATCACATCAACAAGATGCTGTGATTCAGTCGTTCCCCAAAAGACTTTACTGATACCCACACGCCATTCTAAGTCTCCTTGTACATTGAGCCACATGAGTTCACGAATATCCCCATGGCTGCGATTGTCATCTTGAAAATCTAATCGATAAAAAGGTTTGAATGTCAGGCTGTGTGTTTCATCTTGCCAGCTGAAATAAAACTCAGGCTCCAGCACAATGGAAGGCTGATGCGAGGGTTGTTCTGGAAATGTCGGATTTTGGTAGAAATACCGTTCCTCAAAGGACATTAAACCGGTTACTTCAATAGCTGACACGCAGATTGGTGTCAGCACAAAATAGATGAGTGTTAAAAATCTTGCCACAGATAAACCTTAACGAGCCCGTTTCAGTGTTGCTTTGTTAAAATCTTTTTCTGAAAGTCCGGTCTTAAATTTCAGAGAATGGGTAATCAGCTCAGTGCGCTTTTTGGTAATGTGGTTTTGCATCAGTAACAGATCCGCACGCCAATATTGGTCTAGATATTGTTGATACTTTTGAAATGTCAGCGTTTTAAGTAGTGCGCCTTTGCGATCATAGTATTCAATTTTTTGTGGGCGATATTCTTTTTGATCAACCCAAGCAACTAATCTGGTATATCCGGAATATTTATCAGTCGGCTTTTGTTCGACAACAAAACAAGCTTGTCCATTCACGACTTCATCTTTTAGGTATTGATAAGTGTATTTTTCAATTTCAAATGAGCTTAAATCTTCATAGGCAAACTCGCTACCCATAAACGGGCCTGACTTATTCCTTGAAGAAATACGTTTCACACGCTTCAATGCAGGAAGATACAACCATTGTTCATCTGGACGCATCGCATGTGAAAAATTAAGAAAAGCTGTGCCTTTGACATCTCTAGGCTGATCGAAAATAGTCAACCCTTTATCTCCGTCATCCTTTACTTCCAATGTTTTCAGTTGCATCAATCGTTTACTTTGCTGCCCCTGTGCATTGTGCAGGATCATGCTCATTTCCGCGATGGAATCTCCCCATCCTTGATCACGATTTTTTCGTTCAATTGCGATACTTTTCCCTTTATCTGCGGGATCCATTGCGCTCGCAATCGCAGGGGTGAGAAGTGTGCAACAAAAGAAAGCGAAAAGAGGGATCCGCTTGAGATTATTCAGTTTAAATCGCTGCATGTGTGGCCACCTTCTTATTATCAAAAATGATCAAAAACGCTGGTAAGAATAAGAAATCAATCAGGAGTGCGATCACGAGGATCATGCCAGTCAACAGACCCATATCTGAATTTAATCGAAATGCAGACATCGCCAGAACAATAAATCCTGAGGAAAGAACAAGTGTTGTGATCCATAATGCGCGACCTACACTTGAGAATGCGTAATGAACTGCTTCTTCAGCACATAAGCCTTCTTCATCTCTGGCATGCTTATACTTTGACAGGAAATGGACGGTATCATCGACAATGATCCCAAGGCTCATTCCTGCTACGACGGCGAGGCCCAAGTTGATTTCTCCGCTGATCAATCCCCAAACACCAAAACCAATGGTTGCTGGAACAATATTTGGGATCAAACTAATGAGTCCCATCCGTAGGCTTTTCAGTGCAAATACCAGAAGGCCAGAAATCAATATTAATGCCAGCGGTAAACTTTTCAGCATACTTTGCATATTGGTCTGCCCCACATGAGCAAACATGAGAGAGGGGCTTGCTGCTGTAAGCATGTAACTGGTTTTTTGTTTTTCAAACCACTGCTTTGCTCTGTATTCAAAAGCGATAAACTCATTTGACCCAAGGTTTTTTAATGTCACGACAATTTTTGTTGAAGATTTATCGATGTTGAGCTGATTGTTTAAATCCAGACCATAAGGAAGGGACATTTCGTAAAGCAGCAAATACTGCGCTGCAAGCTCGCGCTCTTGTGGGATTGTATAATGATCGGGGTTATCTGCATGCATGTTCATGTTCAATCGCTTAAAAGTATCACTGAGCGTTGCAACATGATCGACTTCGGGTTGTTCTCTGAGCCAACTTGAGAAAGATTCGAGAGTTTTGATGAATTGGGGATCGTTAATCCCACCAGGCACAGGTGTTGTCATTGCAAAATCAACCGTAGACATACCACTGATATTTTCTTGCAAAAAATCAACAGCCTGTCTGAACTCGGTTGTTTTGGCAAAGTATTTGGTCGCCTCATCGTTGACTTGATTGAGCACGATAAACCCTGAACATAAGGCGATGATGAAAATATTCACAACCAGCAGAGGCTTATGTTTTCGAATGACCCACTGTGCAAATTTTTCCATCGTCCCATTTGTTTGTCTGGCTTTCGCTGTTTTTATTGGCATGAGTATGAGCAGAGCAGGGAGCATCGTCATCGATAAGATGCAGGCGATCATGACACCCAGCGCAGTTAGATTGCCTAAATCTCTGATCACAGGAACATCTGAGAAGTTGAGCGTCATAAATCCAATGGCTGTGGTTATCGAAGTGATCCAGATCGGCATTAAATTTAGCTGCATACTATAAAGAATGGATTCACGCTTAGATTTTCCCTGCCTTAAGGCGAAGTTCATTGTGGCAATCACATGTACACAGTCAGCAACGGCAAGCGTCATGATAATGGTGGGTACATTGACAGTCGCTGTACTCATGAAATATCCCATCCAACCGGATATTCCCATCGTAGAGACGATAGATACAACGATCACGATGAGTGTTGCTATCGTTCCACCGATTGAACGGAGTAATATCAAGAGCATGATTAAGATAACCAAACCCATCAGTGGTACGAGTGTCTGAGAGTCCTTTTGTGCTTCTGCTGCAAAACTGTAATTCATGAGCACGATCCCAGAATGAAAAAACTGAATATCGGGATTGTTCTGCTGTACCGACGCGGTGAGATTTCGAACAAACTCTGTGATTTCGTAAACTTGCTCGGTTTTGTCGTCGTCGGGTAGGTTGACCGTGATATTGATGATGGAAACGCGTCCATCTCCAGAGATGAGGCGGCCGAGCAGGTTCGGTTCAGTGGTCGCAATGTTCCTGATCTGCTCAATTTTTTGGGGGGTGAGTTCAACATCTTCCAAGAAAAGGTCTTCGACAATTAAGTCATCTCCATCTGCTTCGGTGTGTTGGAAATTGGTAATGGAGTCGACCCGAGATGAGTAGGGTGTTTGCCAGCTGGCCTCGGTAAGATCTTGGATTAGCTTGAGTCTTGCTGGCGTAAAAACATCGCCTTCTTTTGGGGCAATGGCAATGGTGATATTTTCATTTTTATTGAAGATACGTTGCATATCTTCGTATTCAATGCGTTGTGGGTAATCATCCTCAAAGAAGACTTTATAGTCCCCACGAAAGTAGAGTTGGCTTGAGCCATATCCTGCTAAAAAAGTGAATAAAACAGAGATAAAAAGGATGAACCAAGGTCTGTTTAGTACAATATCCAACCAGATTTTTTTCATTCTATGGCCCTGTCACCGAATCATTTCTAACACAGAGGTGAGTTGGTCGTATTCACCCAAAAGGACTAAAAGCATTTTTCTTTCATGAAATTACATTGAAGAGAGCATTATTCTACTCACAAAAAAATAACGAATGGAAGAGATTTAGGAACCGAAATGAGAAGAAAATGGAAACTTGATCGATTAAGTATTCAGGTCAGTTTGATTTTGTTGTTTTATCATTGGGCAAGCATGGAAAGAACAGACGGAGCTTTAGGCTAAAACGGAATAGTTTTAATACTGAAAATACTATTTAAGTATTATTTTTTTAGGCACCTAACTAGTGTTATGATTTTCAGTGAAATCAAGGACTGAACTTCGACATTGAGCAAAAGCTGATTTTTTTGTATCAAAGTCAAGAACCAAGGATAGGACAATGACGTTGTCAATCGTACACACTCGTGCCAGTAATGGGATAGAAGCGCCTCAAGTTACAGTAGAGGTCCATATTGCCAATGGACTCCCCGGTTTTTCCATCGTCGGTCTGCCCGAAACTTCCGTGAAAGAAGCCCGCGATCGTGTCAAAAGTGCTCTTCAGAATTCTGGTTTTGAGTTTCCAGCAAAGCGGATCACTGTCAATTTAGCCCCAGCAGATTTACCAAAAGAGGGTGGGCGTTTCGACTTGCCGATAGCAATAGGGATATTGAGTGCCTGTGATATGCTGCCAGGTATCGATTTATCAAAATACGAATTCTATGGCGAATTAGCGCTGTCTGGAAAAGTGAGAAATATTCATGGAGAAATACCACTCGCTTTGGCTGCAAAACAATTGGATCGTTATTGTATTCTTCCTGAAGGAAACATGAAAATGGCGAGCTTGGTCAGGGAAGCGAAATGCATTGCAGCACCGTCACTTAAAGAACTCTACCACCATTTATTGGGGCAGGATCTTTTGGAGTTAGGTAAATCCGCGCCAATGCCGAATGAGATGCAGTTTCACTATGACTTGCGGGATGTCATCGGCCAGCAGGTTGCAAAACGTGCTTTAGAAATAGCAGCAGCTGGCCAGCATAACCTTTTATTTCTTGGCCCGCCAGGAACTGGTAAATCAATGTTAGCACAGCGTTTACTCTCGATTCTGCCGCCTATGACAGAAGAAGAAGCCGTTGAGACTGCTGCAATACATTCTATTTGTGGAAAACGGCTCTCCTATAGAAGCTGGTGCCAACGACCATTTCGTGCGCCACATCATACGAGCAGTGCAGTTGCACTTGTGGGTGGCGGGAGTCAGCCAAAACCCGGAGAAATCAGTTTGGCTCATAATGGTGTACTGTTTCTGGATGAACTTCCTGAGTTCGATCGAAAAGTTTTGGATGTTCTACGTGAACCAATGGAAACAGGAGAAATCACGATCTCACGTGCTGCCAGACAAGCTGACTTTCCATCACGTTTTCAACTTGTTGCTGCAATGAATCCAAGTCCGACAGGACACCATGAGGATGGAAGAGCGACAGCAGATCAAGTCATGCGTTATTTAAATCGACTCTCTGGCCCTTTACTTGATCGAATTGATATTCAATTAGAAGTCCCTCGTTTACCAAAAGGGATCCTTTCTAGACGCTTACCTGACTTTGAAACTAGTGCTGATGTACGTGCAAGGGTCATCCAGGCGAGAGAGAAACAACTCAATCGCTCAGGTTGCCCAAACGCACTTCTTTCTGGAGATCCTTTAAAGCAAGCAACACAGCTTATTCAGCAAGATGCTGAGTTTTTGGAAAATGTTTTGGAGCGGCTAAAGTTATCGACGAGGGCTTATCATAAGATATTAAAAGTGGCACGCACCATCGCAGATTTACAAGGAGAAGAGAATATACAACGACCTCATTTGGCAGAAGCACTTGGTTTTCGAGCGATGGATAGGCTCCTAAAGAACATGCAGCAATAGTGATTTGTTGTACGCTTGAATGTGTTGCTCTATTAATTGAGTCGAATAATTTTTGTGAATGGCACTAAAGAAGTCAGAAAATATATCTAGAATTAAAGGGTGGGAATGAAAGATAATAACTCGTCTCATCTCGCTTTTCTGTATCTCACTTCAAAGGAGTCTATATGAAGCCATTGGTACAAAAACTGGAATCGATTCTACTCACTCATATGGATGATGATGCTGCCCACGATTTAAGCCATGTTCGCCGTGTTTGGAAGAATGCACAGATTATGATCCCAGAGGTCTCTTCTGACGTATGTCAGGAAACGGTTCTCGTCTCTTGCTACCTTCATGATATTGTCAATATCCCCAAAAATGATCCACGACGTTCTCAGGCTTCAAAAATGGCTGCAGAAAAGGCAATTTATTTGATCAAATCAAGTCTGCCTGAGATATGTATTCAGAAATATCCAGGGATCAGTCACGCCATTGAGGCACATAGTTTTTCTGCTGGTGTTGATCCAATGACACTTGAGGCAAAAATTGTCCAAGATGCTGATCGAATTGAATCGCTTGGCGCAATGGGTTTGGCAAGAGTATTTTATACGGCTGGCCGGATGAAATCAGCGTTGTTTCATCCCGAAGATCCACTGGCGCATACAAGGGAGATGGATGATAAAGCATTTGCGCTGGATCACTTTTTTACAAAATTGTATCACCTACCAGGGTCGATGCAAACGAAAGCGGGTCAGCGCCTTGCAGAGCAAAGAGCTGCTTATTTACGTCAGTTTGTTGATGATTTAATGTCTGAAATTCTATAGCAGATTTTTCTCATACATATTTCTATGAAGTGCAGGTGCGATGCCTGCCACTTGGTTTACAATTCTTGACAAAAATCCTCTTTCATTATCTGAATAAATATTTTTTTTCATCATAATTTCTGACTGAAATACCACGCCATATTTGTTATTTTTTCGCTCAATGCTTGAATGCTCTATTTTTCCCCATTTTGAACAAAAAATTCACGTGACTGTACAACCTGTAATCCTTTATAGTTACCAAGGAATCAATAAAAAACAAAAATAAAACTTTAGGATGACTTATGTTGCGTGAACTACTACAGCAAATGTCAGAGCACATTGAGGAAAATGCAATTTCTCTGGATGAAAATGGGCATTGTGCACTTCTGATTGACCAGCAATTTCCGGTCTATCTTCAACAGAATAATGACCAGGAAGTCGTTTTTTTTGCAAATTTACCAACCTTGGCAGATGTTTGTTCAAAAGATATTTATGAAGAACTACTCCATTCAAATTTCTTCGGGCTTGGTGCGAAAGGTTTTGCATTGGGTTTGAATCCACAGACCCGTGAAGTTGTTCTTTCACGAAGAGTATACGAATCAGCGTTAACCTTCGAAAGGTTTGAAACATTATTAGCTGATCTCGTAGAAGCAATGGCTTTTTGGAAAATACAACTTGAAAATTATCAACACAACTTAATCGATACAATAACGAGTGCTGATCAAGTCACGAATATTAATCAAATGGATGCAACGATGATGACAAGGGTCTAAGGGAGATAACATCAATGACAAATTTAAATGTGACAGGGCAATACAACAGTAAAGATTTCTTCTCTGTTGCTTCAGCAAGTGACACTCGTGTTGTGGCAAAAGACGGGAAAGTGGAAGCGGCTGGTTTTTTTGATAAGGGCTCTCGTTTGAGCACGATCTGTAATTTAGCTGATGGTCACTCGACAGGTGACTTTCTCAAGGAAAATAAAACAACTGGGGCTGAATTAGGGATTGCACTAAAAAATGACTTTGATCACCTGGGTGATAAAGCATTTTCTATTGTCAGAGCAAAAGCCTGGTCTGGAGAGCCAATTACCCAAAGAGATGTTGCGGAAATTAAGCGATTGGTCCCTCAGTTACAAATTAATGCAGAACAATTCAACAAGCTAACGATGTTGTTCCGATCTGTTGCAAGTGATAATCGCTTTATTGAGGTCTTAAAGCACATTGCTCCGGGGGAAAAAGAAGGCGGAGCAAGAGGATTGGCAGAGAAGTATGTCATGGGGCCAATCGATGTTATGAAAGATTCCCATAACCATGATGATGTTGTGATTCAAAAGCTATCGAGAAAAGAGTCGACAGAAAACCTGATGAGTGTCGGGAAGTTTGTATTAAGTGTTCTTATCCCTCCTTTAGGATTAGCCATTGCAATGCATAAAATATGTGAGTCTTCTGATAAGGAGGCTGCTCACGGTGCAATTCTTTCCGTACTTGCTCAAGAAAAATCTGGATTAAAAAATGATTTTGCAAGTGCGTTGGCGAATACGCTTTATGGTGGCCATGAAAAAGATGCGACAAACACGGCCGCAAAGTTGACTGTGACCACCACAACATTACCTTTGGGTACCGTCATGACAGGAACAAGCCTGGGGATGGGGGAAATGATTAAAGAGCAAATTGCAGAAGCTGCTTGTTGTGCAACAACAGCGATGGTTGCAAAAGCTGGCTATTCCTCATCGATTGCTGTTGCTAAACAAGGTGTCAACTATACGGGTGTTGCGCAACTTGCGGAGATGGCTGGGAATGATGGGATAAGGGAAGACCTTTCGATCCTACCTCGGATGGAAGTTGCAGATAAAGACTTACATCAAAGTTTTGACTTACATCAAAATGCGAATGTAGTTCGAGCGTTATTACTTTATCTTGGGCCAGAGGAAAACTCCGATATCACGGAAAACCCTGATACACCTAAGGAGTGGAAGGATCTAGAAAATGCACGTATGGAATTAAAAAGGGAACTAGGTTCATTCCCACAAGAAGACCTGGTCCCTGGCGATCAAACTCAGATAGCGCTTAAAGATCACAATAAAGCTTTAATAGAATCGTTGAGCTTCGGGGCATTACATAATCCACTCAAAGGAAATCGTCAGTTTCATTCAACCTTTTTGGATGATTTGCAGCGTGATACTTCTGAGCCAGCAAAAAGTAAAGCTTTTATTCCATTGGAAAAAAGAGAGATAGAGCGCGCGGAGCTCATGCATGATTACCCCCAGGAAGATGGTACAAAAGGTACACCGAGTGCATTGCGGATGTTATACGCAGCAGAAGGTTGGTTATAGCTTAAAGAAAAGCTTAATCATGGCATCATTGAAAATACTCGGAGCCATATTGCTTATGGCTCCATTGACCATCATCGTTTCAGCTTTTCTCATTTTGATAATCGCGTTTCGTGACTACATTTGCGCTTTGTCTTGATGAAAAATTTATTTTTGCAACCTTTTTTAATTGTTCGTTACTCATTCAATGAGCGGTACAAAAATAACAAGGGCAACGCCCACACAATCAGGAGCGCATTATGACAATGCAAATTAATGCAGGTGTGACGAACAACCTGCAAGTAGGGAATACTGCAAATATAAATCTTCAAGATTTATTTATGACCGTAATGACGGAACGCTCAAAAATTTTAGATGAACAAATTAGAGGCCAAGCATCAAAAGTGCAAGGTCAGAATGACAAACTAAGGCAGATGAATGAGTTGGTGTCTCAGGTTCGATTAGGGCATTTTTCTCAACCAACAAATCAGACGCCGTTTTCACAAAAAGAGCTGTCAAATGGAGATGAGTTCTTAAATTTAGGAGATGGATACGGGGTTATCGTTGAACAAACTGGTGCGAATCGTTCGTGGAAAATTGTTGAGTACGAAATGGATAAGCACGGTAACCCAGTTTTGGATACTAACGGTGATCCAAAGATAGCTTCTTCCACGCGTATCTGGGGTGATCCGCATGTTGATGAAGCTGACGGGCGCTGGGACTTTAAAGACCAGTCGTCATTTATATTACCAAATGGTACGAAAATAACAGTCGCAACAACAGACTGGAATAATAATGAAAAAGTATCGGACGCATTATATATTGCACGTGGCAATGAGCAGATTAAAGTCTCAAACTTGTCAGATAACTCTGGTACAGACGGTGTTGCGAATGACACGTTTGAGATAACCCATGATGGGACACTGTTTTCTGACAAAGATATTAACGATGGTGCGGTGTTTGTAAGTGCAACGGGCAAAGTTAATGACTGGAAACAGTTGCAGGGCAGCGATCTGACGCAAGGCGATAAAGTCAATTATAATGCGCAAACTGGTGAGTATTATACAATGTCACTGACGGATGCAAATAGGGCGTTATTAAATGAAATCGGTTTCGATTATACGTCATTTGCAAATGGATCAGTCATAATAATGGATGAGACTACGCTTGAAAGTTTAAAGCAGGGTATCGGAAGTTTTACTGATTCTTTGACTGGTAACTCTCAGCTAGAGATGACGAAGTTACAATCTGTGATGGGCAAATACAATCAATCGTTTGAACAGTTATCAAACTTTTTATCGAAGTATCAAAGCTCACTGGATTCTATAACTGGTAACTTACGCTAACCGAAGGGGCTCTCTTTTGGTTATGTGGTGAAGAATTAGGAAAAGATTATGTCAAAGCAAACAACAGAGCAGAAAGTTGAAGAAACTTTGCGTCAACAAGAAGATATTATGGAGCAGGCATTGGCAATGCTCCAAGCGACAGAAGATCTTTTTGCAAATTATGGTGTAGAGCGAGAGGCACTAATGTCATTGGAAAAATTGAGTCCAGCTCAACGTCAGCAGGTTGAGGAAGAGCAACGTAAGTTTTTTCAAGAGTTAGATGTTGAGGTCAAGCATGCTGTCGATCAAAAGAAAGCAGAGCTATCACCAAGACGTTCTGGGCCAAGACGTAATCGCGTATTTATTTAAATTTGGAGTAGTCAAATGTCATCAACACCTGCATCAACTGGAAATTTCCCAAAACCGGATCCGATTGGCTCGGGTCCATTACAAACTAGTTTTGACCAATATCAGCTCTCTCTTGATGAGCTAATGTGGCAGGTACAAACAGATCGAGCCAATATTCTTGATGATCAGGTTCGTCAAGAGATTGAGGAGATCCGAAGAAAAAATGGAATTTTGAAAGAAGCAAATAAATTCTTACAAGAAGCAAGGATACAGCATAACTCGATAGAAGACGATGATGGCAAAGCCACAATGTCATCAGATATGTACGCCTTCTTTAAAAAGGAAGGTGTATCAATGCCTTCAAGTACTGCGACAGCTAAGGCGGATGAAGTCTATGAAAAGTATAAGAAAGGTGAAATTTCTAAAGATCAATTTGACGCTCATTTTGAATCAAATCCGGTTGAATTTGATAAAAATGGATGGGAAAAAATCATCAATAATACAAGTACAACGATCGACTCTTTAACATCAAATTCACAGCTGGATATGGCATCGTTGCAAGCGAAGATGGGTAAATACAACCAGACATTTGAAGCGTTGTCTAACTTCTTGAGCAAATACCAAAGCTCTTTGGGCACGATTATCGCAAATTTACGTTAATACTTGGTTTGAAGTTTTTAAGAAGGTTGGTCGAATTTTCGGCCAATTAAAGCAGGCAGGAGCAATTAGTTATGACTGAGCAAGTCAGTGAAGCAGCAGAAGATGTTACTAAGTTACTTGAAGAGTTTCTTGGCAAAGGTGGTACCTTTAAAGATTTGAAAAACTTTAGCGATGGCAGTATGGAAGCAATTTATAATGTTGCTTACAATTTATATCAAGTTCAAAAGTATGAAGACTCTCTAAAGATTTTCAAATTCTTAGGCTTCTTTGATCATTTTAATAAGAAGTATTTCATGGGCTTGGCAGCATGCCATCAAATGCAGCAAAACTATCAAGAGGCAGTTGACGCATATTCGTATGCTGGAATGCTTGATGTAAATGACCCGCACCCGCCGTTATATGCAGGCGAGTGTCATTTAGCAATGGCAGATTATGAAAAAGCGGAAAGTGGATTTTATGCAGCAGTCGAGTTTGCTGGAGATAATCCGGATTACGCTCAAACTAAGTCAAGGGCACAAAGCCTTCTTGAGCTGGTTAGGGCCAAACAAGAGAAGTAGGTTAGTTATATGGCTATCAACAAAGTACCAAATGTCGATATGTCTCCGCAGGCATTTTTGGAAGGCAATCTCCAAAGTGAAGCACATCGACAGTCTACAGAAGCGCAGGGTGTGATCAAGGAGTATTTAGATAAAGACCCAGATCTTGTTGTTTCAAATGGGAATGATTTAAAACCCCAAAACGCAAATCAAAGCACTTATCAACCACCAATTGAAAAACCGATATATGGGAAGATAAAGTCGGAGAGGCTAAAAGAAAAGCTATCTGATATGGAAGATCTCATAAGGGAATTATTTGGAGTGAACCAGACTCTCTCTGATGAACGTCTAGTGCATAACTCGGAACAAATTCGCAAAAAAATGGATAGTCGTGAAGAGCTAAATAAAGAAAAGCTGGCGAAAATTGATGAAGCTATCAAAAAGCAAGAGGAAGCGAAAAACCAAGGTATTTTTGCGAAAGTATTTGGCTGGATAGCGACTGTTGCTTCAGTTGTAGTCTCAACGGTAATTGGTGCGATGTTAATCTTGGCAGCTCCGCTTGCTGGCCCGTTTGCGCCATTTGTGGCAGCTGCAGGAGCATTGCTGATTGCTAGCGCTGCACTGCAATTAGTGGCTGCTATCTCTGCAGAAACGGGCGATTGGTTGAATGAAGCCGTGGCCGATGTACTTGTATTTGGTTCAGAGCTCTTAGTTGGTATGGGTATTTTGGACAAACCTCTTTCTCATGAAGATGCAATGAAAGCTGCTCCTTGGATAGTTACCGCTACCGTCATCATTATGGCAATACCATCAATGTTTGCTACTGGTGGTGCATCTTCGCTTGGTCTTGGTGTATCAGCTGGAGGTAAAGCTGCCTCTGCTGCTGCAATGTTTGCAAGCAGAGGTGGCAATTTAGCTAAAGCAGGAGCACAAGCTACTGGTGCAGTTGCTCAGATCGGGGCGGGTGCTGCCAATATGGTTGCTGCCACAACTGGATATAAAGCTGAACAGTTAAGTATCCTAGCGGAAAAAATTGATGCGGCTATGCAAAAAATTATGTTCGTTATAGGTGACCTGCAAAAGGTAATTAAGGATGTTTTAAAGGATATGGAGGAAACTGGATTGAAGATTGCTGAACATCAGCGTTTATCTGATGATTCAAAACATTTTGTAACCAGTAACCTTAAATAAATTTTGTTTTTTATAATCTTGGAGATTTAAATTATGGTAGTACATAATACTGGTCATGTCGGCCAAGACCCGAGGCTTCTTCAACAGTCGGGTGAGGAAAACCAGAAGGTACAAGCAAAGAGCCCAGCTGATCTTAGTCAGGTCGCAACTGTAACTATGTCGAAAGAGGGTGAATTAACAGTCAAAAAAAATGATGGTAACATCCTAGTTTTCAGTCCACCGTTACTGGATCCTCCTGATGGTAATGTTTCAATAGTTGATAAGAGCGATGCAGAGAACTTTTTCGAAAGATTATCATCTGACAAGAAAGCATTAGCAGACTTGGCTGAGATCATGGTTCTATTCCATGAAATTGCGCAACATATGCGTGATACATCAAAAGAGGTAAGAACATCTGAGCGTGAGTTAGAGCTCTCAAAAGCATATGAGGCTGCAGACAAAAGGATGGAGGCGGCATATGACCGTTATGTGGGATCAATGTTGGCTGCCGGCGGGCAAATGGCGGCTGGTGGCTTAAACGCGTTTGGTGCATTTAGATCTGCATGGAAATCATTCGGCTCAGGCGATAATGCACAATCGTTGTCTCAGGCCACAAATACATTTTACCAAGGTTTTGCACAAATATTAGAAAGCTCTATGAAAATGGGGTCTTCAGGATTTGAGCTGTCTGGTGCAACGAAAGATGCTGAAGCAATGATAATGGATGGTTTGAAGAAGACGCACGGTGATAAAGCTCAAGATCAAGATGTAATGTATAATGACATGGCTCAGTTTCTTCGTGACATAAGGGAAACACTTAAAGAAGTTAAAAGACTAGAATTTGAGGCCGAGAGTCAGATGATACGACAGGGCTAATTGTTTTAGACCTTTTAAACCCCGGCATGCTTTTCAACATGCGGGGGTTTCTTGTATTTAAGAGATGCATTTTTTAGAATCAACTTTTTTCAGTTTTTGGTGACGGTCGGATGCGATATCTCTGGTTTACAACGTTCATTTGGGCTTTTAGTTTTTCGCTAATTGAAGTCTATCTGGCAGGGAAAGTTGACCCATACATTTCGGTGCTGAGTAGAATGGTGTTGGCGTTCTTGATTTTGATGCCTTTCTGGCGGCCAAGACAAATTCTGTTTTCGTTAGGGGTCAAACTTGCTGGAATTGGTGCTGTTCAGCTGGGATTGATGTATCTCTTTTTCTATCATAGCTTCTTACATTTATCTGCAAAAGAAGTCCTGATGTATACCATTTTGACACCTTTTTATATTTCTTTATTTGATGGAATAGGTCAAAAGCAATGGCCTTCAGCCATAAGCTGGCTAGCGATAGGGCTTGCGATATTAGCAGCGGCGGTGATTCGATATCAGCCAGTGCATGATGATTACTGGGTGGGCGTAGTCTTGGTCCAGCTTGCAAATATGAGTTTTGCTTTTGGGCAAGTGGCATATAAACGGCTTCGGCTGCCTGATTCTGTCAGCCATTTACAGGTTTTTAGCTATTTCTTTTTGGGGGCATTGTGCATTAGTTTATTTGCGACGATTTGCTTTGCGAATTGGGAGAAACTTCCCCAAAATCACTTCCAATGGGGCGTATTATTATGGCTTGGTATTGTGGCTTCAGGGGTTGGCTATCTATGCTGGAATTTGGGCTGTCGCCGAACTTCAACGTCCAACATTGCGGTCATGAATAATGTGCTGATCCCAGCCGGGATCATCGTGAATGTTGTTCTTTGGCATAAGGACGCGCAGTGGCAGAGTTTGATACTCGGTTCTGGATTATTGATGCTTTCTTTGTATTTCAGTTTTCTCGCTCAAAAGAAGCAAGCAACACAGGCTTAGTTGCTTGCTAAGGGTTCTTTTTACCTGAAAAGGGTGCGAAAGCTGACGTTGACGCTTTGTCGAAACGGTGAAGTATGAACAGATGCTGTCACATCTGCGAGACAGAGTGACGACTCTAGATGGGATTGCATGCAATATTTAGCTTGATGGATCTACTAGTGATATCGGCTTATGGCGGGCATGAGGTTTACCCTAAAATTATCAACTCCTCAGTGTAACAAATGAAAAAATGGATGCGTTCCAGATCTTCCTCATCACGAATGATAATGACCCCCTATACTATGAAGAATGATGGTTTTTCTAATGGACGGGCGCCATGTTTCGTTGCTTCGAAATGATTTTATTGTTGGCTTTATATCTATGCTCAAGCTTTGTGTATGCGCAGAAACAGATCCCTGTGACAATATTGGTTGATGATAATTACCCGCCATATTCGTATCAAATCAATAATAAAGCTGTTGGGGTTTACATCGATATCCTGAGTGCCATTTTTGAGAAGATGCCAGGCTATGATGTCAAAATGGAACCAGTTCCATGGAAACGAGGAAAACAAGTGATGGAGATGGGAGAAGGGTTAGCACTTGCGCCAGCTTTTTACCATGGACATGATTGGCCATATTTATATCCGTATTCATTACCATTTTTTGAAGAGCGTATTATTGTTGTATGCCGAGCGGACATTCTCTCACCACCAAGAACAAATTGGCCAGCGGACTATGTTGGGTTAACGATTACAAATATGCCCGGTTTCGATGGTTGGGGTGGGGAACAATTTCGCGAGTTGGTGAAAGAAGGGGTTATTAAATATCAGGAAGTGCATGGAGTTGAGAATAATATTTTGATGCTTGGTAAACGACGCGCGGATTGTATGCTTGCGGAAGAGCGGTCATTTGATGCGATATTTAATCAGATGATGAGTTTGGGGCGGTATAATGTGAAAGCTGGCGAACGTCATTCTCCTATTCGCAAAGGACCAACAGTTGGTGTGGATCCTGTTTATATTGGCTATTCTGAAGTCGCTATTATGAAAGGAAAGTATCCTTTCCAATATGTTTTTCGTAAAACTTTTGACAGCCAGCTTTATCAGCTCAAGAAAAGTGGAGCCCTTGAACAGATAGCGAAGACATCTTTTCAATTACATACCAAATTGAATTAGCTGCTCTTTGATAAAAATCAATCAATTAAATTTTTTTTGAAATTTTTAGAGTAAATACTTTAATTTTCAAAAATCGCTGTTATAATGCCCTCGTCTCTTGTGAGACACCCTGTTGTTTTTGACGAGTATTTGATAGCTTCTCCCCATTTGCTACACCCGATGTTTGGCAACAAACATCGGTCTTTTCTTTTTAGAGCATATATTCTATTTATTTCCCGAGATGAGTAAGAAACCAAAACTGAAAAAGTGGTTTTGTATACCTGTGTAATGAAGTAAATGGGTTGGAAAAGGGGAGGCTAGCTGTTGCTGGATAAGCCAGCAACACCAATGAGAAGCGAAGTTGTTTCTATAGCTCGTCGCTGTCTTCGTCTACTACGGGTATTGCATCAAACCAATGATCCAACTTTGATGCTAGCTCCTGGACACCAAACCCTTTCAAAGAAGAAAAAGCATGGACTGTTACATCACCACAGAATGCTAGAGAAGCTTCACGAATTTTGAGGACTTCACTTTTACGTTTGCCTTGAGACAGTTTGTCTGCTTTTGTGAGTAGAACAAGTACTGGCAAGTTTGAACCGACGGCCCAGTGGATGAGATCTTGGTCGAGATCTCGCATCGGATGGCGGATGTCCATGAGTACAACAAGGCCTTTCAAACTTTTGCGCATCTGTAGGTATTCGCTAAGAGACTCATTCCACTTCTTCTTCATTTCGAGTGGAACTTTCGCAAACCCATAACCAGGTAAATCAATCAATCGACGGTTATCTTCAATATCGAAAGCGTTGATTAATTGTGTTCTACCAGGAGTTTTACTGGTTCGAGCAAGCCCTTTTTGCTGTGTTAAGCGATTCAATGCGCTCGACTTTCCGGCATTTGAACGGCCAGCAAAAGCAACCTCATAACCTGTGTCCTCAGGCAATTGGCGTATGCTTGGGGCACTAGTTAAGAATTTTGCCTTTTGATATTTAATGATAGATTTTGACACGAACTCACTCCTGAAAAACATGAGGGCGCTATTCTACAATCATTTGAGAGAGAAAAAAGCTTATATTTTAGTAGAAATAATTCGCTTAGGCATTTCATGATGAATGATATCGTGTAAAATACCCATCCAATGGGTGTAACTATTGCCTGGTGGATGGGCACTTTCTGATTTATAGAGACAGATAATCATGAACAAAATAGTAATCTCAGTCACATTATTATTGGGATTCATCGGCTCTGCATTCGCTTTTGATGGCGATAAAGAAGCCGGAAAAGCAAAATCAACGACATGTGTTGCATGTCACAGTGTGGATGGCAACAGTGCTGTAGATATGTATCCTAAGCTTGCTGGCCAACACCAAGAGTACCTCTACCAACAATTGGTTAGCTTTAAATTGGGTCATACTTCCCAAGGTGAAGAAGGGCGTGTTGATCCTGTCATGGCACTTCAGGTCAAAGACTTGAGTGATAAAGACATGATGGACTTAGCTGCGTATTTTGCTTCTCAAAAAACGAAAGCTGGCGGTACACCTGAAGATGTGATTGCTGCGGGCGAGAAACTTTACCGTGCTGGTGATAAAGAGCGCGGCATTCCTGCTTGCACAGCTTGCCATGGTCCGCGTGGTAACGGAATGGGGCTTGCTAACTTCCCTAAAATCTCTTACCAACATGCGACATATGTAAAAACGCAATTAGAAAAGTTTCGAGATGGACGTCGCTCTAACGACCCAAATGGAATGATGCGTGATGTTGCGAAAAAACTAACGGATGAAGATATCCGGATCCTTTCACAGTACGTGGGTGGACTTCATTAAACAACCCAACTGACTGAATTCAAGAAAGAAGAGTGGCAAACTAGCGACTCTTCTCCCTTGATCTCCAATGATCATCTACGCGATCGCGACTTTTCTTCCCTATATTCTTTGTCACTAAAAAGCAAACTAAATCATGTTGTTGCTATTTTCATGACATTTTTTTCTGAGTTGAACCTTGCAGATCCCGGATCTTGATATACCATTAACTTCGAAAATAATAAAAAATCTTGATGTGTTGGACACATAGGAGTGCCGAATATCAAGGGGGGTGTGCGCTAAGAACAGGGAAAGGAAATTGTCAGGATGATGATGAGGTATGGAAACTATATATAAGAGATGGAAGTGACTAGTAAATTACCTTTTGGGGAGTGTCGCGCAGATTAGGACACTCAAGTAAAGAAAGGTGGCAGAGAAATCTGCCACCTTTTTTGTTTCATATTCAAGCACTACTCGATGGTGTAGTGATCGTTTATACAACCGGTGGTTGAAATAGTCCTATGGGTTGATAAGTATGGCCTGGGAGTAATTCCTCAAGCGCATTATTTTCTAAGTGCTGCGTGAGGATATCGCCATAGATATCTCGATAGTCAATGGTATGTCTTAGGAACCGACCACGATCAAGATCGCCTTCATCTAGGCCAGGCCAGGAACCATAAATTCCACCTTGGACTGTATTTCCTAGCACATACCAGGTAGAAGCAACACCATGGTCTGTCCCACGTGAACCGTTTTCGTGGGCTGTTCGACCAAACTCAGTACAAATCAGGATCACAGTATTATCCATTCGAGAACCAAGATCTTGTGACAATGCAGCAACTCCTGTTGCAAGATTACGTAGTGCACGGGCTTGAGAACCATTGGCTTGGCCTGCCCCCTGGTTTGAGTGTGTATCCCAACCGCCGATATCAACCGTTGCAACTTCAAGTCCAACATCAGCTTTAATCAGTTTTGCAACCTGTGTCATACTTCTTCCAAAGCTAGAACTTGGATATACGGCACCATTATCGGGGTTATAGGGTAGGCTTCTTACGTACTGGATCACATCTAAGTCTTGAACGACCTGTGACCCAAATCGATTGACCAACCGATGATTTGGTAACATGTCATCTGTTGATGCATATTGATCGCCTAAGTGACCGAGCAGCAGTGTTTGCTCAGCCTCTGATATACCAAGTGAAAACGTATCAATATTCGAAATGGAAGTGACTGTCGCATTTCCTCGTAAAGATTGAACCAGCTCATTACTGATCCCAACAGCTCGTAACTGCGCAGCAAACTGCTGGGTCTGAAAATGTCGATTTAACCAGCCATCACTGACATTTTCTCTCTGTCCACTTTCAATAAAATGCTGAGAACTGAAATGAGAACGGGATGGACTATCGTATTGAACAGTTGGTAAAAGTGCTAGATTCCCAGCCACCCAACTTGGATGTAAAGCTGCTAGCTGGGGATGGAAACCAAAAGTACCATCGAGATCAATCGCAGACTCAGGGTTTGCAGGATCAGGTGCAGGGATCCCAATTGTCGGACGTAATACATAGTAGCGAGGATCTGCATAGGGCACGATGCAGTTGAGCCCATCGCACCCCCCTCGTTGAAAAACAACAACCAACGTTTTGCCTTCAGCCGCAAGTGCGCGGTTAAAGCTCAGTGATAGTGGACTGCTTGATAGCCAAGCGTGTGCACCCGCTGTTCCAGCAAGTAGGCTTTGTAAAAAAGTGCGACGTTTCATTTGTTTTCCTCCTTGAACTTATTGATATTGGAACGCGGGCAGGCTAAGCAATGTTGCCCAGACACGTTTTAGTTTATCTGGTGCATCAGGGGCTTGGATATCGAATACATCACCGCTGTTTAGAATATCCAGTCCAAGCTGATATTGGACTTCTGTCAGCTCACCCATAAATGCAATTTCCGAAATCATACTGACAATGGCATCTGCGGAAGTACGGCCAAGACGACTAAAGATCTGGACCATGTCCATTTGCAGCGCATCATTGTGCCAAGCTGCACGATTGATAAACCGCCACCTTCTGAAGAGTGCATCGGCGTTGACCCAGTCTTCTGCAAATTCAGAATAACCAGTAGGGACAGGGAAGGTGAACAAATGATACCCCATACCGGATAAGTGGGATTGCAGCCTGGAGACATCGACACTTGCATTAAACCCACGGGCTGAAGCGATTGTAAATTCAAGTGGTGTTTTCACCTGATCACGGGCTCTACCTTGACTAAAGACACCGCTACCAAGAATGACTTGAATGACGGACTTCATATTCCCGTTACTTGCAATAAACTCGGCTTCGCATTGTTGGGATAAATCCAACGGCGGTGTATCAGTTGCGAAGAAGACGATCAACTTTCCACAGAGGTAGCGTGCAGTTGAAGGATGGATGGCGAGAATATTCAATACAGTTTCACCCTCTTGAAGTCCATTCCCTGGGATTGCATTGCCAAGAAAAGTTTTATCACTAAAGTCATGTTGCGATTCATTAAAGAAGAAAGCACCATCTTGCTCTTGCCAACCGGTGAAAATCTTCGAAAGCTCAGCGACATCAGTGGAAGTGTAACCCCCATCGACACCCAAAGTATGTAGCTCCATGATCTCTCTGGCGTAGTTTTCATTCGGTGCGCCTTTACGATTTTGTGCGTTGTTCAGGTAATAAATCATTGCTGGACTTTTTGCACTTGCTGAGAGCAAATCACGGAATTGTCCGAGCGCATGTGTCCTAAATGCAGTATTTTCTTGAAACTCATATAGAACATTGTCATGCGTGTTGTAGTTGGTACTAAAATGGTTTTCCCAAAACCAAGCCATGACTTCTTGTAGCTGTCGTTTGGAGAATAACATTCGGCTGAGCAAATACTGCCGCATTTGATTAAGATCTGATGGAATAAAGCCTTCCCATTGTGACTCGAAGACGCTGTCATCAATTGCGCCTGGATCCAATTGTTCCGCCAGATAATCATGACCATTTTTCACCAGATCCAACACTTCAGGTGTCATGCCAAAGCTGATACGTGAGGCTATATGAAGAGCACTGGTATTTGGTTCCACGGTTTGCAAAGCAAGCGTTCTGGTCGTTAAGTTGCCGCCATAATCCAAAGCTTCTAGTTGAATATTGATGGAATGATCGAGTGAAACAAAACCATTGGTGACCACAAAAGCCCACTGTCCATTGAGTGAACTGACATTCAGCGGTCTATCTTGAATCGTTTCGCCGAGAATTGGATCAACAAGGCTAGCTGTGATGGATTGAATACCGATTTCATCTGCAACAGTACCAAGGACTGTAAATCCTGTTTGGAAAACATCATCGTTATCTTGATGCGAGGTAATCATCAAACTGGGAGGGGTTCCATCTTTGATGACCAGATAACCGCGGATCTCCTGAGCCTTATTGTGAGCATAGTCAATTGCATCAGCGGTAAATTGAATCTGCTCATCTTGTGTGACCCAATCACCCTGGATCGCCACAGACCAGCTTTGATCAGATTCATTATAATTCGCCTGAAGCTGTCTCTGGCCTGCAACAGGGTCATTCAGTGAAACATCCACTCTGAGGATTTTCTCGTTGTCCGTTGCAACACCTGAAAGGGTGAACCCGAGAGAATTCGCAACATTTCCACCTGGGGTTGTGATATCAATGGTTGGTGTCACTAAATCAAGTTGCCCGCTCAAGTCCGGATCCAAAATAAAGTCGACTTGGCCTGCACCAGTCACAATCGGACCAAAGTAAGAACGATTTGACCCATAAGGTTTATAGGCTTTCAACACAAATCGCTTTCCATCTTCCCCTAAACCTAAGAAATCGAATGTGATATAACCCGCAGAGTCTGTTGTCCCTTGGGATTTCCATTTCAATGAACCATCCGGCAAGATCTCATAACCCGTCACTTTAACATTCTGTATCGGATGGCCAGATTCTTTATCGGATAAAGCAATCGGCACCTGACCAATCAAAAATTCATGATTACCTGAGGTTTGGATCAGTTGGCTATATGAATATGTGTGAGAATACACTTTTGCTTTGAATCGGTAATGTGCACCTTGTGTGATCTCCTTCAGATCCATTAAAACTTGACCATTGTCATCGGTCGTGGCGTTGCGATACCATTGCCATTCTCCATTATCAAGGATGCGATAAGCGGTGACTTTTGTATTTGTATAGACATTTCCGGATGTTGCATCTTTTAAGGTAACTGCAACAGGTGGGTTGCCAATAACAAATGGATGAACACCATTACTGGAAATCAAAGGGCTTTGTACTTCACTGTTATCGACAGTACTTCTTGCTCGGATTGCATAAGTTGCACCTTGTCCTATGTCCGGAAGGTCCAATTGCAATAGGCCGTTGTCATCTGTTTGAGAGCTTGAATGCCATTTGAATTGACCAGCATCATCCTGCTTCACAATCCACACTTTGTAATTTGGGAGGCTGACGTTTGGATTCACACTTCCATTTGTGACAGGAATCTGTAATTTACCTAGTTCAAATCGATAATCATCAACGGCATTAATAATTTTCGAGTAAACGCGGTAGTTGTTATAAGCTTTTATACCAAATTGGTATTCTGTGTCTTTGCCAAGGCCAGGGAGATCAAGTGTGATCATACCAGCTTCATTAGTTTTTCGATTGACAAAGTACGCTCGCTTTCCTTCTTCATTTAGCTTGTAAACGGTTACATCACGATCAGGGAGTACCCTAGCATCATAAGCATTTGATAAACTAACGGTGACAGGGTGATGACCAACGACTAGGTCATAATGACCCTCTTTTCGTAGGTCAAAACGATAATAAGGTTTTTGCCCAACGCGGCTTCTGGATGAAGCAAAGTAGTCAAAGCCATCCTCTAATCCATGCAAATTAACGCGTCCATGGCCATGAACATCCGTTTTGAGCCCGGCGATCCATTTGTGTTTACCATCTGGAAGGACCTTATAAAATCCAACGTCTTGTTCTGCTAAGACGTCATTCGGATCGCGTGTCGAACCATTGTAGACAGTGACTGAGGTTGTTCCGGCGTGAAAGGTGAAGTGGCCATAAGCTTTGATTTGCTTTGAGTACAGCCAGGAATTTGAAAATGGATTAGATTTGAGCAAAAAGTAACGCTCCGGGTCATCTAATCCATCGATATCAAAAACAATGTTTCCATCATCGTCGGTTTCGCCTTGAGTGATCCAATGCCATTTATTTTCAGGTTTAATCTCATAGACAACAACCTTGCCACCAATGAGCGGGTGACCATGAATACCATCTACCAAACTAACATTTAATGCTGGATTTCCGACGATAAACTCTGTTTGTACAGGCTCACTGATAACGGGAGATATTTTATATTGATAGGGGAATATTGGACTTGGTGCTTTGATGACATAAGTCTGTCCTTTATTTAAGTCCTGGAGTGTGACCTTCAGCTGGCCGGCATTATCAGTGACCACTCGGTCAAAGTAAGCATACTTGCCGTCAGGTTTGACCTTGAGGATTTCAGCCCAATAGTTTTTCAATAATGGGTATGTGGCATCTGACCCGTTCTTTAGAGTCAGTTGAACGTTATTAATGATAAAGTCGTATGAATCAATCCGTGTGAGTAGATCACTATAACTTCGGAAATCATTGTTATTCGACTTCACACCGAATTGATAGGTTTTGCCCCATTCGATATCGGCGAGAGCAAAATCTGCTTTGCCTTCTGGATTGGTCACTTGTTGTTGATACCAATGACGCTTACCGTTCTCATCAATTCGATAAGCAACAACTTGTGTACCTGTAATAGCCTGATTTGAATGATAATCAGTTAGGTTAAGTGAAACAATCCCTGCCAAGATATTGCCGCTCATAAATAGCAGTAACATCGCTAGAAACTGTTGGATAAAAAGGGAGTATTTGAGACGAAATAGACGGTGAGTTTTATATTGATAACACAGTGACATGATATTGCCTCCATACAATTATCAATAACAAGTGTCCTAAAAATTAACACTGTGGATACAAGTCAGTATAGGAAACTTAAGAGGTCATTCCAGAAAAAAGTACTAGATTCGATTATTTTCTTAAAGAGCAAGAAAAAAAATGAAACTTTTTCGTTCTTTGTGGAACTTACTTTTAACTCAAACGGAAACCACTGTATGGTTTTTTTTCACTCAACGCTAGAGTGTCTCGGCAGTGCCGCAGTACTTCGAGGTCGTCACAGAGAGAAAAGGAAGCAAAAGGAAGTAAAAATGAATATGAATGAAGCGCTGTCTCAATTTGGCCATGATATGGGCCTTGGATACATTCGTCTTGATCATAATAATCGCTGTAGTATTTTGATCGATGAGAAGTACATCGTCACTATCGAAGTTGATTCCATTCATGAGCAAACCAATTTATATGGCATTGTGGCAAAAGGACCATTTGATGATCGGATCTCATTGTTTGGTTGGCTGCTTGAATCGAATTTTCAAGGTGAGTTAACAGGAAGAGCCTTCTTATCCCTTGATAAGGAAAATGATCAAGTCCTTCTGTGTCAGCGAGTTGATCACAATGAAATCAGTTATCAACAGTTTGTGAATTTGCTAGAAAGATACGTCAATTATTACGAACGAGTACTTGAGCAGGTTGATTCTATCCCAAGTGGGTTACCACCTCAGGCATCAATGCAATATGGGTCAATGCCTGTTGGTATGATCAAAGCGTAAGGAGTCCGTGATGACTAACCTCAACGTCAACCTGGGATCTGTAACGCATTCTCCCCAAACGGAATCCATTCAGAATAAATCAGTTGGATTTAAAAATCGAACTGTCCAACTTGCCCCAACACCAGATATTAGTTTACAGCGATTAACAGCAGACTCGGGTCATCGCTCGATTAATGATCGGGTACTTGTGCTTGTTCAATCACCTGACATAGGAAAGCAAATCACTGCCAATGTAATGAGCAAGTCCGCGAAGTAGATGATGGGGCTTTGGCGCAGGCCAGTACTTTGTCTAATTACTTGAGTTTTAAAACTGGAGTGAATATAGATCAGCTATTCATAGTGATAACTATGTGCAAAGGATATAAATAATATCATGAAAAAAATTTCCATTAAGGAATACTCGTTCAGCAATCATTCAGGTTCGTCTGGTACTATTTTCTGTGAAAAAATATGTGGTCATAAATAGTACTTAGAGGTCAAAGTGAAAAAATCAATTTTAGTGCTCGCATTATTAGCATCATCTTCAACTGTATTCGCCGATCAAGGTGATTGGTTTGCAGGTGTTGGTGTATCACAAAACAAGTTTGAAGAAGCAAAAGCACATACAGGTTTTAGCCTTTTTGGTGGATATAACCTGACTGAAAATTGGCAGTTAATTGGCGGTTATAAAGACCTAGGTAAGGCAGAAAGAGATGGCCTATTGACTGTAAATGGCGATTTTCCATACCGCGGCAGAATTATTCGTAACCCGCAGTTCAAGGATGTTAATCCGGCTGAGATGTCAGCATTCTTTTTTAAAGGACGTTACAACTTCTCAATTAACGATTCATTTAAGCTGTATGGAGATCTCGGTTATCAGCTAACAACCATTGAAGATAAAGATCGTCTGGTTTTAGCTGCATCAACATCAGATAAGCCGTTTTTAATGGCAAAAGAGAAGGATACCTCTGGTGGTTTTATTCTAGGTTTGGGTGCATCATATGAGTTCATGAAAAACCAGAATGTTAACCTTGGTTTTGAAGTGACGACTGTCCATGCAGAAGAAGCACCAGGTAGTGCCGAGATCGATACTTTCACCACAAAAAGTCTCGTTCTTAGCTACGCATACACATTCTAATTTAGGTCACTATACGACCTTGCCTTTTACTTAAAAGGCTGTATAATTCACAGGCCCTGAAGATCTCAGGGCCGCTTTTTTACCAAGTGTAGTAAGAAAGTGAACTAAACAGGATTCCCGATTTGGGAATCAAAGATGTTGAAAAAATACCCTCCCTATTCTCAAGGAATAGCTGCGAGGTTGTTTTTTTATGCTCTTTCTAAAATGCTCTTTATTTGAGGTTTTGTAATGGCAAATCAACGTATTCGTATACGCTTAAAAGCTTTCGATCACCGCCTGATCGATCAATCAACGCAGGAAATCGTTGACACGGCTAAGCGTACCGGCGCTCAAGTTCGTGGTCCAATCCCACTTCCTACGCGCAAGGAACGTTTCACTGTACTGATCTCTCCTCACGTGAACAAAGATGCACGTGATCAGTACGAAATTCGTACCCACAAACGTCTAATCGACATCGTAGAACCAACTGAAAAGACCGTTGATGCACTTATGCGTCTTGATCTTGCAGCTGGTGTTGATGTTCAGATCAGCCTGGGTTAATAGAGAGAGGTTTGAAGATGGCTATAGGTCTAGTCGGTCGTAAAGTTGGAATGACTCGCATCTTCACCGAAGATGGTGTTTCTATTCCAGTAACCGTTATTGAAGCTACACCGAATCGTGTAACTCAAATTCGTTCGAACGAAAAAGACGGATACCGTGCCCTTCAAGTAACCACAGGCACAAAAAAGGCTAACCGCGTAAATAAAGCAGACGCTGGACATTTTGCGAAAGCAGGTGTTGAAGCGGGCCGCGGCTTGTGGGAATTCCGTCTAGTAGACGGCGAAGGCGAAGGTATCGAAGTTGGCGGCGAAGTAACTGTAGAGTTGTTCGCTGAAACGAAGAAAGTAGACGTTGTCGGTACTTCTAAAGGTAAGGGTTTTGCAGGTGCTGTAAAACGCTGGAACTTCCGTACTCAAGATGCAACACACGGTAACTCACTATCTCACCGTGCTCCTGGTTCAATTGGCCAATGTCAAACACCAGGTCGCGTATTTAAAGGTAAGAAGATGGCGGGTCACATGGGTGCAGAACGTGTTACTGTTCAATCACTTGAACTTGTACGCGTTGACGCAGAACGTAACCTACTATTGGTCAAGGGAGCAGTCCCTGGCGCAATTGGTGGTGACGTTGTTGTTAAAGCTGCAGTTAAAGCATAACGTCTGAGGAGATAGGTGATGGAATTAACGTTAAAAGACGCGAACAGCGCTCTTGAAGTTTCCGAAGCTACCTTTGGACGTGAGTTTAACGAAGCACTAGTTCACCAAGTAGTAGTTGCTTATGCAGCAGGTGCTCGTCAGGGTACTCGTGCGCAGAAAACACGTTCAGAAGTAAGCGGTGGTGGTAAAAAACCTTGGCGTCAAAAAGGTACAGGTCGTGCTCGTGCGGGTACAATCCGTAGCCCAATCTGGCGTACTGGTGGTGTGACATTTGCGGCGAAGCCACAAGATCACAGCCAGAAGGTTAACCGTAAAATGTATCGTAACGCAATCAAAAGCATTCTTTCCGAGCTTGTTCGTCAAGAGCGTTTGATTGTTGTTGAAAAGTTTGGTGTAGAAGCGCCTAAAACAAAAGAACTTGTCGCGAAGCTAAAAGAGCTTGAGCTGAAAGACGTTCTTATCATTTCTGAAGAAATCGATGAGAATTTGTTCTTAGCATCACGCAACCTATATAAGGTTGACGTTCGTGATGCACAGGGTATCGATCCTGTCAGCCTCATCGGTTTCGAAAAGGTTCTCGTTACTGCGGGTGCAATTAAGCAAATTGAGGAGATGTTGGCATGATCAGCGAAGAACGTTTGCTTAAAGTAATTCTTGCTCCGCACGTCTCTGAAAAAGCGATGATCGCGAAAGAACTGAACAACACTCTAGTGTTCAAGGTCGCGGTTGACTCTACAAAAGCAGAGATCAAAGCAGCGATTGAAAAACTGTTCGAAGTCGAAGTAACAGGCGTTCGCACTGTTAATGTTAAGGGTAAAACGAAGCGTCATGGCGCTCGCTTTGGCCGTCGTAAAGACTGGAAAAAAGCGTACGTATCCCTTAAAGAAGGCACCGAGCTTGATTTCATTGAAGGCGCAGAGTAAGAGGAGTTTATACGATGGCTATTGTTAAGTGTAAGCCTACATCTCCGGGTCGTCGCCACGTCGTTAAAGTGGTCAATCCGGACCTGCATAAAGGTAAACCTTATGCGCCGCTACTAGACAAGAAAAGCAAGTCTGGTGGTCGTAACAATCAAGGTCGTACGACTGTACGTCACATCGGTGGTGGTCATAAGCAGCACTATCGTATTGTCGATTTTAAGCGTAATAAAGACGGTATCCCTGCAAAGGTTGAGCGTCTTGAGTACGATCCGAACCGTTCTGCAAATATCGCACTAGTGCTTTATGCAGATGGTGAGCGTCGCTACATCATTGCGCCTAAAGGCATGAAAGCAGGCGATCAAATCCAGTCTGGTGTTGATGCACCAATCAAAGCTGGTAATGCACTGCCTATGCGTAACATCCCAGTAGGTACTTTGGTTCACAACGTTGAGCTTAAGCCTATGAAAGGTGCGCAACTTGCACGTTCAGCTGGTGCATATGTTCAAATTCTTGCGCGTGATGGCGCATACGTTACTCTTCGTCTTCGTTCTGGCGAAATGCGCAAGGTTCTTGCGGATTGCCGTGCGACAATCGGCGAAGTTGGTAATGCTGAACACATGCTTCGTCAGCTTGGTAAAGCTGGTGCAAACCGTTGGCGTGGTGTTCGTCCGACCGTTCGTGGTGTCGCGATGAACCCAGTAGATCACCCACACGGTGGTGGTGAAGGCCGCACATCTGGTGGTCGTCATCCTGTGTCTCCATGGGGTATGCCAACGAAAGGCTATAAGACTCGTAAGAACAAGCGTACTGATAAATATATCGTACGTCGTCGTACTAAATAATTAGTGAGGAATAACCATGCCACGTTCTCTCAAGAAAGGTCCTTTTATTGACCTGCACTTGTTGAAGAAGGTAGAGAAAGCGTTGGAAAGCGGGGATAAAAAACCAATTAAAACTTGGTCCCGTCGTTCAATGATCATACCTGATATGATCGGATTGACCATCGCTGTCCATAATGGTCGTCAACATGTGCCAGTATTTGTATCTGACGAAATGATCGGCCACAAGCTGGGTGAATTCGCGCCAACTCGTACTTATCGCGGCCATGCTGCTGATAAGAAAGCGAAGAAACGTTAAGGGGTAAATCAATGGAAGCATTAGCTAAACACAAGTTTGCCCGCACTTCAGCACAAAAAGCACGTTTGGTCGCTGACCAAATCCGTGGTCTATCTGTTGATAAAGCACTAGAAATCTTGAACTACAGCCCGAAAAAAGCGGCTACTTTGGTCAAGAAAGTGCTTGATTCTGCAATCGCAAATGCGGAACACAATGAAGGCGCTGATATCGACGAGTTAAAAGTTGCGAAAATCTTTGTTGACGAAGGTCCAACAATGAAGCGCATCAAACCTCGTGCGAAAGGCCGTGCTGATCGTGTTCTTAAGCGCACCAGCCACATCACTGTTGTGGTTTCTGATAGCTAGGAGATTTGACGATGGGACAAAAAGTACATCCTACGGGGATTCGCCTAGGCATCACTAAACCTTGGGCGGCGACCTGGTACGCAAATTCTAAAGACTATCCTGAGCACCTTCACGGTGACCATCAGGTACGTCAATACCTTACAAAAGCACTTAAGCATGCTTCAGTTTCTCGAATCGTGATCGAGCGTCCTGCGAAGAGCATCCGTGTGATCATTCACACTGCTCGCCCAGGTGTCGTGATTGGTAAGAAAGGTGAAGATGTAGAAAAGCTACGTAAGCACATTACTAAATTGGTTGGCGTTCCTGCGCAAATCAATATTTCTGAAGTACGTAAGCCTGAGCTTGATTCTCAGCTAGTTGCAGACAGCATCGCGAGCCAATTAGAGCGTCGTGTTATGTTCCGTCGTGCAATGAAGCGCGCAGTTCAAAACGCAATGCGTCTTGGCGCGAAGGGTATCAAGGTTGAAGTTTCTGGCCGTCTAGGTGGTGCTGAAATCGCACGTTCTGAGTGGTATCGTGAAGGTCGTGTACCTCTACATACACTTCGTGCTGATATCGACTACTCAACGTCTGAAGCATTAACAACTTACGGTATTATCGGTGTTAAAGTTTGGATCTTCAAAGGCGAAGTTCTTGGTGCATTACCATTGAACAACGTTGAAGAAAACACGAAGCCAAATAAAAGAGCACCGCGCAAAGCCAAAAAAAGCGCTAAGCAGTAGGAGGCTCACCGATGTTACAACCAAAACGTACTAAATTTCGTAAGATGCACAAAGGTCGTAACCGTGGCTTAGCTCAGACGGGTAACAAAGTTAGCTTTGGTACTTTCGGTCTGAAAGCAACTGAGCGCGGTCGTATGACAGCACGCCAAATCGAGGCGGCTCGTCGTGCAATGACACGTCACATCAAGCGTCAAGGTAAAATCTGGATCCGCGTATTCCCTGATAAGCCGATTACTAACAAACCTCTTGAGGTTCGTATGGGTAAAGGTAAAGGTGGCGTGGAGTACTGGGTTGCACAAATCCAGCCAGGCCGTGTTCTTTACGAGATGGAAGGGGTTCCAGAAGAATTGGCTCGCGAAGCACTTACGCTAGCGGCAGCTAAACTTCCATTCAAGACAACTTTCGTAACTCGGACGGTGATGTGATGAAAGCGAGCGATCTTAGAGAAAAAAGCGTTGAAGAGCTTAAAGCTGAATTGCTAGATCTTCTTCGTGAGCAGTTCAACCTGCGCATGCAAGCAAGTACTGGTCAGCTAGCTCAAACACACATGCTTAAGCAAGTACGCCGCGACATCGCGCGCGTGAAAACTGTACTAACTCAGAAGGCAGGTGCGTAATGAGCGAGACTATCCGTACATTACAAGGCCGTGTAGTCAGCGACAAGATGGACAAGTCCATCACGGTTGCGATTGAGCGTAAAGTGAAGCACCCAATCTACGGGAAATTCATCAAGCGTACGACTAAGCTACACGCGCATGACGAAAATAACGAGTGCAAAATCGGCGATTTAGTTGCAATCCGCGAGTGTCGTCCATTGTCCAAGACGAAGAACTGGACTTTGGTCGAAATCGTTGAGAGCAATGCTTAATTTACGATTTGATTCGTTTAGAAGGCTCCCGTTAGGGGGCCTTTTCTTTTTGTGGATTTTTAAAAATCTACTAGGCTGATTCGCTTTTGGGATGAAAAAGCCTATTCTGTAAAGTTAGCTTCAATGATGTTCAACCCACCAAAGCTTGGATGAATTTGAAACGTTTTTCGATTAAATGAAAGGCGGGCTACCACTTTATAGAAATACTTGTTATAATCCACCGCCCATTTTATATGGGGGTAGTTTAAATTTTAAGCAGCAACGGCCCGGAAGGGTCCTTTTAGCAATAATAAGCGGAGCACTGACAATGATCCAAATGCAAACGATGCTGGACGTGGCTGATAACAGCGGCGCGCGCAGAGTTCAATGTATTAAGGTCTTAGGTGGTTCGCACCGTCGTTACGCGCATGTTGGCGACATCATCAAGATCACAGTGAAGGAAGCAATTCCTCGCGGTAAAGTGAAAAAAGGTGATGTGCTTAACGCGGTCGTGGTGCGCACTAAGAAAGGCGTTCGTCGTCAGGACGGTTCTTTGATCCGTTTCGATAATAACGCGGCTGTACTGTTGAACACTCAGCATCAGCCAATCGGTACTCGTATCTTTGGCCCAGTGACGCGTGAACTTCGTACAGAGAAGTTCATGAAAATCGTTTCACTAGCGCCTGAAGTACTATAAGGAGAAACGAGTATGGCAGCGAAAATTCGTCGTGATGATGAAGTCATCGTTCTAGCAGGTAAAGACAAAGGTAAGCGCGGTAAAGTGCTCAAGGTCTTAACTGAAGAAGGACGCATGATTGTCGAAGGCGTGAATATGGTTAAGAAGCATCAGAAGCCTGTTCCTCAAATGAACATTCAAGGCGGCATTGTTTCTAAAGAAGCACCTATTCAAGCGTCAAATGTAGCGATCCTTAATCCTGAAACGGATAAAGCAGATCGTGTTGGGTTTAAATTTGAAGACGGCAAAAAAGTTCGCTTCTTCAAATCTAATGGTAAAACAATTTAATCTGGAGTAAACGATGGCGAAACTGCATGATTTCTATAAAGAGACTGTGGTTAATGCTCTAGTTAAAGAACTAGGCTATACCAGTGTCATGCAAGTCCCTCGGATTGAGAAAATCACCCTAAACATGGGTTTGGGTGAAGCTCTTGCAGACAAAAAAGTCATCGAGCATGCATGTGCTGATCTCGCAGCAATCACAGGTCAAAAACCACTTGTGTGTAATGCTCGTAAGTCTGTTGCTGGTTTTAAAATCCGTGAAGGCTTTCCAATTGGTGCAAAAGTAACTCTACGCGGCGAGCGTATGTGGGACTTCCTAGAGCGTTTGATCACAATCGCTATCCCACGTATCCGTGACTTCCGTGGCTTGAACCCGAAATCGTTCGACAGCCGTGGAAACTTTAGCATGGGTGTGCGCGAGCAAATCATCTTCCCTGAAATCGACTATGACAAAGTTGATAAAGTCCGTGGTCTTGATATCACGATTACGACTTCAGCAGGAACGGATGAAGAAGGTCGTGCTCTGCTAGCTGCTTTTAACTTCCCGTTCAGAAAATAAGGTCGTAGAGTTATGGCAAAAGAATCAATGAAGGCGCGTGAAGCTAAGCGTACAAAATTAGTATCTAAGTACACTGAGCAACGTTTAGCGCTTAAAGCTATTATCAGCAATCCTGCGACTTCTGACGAAGATCGTTGGGAAGCCGTTTTAAAACTTCAGTCTTTACCTCGTGACTCTAGCCGTGTTCGTCAACGTAATCGTTGTAACATCACGGGGCGTCCGCACGGTTATCTTCGTAAGTTCGGTATGAGCCGAATTAAAGTACGTGAAGCGGCTATGCGCGGTGAAATTCCTGGTCTTAAAAAGGCTAGCTGGTAAGAATCACGGAGTAACGAAATATGAGCATGCAAGATCCAATTGCGGATATGTTTACACGGATCCGTAACGGACAAGGTGCGAAGAAAGTTGTTGTTAACATGCCTTCTTCAAAGCTTAAAGTTGCAATCGCTGAAGTTTTAAAAGCGGAAGGTTACATTGCAAACTACACAGTTTCTGGTGACGTAAAGCCTGAGCTTGATATCGAATTAAAATACTTCGAAGGCAAGCCAGTTATTGAGACTATTGAGCGCGTAAGCCGTCCAGGACTACGTATCTATAAAAAGCGCGATGAGCTACCTAAAGTAATGGGTGGACTCGGTGTTGCTATCGTCTCTACGTCTAAGGGTTTAATGTCTGATCGTGCAGCACGTACTCAAGGTGTTGGCGGTGAGATCGTCGGTTTCGTAGCGTAATAGGAGTAGGAATATGTCTCGTGTTGCCAAAGCACCCATTACTGTTCCTGCTGGTGTAGAAGTTACGCTTAACGGCCAGGACATTAAAATTAAGGGTAAAAACGGTGAGCTAGCGCTTAACGTGAACCCTGCAGTTGAAGTAGTGTTCGAGGAAAACGTTCTTCGTACTAATCCTCGTGAAGGCTTCGCAGGTGCAACTGCTCAAGCTGGTACTGCGCGCGCACTAATCAATAACATGGTTACTGGTGCAGCAGAAGGCTTTGAGAAGAAACTTGAGCTTATCGGTGTTGGTTACCGTGCTCAGGCAAAGGGTAAGGTTCTTAATCTTACGCTTGGCTTCTCACATCCAGTTGAGTTTGCAATCCCTGAAGGTATCACTATTGAAACCCCTAGCCAAACAGAAGTTGTTGTTAAAGGCGCAGATAAACAATTAGTAGGTCAAACAGCCGCTAATATTCGTGCGTACCGTAAGCCTGAGCCATACAAAGGTAAAGGTGTGCGTTATTCTGACGAAGTTGTGCGTCGTAAAGAGGCTAAGAAAAAGTAAGGTAGTAGGATGGATAAGAAAGCATCTCGTCTACGCCGTGCACTACGTACGCGTAGAAAAATCATTGAGTTGGGTGCGAATCGCTTGGTTGTTCACCGTACTCCGCGCCATATTTACGCGCAGCTTGTCGCCCCTCAAGGCGAAGTGTTAGCAGCTGCTTCAACGGTTGAGAAATCAATCCGTGCAGAAGCTGCAAGCACAGGTAACGTAGACGCTGCGAAATTGGTCGGTAAAGCGATCGCAGAGCGCGCTGTTGAGAAAGGTATCCAAAAAGTATCTTTCGACCGCAGTGGTTTTAAATATCATGGCCGTGTGAAGGCGCTTGCGGATGCAGCGCGTGAAGCCGGTCTACAGTTCTAGGAGCAGTCATGGCTAACGTAGACGCAAAGCAACCAGAATTGGTAGAAAAGCTTATCGCAGTTAACCGTGTATCGAAGGTTGTTAAAGGTGGTCGTATCTTTAGCTTCACTGCACTAACTGTCGTTGGCGACGGTAACGGTCGTGTAGGTTTCGGTTACGGTAAAGCACGTGAAGTGCCTGCTGCAATCCAAAAAGCGATGGAAAAAGCTCGTCGCAACATGGTTACTGTAGACTTAAACGGAAACACGCTTCAGCACCCTGTTAAAGGTCGTCACGCGGGTTCTCGAGTATACATGCAGCCAGCTTCTGAAGGTACAGGTATCATTGCCGGTGGTGCAATGCGTGCAGTACTCGAAGTTGCAGGTGTGCAGAACGTACTTTCCAAGTGCTACGGTTCAACTAACCCAATCAACGTTGTACGTTCAACAATCGACGCTCTAGCGAACATGAAATCGCCAGAGAAAGTCGCTGCGAAACGTGGTCTTAGCGTTGCAGAGATTTTGGGGTAATTCACCATGGCAAAAAAGACAGTTAAAGTAACTCAGACGCGTAGCTCTATCGGCCGCTTGCCGAAACATAAAGCTACACTTCGTGGTTTAGGACTTCGTCGCATCGGACACACTGTTGAGCTAGAAGATACGCCTTCAGTACGTGGTATGATCAATCAAGTTCAATACATGGTTCAAGTGGAGGGGTAATTATGCATCTTAATACTCTTTCACCTGCAGAAGGTTCTCGTAAAGAGAAGAAGCGTGTTGGTCGCGGTATTGGCTCTGGTCTTGGTAAGACTGGTGGTCGTGGTCACAAAGGTCAGAAGTCACGTTCTGGCGGCGGCGTTCGCGCGGGCTTCGAAGGTGGTCAGATGCCAATCCAGCGTCGTCTTCCTAAGTTCGGTTTCACTTCTCGTAAGGGAATGGTAACTGATGAGGTGACGTTGAATGAAATCGCTAAGGTTTCTGGTGATACTGTTGATCTTCAAGCTTTACAGGCTGCAGGTCTGGTGAAGAAAAACATGCAATTCGTCAAGGTTGTTAAATCGGGCGAAATCAGTCGTGCTGTGACTGTAAAAGGTCTACGTGTCACTAAAGGTGCACGTGAAGCGATTGAAGCTGCAGGCGGCAAAGTAGAAGAGTAAGGATAGACCATTATGGCTAAACCAGGATTAGACTTACAAAATGCACAGCAAGGCTTTTCAGAACTGAAACATCGATTGTTGTTTGTGTTAGGTGCAATCATTGTCTTCCGTATGGGGTCATTTGTACCTATTCCTGGGGTTGACGCCGTAGTACTCGCTGATCTCTTTGAGAAGCAAAAGGGTACCATCGTTGCCATGTTTAACATGTTCAGCGGTGGTGCGCTTGAGCGTGCCTCTGTATTTGCGCTTGGTATTATGCCCTATATCACAGCCTCGATTATCATGCAGTTGATGACGGTGACCGTACCGTCTTTTGCTGAATTGAAAAAAGAGGGTGAGCAGGGCAGACGTAAAATCAGCCAGTACACACGTTATGGTACGCTAGTACTCGCTACAGCCCAGGCTATCGGGATAGCCACCGGCTTACCAAATATGATGCCAGGTCTTGTTGTGAACCCAGGTATTGGATTCACATTTACAGCTGTGGTGAGTTTGGTAACAGGTACAATGTTTTTGATGTGGCTGGGTGAACAAATCACCGAGCGCGGCATTGGAAATGGTATTTCAATCCTGATATTCACAGGGATTGTTGCTGGTTTACCATCTGCGATTGCTTCACTATCTGAGCAGGCGCATACCGGGACTATCAACCCACTGTTCTTAGTGGTAATTGGTGTTTTAGTTCTTGCAACAATTGCTTTCGTCGTGTTCGTAGAGCGTGGCCAAAGACGTATTGTTGTGAACTATGCAAAACGACAGCAGGGCAGACGTGTTTTTGCTCCGCAAAGTACGCACTTACCATTAAAAGTGAATATGGCTGGTGTAATTCCACCAATTTTTGCTAACAGTATTATTCTATTCCCTGGTACAATAGCCAGCTGGTTTGGCCAAGGCGAAGGTGCTGTGGCTGATGCATTATCAACAGTAGCATCAACACTGTCTCCTGGACAGCCGTTGTATGTTTTACTCTATGCAGCAGCTATCATTTTCTTCTGTTTCTTCTATACTGCGTTGGTATTCAATCCGCGCGAAACAGCTGATAACTTGAAGAAATCTGGCGCTTTTATCCCAGGATATCGCCCTGGCGAGCAAACGTCGAAATATATTGATAAGGTGATGACTAGGTTAACTCTCGCGGGTGCCCTATATATCACGCTTATATGTTTAGTGCCTGAATTCCTGATTTTGTTTGCGAATGTGCAGTTCTACTTCGGTGGTACATCACTGCTCATTATCGTTGTTGTAATCATGGATTTCACCGCACAGGTGCAGACGTTACTGATGTCTCATCAGTATGATTCTGTACTTCGCAAGGCCAACCTTGGTTCCAAGTCAGTCGACAAAGCGAACCTGAAAGGTTATGGCCGTTAATATACTTTGGTTACGGAGTCGAAGTAATGAAAGTACGTGCTTCTGTAAAAAAAATGTGCCGTAACTGCAAGGTCATCAAACGCCATGGCGTTGTTCGTGTGATCTGCAGTGAGCCAAAGCATAAGCAAAGGCAAGGCTAAAACTTGCAGTATGCGGGGGAGGAGTTTGCTCCATAACCCGCATCACTTGCAAATTCGTTGTTGGTTGAGTATCCTAACGGGCTTTTCAACCGACGTATTTCAACTATAGGAGATGTGTTAGTGGCCCGTATAGCTGGCATTAACGTTCCTGATCATAAGCATGCTGTGGTAGCTCTAACAGCTATCTATGGTGTCGGTAAGACTCGTGCTCAAAGCATCTTGTCTGCTACAGGCATCGCTGAAAGCACTAAGATCAGCGAATTATCAGAGACGCAATTGGATGAACTTCGTGAAGAAGTTGGCAAGTACACTGTAGAAGGTGACTTGCGTCGTGAAACGACGCTTAACATTAAGCGTTTGATGGATCTAGGTTGCTACCGTGGCCTTCGCCACCGTCGTAGCTTACCACTTCGTGGTCAACGTACGAAGACTAATGCGCGTACGCGTAAAGGTCCTCGTAAGCCTATTAAGCGTTAAGAGGTAAGTTATGGCTAAAGCACCAGTACGTTCACGTAAAAAGGTCAAAAAGCATATTGTTGATAGTATGGCTCATATCCATGCTTCTTTCAACAACACAATCGTAACGATTTCAGATCGTCAAGGTAATGCTCTATGCTGGGCGACTGCGGGTGGCTCTGGCTTCCGTGGTTCTCGAAAATCAACACCTTTCGCTGCACAGGTTGCTGCTGAAAGAGTTGGTGCGATGGCACAAGAGTACGGCCTGAAAAACCTTGAAGTATTCGTTAAAGGTCCAGGTCCTGGTCGTGAATCTGCAATTCGTGCATTAAATGCAGCAGGTTTCCGTATTACTAACATTACTGACGTGACGCCTATTCCGCACAACGGTTGTCGTCCACCTAAGAAACGTCGCGTATAACGTTTCGGAATTAGTGGAGAAAGAACATGGCAAGATATTTGGGTCCTAAACTCAAGTTAAGTCGTCGCGAAGGTACTGACCTGTTCCTTAAGAGCGGCGTTAGAGCGATTGACTCTAAATGCAAAATCGATACTGCACCTGGTCAACACGGCGCGCGTAAGCCGCGTTTGTCTGATTACGGTTTGCAGCTACGCGAAAAACAAAAAGTACGCCGTATTTACGGAGTGCTTGAGAAACAATTCCGTAACTATTACAAAGATGCGGCTCGCCTAAAAGGCAATACAGGTGAAAACCTGCTTCAGCTTCTAGAGCAACGTCTTGACAATGTAGTTTATCGCATGGGCTTTGCGAGCACGCGTGCTGAAGCACGTCAGCTAGTGAGCCACAAAGCGATCATGGTTAACGGTAAAACAGTTAATATTCCTTCTTACAGAGTATCTCCTGAAGACGTTGTTGCGGTTCGTGAGAAATCTAAGAAGCAAGGGCGTATCACTGCTGCATTGGAATTGGCTGAGCAGCGTGAAAAGCCAACTTGGGTAGAAGTAGATAACAAGCAAATGGAAGGCGTATTCAAACGTCTACCAGAGCGCACTGACTTATCTGCTGATATTAACGAACAGTTAATCGTCGAGCTTTACTCTAAGTAAGGCTAACAATTAAGAGAGGATAAAATGCAGGGTTCTGTGACTGAATTCCTAAAGCCAAGGCTAGTTGATATTGAGCAAGTAAGCCCAATGCGTGCCAAAGTAACACTGGAACCTCTAGAGCGAGGCTTCGGTCATACACTTGGCAATGCGCTACGTCGTATTTTGTTGTCATCAATGCCTGGTTGTTCCGTAACCGAGGTGGAGATCGATGGGGTACTTCACGAATACAGCGCTAAAGAGGGTGTTCAGGAAGATATCATCGATATTCTGCTTAACCTGAAGAGTTTGGCTGTAATCGTTCACGGCAAAGATGAGGTTGTTCTGACACTATCTAAGTCTGGTGCAGGTCCCGTCACAGCTGGTGATATTCAACATGATGGTGATGTTGAGATCGTGAATCCTGAGCATGTCATCTGTCACCTGACTGGTGAAGGTGAAGTAAATATGCGAATCAAGGTAGAGCGCGGTCGCGGTTATGTGCCAGCTTCTCAGCGTTTATCCTCTGATGACGAAGAGCGTCCAATCGGCCGTCTACTTGTAGACGCTGCTTATAGCCCGGTTGAACGTATTGCATATACCGTTGAATCAGCTCGTGTTGAACAGCGTACTGATTTGGACAAGCTAATCATCGATATGGAAACAAACGGCACACTGGATCCTGAAGAAGCGATCCGCCGTGCATCAACAATTTTGGCAGAACAATTAGATGCTTTTGTTGACCTACGTGATGTGAGTGAGCCAGAAGAGAAAGAGGAAAAACCTGAGTTTGACCCGATTCTTCTTCGTCCGGTTGATGATCTTGAATTAACTGTCCGTTCAGCAAACTGTCTGAAAGCAGAGCAGATTCAATATATTGGTGACCTAGTCCAGCGTACTGAAGTTGAACTTCTGAAAACACCTAACTTAGGTAAGAAGTCACTTACAGAAATCAAAGATGTTCTTGCATCGAGAGGTCTTTCTTTAGGCATGCGCCTTGAGAACTGGCCACCGGCAAGCATTGCTGATAAAGACTAGTCACTCGGTAAGGTTTAGTTAGAAGGATAATGTCATGCGCCATCGTAAGAGTGGTCGTCAGCTAAATCGTAACAGCAGCCATCGTCAAGCGATGTTCCGTAATATGGCAGGTTCTTTGGTGAAGCATGAAATCATCAAAACCACTCTGCCTAAAGCGAAAGAGCTGCGTCGAGTTATCGAGCCTTTAATTACATTGGCTAAAAGTGATAGTGTTGCGAACCGTCGCTTGGCATTTGCTCGTACTCGCGATAAAGAAGTTGTTGGTAAGCTATTTAACGACCTTGGACCACGTTTCCAAGATCGCCCAGGTGGTTACACGCGTATTCTAAAATGCGGTTTCCGTACTGGTGATAATGCTCCAATGGCTTATATCGAGTTTGTTGATCGTCCTGAAGTTGAGGACGTTGAAGAAGCTCAAGCTGAAGAGTAAGTGATAGACAAAGGCTGGAATATCCAGCCTTTGTTCTTTTTACAACGTTCAATATTGTTCAATTTCTTTTTGAATTCCTGCCAATAAACGCATTTCTTTTGGTATACCATTTAGAATTCTTTCTTTTTCAATTCCGATCTTTCTGGCGTGTTGAATTGCTAATGCGACTTCTTCCTCTGAATGCATATGCTTTAGAAAAACTGAAAGCAATTCACTATTGTTTCTATATAGCCACCCGAGACGTTGAAATAAGTCCATCGAATAATCAGGGTTTTTCTTTAGAAACAGCCCGAACTCAATTGAATGAATCTCTGTATGGCCACTTCGTATACTCGTCTCGATCGCATCAATGCCACAGGCTCGATCAAAGTCAACAGCAATGGCTAAAATAGTATCTTTCTTTGTAGGTTTGAGTGCGAGGGCTGTTTGAACAATCAAATCTGTATAAGCAGGTTCTGATTCTATTGCCGCAGCAACAATATCTTCTGGGCTTGCGACATTTGAAAGAATAGCGCTCTCAACAATCAGTTCTGATAAAGGTGGCTGTGATGTCATTGCTGAATGAATGATCTCTTTATAATGCTGAGGGTACTCATTTAAGGCATGATGAATAACGGCTTCAGTTTGATCTGGGTAGTGGTTAAGAAGGCTGCTGATCCCATTTCCTATATTTGACCCGGTTTTGAGTTGTTTATCGACAAGTCGCTTCAAAAAGTTTTGATCGTTATTGGCGGAGACAGGGATAAAGTAACAAAGTAAAAAAGCAAGGACGATCGTTTTCGTGACACATATATAGGATCTGCGCATAAATCCCCTCCTAAGATACTTGTAGTTTGGCTGAAATATCTTCATTTCTAATAAATATTGTCCATTAAGATTAAAACGTAACCGATCGGAAAGAAATATTCAAAAAGTTCTTGCGCTCACACTAAAGATCTCTATAATGCCCAACCACCCCAGACGGGGAAGGCGCTAAAGAAAACTAAAGCACCGCATAAGGTTAAGGTTCAAATTAAATGTTGATAAGAAACGTTAAATTTAATCCTTGACTTTGAATCACAGATGCGTAAGATACGCATCCTGATTTAAAACGCTCTTTAACAATAAGTAACTCATTATCTGTGTGGGCACTCGCAGAGAGAAGATTCTACAAAAAGAA
>NZ_KB894506.1 GCF_000374485.1 Algicola sagamiensis DSM 14643
CGGTAAGTGCCCATTGCGAACGACTGCTGGTTTGCCATCCACTTGAAGCGTTTCGTATTGTGCCAATAACTCGGCCACTTCAGCTTCAATGGCTTTCGCGAGGAGTGCTTGTGCCCCTTGTTTTAAAACGTCGTTCAGTGGATCTATTTCTGGTGATTTCAGTGGTGATACTTTATGATTTGCCATGTGGTGTTTCTCTTTGTTGACTATTGATTTGCGAGATCAATCAACAGATTAGCACCACATTCTTTTTCTCACCTCATACACCAGAAATCATCATAGCTCCATTTTCGAATGAACCCGTAAACAGTGCGGAAGACACTTTAAAAATTATCACCTACTACAAGAAACGTTGTCTTATTGAGGAATGTCACAAGGCTTGGAAAAGTCAAGGGACTCGAGTTGAAGAGCTTTGAATACAGAGTAAAGACAACTTAGATAGATTAGCTAACATTTATGCTTTTTAGCCGTAAGGATCTTCCAGTTGAAGTTTGCCAATGAGCAAGTTGAAGATATTAGCTGTGAGAAAATCTTATTCCCGAGCGCTTGGAAGTTACTTTAGGTGAAAAGAATAAAGACACCACCTCCAGAGAAAATTCTGACTGCAAAATGGGCTTATGAACATCTCGCATGGCTTTGCGGTTGTAAAGAAAGCAAAAGAAATGGAAGAGCATCAGTTTAGACGCTCTGGGAAGGATGGCTTAAATTACAAGCCATCATTGAAGGTTACGAACTAGGCCTGTCTATTGAACAGGGTTTGTGATCAAGAGACAGCCAGCTATGCAGGTGGTTTTTTACCTCAACCACCACAATTTCGGGAGTGAAAATACTCCCGCAACCCCGCCAATAACACCACCGACGACCATACCTTTTCGACCAAAGCCTTGACCAAACGCGGCACCGATCAGCGCCCATGCTTCGACTTCTTCCAATTGACGGCTGACAGGATTTCCTTTGAGAATATCGTGCGCGGTATGTTCACAATTGCGGTAAAATAACTGATAGTCTTTTGGGTTTGCTAAAAGTTGCGCTGCATTTTCTTTGATTTGTGATTCAGGTAAGCCAGAGGGTTTGGCAAGGACGTCTTTTCCTTCCCGAAAAGCTTCAAAATTACAAATATGTTCCCCTTTTCCAGGAACATTGTGGATCACTTGATCATTGCCGAGGTAAACACCGACATGCATCACTGGCCCTTTTCTCCGATAGAGAATATCACCTGTATGCAGTGAATTGGGGTCAGTGACATAAAAAGGCTGGAACTGTTTTGCCTTCATATGAATTGGTTCATAGCTCACATTCATCATCTTTTGCCTCAGGCTGCGGATTTTTCTTTCGAATCGTCCTGATGAACGATATTGGATGGATCATCAACAACAGATTTTCCATCCGGTGGTGGTACTTCACCAATATCATCTGTTGTGACACGATGATCATCAACACTTCTTTCTAATAAATCAAAAGCTTCATGAAGATATGCCTTCATCGGCGCTAACGATTTAATATCCCGATTACAACATACCATTCCGACATTGACACGACCGTTATAGGTCAACATTGTGACATTGATCCCACCACCGGGAGGAATGGTAGAAATTGGGTATGTCGCGACAACTGCGGACTCTTGAAAGTATAGTTGTTGCTTAGGACCGGGCATATTCGATATGAGAATATTACCAAGCGGATTGATGTAATCCGACAATCGCAGCGCTTCGAATAATATTGCATAGGATTGTAAAATTAAGGTGTAGTAACTAAAGGCGGATGGGGTGACTTTTTTTGCAGCATCTTTGACAATTTTGTGGGACTGAATGATTTGACGTAGACGTAGATAAGGGTCTTTCTTGGCATAAGCCAGCTCAACCAATGCAATGCCAATTTTGTTGCCCGTTGTTTTTTCACCAGGCTTGCGTAAGTTGATTGGCATTTGTGCAATAAATGGCTTGTCGAATGTGTGCCCATAATCATTTAACAGTCGATGCAACGCAATATCAAGTGTGGTGAGCAGTAACTCGTTTACGGTTGCTCTGAGCTTCTTGGATAAATGCTGTACACGGTCCAACGGCAAATCGGTTGTGACGAGTGTTCTTCCTTTCTTAACCTGTCCTGTCAATACGGTTTTTTTACCCGAAAACGGAAGCGGCATGTAGTGCCGGTTCAATCGAATTAACTTTAGAAACAGTCGGCAGAACATCCAGAAAATATCCATAAATGAATGGATAAAAATCCAACTTTTATGGAGAAAGCGAGTCCACTGGTTGAGATATTTTTTCGGTCGCTCAGGGTGCTCTATTGACCAAACTGGCGTTGGTAACGCCTGATTTGGTTGGCTGGAAAAAGTCGTTTGAAACCACTGTAACAGTGATGCACCATCGCCATACATGTGGTGAATTTTAATATAAATCGCCCACTGGTTCCCTTCATGGCTTTGAATGAGATGATATTGCCAAAGTGGTTTATCTTTATCCAGTCGTACTTCATGTAATCTTGCGACATATTGATGGAGTTCTGTAGAATTAGATACATCATGGATTTGATGAAAATGAAGGTGATAATCCATATCGAGTTTATCGACATCCTCAAAATGCGTTGGAAATCCAAGATAGGTTTTAATTTTGCAGGAAAAAGGGGATGTCGGTGTCGAAAATGTTTTGAGGTGCCGATACAGTTGATACACATACTCTTGGGAGATATGTTCCGGTAAACTTAATATTTGTATACCGCCGACATGTTTTGGATTTTGATCGGTTTCTGTGATCCAAAACGCTCTGTCAATCAATGTGATAGCCTTAGTCATTGCGATCACCTTCGTCAATGTGTAGGTCTTTATTTTCCGTCAAACCCAAACTCCTCCTTTAACATTGACACTTCCTGCTCCGGTAAAGTCAGGTAAGGTGAGACGGCGTAGAATACAGATGCAAGACATTGATGAATCACATTGTCCTGATTGACATCTTCACCTTTTAATACGTAATAGTTTAAAGACTGCGTGAACAAGAGCACGATGAGATCGATCAAATGCTGTTTATCGCATGCTGACAGTTTAAGTTGGCCCTGATCGACGTACATGTCAAGCAACTGAGCCGTTGCTTTTTCCATATCCCGAATAATAAATTTAAAGCCCTTTGAAATTGAAGGATATTTGTTAATGAGATCAGAGGGGGTCCGATAAAGAAATCGGAAATTGTGTTGTTGCTCGATAACCAAATACAAGAAATAGAAAAAATCCTTCATTTCAATGGTGCTTTCTCCTGGACGGAACAGGATATGCTTGACTCGGCTATCGAAGGACTGAAACAGTGCTTTGACAATCTCTTCCTTTCCTTTGAAGTGGTAATACAGATTTCCTGGGCTGATGTCCATTTCATTTGCGATATCGACACTGGTGACATTTGCTTCACCAAATTCATTGAATAAGGCAAGGCTCGTGATGAGGATACGATCTGCTGTCTTCATTGAACAATCCAATTTTTTACATCGCGGCACGCTTGCGGTGTTTGACCACGCGGGGGTGAACCAACGACTAAGTTTAAGGGAGCGAGTGACTCATATTTTTTTTCGTATGAAATATGAGAAATTGACTTTATTTTCACCGAGTTTGGCGTAATCTATTGGTGAAAAGAAAGACACTACAACATACCAGACACTACACCACGAATATAACGAAAATATTTAGAATTTATCTTCTAACTTTTTGATATAAAAGGATGAATTTTGTGAAACGTGTGTTTTTTAATAAGAAAGGTGGCGTAGGTAAATCCAGCCTTGCAGTGAATTTAGCCGCCATCAGTGCACAACGTGGATATAAAACACTGGTGATTGATTTAGATACGCAGTGTAACGCTACACAGTATTTATTGGATGGTAAAGAAGACGTTTCTCCAAATATTGCAGAATACTTTGAGCAAACCATCACTTTCCATATTCACCGGAAAAGCATTCGTGATTATGTCCATTCAACTTGTTTTGACAACTTGTTCATTATTCCTTCCTCTCCTGAGCTGACATTTCTGGAAACAAAGCTGGAAAGTCGCCACAAAATTTATAAATTGAGAGACTCTTTGGAGGAGATGGCATCCGTTTTTGATCGTATTTATATTGATACCGCGCCTGCTTTAAACTTCTACAGCCTCTCTGCCTTAATTGCCGCGGACTCCTGTGTGATCCCAATTGATTGTGATGACTTCTCTAGAAAAGCACTTTACAACATCACGAATCATTTAGAAGAAATCAAAGAAGATCATAATACTGGACTTAAAATTGAAGGCATTGTCGCGAATCAGTTTATTAAACGCGCCCTTCTTCCAAAACGGATCATTGATGAATTAAAGGAAGAATCGTATCCGGTTTTTGAACAAACGATTTCGGCGTCTGTAAAGATGCGTGAGTCGCATCAGGAGAAAAAGCCACTAATTCATATGGCGCCAAAACATACGCTGACCGAAGAACTCAGCCAGCTGTTTGATGAATTAGAGCCTGCTTGAACTCACTTAAGGGTGCAAAAGCTGATTCAGCTCATAAAGGGATTGGACTTGATAGTGTGGCGTTATCCCTTCTGGCACATCTTTTTGCTCAGGGTTTAGCCAACAAGTGTGGATCCCAGCGTTCATTCCACCAAGAATATCTGAATGTGGATTATCACCAACCATGAGGATATTCGATTTCGGTGGATGGTTCATCAGCTGAAAAGCATGTTCAAAAATGCCTTTATCAGGTTTCGCAATGCCCACTTCCTCAGAGATGATAAGGTGATCAAACATGTTTTGAAGCCCTGCGCGAGCCAAACGGATCTCTTGCAATGCGGTAAAGCCATTCGTAATGATCCCAAGCTTCACATGGCCTTGGAGAGTATTGAGTAGTTCCTCTGCGCCTGGTAATAGATAACAGACATCAGCCATGGCATCTAAAAAGTCCAGGTTCATTTTTTGGGTACTGATATTTAACTCTTCTGACCATAATTCAAATCGACGGTGCTTCAATTGTTGAGCTGTGATCTTACCATCCTGGTAGTTAACCCACAGGGGAAGATTGAGCTTCTGATATTCCAAAAATTCAACCTTCGTGAAATCAATTTGATAGTTTGCAAACATCCGCTTCAAACCTTCATAGGCATCGAAATGAAATAGGGTGTCGTCTGCATCAAAGAGGATCCAAGAATAATTCATCAGCGTTACTCCAAACTGTGGGGAAAAAGACATGACATCCGCGATGGGGATGCGTATTTCAGGCTTGAGTGACAAACAATATTGCGATAAAGGCCACTCAAGTAATTGAGCGGAATATTATAACGAACTTATCGAACTGCCGAAAGCTTGATCGCTATGATATTGGCTTGAATATCCAGACTATTGACCGATGTACCCAAGATAAATACGAATATATTCTTTTTCATTTTTATGAGTGGAATATTGAAAATGAATACCCAAAGAACATCCCTTATTTTCTTACCTGGTTTATTTGCTGGTGGTTGGATTTGGGAGGGTGTTGTTAGATTGTTTGATAAAAACGAAGTTGAAATATTTACCTTTGAACATGCGATCCCCAAAGCATTCAAAGGAAATTTTCAAATAGCAAAGCTGCGTCTGGATGAATTGATAGCATCCTCTACTTCCAAACCTTACCTGATCGGTAATTCAATGGGAGCTCTGATTAGTTTGCACTATGCAAACGTTTGCCCAGAAAAAATTTCAGGAGTCATTTTAAGTGGCTCACCAGGGCTGAACGAAATGGACGTCGGTATTGCGCTTAATGAGCTTCGTACAGGAAAGGTAGAATTTGCTTCACGGCTGGCAAATCGAGTATTTTACGATAAATCACTTGTCCCTGAACGCGGCATCAGTGAGATAGCGGCACTATTTTCTGATAAGCAAATATTTGGTCATCTTGTACGCTGGCTTTCATTTAGCCGTCGTTACGATATTTTTGGAGCCTGTGCATCATTGGTGACTCCCGTTCATGGTATATGGGGAGATCATGATTTGATCACGCCAGTGCAAGGCTGGCAAGTGCTTGCAGAACAGTTAAGTACTCTGTCAATTGATGTGATCCCACAATGTGGGCATAGCCCTATGCTTGAAAATCCAGAAGCGTTTTATCTGTCTTTAACACATGCAATTCATAAGATGCAGGATATAAATGCTGAGAGGGTTACTCATTATGCATAATGATATACATCGAACGATAGTCCGAAGATCAAAATATTTCTTGTTTTCTATCACGGTGTTTTTTGCACTGAGTTCGATTTTTCATTTTGTTTGGGCTGAGCAAGCAACTCAAGTTTTATCAGATAATCGTGTGATCAGAACTGTTGGATTGCTATTAGTGGTGTTCGGGGGATGGGGAATGTATTGTTCACATCGATTGTGCAGAATGGTTGGCTTTCTTTTTATGTTTTCAGGTATTGGGAGATTATTTTTTCCTTTCGAATTTATCCAAATCAATACCTGGACGGATAAACAAACACACGGATATCTTCTCGCCCTCGGCGCTTGCATGAGCCTGTGTACTTTTTTATGGGTCGCTTATACCAATCAAAAACGGTTATCCGTCAGCGCATCTTCAGAGATAAATTAACTGTAATTGCATAAATCCGGCACACATGCCAAGGATGGCTCCAACAACAATCAATTTCCACTCATCCTGTTTGTATGCTGGCCTCAAAACACCTTCGAATTCTTCGGGTTCTAAAGCCTGCATTTTTTGACGAAGATCATTCCCAATATTGAGCGCATCGTTGGCATAGTCATAAGCGTATAGCAGATATTTTTCTGCATGCTCAAAAAGCATCTTGCAGGCATTATCCTTGATCGTGTAATAGTTTTCTGAGCCTATGGTGAGTACAACATAAGGTTGCGTGACATTTAAGTAACGATCAATCGCTTCGTTGACATGTAACTCAATAATTTCAAACAGCTGATCTGAGCCTTGACCACGAAGTAATGTATCGACAATGTTCTCTGCGTTGATCAGTTTTTTTTCTATGATATCGGAATAGATTGTACTGACCTCATTTTGCCGTTTTAAGAACATGCCTTGGATGGTTATTGGACCAAGCTTTTTCGGACGCTTGGGTTCGAATATGATCTGGATTGCAATCCAGTTTGTTGCATAGCCTACAATCAAGCCCCCTAAGGGAAGCAACCACCATGCCTGATAAAAATACCAAAGCACCATGGTTGGAATACCAAACAAAAACCCGAAATAAAAGCCACTACGTTCAATAAATGGGAATTCTTTTTCGCCAGACTTGATGAAGATCTCGTTCACAAGTCCTGGGTTTTTTGTGAGTTGCTCAATGACCAGCTCTTTAATATTGAGGATCTCGACAACATTATCCTGAAAGTCCTGCACCATCTTATTGACGACATCAGGTACATCCATTTCGACACGATGATACACCGCTTTTTTCCCCTGAATCGGCATCATCGCCCAAAGTTGTGGGGCGGAGTCTTTCATGACGGTATTAATGATGCCTTTGAGAACTTGGTTGAGCCGGCGCTCGATATTTTCGGTGAGTTGTTTTGCATCTATGCGTTTGGCGATGTCTTCTACAGACAGTAATCGGTTGAGAATCAAATCGGTTTCGATTTCTGCCATCTCTCTCGCTTTTGCTGGAATGAGCCCTTGCCAGCCAAAAATGGGTTTGATCCCGACAAAACGAACGGGGTAAAACATCATTTTGACCGCAAGATAATTGGTAAGCCAGCCAACAAATGCGCTGATAATCGGAATAAGCATTAATATGAGGTGTTCTAAAATCCAGTCCATACTCTTCTATACAATCTTTTTGGGGTGACTGCAGGAACACTGCTTCACGAAATGAAAAGCGATGTGCTGTCACAAACTTGCATATGACGGATCTGCTCAAGCGACTACAGAGAGGCGTCTTTTCAAACTCTGAACATTGTATTGATTTTCAAACCAGTTGAATAGTGGGAATTTAATCTGAATCAGAAACGAACAACAAGCCCAAGTGTATCGATGAATAAAATAAAAAACATGATAAGAAATCGCATAAATATACCAGATTAGAAAATCTAATTTAACTAGTTGGCCTAATTATGCTAAGAGATGTCTAATGTTATTAAAACGTCTGATCAGTGATGTTTTTTGAGGAATGGGAAGACAAAATAAGCAAATATTGTTAGTATCGGCCAGCTATTCATAATTATTTCTAATGTAACTTGAGAAAGGAAAAAGAATGAGTCTTGAACGGGGGCAATTCAGCTCAAAAATCGGCTTTATATTAGCCGCTGCTGGATCTGCAGTCGGGTTGGGGAACCTGGTTGCATTTCCTGTTGCAGCAACAAAAAACGGGGGCGGTGCATTTTTATTAATGTACGCAATATTCGTCGTGGCAATTTGTTTGCCGCTCATGATCGCTGAGTTATCACTCGGTCGTAATACTTGCCGAAACCCATTTGGTGCTTTTAAAGAACTCTCAAATAACTCGCCGATTTGGAAGTTTTTCGGGATGTTTATGATGATCACACCATTCATGATTGGTGTTTTCTATACCGTTGTCACTGTTTGGATCGTTGGGTACCTTTTTGAGATTGTGACGGGTAACCTAGATGTTTTATCTCAAGCGGAGACTTTTGGGCAGTTCATCAATTCGCCTGATGTATTCCTCTATATGGCAATTGTTTTTGCAATGGTGAAATTGATCCTTGTTGGTGGTGTTAAAGACGGGATTGAACGTTTAGCGAAGTTCTTGATGCCTGCGCTATTTGTCTTGCTGATTGCATTGATGGTTTATGTTCTGACATTAGAAAATGCTTTCCTTGGTGTGAAGTATTATTTAATTCCAGATATCTCAAAAATCACACTGCCTGTGATTAGTGGTGCACTGAGCCAAGCTTTCTTCTCACTCTCCCTCGGTATGGGTATTTTGATCACATATGGTTCATATTTGCGTAAGCAAGACGATATCTCTAAGTCCGCATTTTCTGTTGCTATGACGGACTCAGGTGTAGCTTTCCTTGCTGGTTTGATGATCTTGCCTGCGATTTTCTCTTTCAACCCTGAGACGGATACTTCACAGTTGACAAGCTCTTCGGTTGGAATGATTTTTGTTTTCTTACCAAAAATATTTTTAGCGTTACAGGCTGATATTGGTTACTTTGGCGCTTCGCTGATTGCTGGTATTTTCTTTATACTTGTTTTGTTTGCTGCGATCACAAGCTTGGTTTCTATCATTGAAGTTCCTGTCGCTGGTTTTATCGATAATCGTGGCTATCCGCGTGATAAGGCGCTCTTGATTGTAGGTGAATTGATGGCTGCATTAACCGTCATTGCTGCACTTTCTTTTGGGATGTCACAGTTCTTTACAGAATTTGTGTCCTATGCAGGAAAGGTAAAATCATTCTTTGATATTCTGGAAAATGTATTCTACGACACAATCCTTCCAATTAATGGTCTTATTGTGTGTATTTTCGTGATGTATCGTTGGAAGCAGGCAAACTTCAACGCCGAAATGGAAACAGGTGGAGAAGGAATTGCTAGGACTTGGATGCAAAAGTACGTCAACATTTCATTGATGACCTTTATTCCTGTGATCCTTGCGCTTGTTGCGATCAGTACAATCGCTCTAAAATTCTTTGGTGTCAACTTACTGGCTTAAGCCTGACATGCTTTGATTTGGAAAGAGGCATTTTGCCTCTTTCTTCTCCCTATTTTCTTAATTGCCATAATTCGCCATATTTCCTCCGCATAAAGCCATAATTGAAATAATGTTTTCACGTATAATGCCGCCAAATTTTTTAACAAAGTAAAATAAGATGTCTAGTTTTAAATCCACCTTTATCAAATTAATTTTGTCCACTTTGACTATGGTGCTTGCTGTTGGCTGCACTTCTAAAGCAACAAAAAAAGAAGACCTCCAGTTACAGGCAATTTTTGCAACTCACTTAGTGAAAGGGACGCTGATACTCAGCTCAGATAAAGGGACTCAATATCAATATCATATTGAGCGTAGCCAGAAACCATTTCTTCCCGCCTCTACTTTTAAGATCCCGAATACATTGATAGCTTTGGATGAAGGTGTTGTTCAAAGTGCAGATGATGTTTTTCAATGGGATGGAAAGCAAAGAGAGCTACCTGTTTGGAATCAGAACCTAACTTTAAGACAAGCATTACCAGCTTCATGCGTATGGTGCTATCAACAAATTGCGAGTCAGGTTGGCCTCGAAAACTATAAAAAACATATGAAAAAAATGTCATATGGTAATCAACAGCTCGGTGATTTAACGACATTTTGGCTCCAAGGAGATATCCGTATTAGTGCCCACCAGCAGATTGAATTCTTAAAGCGCCTTTATCACGAAACACTGCCTTACAAAAAAGAGCACCAACAGCTGACAAAATCACTGATGCAACAGGATAAAAACCAGGACTATACACTCTATGCAAAAACGGGTCTCGTTGGTTTTGGTGAAGAAAGCCCTCAAAAAATAGGCTGGTTTGTTGGGTTTATTGAAACGCAGGAAGATGTGTGGTTTTTCGCCCTCAATATTGATGTGGAACAGAAAAAGCATATCGCGATGAGAAAGCGGATTGTTTTGGAGGCACTGATTAAGAAAGGGATCATTCCAGAAACATCAGTGTAAGGCGTTGCCTTACACTCTTTCTCATACACATCAATTATCCATTTTATTGTTGATTGCTAATTTTTGTTGAAAATCACTTTTCACAATTTCTAAAGCATCTAAAACGGTTTGAGGTGATAGATCGTGCTGCTCCAGCAGCATGATCAAATCGACCGCTAGTTGAATATGCTCAGGCGCATTATCGAGAGAGTCTGCCATAAGATCCTAATTTATTATCGAGCTGACTCGCTACTTTCTAATATTTCCATGGCACGATCAACAGCTTTTTTAACTTGAACTTCCATCTCAATTCGCTCATGTTGTGGTAGGAAAAAGGCCATATCGACTTCATGGCGGATATATCGTGGTGGTAATGTATTGAGAGCGATGCAGCATAGATCAGAGAGGTAATCTTCTGATTTTTCATTCTCAAGTCCAAGTGCTGCAATCTGGTTGGCAACGAGGTGTTCGTAAAAATTATGGATTTCTATATCTAAATGCATGGCCAATCCCCCTAAGAAAATAAAAAGCATGCCTTATGTATAGAATAATTCAGCAGATATGATTTGCCATTTTAACGTCTTTCTGCATCTTGAATTCGGACTTCAAGTGAACAAATTGCACGGCGGCACCGCCCTAGTCGGCCATGGAGGGCAAAAATCTCTTGTTGTAATTTTTGACCTTGTGTTTTGTCTGCATGCGAAAGCTTATTTTCTCTTTCTCTGATCATATCCATCAGGCGACGTTCATATTCATGGTGCTGTGTTAAGTCCGCATAGAGTTGGTGGGAGCGACCCATGACTGCTTGCGCAACTTTTCGATAAGGAGAGGATTTTTTCGAGCTTTTTGCTGACTTAACGAGATAAGAACGATTATCCAAAGCATTCTTGATTGCTGAAAATTGACTGACAACACGTTCGACTGTGGCTTCTATGAGATCATGGGAGTTTTTGTGGTTACACAACGATTGCAGTTTGCTCAGTGAATATTCAAGTTCTTCAATATAGGGAGAAAGATACGAGGATGTTGTTTGGAACTGTTCGTTTTGAATCAAGTCCGGCATATGCCACGCTTCTTTTTTATATTGCAGATCAGAGTTATGACAAGCCTTTGCAAGCGCCTGGATGTCATTGCTGAGTTGCTGTAACAATTTATCGGTTGTCATGAGTTAATATTCTATATGACGCTTAAAAGGGGGCAGCGCATTCAACATGGACTTACCGTAGGCTTTACTAATCAATCGACGATCTAAGATGGTGATGATCCCATGATCGGACTCTTTTCTCAACAGTCGACCACAGGCTTGCGCGAGCTTCTTTGATGCCTCTGGTACTGTCAGGGTCAAAAATGGGTTGCCATCTTTTGATTTGATGAACTCTGCCTGAGCTTGCTCTACAGGAGACGTAGGTACTGCAAAAGGGATTTTTGTGATCACAAGGTTCGTGAGGTAGTGTCCTGGTAAATCCAACCCTTCAGAAAAGCTCTGAGTACCAAACAAAATACTTGGCTCATTGTTATCACACTTTTGTTTGTGAAGCGTTAATAGTGCACTTCTTGATGCCTCACCTTGAACAAGTAAAGAGAAGTGATGCTGTTCTCGAAGTGCATCAGCAACGGCTTCCATCTGCCAATAGGATGCAAAGAGAACGAGTGATGCGCCTGTATGCTTGAGCAATTCAGGGAGTGTTTCGATAAGTGTGTCTGTAAATTGTTCCTGGGTCGGCTCAATGGTTAAGGCAGGTAGCCTCAATACGGCTTTTTCTTGATAGCTGAAAGGCGAGTCGACTTTCAAGTATTGTGTGCCATCATTCGCTTCCAGTCCGGCTTGATAACGGAAATGATCAAATTTATTTAAGGCGGTCATTGTTGCTGAACAGAGGACAGCACCTGCACATTGTGACCATAAACGATCTGCAAGGAAATATCCGACTTCTAATGGACTTGAAGACACGAGGAAATCTTTACCTTCATGAATGGTTTCTATCCATCTTGCATCAGGCGCTTTGGACTTTGGTAATGGGCTTCCCATCATTTGCCATAATCGAGATAGGTTTTCTAGTCGTTTTAAAAAGAATCCAGACTCAGTGAGCAAAGGCTCTGCTTTTGTGTGCTTGACGTCACCTTCTTTGACTTCATTTAAGAGCGCATCATGGAGTTTCCGTTGAAGTTTGAATACCTTACCTGATGATGTCCCCAGATTTTCTGACTGACGTACCAGCCACTGGGGGAGGACACCATGCTCAAATCGATAAAGCTTTTCTTTGTGAAAGAACTGGTCTTGGTTTGTGTTGAGCCAATCATAGAGCTGCTTCAGCTCTTTTTTCAGTTCTTCGATGCGATCGTGGAGTTCAAATGTGACTCCAGCTGAGCGATTTGAGGTAAATATTGAACAAAATTTGTTACTGAGCTTTTGCAACTTTTCTAGCCAATCCATAGCACCTTTGACGGTTGCATGGGCAGAAGAAAAGTCCCGAGTGACATCCGGTAAGTGGTGTGCTTCATCAATAACAAAGATACAATCCTCTGTTGGTGGGAGGATCTTTCCACCACCTAACTCCAGATCGGCTAGGAGTAAACTATGGTTGATGACAAGCACATCAGCTGTTTCGACAAACTCTCTTGCACGATGGAAAGGGCAATCTTCATGTGCTGCCAATCCACGAACGCAAAAGTGTTTGTCGCTCTCAATCGCTGACCAGAGATGATCTTCTATTGGATCCGGCCAGCTATCTCTGTCACCTGCCCAGCTGCCATTCAATAACTTCTTGTGCATCTCATGAAGCTTCGCTTCCTGGCCTTTCGTGACCTTTTGCGTGAGCAGCGCACTGAAAGATAATTGTTCCTGATGAACCAATGCATCCAGCTTTGATAAACAACAATACCTTTGCCGTCCTTTGAGCAGGCAATATTCGAACTCAAGTTTGCTGTGTTTTGAGAAAAATGGTAAATCTTTATGAATGAGCTGTTCTTGTAGTGCGACGGTTGCTGTGCTAATGATCACTTTTTTGTTGTGACGAAGCGCATAGGGAATCGAGCCAAGCAGGTAGGCCAGAGATTTCCCTGTACCTGTTCCTGCCTCAATGACAATCATACGCTGTTGTTTGTCGTAATCACCCGCGAGCGTCTTTGCAATTTCAGCGACAAGCTGATTTTGAGATGGACGTGGAGTGAATCCATCCAAGCTGTCAGAGATGTGTCGGTAAATCTTTCTAATTTGTTGTTTAAGTTGATCACTGAGCATGACAAATGAAGTACAGCACCTTACTATGTATGAAAATACAGTAGTGAATTGTAATTGCGAGTATCACCGTGGAGCAAGTATTTCCTGGATTTATTTTATCCAAACAAATGATAGATACAGATCATCAGATGACGCTCCAACTTTGGTTGAAAACGCCTCAGGGGCCAGTACTGGCAACAAGTCCGGCAAATGTGACGTTTTTTGTCTCTGAATCGCAGATTGACAGCGCAAAAGCTTGCCTTCGGGGATTAAATATCAATGCGGCTATTCAGGAACACAATCCCTTTCAGACTTTTTACGCTTCTCATGATGCAATCCCAGTGACATTTTATCGACTTCAAGATTATTATCGTGCTCTGCGGGCATTCAATGCACAACAGATCATGATGTTTGAACAAGATATCAAACCTGCTGAGCAATTCTTGATGGAGCGGTACATTACTGCTTCTTGCTGGGTAAAAGGAGAAAAAGCGGGCGACTCGTTCCAGCAATGCCAATTTCAATCTGGAGAATACTTGCCTCCGCTCAGTGTTTTATCATTGGACATTGAGACTAACTTTCAAAATGAAGTGATTTCTATTGGCTTTTACAATCAGGATAAAAGCCTTGTGATTCTCAGGTACGAGTCACAACCGCCAGGATTGGCTGACTATGTAGAGATTGTTCCAGACGAACAGACACTCCTCAAACAGGCGGTACAAACAATCCAGCAATGGGATCCAGATGTAATTATCGGTTGGAGTGTCATCGACTTCGATTTAAACCTGTTGCATCAACGATGTGAGTTTCATCAGATTCCATTTTTGATTGGTAGAGGTAAATCACCTTGCACGACATTCCCTGTTCGTGACGCAGCATCAAATAAAAAACGTATGAATGAGTCCAGTTGTCCAGGTCGGCTTTTGCTGGATGGGATCAATTGTCTTAAGAATGCACAGTATCAATTTGAATCTTATTCATTGGATGCGGTTTCTGAGTTGATCCTACATGATAAAAAGCTTGTCTCAGGCCAACAAAAACATCATCAATTAATGAAGCTATACCATGAGCAGCCAGGCTACTTCACAACTTATAACTTGAAAGATTGTGTACTTGTCTGGCAAATTTTTCAGCAACTCAAACTCGTTGAATTTGAACAAGTTCGGAGTCAATTGACTGGTTTAGCACCAGGACGTGGTGGGGGTTCAGTCGCTGCTTTTACGCATCTTTATCTACCACGTCTACATCAAAAGCGCTATTGTGCGCCTTCATTGGGGGAAACCGATCATCGGGAAGCGAGTCCTGGCGGTTATGTGATGACCTCAAAACCTGGCTTTTATGAAAAAGTATGGGTTTTTGACTTTAAGAGCCTATATCCGAGCATTATTCGAACATTTTTGATTGATCCATATGGTCTCATGGAAGGTGGAACTGCGACTGATGATGTACCAGGGTTTAATGGGGCATTATTTTCACGAAATAACCCGATTCTACCAACTTTAATTGAACAGCTTTGGTCTGCTCGTGAACAAGCGAAAAAAGAAAAAAATGAGGCTTTATCGCAAGCCGTGAAAATTATCATGAATAGTTTCTATGGGGTATTAGGTTCTCATGGATGTCGCTTTTTCGATGCGCGACTAGCAAGTTCAATTACAAAACGCGGGCATTGGCTTCTGCAACAAACTTCCAATTGGCTTGAAGAAATGGGATATACCGTCATTTATGGTGATACGGACTCTGTATTTATTGAAGTAAAGGATAAGGACTGTGACTATCAGCAAAGGGGCAAAGTGCTTGCAAGTGAGCTCAATAAGAAATGGCTGAAATTGTTAAAAACAGAGTTTCAATTAGAAAGTGCATTGGAACTTGAGTTTGAGCGCTTTTATCAGCCTTTTTTCATGCCAACAATCCGTGGTCAGGACATCGGCTCAAAAAAGCGATACGTTGGTCGAGACTTTGTGTCGCAGAAAAATATATTTAAAGGGATGGAGTCCGTCCGCTCAGATTGGACGGGGTTGGCAAAAGAAGTACAGCAGCATATATATCAAATGTGGTTTGATGGAGAAGATATCCAGCCATACATCATGAATATTGTTGAGCAAGTCAAACAAGGGAAACTCGATCACCTCTTAGTCTACAGTAAACGTTTACGTAAGCCTTTAGACTCATATGTCAAAAATACTCCGCCTCATGTAAGCGCCGCCAGAAAATTAAAAGATTTAAGTGGGAAAGAGATCTCCAAAGGTTCACGGATTTCTTACATGATAACAACACAAGGTCCAGAGCCAATTGATGGACTGACTGCACCGATTGATTACGAGCACTATATTGAAAAACAAATATTACCTGTAATCGCTCCAATTCTGGATGAAATGTCTATTGACCCATTACAAATGCTTCAACCCCAAATTTCTCTGCTATAGCAATGAACAGTGTATAAACATTCAGTACCTGTCATCGTTTTTTAGTTCTTTTTTGTTATGTGAGATTAGTCGTTAATAAAATGGTTTAATTAGAGCTTTTTTGTTTTTTGTTTTCAAAAAATGTTTATTTAATAAGTAAATTGCGCTCTGTGCTGCTGATTTGATAACCAGTTTGTTGACCATTTTTGTGATATGAAGTTATTATGAAATAACTGCGCTAATAATACTTGTGGGGATACATAATATCCCATTGCTAACGAGAACTTATTTAACTGTGAGTTCAAAGCACAAAAGAGTCACATGAAGTGGTCCAGGGAGAAAACTAAAAATGATTAGAACAAAAAATGCGGTTAATGCCGTGCGCTTGGCATTAACCTTCGGTGCTGCATCGACAGCAGCACTAACACCTGTAACACACGCCGCGGAAGAAGATGTAGAGCGGATAGAAGTTACAGGGTCCCGTATCAAACAAACTGACATCGAAGGGGCAAACCCTGTCACGGTGATTGGTCAGGATCTCATCAAATCTTCAGGAATTACGGATATTGGTGACCTGATCCAAAGCTTACCTGCAATGTCAGGCTCCCCAATTGGTACAACAACCAATAATGGTGGTAACGGTGGTGTATTCGTCAGTCTTCGTGGAATGGATGAAAAAAGAACACTTATCCTGATTGATGGAAAGCGTGTTGTCACGAACGACTTCCAGACCATTCCTGCGGCGATGATCAAGCGTGTTGAAATTCTAAAAGACGGTGCTTCTGCGATTTATGGCGCAGATGCAGTGGCTGGGGTTGTGAATATTATTACCCGAAAAGACTTTGAAGGCGTTGAACTAACTTATCAGCACAACAATGCACTTGAAGCTGATGAAGGCGGCAATCAACACACTTACTCAGCAGTGTTTGGCCGAGCTTGGGATAATGGGTATACCAACTTTGGTGCCGAGTATGTTGAACAAGAAGAAGTCTTTAACCGGGATCTCCCCTGGAAAATACTTCAAGCGCCTTTCTGGATGAAAGATTATGCGAAATATCGTCAATTTGGCTTTGTTGAAGGTGTATCTGTCACTCGTGGAGGAAGTTCCCGAATTCCAAATGGCAATTTCGTCGTTGAGGGAATGGATGGAAGTCAAACGTTGGATGATGATGGCAATATCATTCCTCTTGCCAGTGATAATCGATATAATTATCAACCCGTCAATTACATGCAAACCCCTTATGAAAAGCTAAATCTATGGGTAAATTCCGGGTTTGATATTAACGATGAAATCCGTTTTAAAACAATGATTCGCCATAGTAACCGTAAATCAGAGCAGCTATTAGCACCAACTCCATTCACCACTCCATCCGATCCTGGTTATAAGATTACAATCACAAACCCTGATGGGACGACTTCAGTCGTCGATGGTATCTCTAAAGATAATTTCTATAACCCATTCCGTGTAAATGGCAAGCGAGCAAATGTTCTGAGTGTTAATCGGCGGATTGTTGAGGATGAAAGACGATATATTCAAAACAGCTCTATGACCCAAGCAGTTGCTACCCTGGAAGGTGAAATCAACGACTCTTGGTCTTGGGAGTTTTTCTATAACAAAGCGTATCGAACTGAACATTCAAAAGACTTCGGGCAATTCTCTGGAGAGCGCTTGGCAAATGCTATGGGGCCATCTTTCCAGGATGATAAAGGAAATATCCTTTGTGGTACGCCAGATAAGGTGATTAAAGGTTGTGTGCCAATTAACATGTTTGGTGCAGGGAATATCAGTCAGGAAATGCTGAAGTATGTCAAGGCAACGCTTGTCGATGTCTATGAAGATGAAATGGACCATTTCTCAGGGACAATTATGGGAGAGCTGCATGATATTATGCCAGCAGGTTCGATTGGAGTTGCTTTTGGTTATGAATATCGTAAGGAAGAACGTGCGGTCTATTATGACTCAGGTAAGCAACATGGAACTGTTACGGGTACCAAAGCGACGAATGGTGTTGGTGGGTATAAAGTTAACTCATTAATGACTGAAATTGCTATACCGTTACTCGATCAAGATGATATGCGTTTTGATGCAAACCTCGGGTTGAGATACGATGACTTTAATACATTTGGCAGTAATGTCTCCCACCAGCTAGGACTGAAGTTCCAGCCAATGGATGGTTTATTACTCAGAGCAACACTTGGTGAAGTATTTAGAGCACCAAATGTTGATGAGCTAGTTGGTACCGTTGTCAGTAATCCAACAGCAACCGATCCTTGTAACGCAAGTGAAATCCAAAAAGATTCGACAATTCGAAAAGATATTTGTATCGCACAAGGTGTCCCCTTTGATCATGAACAAGCGAACCGACAGCTAACAGAAACATGGGCTGGAAATATTAACCTTGATCCTGAAGAAGGCGACACACTGACCATCGGTGCAGCTTGGTCTCCAGACTTCTTAGAAGGGCTATCAGTGACGTTAGACTATTGGCAAATTGAACTTGAAAAAGCAATTGCTAGACGTCAAGCGCCAGCCATTCTTGATAAATGCTATAAAGAAGGTGACCAAAGCTTTTGTGACCTGATAAAGAGAGACCCATTTGGTGAAGTGATTGATATTGATAACAAAATGGATAATTTGGGTGAAATCAATGTCAAAGGTGTTGATTTAGAGTTGAAATACGCCTTCGAGACTTCAGTCGGTGAATGGAAAACATCACTATCTTGGACTCATTTGCTTAAACGTGAGCAGCGTAATGAACCTGGTAGTAAAATTGTTGAGGTCACGGGAGGGTACTACAACTCCTATGGTGATGAGTCTTATATTCAGGATAAAGCGATTCTTGGCTTTGGCTGGTTCTATGAAGATTTAACGATTAACTACAAAATAGAATACCTGAGTGGGTTAGATGCGGTTGATGGAGAGCCAGAAGATAAAGACTTCTTTACGATCGGCTCATTTGTTTATCATGATATCTCAGCTGATTATAGTTTCCAGACAGGGACGACGGCTTCATTTGGTTTAACGAACCTATTTAACAAGGAGCCACCATATAATCCATTGAATACAAATGATACCGACTCTTCAGCATATCGTGTTCTCGGTCGTTCTATGTTCTTCCGTGTAACACAAAAGTTCTAACAGCTTATCGAAATCAATGAGAATATTGAAAAACAAATCAAATACCAGTCAGTATTGCTGACTGGTATTTTTTTAGTCATTGAGAATATTTTTATTGGCTAATATTTTTCAGTGTTGAATTAGACTTGTTCGATCATTCGATTTAAATCACTTACCCACGAAAAAACCATAAATTTTAACTATTCCCCCAAATTTTATTTAATATTCTTTTTTGAATTTCTGATTTGGTCATGAAACTTTCACTCAAAATGTAAGATCGTGATTGATGTGAAGGGAAGGCAGAGAGTCTTCCGTGTTTGATAAATGGCGTCGGAAAACAGCAGCCACTTATGTGTTCATTATCGATTGAGTGTTATCTGATGTTGCGATGGCCAGATTCTGACAGATAAAAAATCACGATAAGAAGCAAGCTGTCAACTTTATCTAACCTGCAAGCTCTCAGTTATATTCATTCTTAAAGGGTATAAACAGAAAAAAGAACTGTAAATTTATATGGACGTTTACCATACTTTTTTGTATATAAAACAATCGACTATTTTATATTTTTACTGTTTTCTTACGGACTTTTTTTCTTTATTGTCTATATTTCGTGCTGTGGGCTAATTGATGGCAAATCAGGTGGGAACTTTCCTTTACCATTCATCTTAGATAAAAAATATTATTTAGGAACATATGGTTATCTCTTCTTCTCCCAAAAGGCCTGTTGCTTCTGAGCGCTCTTCATGAATCATACTGCGCTTACATCTATTGCACTGCTCAAATACAGCTTTTGAAGAGCATTGTTTCTTCATTCAATAAAAATCCCAGCAAAAAAGACTTTTTATCCTTTGTGAGAAAGAGCCAAAAGGCCATGCTTCCGGAAGCAGGAAGATCACATTGGGTAATTGCCCCGGAGCTTGCTCCAACCAATAACAAGGAAAAATAAAATGAAAACAACAAAACAAGCACTATTTACTCGTGATGCCGTTTTGTGGCAGGCATTACCTGTTGCGATCACATCAGTGATGTTGTCTAGCTTTATTCCATTTACTGAAGCAATGGAAGATGACTATCAGGCGGAAATCGTAGGTGGGAAAGAAGCCATACCCTACTCCAGACCTTATCAAGTCGCATTATTGATGAATGGTCGTCAAGGATGCGGCGGCACTTTAATCAGTCCGAATTGGGTGTTAACAGCGGCGCACTGTTTGGATAATGCCTACCCAAGTGCCATGTCTGTGCGTGTTGGAGCACATAGCCTGAGTCGAAATGATGGCCAGACGATTCAGGTCAGTCAGATCATTGTGCATGAGAACTGGTATGGCGCGAATAATATTCGTTCGGGTTATGATATTGGTTTGTTGAAGCTCTCGTCTCCTGCCAGCAGCCAATATCAACCAGCAAAACTGCCAACTGCGACGATTGAGCAGCAATACGCAGGTATTGGTGATGCTGTGACTGTATCTGGATGGGGATTGACGTACCATAGAGGTCAACAAAGTGACGTTCTGCGAGAAGTGAATTTACCTGTGATTTCGAATAGTAGCTGTAGCCAAAGGTTGAACTTCAATATTCCTAGCTCTGTCATTTGCGGTGGTGGAGAAGGTGGTGTATCCGCTTGTAATGGGGATAGTGGTGGACCTTATGCCGCCAATATAAATGGCACATACTATAACTTTGGTATTGTGAGCTGGGGCATTAACTGTCAGGGAGCTACGGCATTTACGCGAGTCAGTAGCTACGTCGATTGGATTAAGCAAAAAACAGGGATTGGTGATGGTGGCGGAAATCCTGGGAGTGGGCCAGTGGCTGACTTTAGTTATTCAGTCTCTGGCATGACAATTTCATTCAATAACGAATCTCGTGATGACGGTGGTATTGTTCGAAGTGAATGGGATTTCGGTGACGGGAATCGTTCTTCTGAAGGTTCACCACAGCACACGTATCGCCAAAATGGTTCTTATACGGTGTCGCTAAAGGTGACTGGAGATGATGGAAAAGTTGGAACATCATCAAAAACAGTTGAAGTGGGTGACTCTGGTACACCGGGCTGTGGCAATTTACCGACGTGGGATTTCAGGACGTATTACTATGCTGGTGATCGCATCATATGGATGGGGTATCAATTTGAAGCAATGGAATTTTCGTTTTCAGCAGATCCACTGATATATAGTAATGTCTGGAGAAACCTTGGGTCGTGTGGTAACAGAGGATGGAAACAATAATAATATCAAGGAAATATGCGGGGCAAATGCCCCGCGTTGTGACTATTCGGCCTGAATTAAACTAGCTGACTTTAAATTGATTCACGACTTCATGCTGTGCTTCAGCTTGGGTCGAAATTCCTTGTGCAGATCGATAAGCATCTTGTGCTTGTTGTGATACAGCGCTGGCCATATCGGAGACTTGCGTCAAGTCTATGGCGATACTTTGTGCGACGGTTGTTTGTTCTTCAGCTGCGGCTGCAATCTGCGTGCTCATCGAAGAAATTTCTTCGATATCTTCGACAATTACCTGAATTGCGCTATCGATTACTTTTGAATTACTCGCACAGTTTTCGGTTCGCTCACGACTCACCCGCATATATTCAACCGCTTTTTTAGCGCCAGTTTGTAGTGTAGTCAGTAGCGCCTGGATCTCATTTGTGGAGTCATGAGTTTTGTTAGCTAAAGCACGAACCTCATCCGCAACAACCGCAAACCCTCGTCCATGAACCCCTGCTCGGGCGGCTTCAATTGCTGCGTTTAATGCAAGCAGATTTGTTTGTTCTGCAATACCTTGGATCACTTCTAAAATTCGTCCAACGCGCTCCGAGTCTTGATATAGGGTTTCAATCACTGCTGCAGTATTTTGGACGTTTGATTCGAGGTTGCCAATTTCTTGCACATTCTTTTCGATCAGTGATTTGCTCTCGCCAATGTGAGTATTGATTTCATCAACCCGATGCTGGGCACTGACCGCATTATTCGCTACTTCCTGAATGGCCGCTTCCATTTCTGTGACAGCACTTGACATTGACGTCGTATGATCACATTGACGTTGAATATCTTCATTCGTTTGGTGACTCATATCCTGGCCTGATTGGGCTGCTTTGCTGACATCTTCAGCGAGAGAAATGATATGAATAAGCGTATCTCGAAGGCGATGAACTAATTGGTTGACCGATCTCGCTAGCATCGCAAATTCATCTTTTCCTTTGATGGATAGCTCTTTGGTGAGGTTGCCTTGTTCAATTTCTTTGAGGACAGTGTTAATGTCTTGAAGTGGTCTGACAATCCCTGACTTCACACGTAATCCAATGATCGCAGCTGCAAATAATGAAATCAGGATAGCAACACCAATCGTTTGGATTGTCATGAAAACAGTGTCATGGGCATGTTGGTTGGCTTGCTTACTGAGCTTACTAATTTGCAATCGCAATACCGAGAACTTTTCCAGAACGTCGTTCAACTCTTCGGATATTTGACTCAAGCGAGCTTGATTTTCTTCTGCGAGCTGAATTTTCTGGACATAACTGGGTACGAGTCCATTTGGTTGATTGATTTCAGTTTCCAGAATCTGAATGTAAGGCTCTACAGATGCATAAGCATTTGCATTCATCCGCTTCATTTTTCCAAGTTTGTCCACAAGTTGGAATAGCAATTCTTGGCTTTTTTCTTGGGTGTCTTTCACGATATCCAAGTTATTTTGCTTCAGCATATCATCAACGGACAGGATCAATGCTTCACCATTTTGTCGAATAAACTTAGCTTCCCATTCTAACTTAATGTTGTCTGTATCATCGGCAATACTGTTTAGATCGTCAGCGAAAAACTCCCAATCTTCAGAGAGCTTTACAGAACGTTGGACAGCGATATCTTTCACATCGACCCACTTGCGGCGTTGCGAGAGTGCCGTTTTTGACTGATAAAAAATACTTGTCGTTTTTTGTTCGATATCGGAAAGTTGTTTTGCGAGTTCAGGAAAAGCTTTTAGCGTTTGTCGAAGTGCTTTTATTTTTGCGAGGTAACGACTGTGCGTGCTTTGGTAGCTTTTTTGGATTTCCGGTAAGACATTGAGTCGAAGTTCGTTTTCATGTTGCATCAGAAATTTATTACTGTTGAGCAGTAATAATGCCGCTTCTGCGCTTTGGCTTTGCATGTGTTGGATATCTTCTGACATGAAATTCAAATCATCTTTGATTCGATCAAGCTGCAGATAGGATAAAATTCCTGTTGTGATGATCAGGAGCACTAAAATAAGAAAGCCAAAGAGTACTTTCTGTACAATTGTGAGTTGGGGCATCGTACTTACTTCTTTTCAGGGAGTGACACAAATGTGTGTTAATCTAATTGCCTTAACCGATACATTGGTATGAGTTAAAAACTAAAGGATGAGGAATTTACGCGAATTTCATTCAATTTTCTACGATTAATCGATGAAATATGATGAAAAAAACTACAAATAGTCAACAGTATTGAACAGGGTCAAGTATGGTTGAGCTGATACTTAGTCTGGTGACAGGTATTGTCATTGGAATTGTTTTTTCTTTTTTTAAACTACCTTTACCAGCACCACCGGTTTTAGCGGGGGTCGCAGGCGTCGTTGGGATCTATCTTGGGGGGCAGATCTTTATTTTTTTGGCGCGGTATTTTAGTAGTGTTGGGGGGGGATAAACTGGGAATACAATGTACTCCCAGATTGAATTTTAAAGATGCCATCACCTCCAGAGGTGATGGTGGATAAATGACTATGTACTGATTTTTTTGTACTTGATTCGATGTGGCTCGGCAGCGGCACCGATTGTTTGCTTTAACCAGGCTTCGTACTCGGTGTAGTTTCCTTCAAAGAAGTTGACTTGGCCTTCATCACGGTAATCCAGAATATGCGTCGCGATTCTGTCAAGGAACCAGCGATCGTGCGAGATAACCAAAGCACAACCAGGGAACTCTAAGAGTGCATTTTCAAGCGCACGGAGTGTTTCAACGTCCAAATCATTGGTTGGCTCATCCAGAAGGAGAAGGTTACCGCCAGCTCGAAGGAGCTTTGCAAGGTGAACCCGATTTCTTTCACCACCAGAAAGGTCCTTAATGAACTTTTGCTGATCGTTACCACGGAAGTTGAAGCGACCAACATAAGCACGGCTTTGTACTTCGAAGTTACCAATCTTGATGATATCCTGACCGTCAGAGATTTCTTGCCATACGGTGTTATTACCGTTCATTTCATCACGGAACTGATCGACTGTTGCTAACTGAACCGTTTCGCCTAGTTCTATAGAGCCACTATCAGGTGTTTCAGACCCAGAAATCATTCTGAAAAGAGTTGATTTACCTGCACCGTTTGCACCGATGATCCCGACAATTGCACCTTTGGGAACACTAAAGCTTAAGTCATCAATTAAAACACGATCGCCGTATGATTTCGTGATGTTCTTTACATCAAGTACTTTATCACCAAGACGTGTGCCAACTGGGATGTAAAGCTCATTGGTTTCGTTGCGTTTTTGGTAATCTTGGCTATTCAGCTCTTCAAACCGTGCCATACGAGCTTTACTTTTTGCCTGACGACCTTTGGCATTGCTACGAACCCACTCAAGCTCTTGTTTGATTGAGCGTTGGCGTGCTTTTTCTGACTTCTCTTCTTGCTCAAGACGTTGTTCTTTTTGCTCAAGCCAAGATGAGTAGTTTCCTTCCCACGGAATGCCATAACCACGGTCCAGCTCTAAAATCCAGCCGGCTGCATTATCGAGGAAATAACGGTCGTGGGTAATAGCCACAACAGTACCTGTGTATTCATGAAGGAATCGCTCTAACCATGCAACCGACTCAGCATCCAAATGGTTTGTTGGTTCGTCGAGCAGGAGCATGTCCGGCTTTTCAAGCAGTAAACGACAGATGGCGACACGGCGGCGCTCACCACCCGATAAGACTTCAATCTTAGCATCCCACTCTGGTAGGCGAAGTGCATCGGCTGCGCGCTCAAGAATTTGTTCGAAATTATGACCGTCTTTTGCTTGGATGATTGCTTCCAGTTCGCCTTGCTCTTTTGCAAGTGCATCAAAGTCTGCATTTTCATCAGCATAGGCTGCATACACAGCATCAAGGCGCTCTAAAGCTTGCTTGACATCAGCAAGGGCTTCTTCAACAACTTCGCGAACGGTCTTATCCAGGTCTAACTGTGGCTCCTGAGGTAAGTAGCCGATGTTAATACCTGGCTGTGGTCTTGCTTCACCATCAATTTCTTTATCGATACCAGCCATGATGCGCAGCAATGTTGATTTACCTGCGCCATTTAAGCCGAGGACACCAATTTTTGCGCCAGGGAAAAAGGAAAGAGAAATATCTTTGAGGATTGTTTTTTTAGGGGGAACAACTTTGCTCACCCGTGACATCGTATAGATATATTGTGCCATGTGAAATTTTATAAAGAGATTTGTATTGAATGGGGGGTATTTTATCTGATGTTCATGTGAGTTGCATCGACATAAACGACTCATTTATGAAAATTAAGTCAAAATATAGAATCACAGCACAGATAAATAATTGAATCTAGACTGAACTCTTCTCGACATCACTCTCTTCCATTCATTCATGCTCCTCGGCCCTTTGTATGAGGGCCAATTATTCACTGCCCAATTTCTATTCGTTTCAGGCTGTTTTCGAAAAAAAAATCGGAAACAATCGTCATTTTTTTAAGGCAGCCCCAATAAAAAATGAGTAGAATAATCTCCAATCTACAGATATTCGTCCTGTTCAATATTGGATAGAAAATCAACCCACCCTACATCGTCAGAAATGTCGAAGGAGTAATAATGTTAGATCACTCTATGAGTCTCTCGGACTTCGATCCTGAAATCGCACAAGCAATTCAACACGAAGAAAAAAGACAAGAAGAACATATTGAGCTGATTGCGTCAGAAAACTATGCAAGCCAACGTGTCCTGGATGTTCAAGGCTCTGTATTAAATAACAAATATGCAGAAGGCTATCCTGGGAAGCGTTATTACGGTGGTTGTGAGTATGTTGATGTGGCAGAACAACTCGCAATTGAGCGTGCAAAAGAGCTATTTGGTGCTGATTACGCGAATGTTCAGCCGCACTCGGGTTCTCAAGCAAACTCAGCAGCTTTTCAGGCTTTAGTTAGCCCAGGAGATACTGTTCTTGGTATGAGTCTGGCTCACGGTGGACACTTGACGCATGGTTCACACGTCAACTTTTCCGGTAAGCACTATAATGCGATTCAATATGGTTTGAATGAAGAAACAGGCCAGATTGATTACGAGCAAGTTGAAGCATTAGCTGAAGAACATCAACCAAAAATGATCATTGCGGGCTTCTCTGCTTATTCTGGTATTGTTGACTGGAAACGTTTTCGTGAAATTGCGGATAAAGTAGGTGCTTACTTACTTGTAGATATGGCACATGTTGCAGGTTTAGTAGCAGCTGGTTTATATCCAAACCCTCTCCCATATGCAGATGTTGTCACGACAACAACTCACAAAACGCTTGCTGGCCCTCGCAGTGGTTTGATCTTGGCAAAGGCGAATGAGGAAATTGAGAAAAAGCTCAACTCGGCCGTTTTCCCAGGTGGTCAAGGTGGCCCACTTATGCATGTCATTGCAGCAAAAGCCGTTGCATTTAGAGAAGCGCTTCAGCCTGAGTTTAAACTTTATCAGCAGCAGGTTTTAGACAATGCCAAGTTGATGGTAAAGATTATGCAGGAGCGGGGCTACAATATTGTCTCAAATGGTACAGAAAACCACCTATTTCTTGTGGATCTGATTGATAAAGATATTACAGGTAAAGAGGCAGATGCAGCGCTTGGCCGTGCAAATATCACAGTAAACAAGAACTCGGTTCCAAATGATCCACGTTCACCATTTGTCACCTCAGGTCTGCGTCTTGGTACACCAGCGATCACACGCCGCGGATTTAAAGAAGCGGAAACAACGGAACTCACACACTACATTTGCGATGTTCTGGATGATATTCAAAATGAATCGTTAATCCAAGAAACAAAGGATAAAGTCAAAGCACTGTGTGCAAGATTCCCAGTGTACAAATAACAAAGATCAATACTGACTGGCCGCTTCCGCGGCCATTTTTTCAGGAAGTAAGTAATATACGAGGACGGTTATGTATTGTCCATTTTGCCAAGCTCAGGATACCAAAGTAATTGACTCGCGTTTAGGCGCAGGGGGAACACAAGTCCGCCGACGTCGGGCATGTTCTGTTTGTCATGAACGCTTTAATACTTTTGAACAGGTTGAGTTGGTGATGCCCCGTGTGATTAAGCAAGATGGTTCGAGACAGGCATTTGATGAACAAAAAATCCAGCGAGGTCTTTCAAGAGCTTTGGAGAAGCGTCCTGTCAGTACCGAGCAAATTGAGCAATTGATCCAAGAGGTAAAGAGTAAGCTTAGAGCGCAAGGAGAAAGAGAAGTACCCAGTCAGACAATTGGAAATATGATCATGGCGTTGTTGTTGCCTATTGATAAAGTGGCTTATGTACGATTTGCATCTGTCTATCGTAGCTTTGATGATATTCGAGAATTTGGTGAAGAAATTGCAAAACTGGGCGACAGCGGCGCAGTTTGATAATTGAGGTCAAATCTAATGAAGTTTTCTGCCATCGATCATCAAATGATGGTAAAAGCCATACAACTGGCAAGGCTTGGTCGTTTTACGACAAGCCCAAATCCTAATGTTGGGTGTGTGATTGTTCAGTCCGAGCACGTTGTGGGCGCCGGATGGCACCAACAAGCAGGCTCACCGCATGCTGAAGTTCATGCACTGAAGGATGCTGGCGAACGAACAATTGGTGCAACGGTCTATGTCACATTAGAGCCCTGTTCTCATTTTGGACGAACTCCCCCTTGTGCAAATGCTCTGATCGATGCGGGTGTTGATCGTGTTGTTGTTGCAATGCAGGATCCAAATCCTGATGTGCATGGAAAAGGTATTGAACGGTTACGCAAAGCGGGGATTCAAGTTGATGTTGGTTTATTGGAAGAAGAAGCTCGCTTACTTAATCAGCCTTTCTTATTTCGTATGGCGCAACAGAGGCCGATGGTCACCGTAAAATTGGCAACCAGCCTAGATGGTAAAGTAGCGCTTTCGAACGGTAAAAGCCAATGGATCACCGGTTTAGACGCGCGCAAAGATGTGCAAGTTCACCGGGCGATGGCTTGCGGAATTCTCTCGACGGCACAAACTGTGATTGCAGATGACGCCATGCTCACTGTCCGAAGCGAAGCACTCCCAACTGGTTTATATCCACAAGCGCTTGATGTTCGCCAGCCTGTCAGAGTGATTATTGATACGCAGCACCGTCTTACACCCGACCTCCGCTTATTTCAAACCGAATCACCAATTCTCATTGTTCGAACAAGACTTGAAAATCAAATCGACTGGCCACACTTTGTGGAAGAAGTACTCATTGAAGAAAAAGATGGGCACGTTGATCTTCAAGCGTTAATGAAAACACTCTCAGCAAGGCAATTGAATCACCTTTGGGTTGAATCAGGGGCTGCTCTGGCAGGCGCTTTATTCGCATCCAAACTCGTTGACCAGTTTATTTTATATCAGGCCCCAGTGATTTTGGGAGATCATGCTCAAGATATGATACAGCTACCGGAGCTGACAGATTTAGCGACGTGTTTACGTTTTTCTGTTCAAACACGGCAGATGGTTGGACAAGACTTAAAGATAGAGGCAGAACCAATTTATGTTCACAGGGATCATTGAAGCAATTGGCCATATCGAGTCAATTCAAATGGGCGCTGATGATGCGCGGATCAGAGTGCGTGCTGGAAAAATGAGCATGTCGGATGTCAAGTTAGGGGATAGCATTGCAACCAATGGCGTTTGTTTAACGGTTGTTGAGATGGATGCACACCACTTTACTGCGGATGTATCGAATGAAACACTCCGACTGACGAATTTTGGCATTTATAAAGCGGGCCAAAAAGTAAACCTTGAAAAAGCCCTCATGCCAACATCCCGTTTAGGGGGTCATATTGTCAGTGGTCATGTTGATGGTGTTGCAAAAGTATCTGCCATCAATAAACTCTCCAGAGCCATAGATTATTGGCTGGAACTTCCAAAAGAGCTGGTCCGTTATGTTGCCTATAAAGGTTCAATTACTGTCGATGGGACAAGCCTGACCATCAATGCTGTTGAAGAAAACAGAGTTAAATTAACGTTGGTGCCGCACTCTTTGGAAGAAACCATGATTTCAGATTATCAGGTGGGTACATCTGTTCATATTGAAGTGGATGTGCTTGCCAGATACCTCGAGCGACTGTTGTTATCCACACAAAAAGATGAGAATAACCCTTCCGGTCTCACGCTAGAGTCTTTGACTAAAGCTGGATTTGCCTAAAGAGAAATAGATTATGAATTTGAATACGCCAGAAGAAATCATTGAAGATATTCGCCAAGGCAAAATGGTGATCCTGATGGATGATGAAGATCGTGAAAATGAAGGTGATCTCATCATGGCTGCAGAGTTAACGACGCCGGAAAAAATCAATTTTATGGCAACGTATGGCCGGGGGTTAATTTGTTTAACCATGACGCAAGCACGCAGTCGCCAGTTAAATTTACCACTCATGGTCGATAGTAATAACTCACAGTTTTCAACCAATTTTACTGTATCAATTGAGGCCGCAGAAGGTGTAACGACTGGGATTTCAGCAGCTGATCGTGCAAAAACGGTGCTTGCTGCTGTAGCAAAAGACGCAAGACCTGCTGATATTGTTCAACCGGGGCATATCTTTCCAATTGTTGCCAAAGAAGGTGGTGTACTAACACGTGCGGGACACACAGAAGCTGGCTGTGATTTGGCTCGGCTAGCTGGCCTTGAGCCGACAAGTGTGATTGTTGAGATCCTCAATGATGATGGCACAATGGCGAGACGTCCAGATTTGGAAGTTTTTGCTCAAAAGCATGGCATTAAAATTGGCACGATTGCGGATTTGATCGAATACCGCAATATGAATGAAACAACGATTGAACGGATTGCGCACTGTCACCTCCCGACGGAGTATGGAGAATTCAATCTAACAACATTTAAAGATACGATCGACGGACAAGTGCATTTTGCACTGACCAAAGGGGAGATTGATCCGGAAAAACCAACCCTTGTTCGTGTCCACCTACAAAACACATTTAGCGATATCCTCATGTCAGAACGCGATGTCGATCGCAGTTATTCACTACCGCGTGCAATGCAGCGCATTGCAAATGAAGGTGGCGTCTTGGTCATTCTTGCGAAACAGGAATCATCTGACGAACTAATTCAGAAAGTCACCGACTTTTCTGCACAAGATGCTGGTGAAATGAAACCAAGAGCAAAATGGTCTGGAACGTCACGAAATGTTGGGGTTGGTTCTCAAATACTGGCTGACCTTGGTGTCAGAAAAATGCGTCTTTTAAGTACACCGAAAAAATATCATGCGCTATCAGGCTTTGGGCTTGAACTTGTCGAATATGTTAGTGAATAACTGAAGGGCGTTTCGATTTTAGAGACGTTTTTGAGTTGTCGATTCTGCATGAAAAATAAACATACTTATCCGTAAAGTAAAAACAGCGGCGTTTTTGAAAATTTGTGATAGAATGCCGCGCTATTTCCATTTTAGGGTGCTGCAACAAAATGAATGTGATCGAAGGAAATTTCCAAGCAGAAAATAAAAAGTTTGCTATCGTCGTCTCTCGCTTCAATAGCTTTATTGTTGAGAGCTTGTTAGATGGTGCTGTTGATGCCCTGAAGCGTCATGGTAGTGTGCAAGATGACAACATCACAGTCATCCGTGTTCCAGGTGCCTATGAGCTTCCTCTTGCAGCCCAAAAAGTCGCAAAAAAAGGCGATTTTGACGCTATTATTGCTATTGGCGCAGTGATCCGTGGTGGAACACCACATTTTGACTTCGTTGCAGGTGAGTGTAATAAAGGCCTTGCGCAAGTAGCGCTTGAGCATGATACCCCAGTTGCATTTGGTGTGATCACAACAGATACAATTGAACAAGCTGTTGAGCGCGCAGGGACAAAAGCTGGCAATAAAGGTGCAGAAGCTGCACTGAGCGCATTAGAAATGGTTAATGTTTTAGAGCTTATTTGATTTCGGAGGTGTAATGAAACCAGCGGCTCGTCGTAAAGCCCGTAGTTTGGCGGTTCAGGCAATTTATTCTTGGCAAGTAACGGGACATCAAATTGCTGATGTTGAACATCAATATCTGTTAGAACAAGACGTCAGTAAAATTGATGTCAGTTACTTTCAGGACTTGGTGCGTGGTGTTGCTGTCAATACGAAGCAAATTGATGAAATTTTATCTCCGTTTGTTGCACGTCCGTTTGATGAAATCGATTTAATTGAGAAGGCAGTGTTACGTTTAGGAACTTATGAACTAAAATTCCGTGATGACGTTCCATCGAAAGTTTCAATTAATGAAGCGATTGAACTCGCGAAGTCATTTGCGGCTGATGATAGCCACCGCTTCGTCAATGGTGTACTGGACAAAGTTGTGAAAGTCGTCAGAGAACAATCCTAAGTTCAGTAGGTACTATGAAAGAATTCGAGCTCATCGAACGGTATTTAAAATATAGAGGCAACCAAAGAAAGGATGTTGCGATAGGAATCGGTGATGACGCCGCAGTGGTGGATATTCCTGAAGGAATGCAGCTGGTTGTCACAACCGATACGCTTGTCAGCGGCGTTCATTTTTTTCCTGACTGCGATCCGCGAGCATTGGGGCATAAAGCAGTTGCAGTCAATCTGTCAGATTTATCTGCAATGGGTGCTGAGCCAGGTTGGTTGTCTGTTGCATTGACTTTGCCAAGTATTGATGAGCAATGGATTCAAGACTTTTCGCAAGGCCTGTTTGAAATCTCTGAATATTATAATGCGCAAGTTATTGGCGGAGATACGACGCAAGGCCCACTGAGTGTCACTGTCAGTGCGAAAGGGCTCGTACCGAAAGACAAAGCGTTATTACGTTCCAATGCAAAACCTGGAGATTGGGTTTTTGTCTCCGGTTATATTGGAGATGCTGGATTGGCACTCGGATATCGAAATCAACAATTTGATATTCCGATGAAGCACCAAAACTACATTCTTTCCCGATTAGACTACCCAACACCACGTGTTGCAGCAGGCCAAGCAATTCGCAACTTTGCTTCTTCTGCAATTGACTTATCTGATGGGCTAATTTCTGATATCCAGCACATTTTGCGAGCATCTGAAGTTGGTGCTCAAATTGATGTTGGAAAATTACCACTCTCGACAGCATTGCTCGATTCTGTATCAATCGAAGATGCCTATCGATTGGCTTTGGGTTCTGGTGATGACTATGAACTCTTATTTACAGTCCCAGAAGATAAAAGAGGGGCGATGGAAGTCAGTCTGACACAATACGGTGTTGATGCTACATGTATCGGACAAATCAGAGGTGGCTCTTCGCTTGAGCTTGTGAAAGATGATGTGCCATATATTGCGAATCTAACGGGATTTGAGCACTTCTCCCGTTCGTAGCGGGCTAAAATGCGTCATGCCAGCAATAGGCTTTATGGATTATTATGTTAGAAGCGAAATCACGTTTTCAATTGAGTAACCCTGTTCACTTCCTTGCATTAGGATTTGGATCTGGACTTGCACCCAAGGCACCAGGAACTTTTGGAACATTAGCGGCGATTCCTATTTTTCTTTTTCTCTCCTTCCTGACTCTCCCACTATACTTGGGAGTGGTATTTTTGTTTGCAATAGCCGGGATTTACATCTGTGGAAAAGCTGCAAATGATGCGAGCTGTCATGATCATCCTGCTATTGTATGGGATGAAGTCGTTGGTTTTCTTATCACGATGATAGCTGTGCCGCCGTCTGTAGCGACAGTATGTGTTGGATTTATCGCCTTTCGTGTTTTTGACATTGTGAAACCTTGGCCAATTTCGTATTTTGATAAGCAGGTTCACGGTGGTTTGGGGATCATGTTAGACGATGTTATTGCAGGAATTTTTGCTGCAATCACAGTTCATCTTTTGATGCTGAGTTCTTGGCTGTGATAGACTGACTGTAGGTAATAAGATACAGCTTTATGATTATGCGATGCATCGCAACAATGGCCCGGTGGTTCGTATGTGCTGCAATACTAACAATCACTGTGCAAGTTCATGGTTCTGTCCATGATTACGACCTCAAACATTGGACTTCCCAAGATGGCTTGTCTTCACAAGCTGTACGTGCTCTCGTTCAAGATAAAAATGGCTACTTATGGGTTGGTACCCTGTCCGGTTTAAACCGTTTTGATGGCAAGAAGTTCACAATCTTCAATACACGAAATCAGAAGAACCTCGCAAGCAATGCAATCAACCGACTGTATCTGGATAGTTCCGGCAGGATCTGGATCGGAACAAGAAGTGGGTTGTCACTCCTCAACCCTGAAACACTGACCTTTGAAAAAGTAAACATTTTTGGTGAAGTCACGGATGTGATCGAAATGTCCCCAGGTCGCTTTCTAGTTGCTGCAAATGGTTTATTTTCCGTTCAAGATAAAAAAATCACACGCCTAACTTCCGTCACAACTCCCGTCAGTCAATTAGAAAAAACCGAAGATGGGATTTGGGCAGCCAGCTCAACAGAACTCTTCTTTATTAAACAAGACAACAAAACACCAGAAGTGAAAAAATATCCACTGTTCGAAGATGCCTTTCGAACCGTCGTGAATGACTTGTACTGGAACAATAAGGAACAAACCCTTTATATTGCGACAGAGTCTGGGTTGTATGAATTTACTCGTGAAAAAGGAAACCAGGAGAGCGGTGATATCCCTGGGGAAAGAAGAGCCGTTTATCGGATCCATAAAGATAGAAGTGGTGCGCTTTGGGTATCATCTGATGGTATTCTTGCTTATCGTAATCCATTGAATGAATGGGAAAATATTAACGATGAGCATCTTGATCATAAACCTTGGTTTTTAGATATTCTTGAAGCAAAAGATGGTGCGATTTGGCTGGCGAGTAGTGGCGAAGGACTTTACCGGGCAGAAGAGGGAAATGTCGCTCGGATCATGCCACAGGATGTACTGGAAAAAAAGTCAGTAGTGTTGCAACAGATGCGCAAGGCAAGCTTTGGTTGGCTGCTGGATATCAGTTGGGTTTCTTAAGCGACGTGAAAGGTTTCTCGAAAATTAAACCCATGCCATATAAGGTCAATCGGGTCAATCACTTTACTTTTTTGGAAGATAAAAGAATTGTAGCAGCCACGAATGTTGGTATTTTTGTCTATGAGGTTGATCAGTGGAAGCGTCTGCCTGGGACTGAGCGTCTTAATCAGATGCCAATTAATTTTATTGTGGTTTCTTACGATCAAGAGCTTTGGTTTGGTACTCTTCAGGGGATGTTCCGCTGGAAAGATGGAAAATTGAGAACATTCCCATTTGATCGCTACTTCGAATCAAAAAACATGACGTTCTATGTTCCTGATGGTGATAATGGCTGGGTTGGAACAACCCGAGGTGCTTATTATTATGCACAAGCGCAGGCACAGCGTTTAGGGCCTTTGTTACCGCTTTATACCGCTCATATTACTTGGATCTTGCCGCTTAATGAACAGGAACTGATCATTGCGACACTCGATGATGGTATTTTCTTTCGCAACGAAAAAGAACACTGGATCCAAAAAGATTACTCGGATGGATTACCACTCGGTGCAATTGCAAGTTTGCATTTAGATAGCGATAGAGAGCAGCTTTGGGTAAGTTCAAATAAAGGCATCTACCGTTTATCACTCGCACAATTGAGAAATGAAAATGCAGATAATGTTGCAGTTGAAAATATTATTACACCCTTTGACCACCAGCTTGGTTCTCCACAAGGAAACTGTTGTGAAGGTTTTGGCTTAGGGAAAGTTATTGCGTCCAAAGGGATGGTGTATTATCCAAGCTCACAAGGTGTAATGGCTGTCCCAAATGGCGAAGAAGTGGTTGAAGATGTTGAAGCCCGGCTACAACCAATTATCGAAACCGTTGTATTGGGTAATACCAAAGTCACTCCAGGTAGAAAGAATATAATACAGTCGGTTGTGGATGCCAGAGATATTCAGCTGAGTTTTACTGCTGTGAATTATACGAACGAAGAATTGGAATTTCGGTATAAATTAAAAGGGCTAGATAACGACTGGCGTCTGGCAGAAGAAGATATTCGTAAGGCAATGTTTACCCACTTACCTGCGGGCATGTACACCTTTCTTGTTCAAGCCAAACGGCCTTATGAGTTTTGGGATAATAGCCCTGCTTCGGAAGAAGATGAACTGATCACAGCAAAAGTTAAAATTCGCATTCCAAGAAAATTTACAGAGTCGATTATCTATCGTGCATTGCTAGGGCTTTTGGTGGTTTTTGCGGTCTATCTCATCATTGCGCTGTATCGACGCAGTCATGTCCTCAGGCAACGAGCGTTAGAAAAATTAGTACAACAACGTACACAGGAATTGGAACATACCAACCGAATGCTCAATGAAGCCAATGGGAAACTCAAACAACAAAGCCACAGTGATGAACTCACGGGCCTTCGAAGTCGGCGTTATCTTTTCGAGCAAGTACCAAAGGATGTGGAACATTTCCAGCGTAATATTGAATTGATGGAATCACAAGGTAAAACCATTGCTTTGATTTACATGGATTTGGATGATTTTCGCCGTATCAATGAAGAGTTTGGTCATGTGATTGGGGATAGTGTGATCCAACAATTCTCTTCCTATTTAACGACTAAAGTCCGTGGCTCTGACTATGTCGTACGAATCAGTGGGGAAGAGTTTTTAATTGTTCTGCGGGATATCAAAGTGGAGCATGTTCATGATTTTGTTGCTGGACTTTTCCGTGGGATCCAGTCGACTCGTTTTGAAATCCCTGAAGATCGTGTGATGGATCTCACATGTTCTATGGGGATTGGTTTGTATCCGATGCCACTACTTGGTGGTCGATTGATCAACTGGGAAGTCTCTCTCAATTTGGCCGAAATCGCCATGTACCATGCAAAAAGCAGTGGTGGAAACTCTTGGGCATTGTTGCGATTTGATGAGCAAGTTGATGCATTCGAATTTGAGGACACACAAAATATAGAAACAGAAGTCGAAAACTTGCTGTCTGCATCTTTGGCTTGGTTTGATTTGAGAAACTTGAGCATGGAAGAGTATCAAAATGTTGAAACGGAAGAAGAGTAGAGGAACATTTCTATAGAATTGAAATACCCGGTCTACCCCTCTTATTTTCAATCAAGGCGAGGAAGTCTGAAATAAAATAGCTAACCTGAATAAATACGATCAAAGGCATCTTCTAGGTTGTAATGTGCTTTTTCTCTGCAAACATCCCCATGTGCAGAAATCAAATGTTTAAATTCTAAGTGGAGGAGGCGATCAAAGTCTTCTTCCAATGACCCATCTTCAGGTGTCATGCCTTTGAGCCACATTGGACCGATTAATGTTGATTTTCTAAATCCTGCTAACTTCATGATGATCTTGGCAAAAATAGAGCATCCATCCCAATTGTCATAATGCTGAACGCTGTCACAAGTAATAAGTAATCCACCATGATGTTGATATAAAATGGCAGCTTCTGGATGCTTCGCATTTTCGAAAACAAAGAGTGACATATCTGGAAATGGCATTGGTGTGCTTTCATCCATTAATACATCTGGTGATGGATTGGGATATTTATTGCTGGAACTTTGACACCAAAACTTTGCTTTAAATTGCTCGACATAATATGCATCATCGACTCCGTGAAAATAGCCGAGTCGAAATACATGAGTAATTTTACCTAATTCTAAAAGTTGGGCTTCACCTTCTGTATTGAGGCGGATCGGGTTGATAAGGAGCAATTGATCCTCATGGCGTAAGATAGTCATGACTCGACTGATACATACCCATTTATGAATACTCATTGAACCACGAACAATGAAAACATCTGGAAAAATTTCTTCGATATCTTTGTGAGGCTGGGGTTCGGGGTATGTAGCGGTACTCATCGTTTTTTCCTTTATCGAGATAATTCACATGAGATTGTCTCTCAAGAAGAGACACTATCAGTGTATACCAATCTAGTGACGGCTCAATAATTCTGCCAGAACAGGAAACATGAGAAGAGTTTTACTATCTTTATCAGATAAAAAGACGAATGGGCAAGGTAAGTAAGCCAGTCTATGTTTCTTACAAGCCGTCTTGGACGGCGGATCATACTTATCGTGATTTTATTCAGCTCGGTTGTTACCTTGGTCACAACCGGGTTGGTATTGCGGGAAGACTATGAGCGGGATACAGGGAAAGTTGAACAACATATCGAAGATATCAAGCTCACAATCGGGAATGCGATTGCACAAGCACTGTGGAATTTCGAACTTGATCAAGTAAAAAGTCTATTTGGTGGGATCCTTCGGTATGATGAAATTAAAAAAATAGAATTAATCGATAAAGGAAACATGGTACTTCAAGAAGGAGAAGTTGAAGGCAATAGTAAAATGAAAATTGTTGAATTGCCTATGGAGTATGAGGGGAGTGAAGTCGGTATCGTTAAAATGTATATCAGTTATGAATATATTTACGAAACCCTATGGAGTAAAGCGGTTTATATTCTAGTCGCACAATTTATTCGTTCCCTGATTGTCTCTTTATTTATTCTATTGATCATTCATCTCATCGTCACCCGTCACCTTCTTAAACTTTCATATCAAGCCAGAGAGTTTCAAAGTGAGTCATCGGATACTCGGTTTGAGATTGAAAGAAAAAAGAGTAATTTCAAAGATGAGTTAGATGACTTAGTGGATGCTTTGAACGCAATGCGAGGTTCCTTAAAAGAGGAAATAGAAGAGCGAATTAATGTTCAGCAAGCATTACTGACCGAGAAGCAAACATTGCAAGTGACAATCCAAACTGCCAAGGTTGGCATGTTCGAGTTGGCAGATGAGAGAGTGAATATTATTTGTAATGACTTCTTTCGCGATCATCTAGGGATTTATGAAAGTGAATTCAAACTGCCAGAATTAACTGCCAAATTACAAAACCGAGAAACAAACATGTCTTTTCTTGATGCCATTTCTGAGCTTCAAGCTGGCAACTGTGAGGAGTTTTCGGGGGTCATTGAACGAGGAGGAAATGGACAGGTTCGTTATTTTCAGGTTTATGTGATTGCGGATATTCAGGAGTCTGGCTCCAGAGTGCTCGGCGGAACAACCGAAATTACGGAGCTTATCCGGGCCAATGAAAGTATGCAGGACTTAAACGTTCAGTTGGAAGATGTATTAAAAGAAAGAAGCGAACGTATGATGGAGGTCGAGCACATGGTTGTGGTTGGACAGCTTGTTGAAGGGGCGTCGAATCGTTTGAGTGATGCTGTCAATGAACTCAAAAGAAATCAAGGTCGAATGGCCAAGAGTGTCCGAGATACGTTGGGACACTATCAAAAGTTAAAGCATATCTTTGATGATGATAAAGCAGCGCAGTCTCATCTGAATAGTTGGATCCAGGATCATAATTTACCAACATTGGAAGATGAATCACTTGAATTCGTGGGTGAAAGTGAATCAACTTTGCTGCAGGTTAGTGCAATTGTGGATGACCTGAAAACGTTTTCGCATCATAAGTCTGATGTGTGGCGGGTGGTCAGTATTAATGATTTACTCATTCAGTCCGTTCACTTAGTGAAGTCGAATATGAGTAAACAGTGTGAACTGATTACCAATTTTGAAACCATCCCTGATAGTTATTGCTGTGTCGGACAGTTACAAAGGGCATTCGTCAACATTCTTCTCAATGCAGTCGATGTGCTGAAAAGCGGCGAGATCATTAAAATTACCACAGAGATTAAAGATACAATGATTGAGATCCGGTTCGAAGATCAAGGGCCAGGTATTCCTCAGAATCAGCTGAATAAAATATTTGAACCATTTTATACAACAAAAGAATCTGGTAAAGGTTCAGGCCTTGGGCTTTCTATCGTCAGGACAATTATTGCAGCACATCGAGGCAGAGTTTGGGCCGAGTCCGAAGGCATAGGTTGTGGAACGACGATTATTATTCACCTGCCAACAGATACTTCTTAATCAGATACTTTGTAACAGGCATTAGACAGCATAAAGTTTTTAGGACAGTCACAAAGTTTTTCAATTCAGGACAGCCAATGAAAATGGCAAAACTGGAGGCTTTTAACTAGTCTGAAAGCAGAGAAACCTATGAAATCAATACGAAACTAGTGAACCTTTTTCTTCGGATATTCTACTGCTGTATATTATTGCTTGGTGCCTACTGTGGTGCTGAGGATAGTTTGAGTGATGGACTGACTCGAGAGGTTATAGAAGAGTCATTGCAAACGACAGGCAAGAGCTTGAAAAAAGAAGTTGAAATTCTCAAGTCCTATGCGCCTCAGATTCATTCACTTTCTATTGATGATCAAATCTGGTTATATCATCGCTTGAGTCGCCGATATTACCAACTATCTCTATTTAAACTTGCATTAGAATCATCTCGAAAAGCAATGATGATTTTGGAAGAATCAGGCCTGAAAGATTCTGATCAATACTTGTCTGTCCTTATTGAAAACGCATTTGCACATTATGCCGTTTATCAAGATAGTCGAGAATGTGCGTTACTACAGGAAGCATATAAACTCGCACAGCATCACAATCAAAAAGTCCATTTGGCAAGAAGCCTGTATGGGTTAGCGCGTTGTCGTTTGAATGAGGATGATTATGCTCATGCAGTCCGAGATCTTGAGCAGGCTTATACCATGATAGAAAAACTAGATCATCCTGAAATTAAAGCGGAAGTGTTAGCCGAAATATCGCTATTGTTCTACAAGCTGCATGCATATCGGGAAAGTTTGCGGTATGAAGAGGAAGCATTACAAATTTATCAACAGCACCAGGTGCAGGACCGTGAACTGATTAGCCGATACAACCTGATCAAAACTTACATTCAACTCCATGAGATCGTCCTTGCGAAAAAACACTGGCGCATTTTAAAAGAGAAAGCAGACCTTTCTGAAGATAAAACTTGGCCATTCTTTATTGAACTTCTCGCACAACTGATTGCCCGTGAGGCGCATAACCCAGAAAAGGTTCTCAGGCATGTAAAACAAGCTGAGGCTAACCTTGCAGAAGTAGAAGAGCGACGACAGGTTGCGATTCATTACCTCAATCATCTATATGCGTGTGTGATGTTGGAAATTCAAGATTGTACAGAATCATTAATTAGTGGCCCAATTGTTCAACATGCAAATAAGCTGAGCATGTATCCGGCTTATCATAAAGTGATGGCTCGCTATTATGAGAGAAAGCAAAAGTGGCATTTGGTGATCCAACACCTGAGAGACTTGAACTTGATTTATGAGACAAGGTTGGATGAAAGTACAACCCAAAGTGCCATTGCGATGGCAATGGCGTTTCATGCAAAGTTGCAGAAGCTGACAAAAACACCGGAAGTCGAACGACCACTACCAATGATTTCACCTCAACCGGCTCAAGATGCAGAAAAGGTTGAAGCAAAATTACAGGCGATATATTCCATTTTACTTGCGGTTATCTCGATACTTATTTTTGGATTGATCGTGATTTACTATGCGGTTCGCCATCACCCTCACGTTGCGATGCGTGATGAACTGACGCACGTTTGCAGTCGGCGGTACACAATGTCAGAAGGGAAAAAGCGATTTGAAAATGGACAGCCATTTTGTTTATTAGTCATTGACTTAGATGGTTTTAAGAACATAAACCAAACTCATGGGCATGATGTCGGCGACTTGGTCCTTAAACATGTTGTGAAGCTGATGCAGCATGCACTGAGAGAGAAAGATTTGCTGGGGCGGGTTGGCAGCGAAGAGTTCGCAATTTTTTTAGAGGGCACAATGATCGATGTGGCGGAGTCAATCTCTAACCGTTTATGCAGATTGATTCACAGCAGCCCATTCCATTATCAAGGAAAAGAAATTCAATTGTCAGCCAGTATTGGACTGATTGACAAGCATACCTATCAGAAACGCTTCTCTGACATGCTTCATGAAGCAGAAATTGCTCTCCGTACCGCAAAAGAGAGAGGAGGGAATAAAGTGATGGTATTCCAGCCTGAAATGAGTCAACTTGAAGAATGCTGACTCACCTCTTGAATAGAACGGACTGGTATATTGAAAAGATTCGATAATAATTAACTGTACATAATAAAAGTGCTGATGGATCCATGACCACCCCTGTGACAATTTCTCTTAAAGTACTTGTGAAACATATGATTTTGGGCATTTGTATTCTTTTTTCGTTTTATAGTAATGCCGATCGTTATCAACTATGTGGTGTTGAGCGTCCACCTTTTGTTCAGCGTTCAGGACAGTCATTGACACAAGGTTTATCACTGGATATTTATCGTGAGGCATTTTCACGTATGGGGCATTCATTTCAAGCGGTTGCAATACCTTGGGACAAGTGTCGTGCCGCAGTAATATCCGGTGAGATGGATGCAATGATTGATGGACCACTTGATAGTGGAATTATTTCTTCCCGACAAGCAACGTCGGCTTATATCCTTGCAGTATATGTTCGAAAGGGTTTTACACAGCATCCGTTTACCTGGGACAGGCTTCGTGGCAAGAGGCTTGGTATTTTGAAAGACTACCCATACTCCCCACGGGTGAACGCTCAAACAGGTTTTCAAAGATATTATGCCTCATCTCACAGCGAGTTAATTCAAAAGTTACTCCAAGTCAGTGTCAATTTTGTTCTTATGGATATGCTTGCTGCACAGCGAGTTGCAACACAGCAATACGGAAAATTGAAAATGCTAAAACCTATCTCAGATGCAGGAAAGTTATATCTGGGATTTCATCAAAAGCACCAGAATCTTGTAAAACAATACGATCGTGTGATTACGCAAATGGATAAAGATGGTTCATTGGACAGGTTATACCTCAATTATTTGGCATACAGTTATCGTGATGTCATGAGTTGGTTGAAATGAGGACACTGCTTGACATGAAAAACATGGATACAGTGAAGTCGGTTAAAGCAATCATCATTACCGTTATTGCATACTTGTTGTTTGCACGCGCAGGAATCGCATTTTCGATACCTTTAGGTTTTGCAAGTGCAGTTTGGCCTGCTGCGGGTGTTGCATTCGCATGTGCATTGTTGTTTGGGCCAGTCGCAATCGTTGGTGTTTTCTTCGGAGTACTTTCGGTTCATTACTTTATGATCCCAATCACTCAAGATGTCCCAATACGTAATCTTGTGCCTGTTCTGATTGCGGTTGGTTCAACATTGCAAGTGACACTTGGTTATTTTTGGACAAAAAAGATCTGTGATCTTGAGTCACTTTTTACACAGCGCTCGAATATCACAAAGCTCTTTCTCATGGTCATCCCCATCTGTTGTTTAATTAGTGCAACCGTTGGCATTTCCTCTCAATATGCTGCGCATAATATTTCAGCAGAAACTTATCCAATTGCTTGGTTTACATGGTGGATAGGCGATACCCTTGGGATGGCATTCTTTACACCGATTATTCTTGTTTTATTTTATTCAAAACTATCTTATCCATTCTCAAGTCGGTTAGTAATTGCGATTACATCTTCAGTTGTCTTTATTCTAATCAGCATGGTGTTCTACTTATCTCGATTTCAACATGAGCAGGAGTTGACGGATTTATTTCAAAATAAAGTCAAACTGATCGATAGGGAGATTAACTTTTTTGAGCTTAATGTTTCGGGACAACTGGAAAGTTTAAAAAACTATTATAAATCGAGCACATTTATTGATCGGGAAGAATTTTCAATCTTTTCGAGTGGTGTTGTTCAGCAAAGCTCTGGAACAATTGCACTTCAATGGTTACCAAAAGTGGCCCGAGATGATAGCGAATTATGGGTTGAAAAAGCGAAAAAGGATGGGTTGACGTCTTTTAATATTCGGGAAAAGTCACCCACGCTTGGTATTTTGACTGATGATGCATTACCTTGGATTTTTCCTGTGTTCTATGTAGAACCAATGGTAGGCAATCAAGAAGAGCTGGGACTGGATTTGATGTCTTTACAAAAACGGCAAGACGCCATGCTTGAAGCGATGGACTCAGGTAAAATTGTTTCGACTTCCCCAAATATTAAAGTGACCAATGAGTCTGGTTCATTCTCAGAATTGCATGTATTTCAACCCATTTATAAACCAACAAGCTTTGTCCCTGATATTGAAGCACGCCAAGAAAACCTGTTGGCATTGCAAGGTTTTTATGCAGGTGTCTATCAGCTGAGTGATCTATTTGAAAGCATCTTGAATAAACAAGAACTAGCTGAAATAGGCGTTCAAATCCTTGATGTGACGCAAGGTGAGGCAATTACTTTAATGGATACGCTCAGTCAGGATGCAAGTTTTTATCAATATCAGGGGAAATATACGTTCTTTGGTCGACAATGGCTGGTTAAAGTTATTGCAACGAAGACATTTGATTTTGGCCATCAGAATTGGAACAGCTGGTATATTTTACTCGGTGGCTTATTGTTTGGCATGATTGTTCAAACATTTTTACTTTTTACCATTGGGTTTAATCAAAATCTGAAAGAAGAAATTGAAGCGAAAACACAAGCTTTGGTACAGGCGTCGGAGGAAGCGACGCTTGCAAATAAAGCGAAAAGTAACTTTCTTGCCAATATGAGCCATGAAATTAGAACCCCATTGAATGCCATTATTGGATTTACTGATTTAGGTTTAAGCGTCACGGAAGATGAAACGGCGAGGGGGTATTTTGAGAATATACAACTTTCTTCACATTCATTGATGAGCTTAGTCAATGACATCCTTGATATTTCTAAAATTGAAGCAGAGAAACTGGAATTAGAGGAGATCTCGTTCTCCTTAATCGATGTTCTCTCGCGTGCGGAAGCTATTTTTACGGAACAGGCGTCGCAAAAAGGAATTGCTTTTACCATAGAACAAGAAATTGGTGTGCCGGAAAAAGTTGTCGGTGATCCACTGCGTTTAGAACAGGTATTACTGAACCTTTGTTCAAATGCGGTAAAATTTACACCAAAAGGGTTTGTAAATTTGAGTGTCTATCGTCGCCAACGTGACTTAGAAGATGTCCATCTTGAATTTGTTGTTACTGATACAGGGATTGGGATCCCTGAGGAAAAGCAAGAACAATTATTCAGTGCCTTTACGCAGGCAGATACATCCACGACAAGAGAATTTGGTGGAACTGGATTAGGGCTAACAATCGCAAAGAAATTAGCACAACTCATGAGTGGTGATTTAAATTTGCAACACTCAAGCGCCAGTGGCTCTATCTTTTCTGCAACGGTTATTTTTCGCCCTCATTTGAAAGAACAGCCTGAGACCACCAAAGTCCTTAATGACCCACAAGAGGTTGATTTTACAGGACATCATATTTTAGTCGCTGAAGATAACCAAATTAATCAAATGCTGATGAATGAATTACTTAATCAGGTCAATGCAACAGCATCTTTTGTGGGTGATGGGAAGCAGGCAATTGAGTTTTTGAGAGAGAATGAAGATGTTGAGATCATTCTAATGGATGTACAGATGCCTGTTATGGATGGTTATGAAGCGACTCGACAAATCCGTTCAATTCCCGAATTTGATCATATTCCTATTGTTGCAGTATCTGCAAATGCGATGGCTAGTGATAAGGAAGAAGGGAGAGAAGCTGGTATGATTGATTATTTAACAAAACCTGTAGAGCGAGAGCAGCTTTATGCATGCTTAAACCATCATTTGAAACAACACCAAGAAAAAAGAGCGCCAAGTGGCGCTCAAAAAGGTGTAACTTGAAGATAGAATGAAAGTGTTTAAGCAACTTGGTGGTCACGTTCTAGTTGCGTTTGTTCACCTTGTTGTTTTTGCCCTCGAAGGTCAAATATGATACTTAAAATCACTGGCACAAGGATCATCGTGAACACAGTCGCAACCAGTAACCCTCCGACAACAACGGCACCTAACCCACGATAGAGTTCACTACCCGCACCAGGCATTAGCACAAGTGGCAACATACCACCAATCGACGTCAACGTACTCATCAAGATTGGGCGAACACGGGATTTCACCGACTGTACAATTGCGTCTTTTGGTGAGAGTTGTGTCATTGTTTCGCCTGTATCTGACTTTCCTTGCAGGAAGTTTAGGGTTTGGTGAACGATGAGAATCGCATTATTTACTACGACTCCCGCCAATATAACAAAACCAAGTATCGTCAGGACATCCAAGTTTTGGACAGGCACATAACGATCTATCACACTCGCCATATGGACACCAGAAAGCCCAAGGAATCCACCAAGTGTTGCTAATGGGACAGTCACCATGATCACAAGTGGGTAGAACCAGTTTTGGAATAGAATGACCATGACAAGATAAACGACAACAAAAGCGAGGAACATGGAGCTGGATACTAGGCCCATTGTTGATCCATCTCCAAGTAAGGCTTCTTTGACTTCATTGAGTTTACCTGCTGAGCCAGATAAGTTGACATCAATAGATGGATCAATTGCTCCTGCTGATCGAAGGTCTTTGACCAGATTTTTTAAACCACCGATTGCGTCATCCAGTGGCATTCCTTCAGGAGGAGTAAACTGAAGTGTAATTGCACGTTGACGTGCGACATGGCGGATTTGCTCTGGTACGCGAATACGTTCCAAATCTGCAACATGAGAAAAGTCGATGATATTCCCCTCCGGTGTGGCAAGGGGGGAACGCATCATAGCATCCAACGGCTGTTCACCAAAGCTATCCTGGCTAATGATTTTAATATCTTTGAGTTCACCATCCATTGCATAATCGCGGAAGAGTACGAGACCATCACCATTGATTGCTACAGCCATCCCCAAATCAGAGCGGTTAAGGTTTGCGCGTCTTAAATGATCATCATTCGGTGTGACTTTCAACTCCGGTGTAGGTAATAGGAAGTTTGCTGGATTTGGCATGGTTGCGTATGGACCATATGTTTCCATCAATTTAAAGAACAGTGCGGATGCACCATTTGTCACCTGTGTTAAGTCATCTCCAGTTAGATCAATGCTAATCGCAGATCCAGTGTGTCCACCGGTTTGGAAAAGCGGAAACTGAAATGCAAAACTGATGACGTCCGGCACATTCGCACCATTCGCTGCCAGATTGAGCAAGTCGACCGTGTCAATCGGTGCGCCTTCTTTGTCCGGAATACCCACATGGAGCAACATGCCGTTCATTGCAACAACAAAATAGTGATCGATACCCGGCGCTTTTTGCTGTTGTCCATCAATCGTCAGCATTGGGCGGTTATCTTCTGTTGGTGCTGAGCTACCGCGCAATGTTGACTCTAAAGCGAACTTATCCCCCGTATATTCCCAAGCTGGACGGATTGTATCTTCTAATCGAATACTTAAGTCTCTGATTTTATCTGAGTTATACCCTGGAGGTGTAAACAGCATACCAAATACGCCCGATTTATTTCCTTTCGGTAAATAATCCATCGGTGGGATGAGCACGATAATACCGATCATGGTGATAGCTAAAAATCCGCTGACGACAGCTAGGCGGCGCGGCCAGGTTTTGATCAGCTTTGAAACGAGTTGGCTGACGATATGTGGGATCCGATTAATCAGATTGTCTTTCTCAGATGGATTTCCTCTGGAAGGCAAACGGAGGAATCCAGCCGCTGCTGCTGGGATCACAAAGATAGATACCAAAAAGCTGATACCCACAGCTGCCATGATTGCAAGAGAAATGTCTTTGAATAACTGTCCCGTTGTATCCTGAATAAATAAAATTGGGAAGAATACTGCAATGGTTGTTAGTGTGGAGGCAAAGACAGCTCCACCAACTTCTTTTGTCCCATCAATGCTGGCCTGACGAGATGACTTCCCCATCTCCAGATGTCGGAATATATTTTCAATGACAACAATTGCGTTATCAATGACCATCCCAACGGCAAATGCCATTCCCGCTAGAGAAATAATATTGATTGAACGTCCCAACAGGACGAGGATCACGACAGCGGCTATCACAGAAATCGGAATGGCAAGTGCGATAACACCAATCGTTCGAAATGATCGGAGGAAAAGAAGTAAGGTCAATGTTGCGAGTAAACTACCGATCAGAATGTTGCTTTGAACGAGATCGATTGCATCATCCACATAGGTGGATTCATCCCAGGTTTGAACAAGCTCTAATGTGCCATTAAGACCGAGACGTTTTGCTTCTTGCTCCAAAATCCCGCCAGGTGCATTCATGACTTTGATTTCTTCCTGAAGTGCTTGTGCAGCTTGCAGTAAATTGGCTCCGTGTTGCAGTTCAAAATTCAAAAACGGCATTAATATCCCACGAGCACGAGCCCAAGTGGTTAGCTCTTTATAACCTTCAGTGACATGGGCAACATCGCCGAGTAAAACTGAACCAGCTTCATCACGGCGTAAAACAAGGTTTTTGAGTGAGTCAGGGCTATCAAAACGTCCTATCGCCTTCACGCGAATATCATTTTTCCCATCAACAAGTTTTCCGCCAGAATAGTTCTGGTTATTTGACTCAATTGCAGCGACCAACATAGAGTAGGTGATCCCATAACTTGCCATCGCACTTGGATTTACTTGAACCTGAAGCTCTTTTTCTCTTGCACCAAGAATTTGAACATTTGTGATCCCTTTTAGGCGTTCAAATCTTGGAATAAGACGCTTGTCGATAAAAGTATGGAGTGTTGTTGGGTCGAAATTTTGATCGGTCGAAGCAAGGCCGACCCAGGCAATTTTTTCTTGTGAATCAGGGTCAGAATCTTTGACCAGTGGCTGTGATACACCGTCCGGATAGGCGGGGACTTCATCCAATTTTTGTAAGACTTTTTGCATCGCCTCATTGATATCAGTCCCTGATTCAAACTCAAGTCGCAAACTACCAGCGCCGGCTCGGCTGGTACTGGTCATTGATGTGAGCCCAGTTAAATCACTCAGGACTTTTTCCTGCTCGGTGACGATGTCTGATTCGACCTGCATGGGGGAAGCATTTTCCCAGAAGGTATCGACGGCAATGACGACTGAATCAACAGTTGGTGTCATTTGGACAGGCACGCGGGAGAATGCCAAGATGCCAGACATCACGGAGAGGACCACGGCAACCATGACCGTGATCGGTTGTTTCACCGCGTTTTCTATCATTCGCATATCATACTCTCTTAGGGTAATTCTTTAGTGTTGATTCACTTGTGCTATTTGCTCTGGCTGAGCTTCATCAGTGCGTTCTTTCGCAATCACAGGTGCACCTGGCATTAAACGCTCGTTTCCTTCAATCACAACACGGTCCCCTTGCTTTAGTGGTGCTTGAACCGCAACTCGATGATTGTGCTGGAATAGAACGTTGACCATAACAGGTGCTGTGACTGTCCCATTCGGACTGTCTACAACTTGATATACCATCGCTGCGCCATTTCTACGGACCACTGCGTCTTTATCCAGAAGAATATGTTTTTGTTTTTTCGCTGTTGGCATCCAGGCAGAAAAAGACATGCCAGGCAGTAGCGCTTGCTCAGGATCACTGACCAAAGTGACTGCATAGAAAGTCCGTGAGCGGGCATCAACTTTTCCGACAGATTTGAACCCTTTACCAATATAAGTTTGACCATTACTGACGAGAGTAATGTCTGTTGCTTGATTTGAATGAGGCTGCACTAACCTTTCTGGCACTTCCATCCATGCTTCAAGCTTGCCTGAGGATACAAGCTCAAATGCTGGTGCGCCTTGATTAAGCCATGCACCGGGTTCTGCAATCCGTTGGGTGATCACACCATCATAAGGTGCTTTGAGAGTCATATCATTTAAACGAACCTTCAAAAGCTCGATTTGTTGTGCGGCCGATTGAACAACCGCTTCTTGAACTTGAACTTTAGTTTTTGCCTGGCGAAGTTGGATATCTGTAATCGCATTGCGTTTTGCTGATGCAGCAAATGCCACATGATCACGCTGTGCATTTTCAAGGGAAGCTTGTTGTTGAATGAGGCTGGACTCTGCCTGTTTAAGCTGGATTATAAGGCGTTGTGCATCAAGCGTAAGTAACGACTGTCCTTTTTTGACGTGGTCGCCTTCATTGACGAGTACGTGCTGGACTGCACCACTTTCTCTTACAGCGATTTTCGCTTGTGAGCGCGCTTTGAAGCTCCCAGAAACTTTTTGCTGGTTTTGAATGACATGCTCTGTTACTTGATCAACGATGACGACTTGTTGTGCCAAAGTGTTATAAGACGTGAAAAGGCCCATCATCGTCGCTGCCAGATACATGAATTTGAATCTCGGTGTCATCTTGCGTGGCATATTTCATCCTTTTTATCTGTTTCTTGCAGGTAGCTGAGCGATCTTATTCAGATACCTATGAGTATTAGACCAGTCGTCTAGTATTCTAGTTGAATATCGTGGATATGATCAACGATTAAATCTTATTTCTTTTTTAATCCAAACTATTTTACGATAAATAATGCTATAAATCAGGTGGATGGCGTACGAAGTTACTTCTAAGGAAAGTTAGACCATTTGTTTCATCGGAGAGGCCCCTTGAGGACTCAAGCTGAAGGGGCAGGGTCATTCGCGATTGAGGATGTAGACAACAAATATACTGTGCCGAGCCACTTAAGCAATGCGAACGCCAAGAATCGTTGTCAGAATAAATTCGATGTAATCGTCGACAGGTTGGATAGATTGTTCAATTTGCACACGGATTGCAACGCCTTGCCAACCATAGTTAATCATTGTGGCGAGAAAATCTGCATCTTGCTGATTGAGGATTTCATCTTCGGCTTGTGCTTCTCTGATCACTTGTGCAAATTGTGCTGTAATTGTGTCATAGCCGCACTTGATGGCAGCACGAAGCGTAGGGCTGAGCTGTGACAACTCTAATGCCATTTTTGGCAAGACACAGTCACAGGCTAAATCACCTTCGATATAAAAACTCCGCTTCTCATTGAGTAGATTGCGCAGGCGTTGAATCGGTGAATATTGACGGTTCGTTAAAGATTCGCGGATAAAGTTGCTGTACTCATGAATCTCAGCTTCGATTAGCTGAACACCAAAATCTTCTTTTGATTTAAAGTAATGGTAAAATGATCCCTTCGGGACACCTGCTATATCCAGGATCTCTTTTAAACCACAAGCATGATAGCTTTTTTCTGAAATAGCCTTACAGCCAGCCTGTAATATCAGGTCTTTTGTATTTGATGGTTTCTTTTGATCCATTGTCAGACTCTCTATCGAAGCGACTCAAGTTTTCGTTAGGTCGGAAAACCGAGCTTGAACCGTTGAACCAATAATAGACTAGTCGTCTATAATGTGCTGGAAGGATTCTAGCAGATATAAAGCGAGTCCTACAAGAGCCGTTCAAAACTGGATATTTCTCTCTTACACAAATTTTACGTGTCTTTTGTAATTAAAATGTATTACAATCGTTGCCTTTGTGTACTGCTTTATGTTGAAATTTTCAGCTGTTATTTTGACTTTTAATCGAAAAATCAAAAGTCGGGCTGTAATTCGGATTGAAAGGAAGCAGGTCAGCGAATTAAGGCTAAAATGTGTTATATGTTAAAAAACTTTTCAGTCTTGGTTCATAATGGCAATGTTGAATAAGGCACGTACTTGGTATTGTCAATCGTTGTGTAACTTGATGACACAGCTGTTTAAATACAAGGTAGCTTGAGGAGTATTTAGTGTGAGAACCTTGAAACATTGTCTTCTTGTTCTTGTTTCTTGTTGTTTCCTTTCTGGTTGTAGTGATTCTGATGATGCAGGGGAACAAGCGCAACAATCACCAACCGGTCCGCAAAAGCCAATTGCGAATGCTGGCGGTGATCTCGTTGTGAATGAGATGACAAAGGTTCGCTTGGATGGAAGCAAATCGAAAGACCCAGATGGCCAAATTGTTTCTTATCGCTGGAAACAAACGAGTGGTCAGATAGCTCAGTTTAATGATAAGACATTGCCTGCACCAATCATATCCACCCCTCGTTTAACAAAGGCTGTAACATTAAAGTTTAGTCTACTTGTTACGGATAACGATGGCCTAGTCCATGAAGATCATATCCAAGTGACGGTCAACCCTGTCAATGATTTGCCTGTTGCCAATGCTGGTGAGGATATTGACACGCGAAGTGAGCGGAGTGTGGTTCTCAAGGGGATGTTGTCAAAAGACAGAGATGGTTTTGTAAAAAGTTATGAATGGTCTCAGTCATCGGGGCCAACAGTCAAACTGTCTAGCTTGAATTCAGTGCAAACAACCTTTAAAGCTCCAGATGTGAAGCAGACCACAAAATTGGAGTTTTCATTAAAAGTTGTTGATGGTGAAGGTGGCGTCGGTGAAGATAAAGTTATCGTGAGTGTTCGTCCTAAAAATGTAGCTCCAGTTGTTGTCATTGATGAATATTGGGAAGTGAAAGAGAAGAAGCGTTTACTTCTGGACGCAGCAGACTCATATGACAAGGATGGAAGGATCGTGGCTTATCAATGGAAGCAACTCGGCGGAACACGTGTTCTTTTGAATAATGATCAATCAGAAGCGATGGATTTTATTGCGCCACACGTGAAAGGTCGACAAGAGCAGCTACGTTTTGAAGTGATCGCAACAGATAACGAAAAGAAAGAAGGAAGAAAAGTAGTCACTGTTGTGGTCAAAAAACGGTAACGATTTTTCTCACGCTACCCGCTGTGCTAAGCAAATATTAGGAATAAAAAAGCGTTTCCCTATACAGGAAACGCTTTTTTTGGCTCTCTAACCAGGGCCATTGATGGTCATGACTGCTTAGAATTGATAGCGCAACTTTGCGTAAACAAATCGGCCATCTGTACCGTAGGCTGAGAAGCCAGAGTAAGGCATAAATTGGTTCGACGCTTCGTCACCTTTTTGACTTAAATCACCAGGTAATCCCTCCACGTAACTATTGGTGTCTCTTGGGTAGATATCAAATAAGTTGTTTGCCCCGATCGAAGCAACAAAATTATCTGTTAGATGATAGGCAACATCCAGATCCGTGATCCATTTAGCATCTAAACGTTCATTTAAATCTGGATTGCTGTTGGCATCAACTACTTCACCATAACGGACAGTTCTCAGTGTGATTTGTAAGTCGTTCCAGTCCCAGACACTCGATAAGTTGATTTTGTCTTTTGGTGTTCCTTCTTCAAAGCGTGTGATCTCTCTTTGGCTGAATACGGTGTAAGAGAAATCATCTCCGAAATTGTTTAGGACACTTGGGTTTGCTTTCACATGAGTCACTTCGGTTTTGTTTCTGTTATAGCCAGCACTCAATGCAAGACCACCCCAGCTTTCTAAGTCCATGTTATAAGTGACAACAAAGTCAAAGCCTTTGGTTTCTGTATCAATTGCATTCGTAAAGTAACGCACTTCACTGGCATTATGAACACCTGCTTTTTCAAGTGCAGCTTTCACTTCTGGACCTTTCAGTTGCTCTGATAAGACAATGCGGTCATCAATTTTGATTTGATAGAAATCGAGGGTTGCATTTAAATTATCAGTTGCTTGCCAAGTCAGACCAATAGTGGCGTTGACAGATGTTTCAGCCTCAAGATCTTCAGCACCTAAGGCTTTTGCGGCTGGGTGAGATACCGGGAATGTTCCAACCTCACTTGGAACGCCATCACTGAATACTGTTGAAATTGCTGTGTAGGAGTTTTGTGCCAGAGATGGTGCTCTGAACCCAGTACTCAGAGCACCACGGATTGCAAAATCATCAGTGAAAGCATAGCGAGAAGCGACTTTCCCAGTTGTTTTGCTTCCAAAGTCAGAATAGTTTTCGAAACGTAGCGCTGTCACAATATTCCATGCGTCTGTCAGATCAGTATCTAATTCAACAAAGAAAGCATAGTTATGACGGCCTGCATCAACTGCACTTGCAGCACTCAAGCCTGGGAAGCCTTGTGAGCCACCAGGTAACCCTTTCTCAGGGTTATATGTCAAGTATGAACTTGGCTCACCGGGGATCACCTGATAACTTTCATCTCTGTACTCTGTTCCGAGTGCAACAAATAGGCTATTAGGCAAAAAGTTCACATCAAAAAAGCGTGAAGCACCAGCATTGAAAATAGATTGACGGTAAGCAAGTTTTCCTGCGTTGAATGAAGTAGGGCTTTGGGCGCCCAAAGAAGCGTTCAATGAGTTTTTGACGCCGAAGTCAAACTGGTTTTTCCCAACACCAAAGCTGGTATCCCAATCCCATTCGCCTGAGGTACCTTTTAAACCAATGGTATATGCATGGTCTTTGATATTAGAAGTGATCAACGGTAAGAACCCGTCAGGGTATATTTCGACGACGTTTTGTTTTCTGCTATCGCCAGCTTTGCGGTAGAAAGCTCCACTTTCCCCTTTCCTGACAGCATAGCTACCAAAGCTATACAGAGATAAATTTTCTGATAAAGAATAGCCAGCATTATAGAAAAAAGTATTATCTTTAACATCGGGCTTACCAAATCGGAAATGATAACGATCAATCGTTAATTCTCTTGGATCGTTACTATCAGAGTACTGTCGTTCTTCGTCAAAGCCAGTACGGTTTGTTGCATTGCGGTTGCTATGCTCATACGCAAGATGAATAAAGCCATCTTCACCGATTGCAAAACCAATATCACCTGAAATATTTACCGTTTCACCGTCACGGCGAGTACGATTGCCGCTCGTATTAAATACAAGGTTATTGTTTTCATCAAACTCGACAGACTCAAGCTGGTCAACGCCAGCCATTTCAGTGACATACTGACCATAAGTTGTTGTGAGGCTGCCACCTTCATCCGCGTCTTTTAATACAATATTGATGACACCAGCAATCGCGTCTGAACCATATTGAGAAGCAGCGCCGTCTCGTAATACTTCAATTCGTTTAATCGCTGCCGCAGGGATCATATTCATATCTACAGCGCTTGAACCACGCCCCACGGAGCCTCCTAAGTTGAGTAGGGCGCCAGTGTGTCGGCGCTTGCCATTGATCAGTACCAGCGTATGATCTGGGGCTAACCCTCTGAGTACTGCTGGGCGAGCATGGTCGGTTCCATCAGTGATTGAAGGGTGTGGGAAGTTAAAAGAAGGCGTGATATTTGCCAAGATCTGGCTGGTTTCCAACTGGCCTGTGGAAGACATCGCATCAATATCAATGACATCAACAGGAACGGTACTGTCAGATACGGTTCTATCATTTCGGCGCGTGCCCGTCACGATGATTTGTTCAATATCTTCATCCGCTTCAGCGGCATTTTCTGCTGCTTGAACCGTTGTTGTGAGACCACCAAATGCCAACGCTGTGACGATTGCACTGATTTTAAAAGGGTGCTTGAGAAGTTGCTCAAGACGAGTATTTGTTTGATTCATAATGTTACCGCTAATTCTTGTATAAAAGCCATGCACTTTCACTTCAACAATGTCCACTATCCTGGTGTCATTGAGAAGTATGAGATAGTGCATACATTAACGGACTTAATATCTAATCTCATAGTCTGAAATGGAATAAGGCATTCTTCTTAGATTTAACCCACTACAGCTATGAAAAGTGATGAGAAAAATTTCATAAAAAGTTGTAATTAACCTGATGTTTCCATTTTTTTTCTATATAATGCTGCTCGCGAGTGTTCACTATAACGACGAAACCGTCATCCAAATGATGTCTGATACAAGGTATTCATCGAATATTGCTTCGCTCTTCACCGGATAACGAAGTTCATTCGTTCATGACTGTCCTGAGTTCACAAGCTGCGTGCTGATGTATGCTGAATCGGTGTTGGTTATCGGTATGCTATCCAGGCGATAGATGTATAGAGACTTCACAAAGTGAAATGCAAGCATTGTCCCACCGGGTCTATGTAGTTACGGAAGTAACGGAATTCAATAAGAAAAATGGAGAAAATATGGAAACAACTAACCTTTATCAATCCCCTCAATCTGAGCTGGATCAATCATCTACCGAAGGTGGTTTTATTGACTTTAAAGTCTGGTGCTTTAAAGGTAGACTCAATCGATTAAGATATTTTATCTATAGTGCTTCATCTGGTTTTATACCTTATCTTTTAGCTGGTATGATCTATTTGTTGTTTAAAGCAGTTGTAGGTGAAGAAATTGCAGCACCAATTGCTGGACTCTCGTTAATTGTATTCTTTATCATTACGTTAGTGTTTACAATTTCATTGTTAATTCGACGTTTGCACGATCTTGATAAATCTGGCTGGATGGGACTTCTTGGGATCATTCCGCTTATCAATATTATATTCTTTCTGTATGTACTGTTTGCTCGCGGTGATACTGGTGCAAATCGGTATGGTCTGCCAGTACAGCCAAGCCCTAGCTGGCATAAATTTGCCGTTTTCGTTGTATTAGGTCTTATCATCCTGTCACAAGTTGCTATTAGTATGATGATGTCATCTTTAGGCTACGGTTACTAATCAATACGCTTACCTCTTGGCCTCTTCTGTTGGCCAAGAGACTATTTCCCTTCCTATTTTGTGAGTGATATCGCTCGAGTCACTTTAAATAACTCAGTTTGTATGTTGACTTGAGGTAACATACTGATAGCAATGAAATAATGAGAGGAGAAAACAACCCTATGTAGTGATGAAATCAGCAAGTTTAAAGAGCTTTTTGGGTATCAGTTGAGTTGGCCTCAGTATAGAGAAGCCAGCGATAATACTGGCTTAACGAATTCCAACCTAAAGTACTTATAGCAATCCTGCGCGTTTCACTTCCAGATAAGAATTGATCACACTACTTGTTAGATTTTTTGCGGAACAATGGACGCAAATGACACCTTCTTGCTGAAAATGCCTGAGTTGGCGTTGCGTAACAAGATCGATTTTTTCTGCAACACTGTGGATCAGCGAGTCTTCGAAATTGAGCACATCTTGTTTTTTAGCGGTTTCAATCGCGGTATCTTCAATATTGATAATTGCGACCAGATGCTTTTGTTTTAATAGATGAATTGCCGGACGTAAGTCCTCAAAATCCTCATCCTTGAGTGTTGTGACTAATAGAACCAGTGCGCGTTTGGGGTGTTTTTCCATAAACTCTTGCGCCGCTACAAGATAATCAGATGCATAGGTGTCTGCGTAAAGATCGTAAAAGTGGTTTAGGACACGCGTTACATTCTGACTGCCTTTAATGTGAGGTAACCAACGTAATTGTTGGTTAAAACTCATGGAACTGAATACATCACCATTCTTAAGAGTGATATAAGACAACATAATGAGTGCATTCAAAGCATGATCAAAATGAGATAAGTCATCGTCTTTAATTCGCATTCGTTTCCCGGCATCAAGTAGGATTGCGATATTCTGGTTTTTTTCTTCCTGATACTCTCTGGATATCAGTTTGCGTGTGCGACTCGATGCTTTCCAATCAACTTGCCTTAGGCTATCCCCTTGCCGGTATTCTCTTAATTGATGAAACTCCATCCCTTCACCACGACGATTAAACTTCTTCAAACCACTCATCGTAATATCCACAGAACCCTTTAAGCCGGACAAGTCAGAAATACGCTTAAAGTCTGGGAAGACTTTGATTTCAGTCATATTGTCGATGAACCAATTTGTTTCCCATAAGCCGAGTGGAGAGGAGATTCGCATTTCTGACCCTAGGATTTGCTCTTCACCCCGTCGGTGCGGCTGGATGAGATATTCGATCGTTGTTGCCTGGTTTGAACCAAGTTCGACAGATCGAGGCATACCTTGGGTTTGTGTTGTTTCCGAGCAGTGTTCATCCAACATCATTTGCAGTGGTTTTCTGCCACGATTCTGTAATGTGAGTTTGACTGGGTGCCACTCAGTTACGGAAAGGTTATGAACCACTTCACGCTGGATGTCTACGGGCAACATTCTAAGCGATAATCGCCAGTCCCAAAAAAGACATAAAACAAATACTAGAACGAGCGTCCACCAGCTCGTTTGAGTAATATCAGGTGCTTCAATTCCAAATATAAATCGAATGAAAAATGCGAGCACACTCAATCCGATGAGCGTATAGAGTGCACGCTTTGATGGCCGAAAACGAAGGCGCTTCATTTTCGTGGTGCCGGTATTTGTTCGATCAAGTCAGAAAGGACATCATATGGTGTCAATCCTTCGATTTCTCGCTCAGCGGATAAGATCATCCGGTGACCAATCACAGCACCTGCAACTTGTTTGATGTGATCCGGGATCACATAAGATAGGCCATCCAATAGTGCTTTTGATTTAGCTGCCTGGATCAGGAAAATACTGCCACGAACTCCTGCACCATGAACAACACCTGGCCACTCACGTGTTTTACGGACGATGTTTATGGCATATTGGAGTACTTCATCGTCAATCGTGATTTTTGAAGCGAGTTTTTGTAATGTTGTAATTTGTTCAGGGTTTGCGACTTGTTCCAAATCATCGAGATTGAAGCCGCTGGCTTTATCATTTGTGTTCAATTTTGTCAGGTACACTTCATCGTTCAGCGAAGGATACTCGATGAAAATCTTCATCATGAATCGATCCAACTCTGCTTCTGGAAGTGGGTAGGTCCCTTCATTATCCAATGGGTTCTGTGTCGCTAAGACCATAAAGGGCTCACTGAGGTGAATACTTTGCCCATCAATTGTGATTTGGTGCTCCTGCATGACCTCCAAAAGGGCTGACTGCGTTTTTGCTGGTGCGCGGTTGATTTCGTCTGCAAGCAAAAGGTTGGTAAATGCTGGGCCTTTTCGGAGTTGGAATTCCCCTGTTTTCATATCATAAAGTGAATGTCCTGTAACATCGGCTGGCATCAAATCCGGTGTAAATTGCACCCGGCTGAACTCGCCTGCAAAACAACGAGACAATGCACGAACTAGTAACGTTTTTCCTAATCCTGGGACGCCTTCCAGTAAGACATGACCACCGCCAATCAGGCAAATCAGTACCTGATCGACAATGATGTCTTGACCAATCAATGCACTGCTAATTTGTGAACGAATGGACTGGATGACCTCGCTCGCCTGAGATACTTGTTGCTCAATTGGGGCTGAATCGTTCATAAGCTGGATCCTTAAATCTTTTAAACCTCGAACCAACCGAAGAAAGCTGTCGCCACTCCCTTGTATTGGTTGTGTCATTAAATTATTGATATTGTTTGCTGAACGCTCTGTTTTCTCAGCGATCAGCGAAATCTTTTGCGCTTGTGTCAATGAAGAAAAGCCATCAACGTTATTTTCCATATGTTGCACGATTTGTGCTTTAAGCTGTATGAGCAAGTTTTCTTTTTGCTCAGCAACAGAAACACTCATAATTGTCGTTTTAACTCCTGTAATCCGCGAACGATTTGTGCAAACTTCATTTCACTTCGATGATGGGAAGTTTGAAACAAGTCAGCGATTGCTGACTGGGGCAGTTTGGATATATCAGCCATTAAAGAAACCTGTTTTTGTGATTCCATTTGGCGAAAGTGAATATATCGCTTTTGCATCATCACCATGATTTCGTCCCGCAGGTTCTGGACGAGTTCTTTTTCTTGCTTATGTTTCCAGTAATAGTTACCTGATGTGAGCAGGTGTTCAGAAAATCGGCTCACTTCTAAATGCTCTCTAGTCTTCAGTGCGCCCATTCTGCTCATGAGATGCCAGAGAAAGAAAACCAGAAAGAAGCAAGCCGTAAATGTTAGTGCAGGAGACCAAGTAAGTATCAATGTGAGCCAGTGTGGCTTATAAGGAGTATCATAAAGATAAACTATTGATTGTGTTCCAATTAAATGCAGAAATAAATGCGCACTATGTGTATGCGAGTTTGTACCATCTTGATGAGACAAACTTGTATTTTCCCAGATATTGAGGCCAGTCAGTACCGAAACTGTTCCATCGCCATATTTAAATTGTCCGAATGTTGTTCCGTAAGCATTGCCAGCAGTATAGTTAAACTCGCCGGAAGTGAGAGAAAACTGAGCATTTACGGGTAAGTGGATTCGGAAAAATTTCTCCTCATTGTAGTAAACGATCGTGTCTCTTTGACTGACTTCTTCTGGCCAGTTATCTTTTTCATGGTCATCATCGGCATAGGGGTCAAAAGGTTGAACTTCCAGACTTAACTTATTGAGAAGTGCAGGGTATCGTCCTCGGGTATCCACTTCGCGAACGCTCGGTGCAATGATGAGGTTACCGCCTTTTGCTAGCCATTTTAAAATATCGCCTGTTCGCTGTTCATCGATTAACCAAATTCCCTGGCCGATGATTAAGGTATTTGCTTGACTTAGTTGATCTTTAGCAAAAAATGTATCGAGATCATCGCTCGATTTTAGATGAGTCAACGTTCCACCATAGTGTTGAGTTAGCTTTTGTGCAGCTAAAAACTTATTTCGATAAGCTTCGATAGAAAAACCGGCGTCGACTTCTTTTTCCTGGACTTCAAAGTTTTGATAGACCCAAAAGCTTCCCCAGGAGCATAGCAAAATCAAAATAAAGGTGATGACGTATTTGAAATAATTACTCATGTGGCGCAGATTCCTTTTGCTGGAGTGCCAACCAGAAACTCGAAGCAGAACGGACTTCTTCAGGCTGAATTGCTTGATGTCCCCAAGCAAGTTGGATCCACAAGTGAATTAACTTCGCAAAAGCTTGATGAAGCTCAGTTGGGGCATGTTTTGCGACCTCAGCAATACACTCCCGCTCTGTCATTGATGCCTTAAAGGTCGCTAATTCTTGGTTTTGAATGTAAAGCAAAGATATACGCAATAAAAGTGATAATGCCTGGCGAATTTCACCGCGCAACAACATCTCTTCCATAGCCTGTCGGGGGCTTTCTGGTAAGGGGTCATCGGTGATTTCTTTCACAAAATCAGGTGTGATTGAACGAACTTTTTTCGTCGGAGTCAACTGAGCAGCTACTTCTGCAAGTTGATCTCGATACTTGTGCGCGATAAACAAAATGAGGAAAATGAATCCCCCCCAAAGGCATACTTCAATGATCCATGCATAACTGGACTTCATGGTTAAGTCGAGGAGACTCTTGAGCCACTCCGGTGCATCGGAGTTACTTGTATTACTTTTGTCGGATTTACCAATATAAGCAATCGTTTTGGTCGCTTTTTTATTGCTGAAAGGTTTGTTTTGATAAATTGTTTGGAGTGTTTCATCCAATTTCAATCTATCTTCTTCAACGCTCATGTCGTAATTGGTTTCAACCTGTTCCCGGTCTGATGCATGTGCAGGATCAGAGAATGGTCCAAACGTGAGTAACGCAATCATTAGGACAGTCACAATTGATGATGATGGCTTCGATGCAATTTTGGACTTGGTTAAGTGGGAAGATTGCTCAGCACGTTGAGCGAGCTTCCGAAAGATAAGCTCGATATCCCAGCCTTCTAGGATCGCACGCCGATTGAGGTAGGCAGCAAATCCTCCTGCGACGTAAAATGGTGCGACGAGAGAGATGACAAGGAGATAACAGATGTTATACAAGATGGTTGCAATATCATCTGAATCCCCAAATGTTTCAAGATGAAAGATATCAATGATACTCGTCCCAATCGGAAGCATCCAAATAAGAAATATGATGACGCCGAGCAACAAAAAACCTTCCAAATGAACGCATACAATCGTCCACCAAGAGCTATGATTATCTGCTCGACTATGAAGAACTCGGATCCGCTCTCTTCTTGCCTTTCCTCTCAATCCTTCAAGCTGTGCGACAGGGGTGTTATACGAACGCCAAAGTGAAAAGCGCAACCATGTAATACTGGACAGCCATAGTGGTTTGATTTGACTTGGGATTGCAGTAAGTGTTTCTTTAAGCGTCGGTGCTGCACCAAATACAGCACGGCTTAAAATGAACAGCAATGGCCTTTCAAGCCAAGGTTTCAGAAGCCAGATGATACCCACTGCAATGGATGTGCTTTGGGTGATGATGGAGATGAACAGGAAAAGTATGCCACCAGGGATCAGCCAAGCAAGATATAATAACCACCACCAGCGAATGGCCATTCGACATCCCATATCGAAGGCTTGCCATGGGTTTTTGGGGCGAAGGGCAATTTGGACATTATTGAGATCCATGACGCCCTCCAAAATAGAAGTAGCTATAGACACTCACCCAGCAAGCACTGCCAACAATATATTTGAGGTAATTTGGGACAGTCATACTGGATGACCAAAATGCTTCAATAAATGCAGCCAACACAAGGAAGAGAAAGGCCCCTAGAAGCAAAGGATAAACTTCTCGAGCAGCCAGCATAATTGCTTCTCCTCTGCGGTATGACCCTGGGTGAATGAGTCGAGCGCCGACTTTGATGCCAGCAGCGGCGGATAAGACAATTGCTGTTAGCTCTACAGAGCCGTGTGTGATCACGAAGGTAAAGAATGTATCATTAAATCCCACATTCATAATATGTGCAGAAACAGCACCGAAGTAGAAACCATTAAAAATGAGATAGAACAACGCACCGATACAGAAGACTAATCCACCAACAAAAGTTTGAAATGCAAGGCTAATATTATTTAGGATATAGAATCCAAACATATAAAAGTCGCTATCAGATGCACGTTCTTCATGGCGGCCAAAGTGTTCGGACTCGGGATTGTACATTGATTCAAGTCCATTCACCTGGCTCGCAGACATAATGTAATATATGAAGTCAGGGTCGATCAGTGTTCCAACAAAAGCAAACAATGCAAACCCATAAAATAAGACGTGCGCCCAAACAACCCAGGATAAATTGTCACGTACCCCTTGAGGAAAGGTATAACGAATAAAACGATAGAGAGAATACCAGAATCTGGTTTTCGGTTTGTATAGATGCTTTTGACCATCCAGAACCAATTGATTGAGTCTATCAATCAAATGTGGGGTATAGTTTCGGCTTTTCGCGATCGCTAAATCGTGGCAGATTTGACGATATAGATGTGGAAAGTCATAGTCTTTATGAAAATCACTCCCAAGAGAGATGGATTGAATCGAGTTCTCAAAAACTTCCCATTGTTTTTCTCGAAGAAAGATAAACTGCTCTTGTTTCATGGTTATTCCTTTCCGACGAGCCTGTTTGCAATTTGATATAGACGATGGACGGCGTGTTTGCCTTGACTATCAATGACGGGTGTCAGCATATTTGCGAGTTCTTCTTTTCTGTCATCAGAAAACTCATCTTTCCGATGTTGAAAAGCGATAATTGCTTCCTGCTCTTCACTGGTCAGTGGGATTTTTGAGCTATAGCCGCCTTTCACCTCACCATCGTCTGTGTCTACGAGCTTTTCGTCATATACGACTTGTGTACCCGCAACCCAATCACCAATTCGCTTAAAGCGTCGGTTTGTAACCATTGAGATAAATCCGGCAGTATAAAAACATGGTAGGAAATCAATCGTACGGAACAAGTTTCTTAAAAGAGAACCAGAGAAGGAGATTGGTAGTCCATTGTCGTAGACAACTTTCAGCCGAAATACTTTTTTACCAGGTGTTGCGCCATTCGAAAAAACCTCGAATAGAACAGGGTAGAACCATTCGACAACAAACAAAGTAATCAGGATCAACCCTTGCCCCATCACACCAAATAATGAAAAGAGGGTAGATGCAGCAAAAATGATCCCAATGCGGATGAGAATATCAATTGTGAATGCCAAAGTTCTGGCTGCAATACCAGCAGGGTAGATAGCCAGCGTGATCCCTTCTGGTGTTTCATGTTCGATTTGTGTATCAAGTATTTTCATGCTGATGTTCTTTTACGACAAGACCAGAACCACATCAATGAGAGGGTGGGTGATAGTCCTTTATAATTAAGCCTCACATTATCAACGAATTAATGACGATTAACAAGCTGCAACAAGACCAGAGCGATAGTTCAAAACAAATTTCTCTGACAATGCTTACTTTTTTATGTTGATATTCTGTATGTCGTTGTTCAAAGGTTATTCCTATTTGTCATGGTTGATGAGAAATAAAATAGACCTTGAAGGCAACGGTACTATTCATCATGGATCAAGGCTGCGGAATATTCCAACCATGACTCCATTAGTTGCTTGAGATGGAGTTGATAATCTGTATCTGTATTTCTTTCTGCTTGTTCCAGTCCATGATTTGAAATTTGGCTGATGATCACGGTCAAGTCCTCTTGAGATAAGGGGAGGGAAGTGACTAATTGTTCATGGTCATCAAATTGTGCCAGTGTTTTTTGGTTTCTAATTATCAACGCGAGAGCAGGCTCTTGCTGGCGAAGAACTTGAAATGTCTCATCCATCATATTTCGTGTTAATTTATATGTCACAACACTTCCCTATTTCCCATCATTTACCTAACCAAAAGTATAATACGATTTATTGAGTCATAAAGAATGACGTCCCCGTTTTTTAAACTTTTTGCTTTTCGAATTTACCTTTCTAACGTGATGAAATTTATCAAGTAAATGCTGATTTTTTTGGTTCTATTTTAAAAACAGATGGAAAAAATAGGAAAAAAGGATTATATTTGAATTGCTGTCGTGTTGCTCACATGGAAACTGATCGACAAGGTCTTTGGATACAAGATGTATGAGAAGTGATCAGTTTGTCCGAGCGGAACCGCTAGCCTTTCGCTGAGAAAGTAAGGGAACCTGAGAATATTTGTTCATTGGTTCTAGATTGGAGCGTCTATGAAGTTATATGACATGACGCCTCTTCAGCGGAAAGGACTTTCCTTGAGGTATGCTTACATCCCTAAAAACGTCACGGAACGTAATCAAATTGCCTATGAACACCCTTGCCTAGCTTGTGGTGATGCTGGTAAATATGTCACTGGTGACAGTGGTCCTCAAAGGCGACATGGTGATATTTATTTTTATCGGCTTGGATTTATTTGTCACTGTCAGTATCTCAACTTTATTCATATCATCGTGAATGATTTTGTTGAAGATGCACCACCAGCCTGTGTCTCTGCAACCGACGCAATTGCGCAGAGTGAAGAGGCGGGTGATATGCCAGACTGGCGTGTGCAGGAGCTTATCCAGCTTTCTGCATCAGCTGCGCATCATCGTCAGTTTGAGAATGCAAAATTATTGATCGATATTTGTCTAACGCTTTCATCTGAGTCTCAATGTGCTTGGTATAATCGGGGCTGGCTCTATGCAAATGACCTTGATTTTGAAAAAGCGATTCAGGCTTATCGTCGTACAACGGAGCTTGGAAGCGACTTCCCAAGTGCTTATCTCAACCTTGGTTATATCTATCAGCAATTTTGCTATTACCAGGATGCAATATATGCTTACGAATCTTTCCTGAATCATTATCCAACACATAGTGAAGCGAAAGAGCGACTTGCTTACTGTGTATCAATGGTCTCAAACTAAATGGGTAAAAAGCGCAAAGGGAATCTGCGCTTATGTATTTTGTTGTTCATCGTCCTGATTTGACTTTCGAAGTCGGCTCGGGCGCCCACCTGTGACTTTATCCGCACGACCTTCTTCTTTTGCTTTTTCAGCTCTGCGCCTTCTTGCTTCTTTCGGATCAGCGATGAGAGGTCGATAAATTTCGATTCGATCTTGGTCGCGAAGTGTATCAGTTAGTTTTGCTACGCGATTCCAGATACCAACACTATTTTGGGATAAGTCAATCTCAGGATAATGTTCAAGAATGCCGGAAGCAGTAATTGCTTGCTCCACAGTCGCGTTTTCTTCGACTTCCAGCTTCAGTAGAGTTTGCTTTTCAGGTAATGCAAACACAACCTCAATCGTAATGAGCGTACTCATGATGAAGTCACTCCGTATACCTGTTTTGCTCGCTCAGTAAAAGCTTTGACCATACCATTCGCCATATGATGAAATAGCTTTCCAAACGCCAGTTCAACCATTTTATTGGAAAATTCAAAATCCAATGTTAGCTCAACCTTACATGCTTTATTATCCAGCGCATGAAATGTCCAACCACCCGTTAATGTTTTAAAGGGCCCATCCACAAGATTCATGATCACGGCCTTATTCGGTTGGAGTTCGTTGCGTGTTGTAAACCATTTACGCAGGCCACCTTTTGAAATCTCCAGAGAAGCAGTTACTGCATCAGGCGTTGAATGGATCACCTCTGCCGCTGAGCAGTCCGGGACAAATTCAGGATATGCGGGTATATCATTGACTAACCGATACATCGCTTCAGCCGAAAACATGACTAAAGCACTGCGTTGGATACGAGGCATAGTGTTTCCTATCAAACTTCATTGTCCACTAGTGTATCAAAAAAGCTTGGTAAAAATAAAACATACAAATATGGCGTGTAACATCGTATAATCCGCCTGTTATGGCAAAGAAAAAGAAATCTACAAATACCAGTAGTACCATCGCCCTGAACAAAAAAGCCCGTCATGAATACTTTCTGGAAGATAAGTTTGAGGCCGGGATTTCGCTTCAGGGATGGGAAGTAAAAAGTATCCGGCAAGGCAAAGTGAATTTGTCTGATAGTTATGTTGTGTTGAAAAAGGGTGAGGCCTATCTGTTGGGATCTCAAATCCAACCGCTCAATATGGCTTCTTCACATGTTTATTGTGATCCGGAACGAACACGCAAGCTCTTGTTAAAAAAGAAGGAACTCGACAAGCTCATCGGTGCAACTGAGCGAGAGGGGTATACCCTGGTTGCAACGGCTATGTACTGGAAAAAGTGCTGGGTGAAGCTTGAGTTTCATTTAGGTAAAGGGAAAAAATCCCATGATAAGCGTGCAGACGTCAAAGACAAAGATTGGGCACGTCAAAAAGAGCGCCTCATGAAGCATAAACAACGCTAAACGTGTATACAGCACAAAAAAGCCGCGCTCCTGCGGCTTTTGTTTTGGTATGGGTAATGACTTTCTTACAATGTGCTGATGTCGATATCTCCCACACCGACTTCAATATCCATTTTTGACTGACCTTTCCCTTTCCAAACTAATTCTTCTCCGACTAAGTGACTGTCCCGGTTTAGCTGACCTGCTGGGAGTTGAAATGCGACTTTTCCGACGCCTGTCTCAACCTTCATTTTTTGATAGTTCGCATCGCTCACGTATGCTTTTGCGCTTCCAACACCAATTTCAATCGAAACCTCTCCTTGTAATCCATTTAATTGCGTATTACCGACACCCAGATGCAGATCGATATCAGCATCTTTAGGCATATGAATCAGCCAGTTTTGGGTAACATGGCTTTGATCATTCAATGCAATCTTGATCAGACCATGTTCAACACTCGTCTGGATCTTTCGTTTATTCATGGGAATAGTTGCATGGGAATGACTATCACAGTTGTGTTTGTTGTTGGTGTGCGTGTTATTGCTTGGCTCAAGTGTGACTGACATTTTGATTTGGTCATCATCAGAAGCGACAAGGAGAACATCTCCGACACCGACATCCAATGCTATCATCTGATTTTTGTAAGGTAGCGTTGCTGAGAGTGCTGCTCCTTCATTGTCCATGGCAATAGACATAAACCCAATGGCGGAAAGTGATACAAGCGTGCTGGCCAGTATTATTTTTTTCATTATTCATTCCTTTATTTTCATGTATTTCCAATATGTGCAAATGCTTTGCCATCATTGACTTACGAAGAAAAATCAATTAAATAACTGAATAATTTGGATATTTTGATTTTATTGAAAAAGCTTATGTTCTACTGTTTTTCGAATACGAGAAAAATAAGGAAATATGACTAAAAAGTGGGAAATTAGACAAGATAGTTTGATGTGGAGAAGTTCAGGCTTGAATTTGGCGGGATCCCAATAGTGATTTCAAGCATGAAAGGTAGAATGAGCTGATGATTCATTTGATGAAACTGATAGATCATTATCATTGTATTTTCCTTAGTATTTCAAGCTCTTACGGAGCTGTTTTTGCTGACTGTGTTTGGTTTTTTTATCCAATCGACGTTTGACTGAATTTCGACTTGGTTTTGTCGCCTTTCTTGGCTTTTGTACGATTGTTGCTTGCTGAATTAACGCAACCAGCCGTTCTTGAGCTGCTTGTCGATTCATATCCTGACTCCGGTACTCCTGAGACTTGATCAGGATCTCTCCTTCTTGTGTGATCCGATGATCACGAAGTGAAATTAATCGAGACTTTACATCTTCTGGTAATGAAGACTGGCGGATATTAAAACGTAAATGGATTGCGGATGATGTCTTATTGACATGCTGGCCCCCCGCACCTTGTGCGCGCATTGCACTGCATTGAAATTCCTCTTCAGAAATTGCAATGCTCGAATTGATATAAAGCATTGTGTTCTCCTTGATAAAACCAAGTGTATTTTACACGGTTACCACAGAGAACGAAAATTTGCTTAAGGATGATTCAAAAAGAAAAGAGGATCGCGCATCACGATCCCTTCAACGAATTCAAAGTGACTTTCAAGGTTTACTTTGATTTAAAAGCATTTCCGTACATGATGACGCAATTTGGGCACCCCCCAGTGACAGTATTGAGTACGATAATATTTGCACCAAGTTTGTAGGCTTTATTTTTCAACTCGGTTCGACAGTATTCGACATTTGTTTCGTGTTTTCTGTAGTCACCACCACGGCTACATGATATTTCGCCAACAAATTCGTATTCATGTTTACTTGGTGTATAAGTTTGAAACCTGACCTTGTTTGAACCATCGAGAACAACCGGGGCTGATACACATGCTGATAAAACTAAAGAAAGAGCAAGAATAAGACTGCTTCTTTGCATAAACGACTCCATTAAATTTTAATTACTACAAAACGATTATCTCAAGGTATTTTAGAGATGTAAAATGGTTGTTTTCTATACTGAAAATGGCTAAAAAGTTAAACTTTAGTTCTTTTTTTGAACATTTCTGGGCTAATTATAAAAAAATCAAATTTATCACCTTAAAGTAGGTTGCAAATTTGTAAAATAATAGTATCATCGTTTCCAGCTTCAAGTAATGAAATAAAATAAAAGAGAAACATGATGAAATTATTCAAATCAATGATGATCGCGATGGCGGTTGCTGCTTCTGCAAATGTTCTTGCTGCTGACGCTGCAAAAGAAACAAAAGCAAAAGAAGAAAAGAAAGTTGTTAAGCTATCTCCTTCTAAAGAGCAACCAAAAGAAGCGATGAAGCTTGCGGAAGCACCAAAAAAAGAAGCAAAAAAAGAAGAAAAGAAAGAAGAGAAAAAATAATTCTCTAAGACTTTTCAGTCCTTCTTGTCTTCATGAACTGCAGAATAAAATGGCATACAATCTGTATGTCATTTTATTCTTTTTCACCTCAAAAAAGTTAAATACTCGCCTGAGAAACTATCTCTTTGACTCGCATCAAAATTTTTATAATAAAAATAGCAAGTTGGCATTTGAAATGCATTACCCATCAGTGGTTTTGCCCCCTATAATTTTGTCTGCGTCCTAGACATAATTGAAAAGGTAATATTGATGGAAGCAGTGTGGGTTTTTGTTGCATTCATGGGGGGGTTTGTATTTAAGCAAATCGGTTTACCTCCTTTAGTCGGATATCTTGCTGCTGGTTTTCTATTGAACTTTCTAGGCATGCAACCTGACGTACTGATAAAAGAGCTTGCAGATCTTGGTGTCACTTTACTGTTATTTACGATAGGTCTTAAGCTACAAGTGAAAACGCTGATGAAGCATGAAGTTTGGGCTGGCGCACTTGGACATATGTTATTTACAGTCCTTTTTAGTACTAGTATTTTGATGATCCTTGCATGGTTGTCTGTTCCTCATTTTAATGCTTTAGATTGGCAAGCTGCTGCTTTGGTTGGGTTTGCAATTAGTTTTAGTAGTACTGTTGTTGTGGTTAAAATTTTAGAAGAACATGGAGAGATGCGCTCCAGGTTTGGGAAAGTGGCCATCGGCATATTGGTCATTCAAGATATTGCCGCTGTTTTATTTCTAACGATTACATCAGGAAAAGTACCAAGTATATGGGCAGTAGGGTTATTTTTCTTGCCCTTTGCTAGGCCCTTCTTAGGGCGTTTGCTGCATGCTTGCGGACATGATGAAATTCTTCCACTTGCAGGTTTTATGTTAGCATTAGCGGGTGGACAAATATTCGAGTCTGTCGGTGTTAAAGCTGATTTAGGTGCGCTGGTTTTTGGTGTTTTACTGAGTGGACATTTGAAGGCGACGGAGCTTTCCAAGGCATTGCTCAGTTTTAAAGATATATTTCTCATTGGCTTTTTCTTATCCATTGGTTTTATCGCGATCCCAACGGGGACAATGTTTGCCGCAGCATTCATCATTTTGTTATCGATTCCAATCAAAATTGCCGTATTTTATTTTTGGCTCACACGATTAAGGCTTCGGGCTCGATCGGCATATTTATGTTCTCTTGTACTCGGAAATTTCAGCGAGTTTGGCCTGATTGTAATTGCAAAGTCCTTCGAGTTGGGGTTTGTGAGTGAGGAGTGGTTAGTTATAGCTGCACTATCGGTCAGTTTTTCTTTTGTGCTTTCAGGGATCCTAAACGCGGAACGTCATCAATACTATGCAAAATTGAAACACTTTCTGAAAAAGTTTGAATCCAAAAAAACACTTAAAGAAGATCAAATTACGCCAGTAAAAAATACAAAGATTCTTGTGATTGGTATGGGACGGGTCGGTACTGGAGCTTATCTGGATCTATTACAGCAAGGGGAATCCTCTGTACTCGGAGTTGATGCTGATGACTCTCAAGTGAAAAAGCAGCTGAAGCGAGGGCATCATACAGTTCTCGGAGATGCAGAAAATACTGATTTTTGGGAAACGGTTGCTTTACAGGATGTCGAACTAATTATGCTTGCTATGCCTGTCGTTGATGACATGTTGACTGTCATGCGGCAGCTTAAAGTGGTGGGTTATACCGGAAAAACGGCAGCGATAACAAAATATCATGATGATGAAAAACGTCTAAAAGCTGAAGGTGTCGATGTTGTCTTTAATTTTTATGCGGAAGCTGGGGTTGGATTCGCACAGGAAACATTTCGCCAATTAAAAGTAGATTAAGCCCATATGGTTCATGACTGTCCAGAAAGAATCAGTTAATTAATCGAAGCTGCGCCATCAAAATATACACCGATCCCACAAGTAAAGAGGAATAACCCCCACAAGCTATGTTCAGCCGCTGCGACTGCGGTTGAGCGTGATTGAATATACCGCATTGAGAAAAGCAACCCTCCAAAGAACGACATCACGACGGCAATCCAGTTATTTAAAAATAAATGTGCAAGACTAAAACTCAGACTACTGATGAACATTCTGCCTTTCTTCTTCGGAATAATTTTTTTATATCGATGAAATAGAAATGTGCGAAAGATTAACTCTTGCGGTAGTGCAGAGAATAAAGGGTATACGAGTAGGAGCAATAGCCACACCGAGGGTGATTCCATTGGAAGTGAGAAGAAAGAGTCGGGTATAAGCCACCAGCAGGATAGTGCTAAGAGCAAACTACCAGGGAAAAAGAGTAGCAGCATTTGCTTATGATGTAATGGGAACTGCTGTGCATTCCATAACCTAAACCGTTTAAATTTGGGATCTGCTAAAAGTAAGGACAGGCATAAAATACCGAATACGATCAAAGTGGGGATGACCCAAGACGCTAACCATTCACGGTAGAGGAAAAATGCCAAGGGTAATCCTATAAAAACAAGAATGAGTTCAACCCAAAGCCATATTTTTTTCCTATTATTGAGTGTGTATTGGTTCATATATAAGAAAATAATTTGATAAAATTAGATCTTTAAGTCTAGTTTGAAAATCAATCTTTAGTCTGTTTTTGATTGAATAAAGCCTTTGAAATAGCGGTTTTGAATTAAAGCGCAGATTTAACCGCGCTTTAAATTGGGATCCGCGTTACTTCCAATAATTATTGGCAGCAGCGATGGTTTGAAACTCAATAGCTACAATTTGACCGGCTTGCATCAATTTCGTTGTGTCTTCTGCATAATCTGGGCGCAACTTGGTACGGACTTCGGCATCAGGTTGAATTGCAGCGATTGTTTTTCTGGCGATTTTAATCGCAAGTTCGCGACCTTCGGCGGGTGTGGCAGTGATCAGAGTTGGGAGTACTTCATCATATACAGACATGGATAACCTCGACTTCTTTCTGTGAACATATGAACAGACTGAATAGATATAAAGTTGTATTTTATATGTAACTAAATCTATTTAAAAGTTCCATTCACAAAGCATAGAAGGTAAATCACTGATTGGTGACAATTAGGGGGATACTTCCCCCCAAATGAGTATTTATTGGGTTGTACTGAGGACTTCAAATGAGTCGTCACGAAGTTTCGCAGTACCGTCTTCTTGGATAACCCACAGTTCTTTATGAACGACCCCAAATCCTTTATTCATTGTAAATTCGGAGGAAACCGTGTACCGCTGATCATCAAGTTTTCGCCAAACTGTATTTTGATATTTTACATTTTTAAATCCGCTATCAATGATCCCTTGCCAAAATTTTTGAATTTCTGTTCGACCATGATAAACACCAAATGGTTTTGCATCCATCGTTGCTCCGATTTCATACTGAGCTGCACTTCCTTTTGCATCTTGCGCATTGAAGGCACTTTTCCAGTCGCTTAATGCTTTTTGTGCAGCAATAAAGCCTGCATCATTTTTGAATGGAACGCTATCAGCATTGCTTTTTGCAAATACTGTATTGAAGAATAATGCTGGGATTAAAGTGAATAGTAATTTTCTCATGTTCATTGCTCCTGTTTTGTTGATGGAAGAATTATATTTGAGTATGAAAAAAAGATAATTACCCATTAAATGAATTTATTGTTCAGTTATATTGAACGATTTGATGGTAAAAAAGCCAACGATAGCTGAAATTTTTGGTCCTAATGGGAATTGCTGGGAGATAGAGTTCGGTTATCGCGTACAACAGCAGAATATGCTGGACAATCGCCGAATATTGCATAGTCGTTTACCTGAGTTAGTTTGAAAAGAACTGAGAGTATATTGTTAACTTACAGTCTGAGCCGTAACCAGGTGGTGCCGATTTGCTTCAATCTTAATGGAGATAATCTTCCATCACTGCTGAGCTTTAATGGCACATTGGCTCATGTCACTCGTTTATTCGTTTATTCGTTAGGTTACCTAACCCAACGCTTGCGCCATTGCTCGGGAGTTTAATAACTTTTTTCACATGGCTGAATGCCTAATATTGGAGAGTTGAGGGGAGAGGCCTTTTACACGAACAATAAAGCCGAGGCCTATTTAAGCCCCCCTTTTAGGGGACCGTTCAAAGCTGCCTGCTATGCAGATGGATTTTTACTGTATTGATAAGGTTGGAAAAGCTCATTGACAGCAACACGTGCTTTTAATTGAGCAGCGAGCAAATAAAGTCCTCCGAGCTTACGGTGTAGAAAAATTGCATCGGCTGGAGGGGTATGCCAATAGTCTTGTTCGAAGCTCAATGCCATACCTTTATCTTTGATACGTATTGCGAGATCAGTTTTTCCAAAGTCATAAATACCTTGCGTGTGAATCGGTTCACAAGCTTCTTGTACGATTGCAATAATCGTTTGTCGTTGTATATCATTTAACGTTTGCTGGAAAAATCCGATGTCGTTTAATGCTTTGTCCATGCCAGCTTGATCTTGATGGATAGCTGATGTCATGAGTAACCGGTACCCTTCTATCACTTTATCTGAATAAGCACGTGTTGCGCCAAAATCGAGTAACACGATTTGATGTTCTGTTCTGTTGTACAGGTAATTTGCAAAGTTTGGATCCGTCTGAATCAATCGAAATTCAAACATTTCTTTAAAGAGCAATCGGAAAAGCAATGTCATGATATGGTCACGAACACCTTGAGGAGCGGAATGAAAAGACTCAATCGCTTCGCCTTGCATCAAATCCATAGTCAGGACAGTCTCTGTTGTGAGCTCTTCATAAATATTCGGCAAGGTGAAGTCATCGTCATACCTTAGAAGTTGTTGGTACTTTTTTAGGTGAGAGGCTTCCAGTTGATAGTCAGCTTCAGCATGGAGTTGTGCTTTTGCATCGGCTAAGAGTGGTTGAATATCAACCTCTTTGGGCAATAAGCGTGAGATTTTAAGTAACGAAGCGACATTATCAACATCACTATCAATGCTATCTTTTACGCCGGGGTATTGAATTTTAATCGCTACATTATTTCCTTGAGTGAGAACGCCACGGTGAACTTGACCGATTGAAGCGGCTGCAATTGGTTTATCATCAAATGTTTGAAATAAACTTCTCCATTGTGTACCTAATGCAGATTCAAACACCTGATAAAGCTGATGTTTGGGCATTGAAGATGCACTTGCTCTGAGCGTTGCAAGAATTTGAGTGAGTTCTGGGGGAAGTAAATCGCCAGCATCCATTGACATCAGCTGGCCAACTTTCATTGCTGCGCCACGAAGTTGAGATAATTGATCTGCAACGCGCATTGCATTATTTGGAGAGAGCAACATTTCTTGAAATGTTGGCTTATTTCCTTTTGCAATTTGTTTTACACCCTCAGAGATCATACCGCCTGCAACTCGTCCAGCAAGAGAGCCTAGTCGGCTCATGCGAGAAATGCGAGAGATTGGTACAGCTAAAGGTTTGTTCTTTTTGTTGTCGTCCAAAACTGGAGTTCCTATATTTGGTCAATATTGGCTAGATACATTGAAGCTCGTTGTATAATTGCGTCTTTTTTATCTTGAGCTAATCGGTCCCAGTTTCGAAAAATCATGCCAATTCTTGGGTTTTTTTCAAGTTCATGGCGATGTTTATCCATAAAGCGCCAATATAGCGAATTGAGTGGACAGGCACTTTCTGTTTCTTTTTCTTTTACTTTGTAGTGGCAATCTTTGCAGTAATCACTCATTTTATGAATATAGTTTCCACTTGCAGCATAGGGTTTAGTCGCGACAATCCCGCCATCTGCAAAGAGCGCCATCCCTTTCGTGTTTGGCATCTCGACCCACTCTAATGCATCGACGTAAACGCCGAGATACCACGATTCGACTGCTTCAGGCTCAAGGTCTGTTAATAAAGAGAAATTACCAATCACCATTAGCCGTTGAATATGATGAGCATAAGCATATTCGAGAGACTGAGTAAGTGCGTGACGCAAACAGGCCATTTTGGTATCACCAGTCCAAAAAAATTCAGGAAGCGGGGTGGCTGCTTTCAGGTGATTTTTTTGCGCATAATCAGGCATATTCACCCAATACACGGCACGAATAAACTCTCTCCACCCAAGAATTTGTCGAATGAACCCTTCAACTTGCGCAATTGAAATTGAGAGTGCTTGTAATTGATAAGCTGCCACAGCTTTTTGGATAACTTGTAATGGATGCAGTATCTTTGCGTTTAACGCAAACGATATCCTCGCATGGTAAAGGGACCATTTGTGAGGTGTTTGTGTGGTCATCGCATCTTGGAATTGACCAAACGATGGGAGCAAATACTGACAGAAATAATCCAAAAGATGAAGCGCTTGCTGCCGGTTGATAGGCCAAATTAATTGAGATTGAATCAAACCAAATGTTGGGATTTGATTGCGCTGCAAGCGTGTGATAATTCCCTCGACATGATTTGAAAAAATCAGCGGCTCGGGTATCTGAGATAAGTCTTCTTTTTTTAATTTTTGCTGATTTTGTTTATCGAAATTCCATTGACCTCCGTGAGGCTTATCCCCATCCATGAGGATATGATATCTCTGTCTCATCTGTCGATAAAAGTACTCCATGGTACTATGTTTATTCGGATGAAAGTGTTGATTGATTTCCTCAAATGGTAATAAAAAGTGCTCAGTGTCGTAACAAAAGGCCGGAATGTTTAATTGCGATGAGAATGTTTTTAATTGGTGGGTTAGCCGATATTCATCGGGACGCTGATATTCAAATCTTTGAATATTGTATTGTTTACAAATCGATAGCAACAGCGACTCTAAATCAGTATATTGTGCGGTTTCATCCAAGTCTAAGAAATGTACCGAGTGACCGGATGCTTTTAGCGCTTTAGCAAACTCGGACATGCTCGCTAAAAAAGCACATACTTTTTGAATATGATGTTTGACGTAGGTCAGTTCTTGTTTAAGTTCTGCAACGAGATATAACGTCTGCTCATCCTTTCTTTTAAACCAAGAATGAGAAGCATTTAGCTGATCACCTAAGATAAGTCGTAGCGTGTGATAGTTTGATGTCATTGGGGCCAGTCTGCTGCATCTGTGGTATCAAGCGGAAAGCACTGTGCTTTGCCATGCCATTTTTGAATGTATGCGCCATCAGGGTCGTAGGTATTCACTTGATGTTCTAAATTAAATTGGCGATGTCCTCTTGGATCTGCTCCAACTCCAGCAAGGTATTGCCAATTCCCCCAATTTGATGCAACGTCATAATCTATCAGTTGTTGTTCAAAATAGTTTGCGCCATAACGCCAATCCAGTTGAAGCTCATGAACAAAACAACTTGCCACAATTTGCCTTCCTCGATTTGACAAATAACCAGTCTCTTTAAGCTCATGCATACAAGCGTTAACGATTGGATAAGGCGTTGTGCCGTCAACCCACATCTGAAAACGAGATGCATAATAACTTGTGAGCGGTTTATGCTGTTGAATTCCTGAAAAATGAAATAGTTTGGTTTGATAGTGAAAAGCATACCATTGAAAAAACTCACGCCACAAAAGTTCTTTTTTTATCCATAAGGTTGAATCATTTCTGGTATGTTGCGCTTCGTAGTATTCAACAGTTGTGTAAGCCTGTTTTACAGATAGGCATCCTGTTGAGAGCCAAAAAGAGAGTTTTGTTGAGTTTTCAAAACCCATGAGGGCATTGCGTACATCTTTATAATGAGCAGGTAATGAAGAAGAAAAATAAGTTTCAGTATGTTTTAGTGCCTGGCGTTCCCCACCGCTTACGATTAGGGCTTGCTCAGATGGATATAGGTTGTGCTCCCTTTGTTGAACAGGTGGAGGTAATGACTCCGGCGGTGGTAACGGGCTTTCGATTGTAGCGGCGAGCTGCTTTACGAATTTTGAATAGGATTGGGGAAAATCAGACAATACATTTGTTAATTGATGCTGTTGGTAGAGGGTATAACTTTCATAAAGGTGAAATTTTATATTTGGGTACCGTTTTTGTAATAACGACCATATTTCAAATTCATCCCAACCAAATTGTCGTGTCCAGAATACATCGGTGATTGCACATGAGTGGATCAATTTATCTATGGCTAGCAGTGGGGGCTCATTTCTGACAAGAATATGTTGTTGATATACACCGAGCTGATGATCCAAATCGACAAGACAATCATGAATAAATGCCTGTTTTATTTGGCTTGGTGCACTGTTGAAATAGGGCTCTAAACGTTGACTTTTGTAATGAATATAAACAAAAGTCAACGAATCAAGTTGATGTTGAGCATCATATAATACAGGATTATCATGCAGTCTTAGGTCTTGACCAAGCCAATACAACCCATGTCGTGGCATATTATATTCTCTGTATGTTTGTGAAAGTTAATCTTCCATCTGAATATATTTTCTCAAAGAAATCAACGTTGCGATCATAAATGCAAGCGACAATCCCATAAGCCCAAAGACCTTAAAGTTTACCCAAAAGTCTAATGGCATTTGATATGCAATATAAATATTAATTGCTGCGATAAATGTAAAAAAACCTACCCAAGCGAGATTCACTTTTCTCCATACTGCATCTGGTGCATGAATTGCACTTTGCATTGCAGACTTGATGAAGTTTTTCTTAAACCCTAAGTCACTGATGAGCAGGACTGCAGCAAATACAAGATTAATAACGGTCACTTTCCATTTGATGAAGCTATCATCTCGAAACAAAATGGTCATTCCACCTAGCACAAGCGCAATAAGAAAAAATGTTCCCTGTTTTTTGTCTAGCTGTTTTGCTTTGATGGAAAAAATTAGAGTGTTAATCGCCATACAGGCAATTAACGCACCTGTAGCGATATAGATATCTACCAGCTTGTAGCAGGCAAAAAAGATAACGAGCGGAAGAAATTCAAGGACTTGTAACATATAGACCCAATTTAATCTGTAAAAACCAACGTATCTTAACATATGGAGTAAGCCCATATACCCCGCTATTTTGAATAAAAACTCGGTAGAAAGTCAAATTTGCAACCAGATATAGTTTTTGGAACAACTTTTGATCTTTTTTTGTTACTCATTGTTTTTCACTCATTGATCTTGGAAGATCGGTTTAGTGGAACTTCCCAAGTTTTTACTTCATCAATCGCTGTAGGAACATGATGAAAAAATATATATTTTTCCCAATCATTGGCCTAAGTCTATCGGCATGTGGTGGCCATTCAAATAGCAGTTCAAATCATTCGCAGCAACCAGAATCAAATAAACCTGATGTCAAAGTTCAGCCGATGATCACCTCGCTGGAAAAGAGCGGTGTTGTTTTGATTGGACAACCATTAACGGCAAAAGTTAAATGCTCGGATTGTTCAGAAAAAGATACGCAATATACATGGACAATAGACCGGAATGATAGCGGTGTTTTGGTGATGTACAGGTTATTAATGGAAAGGAAGTACATGATTTTTCAATTTCAGGACAAAGATACACCCCAGTTGCAGCAGACTACGGTTTTCAAATCAAACTTGAGGCGAAAGCATATTCAAAAGACAAGTCCAAGAACAGTGAAGTGGCATATATCATATACAAACCTGTAGTTGCTAAACAGGTTGTGGTGAATCACCACAATGTATCAATTTTAAAAACAGATGGGACAGTCACGGTTATTGGTGATTTAAGAAACGTACCTCAAAAAGAGGATTTAGCACATGTCTCAGGAATAACAGCAACCGATAAGTCAGCCGTTGCCCTCAAAAGCGATGGTCAGATTGTCTGTTGGGGTGAGCTAGATACAGGATTTAATGATTTACAATTGAGCTATGATGATTTCTGGTGTATGAGGTGAGAAAAAGAATGTGGTGCTAATCTGTTGATTGATCTGACAAATCAATAGTCAACAAAGAGAAACACCACATGGCAAATCATAAAGTATCACCACTGAAATCACCAGAAATAGATCCACTGAA
>NZ_KB894507.1 GCF_000374485.1 Algicola sagamiensis DSM 14643
AGAGCGTTTTAAATCAGGATGCGTATCTTACGCCTCTGTGATTCAAAGTCAAGGATTAAATTTAACGTTTCTTATCAACATTTAATTTGAACCTTAACCTTCTAAAATCTCGCTTTGAATCGTTTTCCTAAGCGAGGCGGCCATTTTACGATGTTTTCTTTCGAAGTCAACCTTTATTTTGAAAGTTAATTTCGAAGAACCTCTTCTCAACAACCTCACCTTCAGTCGCTGGCTTGTTTGCCCTGCCCCCTGTTGGTGTGGGAGCGCATTATAGAGATTTCATCGAAGGGCGCAAGTGTTTTTTTGAGATTTTTAAAGAAAAGGCGGATTGAGTTCAACAAACAAACAAGTCGCACATAAAACGCACGACTTGTTGTCGATTATATACAAATAGACACTTGATCAGTGCAATTTCACTGGAACCATTAATGTATTGTCTGATTTGTCTGATGCACCTATCATCTCATCATAGGCAGATTGGTGTACAAGAAATGCTTCTTTCACCCGGCAAAGGTTAAATGCATCCTTGACCTCTTCAACACTATGGTACTGGATTAATTCCCCCATATCATTCGCAACAAAACCCTTTTCATCGTTGTAATCAATTTCAACGAGGTATATCCCTTGTTCATGAGAGTGAATATTCATTGCTTGAATTTCAACATCATCACGGTTTATATGTGCATACTTGTGTTTCATTTTTCAAACTCCTAATAAAGAGAAGATAAATTAGTCCTTTGCTCTGCCCTCACTTTTATTCTAGACAATACTGTGCAAATTATAATATCGAAGTTTGAACTGCTTCTGCTTTACTATCTCTTGAATTCTTTTAGAATCCCCCCATATCTATGTTCAAATCAATGCTGTATGTTTTGACTGATGTTATCAATCCTCAGCAATAAAACGATGTAATCTGGAGAAATTTTAATGAGCGATGCAAAGCATAGCCGTCTGATTATTCTTGGTTCTGGCCCTGCCGGATACACAGCAGCAGTTTACGCTGCCCGTGCAAATCTAAATCCAGTCCTTATCACAGGCATCCAACAAGGTGGTCAATTGACAACAACAACTGAAGTTGAAAACTGGCCAGGTGATGCAAATGACCTGACTGGGCCTGACCTGATGGAAAGAATGCGTGAGCACGCTGAGAAATTCGATACACAAATCATCATCGACCATATTGAAACCGTTGATCTAAAGCAACGCCCATTCATCTTAAAAGGGAGCAACACTTATACATGTGATGCTTTGATTATTGCAACTGGGGCTTCAGCGAAATATCTTGGCCTTGACTCTGAAGAAGCATTTAAAGGTAAGGGTGTTTCTGCTTGCGCAACATGTGATGGATTCTTCTATCGCAATCAAAAGGTGTGTGTCGTTGGTGGTGGTAATACAGCAGTCGAAGAAGCGCTTTATCTGTCCAACATTGCATCTGAAGTACACTTGATCCATCGACGTGATGAATTCCGCTCTGAGAAAATCCTTACGGATAGGCTCATGGACAAAGTTGAGAATGGAAATATCATTCTTCATACTCACCGTGTTCTTGACGAAGTACTTGGCGACCAAATGGGTGTGACAGGCGTCCGTATTCAAGATGTCAATTCTGATGCCACTGAAGAGTTGGAAGTGCAAGGAGCATTTATTGCCATTGGCCATAAACCGAATACAGATATGTTCGAAGGTCAGCTAGAAATGAAAGATGGCTACATCAAAATTCATAGCGGTTTAAATGGAAACGCAACACAAACCAGCATTGAAGGTGTTTATGCTGCTGGTGATGTTTGTGACCACGTCTATCGTCAAGCAATTACCTCCGCAGGAACGGGTTGCATGGCAGCGCTGGATGCAGAAAAATATCTTGATGCATTGAAATAAGCGCTTATTTTGGAGAGTTCAAGTAACTGAGCTCTCTACACCTTCCTGATTTTCAGTGGTATTCTGAACCAAGAAGTTCACCTGAAGCTGAAAGAGCCACTTTAAAATGATGCTTTATCAACTTGATAGCTTTGATATCACGTTCCCAGATCCATGTTTTGCCCTTGAAGAACCAAACGGCCTGCTCGCTATTGGCGGTGACTTATCGGTTGAACGGCTCATCAATGCTTACCATCATGGTATTTTTCCTTGGTTCAATGATGATGAACCTCTCTTATGGTGGTCCCCGGATCCGAGATGTATTCTAGATCTCGAAGATTTTCATTTATCTAAAAGTTTTCAAAAGTTCTTACGTAAGACGCCTCTCCGTTTGACAATTAACAAACACTTCGAAGGCGTTATCGAAGGATGCACAAAACCCAGAAGAACCGAGTCAGGAACATGGATAAACCCTGCGATGATCACGGCTTATCAAGCCCTTCACCAGCGCGGCTTTGCCCATAGTATCGAAGTTTGGGATCAAGACAGGCTAGTCGGTGGCCTCTATGGTATTCTCGTTGGCGGTTGCTTTTGTGGTGAGTCGATGTTTCACACCGAACCAAACGCTTCAAAACTCGCTTTAGCTGGTTTGGTCTATCATTTAAAAAGACATGGTGGTGAATTTATTGATTGTCAGATCACAAACAATCATCTCGTATCCTTAGGTGCGAAAGAAATCACAAGAGCGCGCTTTTTAAGAAAACTAGAACACGCGAAACAATGTGATATTCCCGCCGAAGTTTGGCAACCTCAGGAGCTTAACTTACTGCATGACCAATTATAAGCAGCTCAAGCTAGGTATTACACAAACATTTGAGTGCAGTTATCTCAATGATGAAACTGAGCAATTGCTTGTTGTTCTCGATCAGGGTTGCTACAACGAATACGCTTTTGAACATCTCCTCGAAATGGGCTTTCGTCGAAGTGGCTCTCAAATCTATCGGCCACATTGTCCATTTTGCAGTGCTTGTGAATCTATTCGTGTTCGACGTGGCCAATTTCTCCCGAGTAACAGCCAAAAACGCGTATTAAAAAAATGTCAGGACTTTACACTCCATTATTCCTGGTACCCCAAAGAAACCTATTACCAGCTTTACGAGAAATATATCAATGAGCGGCATATGGATGGCTCCATGTATCCGCCTTCTCGTTCACAATATGAAAATTTTCTTCTTTGCCATTGGCTCGATATTTGTTTTATAGAAATTAGAAATAACGACCAGCTCATTGCAGTTGCAGTGACCGACACCATGCCGGATTCATTATCGGCCATCTATACCTTCTATGACCCCTCCTATGAAAAATGGAGTATTGGGACGTTTTGTATTTTAAAACAAATCGAATTACTTGATTTGCTTGATAAAAGTCACCTCTATTTAGGCTATCAGATTGAAAATTGCCATAAGATGCGTTACAAGTCTAACTTCCTTCCCCATGAGCGTTTAATCCGGGGAGAATGGCAAAATTTTAAGAAGAAACCATGAACTGCTTTACATGTTTGTTGGATTTCGGCAAAATCTGCGCTGCTATATGATTAACTGATAGAGGTTTAGTGCCTGATGGCAAAAGAAGACGTCATTGAAATGCAGGGAACGGTTCTTGAAACCCTGCCAAATACTATGTTTCGTGTTGAGCTTGAGAATGGTCATGTTGTGACGGCTCACATCTCTGGGAAAATGCGTAAAAACTATATCCGTATTCTTACAGGTGATAAGGTCACAGTTGAAATGACACCTTATGACTTATCTAAAGGCCGCATTATTTTCCGCGCCCGTTAATCGACATAAAATATAAAACAGCCTTCATCAAGAAGGCTGTTTTGTTTTGCGTCGCTTTAAATACGAAATCAGGATGTTGTTTCCACAACAGCCTCGCTTTCGTATGTAAAAGTTAATTCTTCTTTGTTCGCTCCGACAATGACATTACCGCCACGCATCAAGCAGCCAAACAAGATTTCGTTCGCCAACGGTTTTCTCACTTTTTCCTGAATTAAGCGCGCCATTGGCCTTGCGCCCATAGCCTTGTCATAGCCATGCTCTGCAAGCCACTGTATGGCTGGTTCCGTCATCTCAATGAATACGCCTTTCGCATCCAACTGTGCCTGTAATTCCACAATCAATTTATCAATGACTTGACCAATCACCACCTCATCCAGATGATTAAACCAGATAATATTATCAAGGCGATTCCGAAATTCTGGTGTAAATACTTTATTAATCTCACCTAAGGCATCATGACTGTGATCCTGCTGCTTAAAGCCGATAGATTTACGAACAGTCTCAGAAACACCTGCATTGGTCGTCATCACGACCACAACATTTCGAAAATCAGCCTTACGACCATTGTTATCTGTTAACGTCCCATGGTCCATCACTTGCAGTAAGATATTGAATATATCAGCATGTGCTTTTTCAATCTCATCTAACAAAACAACAGAATGAGGATGTTTGATCACCGCATCGGTCAGTAAGCCACCCTGTTCAAATCCAACATACCCTGGAGGGGCACCAATCAACCGACTTACTGCATGTCGTTCTAGGTATTCCGACATATCAAAGCGGAGAAATTCAACGCCCATGATCTTTGCCAACTGCTTCGTGACTTCTGTTTTACCGACTCCAGTAGGGCCTGCAAACAGAAATGAACCAACTGGCTTACCCTCGTTTCCAAGACCGGAACGAGCAAGTCGAATTGCGGAAGAAAGCGCGTCAATCGCTTCGTCCTGCCCGAAAACAACCATCTTTAAGTTCGGTCAAGGTTCTTTAAGATCTCTTTATCTGATGCAGATACGGACTTCTCAGGAATGCGCGCAATTTTGGCTACTATCTGTTCAATATCACCAACATTGATCACCTTGCGACGCTTAGAGGGTGCGACAAGACGCTGGCTTGCACCCGCTTCATCAATGACATCAATTGCTTTATCAGGTAAATGCCGCTCATTGATGTATTTCGCTGACAGCTCTGCTGCTGCACGCATTGCCTTATTGGTATAACGTACCTCATGGTGTTTTTCGTAACGTTCTTTCAAGCCAAGTAGAATCTTCGTGGTATCGTCCACCGTTGGCTCAGTAATATCAATTTTCTGGAAACGACGCACCAACGCTCTATCCTTCTCAAAAATACCTTTAAACTCTTGATACGTCGTTGAGCCAAAGCAGCGTAAATGACCACTGGACAGAAGCGGTTTAATAAGATTAGAGGCATCCATCACACCACCTGATGCAGCACCCGCACCAATGATTGTATGGATCTCATCAATGAACAGGATTGCCCCATCTTTTTGCTCTAACTCTTTGAGTAGCAATTTAAAACGCTTCTCGAAGTCACCACGATATTTCGTGCCTGCCAATAATGCCCCCATATCTAGGGAGAAAATGACAGCGTCTCGAATCACTTCGGGCACATCCTCATTCACGATACGATAGGCCAGGCCTTCGGCAATTGCAGTTTTGCCAACTCCGGCTTCACCAACTAATAAGGGGTTGTTTTTCTTACGCCGGCAGAGCACCTGGATCGTGCGTTCAACTTCTTGATCACGGCCAACTAATGGATCGATCAAGCCTTGTTTAGCGATTTCATTTAAGTTAGATGTAAAATTGGAAAGGACTTTTTTCTCTTCAATGCTCTCCTCGGACTCTTCCGATACCTCATCAGATGAAGTTTCATCAGCGTCAATTTTAGATATGCCATGAGAGATAAAATTCACAACATCAAGTCGTGTAATTTCAGACTTTTTCAAGAGATAGACTGCTTGTGACTCTTGTTCACTAAAAATCGCCACAAGGACATTCGAACCAGTTACTTCGTTTTTGCCGGATGATTGAACATGAAACACGGCACGTTGCAAAACACGTTGAAAACCAAGGGTTGGCTGAGTTTCTCTTTCGCCACTACCTTCAGGGATCACCGGTGTTGTTTCAGAAATAAAAACCATCAACTCATTACGAAGTCGATCGATATCTGCACCACAAGCTTTAAGCGCATCAACCGCTGAAGGGTTGTCCAAAAGCGCCAAGAGCAAATGCTCCACAGTCATAAACTCATGACGATTTTCCCGCGCCTGCCGAAAAGCCAAATTCAAGGTGATCTCCAGGTCTTTGTTAAGCATAGGCAACTCCTAAGTCGTCAATTCAAAATACAAATGCATCTACGCGACTTCCATCGTGCATAACAGCGGATGATTATGCTCTCGGGCATACTGGTTTACCTGTACCACCTTTGATTCCGCAACATCTGCTGTAAAGACACCACAAACAGCCTGGCCCTTATAGTGGACCGTCAACATAATCTGATTTGCTTTCTCTACATCCATATTAAAGAAACGTTGTAAAACCTCAACGACAAATTCCATTGGGGTGTAATCGTCGTTGTTCAACAATACTTTATACATTGATGGGGGCTTAATTTCTTGCTTAATTTCTTCCTTAAGCGCTTCGTCACCCACACCCAATTCTTTTAACCTACTCATGATCAAATATAGCCTTCACGATATTGGAACACCAACATTCACGTCTTCAAATTGCGACCCTATTTTTTAAACAAAAAAACTTGACTGTTGCAATTGATAATCTACAGTTAGCTATGGCGACGGGCTTCCGACGCCAAAAAATATAATTAGGGTCTAAGTAGAATAACCAATTTATTAGAGTTAGAGAAGGATGTAGAAGTATGAGTTCAGGTAAAGTTAAATGGTTCAATAATGCAAAAGGGTTCGGCTTTATTCGTGAAGACGGAAGAGACGAAGACATTTTCGCGCATTACTCCACAATTAAAATGGATGGGTACCGTACCCTCAAAGCAGGTCAAGAAGTAGAATTCGATCTGCAAGAAGGACCGAAGGGATTGCATGCCACCAATATCGTCCCAGGTAGTGGCATTGTAAAATAACCTGCCAAATTGTTCAAAAAGCAGCCTGCGGCTGCTTTTTTTCTTTCTGTCATAAAACTTTCATAAAAAAATTTCTTGTCGGAAGAACCGATTAGTTTATGAGTTTCCTAACTAAAATTTTCCTAGGAACTTTATTCTGATTGTTCTCGGTTCCAAAATATGATAATGAAGATCTTCCATCGGCGCTGATTCTGTCACTAATTGAGACTCATATAAATAGTCAATATCGTGGTCTTGACTATCGAGTGCATTAAATACCGCCAGACTGATATCATAATCTTGGTAAAGGAAGCCGATATTTAAATTCAAAATACTTGAGCTATCTGACCGAACTGAGCCTGATTCATTGAGAGGGCGGCCGCTATAATAACGAAAACGGCTGGAGCCATACCACCCTGTACCTGAATTCCCTGTGAAACCAAACTGGATCACTTCATCCACCGTCCCAGGGATATGATCGCTCTCACCTGCTGTGGAAGATTGATAACGTGCGTGTGTATTTGCATACTCCAGATCAAACGACCAGTTTTGATTGATTGTGTAGTAGGTTGTCAGTTCAACACCACGCCTTTTTGATGCTCGACTTGCTTCTGTTCCTCCACTATCCCCGACAAATAGCAGCTCGCTATCTAACTCCAGGTACCATAAAGAGAGTGATGCATTGACTGTCTCCTCGATAAACCAACGAAACCCCGTTTCTGCACCTTGACTACGCACGAGTGGATTGACCGATTGACTTGATTGACCTGTTCTCGGATCAACTTGAATTGTTGTGCCTCTTGCATCATTTGAGTGATATCCTTGTCCTGCCGAAACATAAGCTTCCCAAGCTTCTGACCACTGATACCGTAAGCTTCCTTTTAATGAGATAATGTCATCTTCCTTCTCACCTTGATTCTGCGTAAGCGCCACACCAAACTGATTGTTTACTTCGCGCGGTCGAACCTCAAATTCGTGGAAATCATATCGAATACTCAAAACCGTTGACAGTTCATCCGTCCACATGGCTTCATTTTGCGCAAAAAGACTATAACTGGATTGCTCAACACGATCGCGACGGATCACTCCCAACCTTTGACGTCGCTGTGCCTGGTAAAGGCCGATATCCTTAATTTGATCACTTCGAACCTCAATCCCTAACGTATTTGCCATCAAGGTTTCGAATAAAATAAAGTCTTCTGCAAGCTTAAATTTACCACCATAGATATACCGGTTGTCTTCTTGCTCAAATTGATCACCTTTCTGAGGGTCATCCAGAAAATAGGTAAAATTGGACCAAAGCCGCATTTGATATTCAATCAAATAAGCTTGTGCGGTGATATGTGGTGTTTCAAAGCTGCCACTCAAGCTGAATCGACTTGTTTCCCCACCCAAAGTCGGATCGATGGAACCTAATTCATCAATTAAACCCTGACGTACTGCACGTGCAGGGATTTGATCTGCGCTATTCCATTCATTTTGATAAGACATCATATTGAGACTTAAGCGACTTTCATCAAAATCCTTGGTCCATTTCAGTTGTATATTTTGCTTATTGACATCCTCTTCAACATCTTTCCAAGGCCCATCATAATACTGAATTTCCACTGCCGCTAATAAAGTGCCGTCATCAAATGGCGTACTCCCGATGAATAAACCACGTCGATAATCATTTTGTCCAGCACTCACACCAACCAATTGATTATCAACACTTATTTTTGTTTTGATTGCAGCGCTCCCTGCGCTAGAAAAATCCCCGACTTCAGCAAAATACGGGCCTTTCTGATAGCTCATATAATCAATCATTTCCGGGATCAGAAAGTTCATATCGGAATAGCCTTGACCATGCCCATGTGTTCTCATATTGACTGGCATCCCATCAATATAGGTCGCAAAATCAACGCCATGGTCCAAATTAAACCCACGGAGGAAGTATTGATTTGCCTTGCCTGATCCACTGTGTTGAGTCGCAACCATCCCAGGGACCAACTCCATTACCTCTCCAACACGCATTAAAGCTCGCGTCCCAAGCTCTTCTTGACCCACAAGCCCTTCCGAAGCATTCACGGCTTCCCCGATGAGATTGGTCTGCCTTCCAATGACAGTGAAGGTTTCAAAACTATAGTCATGAGCATGTACAGCCTCTACACTACAGGTGAATACGATACAGATTGTTTTTATTCTCAATGTATTCATAAATCTCACACAAGGTTTTTGATGAATTCGCAGTCTCTTTCGAGACGATACATCAGTGCGTTATCATGACTGACCCTGAAATTTTGCCAGATGATAGATTTTAGAATAATTGAATTTACATTTGTTGACTAAATTGGGACGTACTTTACTTCATTTATTCTTGAGAAAAAGTTGATGAAAGTCACTCTTGCGAGAGTACTTTTGGCCCGATGATGCCAATCAGAATCAATAAAATACAAGCCATTCTTTGAATGGTTGCAGGCTCTTTAAACCATAAGATCCCCACAATGGTAATCCCAACTGCACCAATCCCAGTGAAAATCGCATACGCTGTCCCAATTGGAACATATTTAAAGGCTTGAGATAAAAATGAAAAACTGAGCCACATGGCAACAAGGGTAAAGATGGAAGGATAAAGCCTTGTCAAACCTTCTGAATATGATAAGCCGATTGCCCAAACGATCTCAAAGAGGCCAGAAATGACCAGACAGGTCCACGCTTATCTTATATAGCTGTATTTTTCATTTATCTTCCTTATAAATTATACAAAAATCCAGCGTATCTAAAAAAACCGTTGGAACAAGAAATAATAAAGGGAGCTGTTGCTCCCTTTATTTACCAATCTATTTATTCCCACTCAATCGTTGCAGGCGGCTTACCTGAAACATCATAAACAACTCGGGAGATACCATCGACTTCATTAATGATCCGATTCGACACTTTTCCTAACAAATCGTAAGGTAAATGCGCCCAATGCGCTGTCATGAAATCGATTGTTTCTACAGCTCGAAGTGAGACAACAAAATCATATTTACGACCATCGCCCATCACACCGACAGACTTGACTGGAAGGAACACAGTAAATGCCTGGCTCACTTTGTCATACCAACCAGATTGACGAAGTTCATCAATAAAGATAGCGTCTGCACGACGGAGTAAATCACAGTATTCTTTTTTGATTTCTCCAAGAACACGTACACCAAGGCCCGGTCCTGGGAATGGGTGACGGTAAAGCATGTCATAAGGCAGGCCAAGCTCCAAACCAACTTTTCTGACTTCATCTTTAAAAAGCTCTCGTAATGGTTCAACCAGTTTCAACTCCATATCTTCTGGCAAACCACCAACATTATGGTGAGATTTGATCACATGCGCTTTACCTGTATCAGAACCCGCAGATTCGATGACATCTGGATAAATCGTGCCTTGAGCTAACCACTTCACACCTTGTAGTTTTGTCGCTTCCTCATCGAAGATATCAATGAAAGCTTTGCCGATAATTTTACGTTTTTGTTCTGGATCATTGACGCCTTCAAGGTCATGAAGAAATCTCGCTTCTGCCTTGACATGAATAATATTCAGGCCAAAGTGATCACCAAACATTTCCATCACTTGATGCGCTTCGTTTAAACGAAGCAAACCATTATCGACAAAAACACAGGTCAATTTGTCACCAATCGCACGCTGAAGCAACATCGCGGTTACTGAAGAATCAACCCCACCAGAGAGTGCCAGGATCACTTTATCATCGCCGACTTGTGCTTTGATCCGCTCAACCGCATCTTCCACAATCGAAGCTGGTGTCCATACTTTTTCACAACCACAAATATCAATGACGAAATGTTCTAGAATGCGCATTCCTTGACGTGTGTGGGTGACTTCTGGATGGAACTGAACCCCGTAGAAACGCTTCTCTTCATTTGCCATACCTGCATGCGGGCAGCTTTCTGTTTTTGCTGTATTGGTAAACCCATCAGGAAGCTCAATGACTTTATCACCATGGCTCATCCATACATCTAATTGCGCCCGACCTTCGTCTGTCACGTGATCTTCAATATGTTTAAGCAATTCACACGTGTTGGTAATTTCAATACGCGCATAGCCAAACTCACGAAGATCAGAACAGGAAACTTTTCCGCCAAGTTGCTCTGCCATCGTTTGCATACCGTAGCAGATCCCAAACACTGGTACACCCGCTTCAAAAACATATTCAGGTGCACGCGGGGAATTTTCTTGTGCAACGCTTTCTGGTCCGCCTGACAAGATGATCCCGGTTGGATTAAATTCTTGGATTTTTTCCTGTGGGACGTCCCATGCCCATAATTCACAGTAAACACCGATTTCCCGAACACGACGCGCGATAAGCTGTGTATATTGAGAACCAAAGTCGAGGATCAAAATGCGTTGATCATGAATATTCATTGCGATTTGTCACTTATTCAAATTTTGAATGGAGCTGGTCAAGCATGACCAGCCAAATTATCTTGAGAAATTTTTGTCGCTTCGTTGCTATCGAAGTTTAGCCAACGCGGTAGTTTGGTGGCTCTTTTGTGATCTGTACATCATGAACGTGAGATTCACCCATCCCCGCTGATGTCACACGAACAAACTGTGGTTTCGTGCGAAGTTCATCAATGGTTCCGCACCCCGTCAAACCCATTGCTGAGCGTAAACCACCAAGTTGCTGATGAATGATATTTCCAATCGGGCCTTTATATGGCACACGGCCTTCAATCCCTTCTGGGACCAGTTTTTCAGCTTGATTTGTATCTTGGAAATAACGGTCAGAAGACCCATGACTTTGATTCATGGCACCTAAAGAACCCATTCCACGATAAGATTTATAATAACGGCCTTGGTAAAGCTCTACAGCACCAGGGGCTTCTTCTGTACCAGCTAACATAGAGCCAACCATGACGCAGCTTGCACCTGCAACCAATGCTTTTGCCACATCACCAGAGAATCGAATCCCGCCATCCGCGATGACTGGAATATCTCTGTCTTGCATCGCCTCAACTGCATCCGCAATTGCAGTAATTTGAGGAACTCCGACACCCGTTACAATTCGTGTCGTACAGATTGAACCTGGACCAATACCAACTTTAACCGCATCTACCCCAGCATCAGCCAGTGCAACCGCACCTTCTGTCGTTGCGACATTTCCAGCCACAATATCCAAGTCAGGGTAATGCTTTCTTGCCCACTTCACACGCTCGATCACGCCTTGAGAATGACCATGAGATGTATCGATGAGTAACACATCAACACCAGCTTCAACAAGCGCTGCAATTCTTTCTTCAGTACCAGCACCAACACCAACAGCAGCACCAACACGTAGGCGTCCAAGTTTGTCCTTACATGCATTTGGTTTGTTTGCTGCTTTCTGGAAATCTTTCACGGTGATCATGCCTTTCAGCTTAAAAGCATCATCGACCACAAGGATTTTTTCGATTCTGTTTTTGTGCATGAGATCCAACACTTGCTCAGATGGTGCCCCCTCTTTGACTGTGATCAGTCTTTCTTTTGGAGTCATCGCTGCTTCAACATGTTGTTCCAAATTACGTTCGAAACGAATATCACGGCCTGTCACGATACCTAGCAGGTTGTTATCGTTATCTACGACAGGGAAAGCAGAAAAACCATGTTGTTTGGCTAGGGAAATCGCTTCTGAGACTTTGGTACTTGGAGAGACAACGACAGGATCTGAAACAATACCACTTTCAAATTTCTTAACACGACGAACTTCTTCAGCTTGCTGTTCAATCGTCATATTTTTATGAATGAACCCTATACCGCCTTCTTGGGCCAATGCAATCGCAAGATTTGATTCAGTCACCGTATCCATCGCTGCAGAAACAATAGGCATATTCAAAGAGATATTACGCGTTAAACGTGTCGAGAGTTGGACTTCATTGGGAAGAATTTCAGAGTGTCCAGGGACCAAAAGGACATCGTCAAAGGTCAAAGCTTCTTTCGCTATTCTGAGCATGGCAACTTTCCAGAGTTTTGTTTGAGTACTAAAAGTTGCCGCCGAATTTTAGCCGCCTATATCGATGATGTAAAGTTTTATTTTTTATGAATTCATCGTCTATCACGGTCAAAGTAGGTATTTTTCCATGTTAAAATAGGCTTCTTTCTCATGAATGTTGGATTATCCATGCGCTCTAACACACGTGCTATATTTAGTGTGACTCAATTAAATAAACAAGTAAAACAATTACTTGAGATAGATTTCGCTGGTATTTGGGTCACAGGTGAAATTTCAAATTTTGTTTGCCCTGGATCTGGCCATTGGTATTTTACCTTGAAAGATGAAAAAGCACAGGTCAGAGCAGCAATGTTCAGATCACAGAATGCGCGGGTTTCTTTTCCTGCTCAAAATGGCGTACAAGTTTTAGCAAGAGGCCGTCTGAGCCTTTACGAACCTCGCGGTGATTACCAGTTTATTGTTGAAACCATGGAGCCAGCTGGAGATGGGCTACTTCGACAACAGTTTGAAGCGTTAAAAGCGCAGTTGGCTGCAGAAGGTTTTTTTAATACTGCTTATAAAAAACCACTTCCATCATCAATACAGCGAGTTGGCGTGATCACTTCTCCAACGGGAGCTGCCATCAAGGATATTCTATCTGTCCTGCAAAGACGCGCCCCACAATTGGAAGTGGTGATATATCCTGCGCAAGTGCAAGGTCAAGAAGCTCCCCAACAATTAATCCATGCCCTCCAAACAGCCAATTTACGTCAAGAAGTCGATGTGATCCTTTTAGGACGAGGTGGCGGCTCGTTAGAAGATCTTTGGTGTTTTAATGATGAACAACTTGCCCGTGCCATATTCCAAAGCGATATTCCTGTGATTAGTGCTGTTGGGCACGAAATCGACGTGACAATTTCGGATTATGTTGCAGATATTCGTGCTGCAACACCATCTGCTGCTGCAGAGCTCGTGAGTCCTGATAACCAGCATTTACAACAGAAAGTGATCCTAATGAGGAACCGTTTGAATGTCGTGATGAGCCATCGATTACAAGTTATTGAACATGAGCAGCGGGTTCTTCTTCAACGACTGGCGTCCCAGCACCCCAATTACCAATTAGAACATCAGGCACAAAAACTTGATGAGTTATGCATGCGTTTCAGATTCTCTATTCAGAAACTGTTTAATCAAAAGCAGCAAAGGAGTGAACACTTTGCCCATCGCCTTCATGCTTTTTCTCCCCAGCAGCAACTGGAACAACTCCAACTCAAACAAACACATTTACAACTTCGTCTCGATAAAGCGATGAAGCAACAATTGGTACAAAAACAACATCAATGGTCAACTAAATTAAAGCAGTTGGATATTGTCAGTCCATTAGCAACGATTGCACGCGGTTATAGCATTACTTTTGATCAGCAACAGAAAGTTGTTCGTGAAACGCAGCAGGTTCTACCGGGCGAACAATTACGAACACGTGTTTCTGATGGAGAGATCATCAGCGAAGTCACTCAAGTGATGCCTATATAAGAACGATGAAGAACACTGACAGAAAAGAGCGGTCTTTATTGATCCGCTCTCAACCTTTATACCCAACCTAAAAGTTAACATTTTAATTACAACAATACTCTAACTAAAGTGTGTCATAAAATTTTCACTTTATGTCTGAGAATAGTGTTAAACACACACACCATTGTTCTGCCAAGTTTAATTTTTAAAAAACCATATAAAGAAGCATAAAATTTTAGTTTGACAGATTGTTCCTATTTTGGATATAAACGTTTCCGATGAAGAAGCAGTATCATCCAGGTGATATTTCATTTCTTACGAAATATCAGGATAATAAATCAAAACAGGGAACATGATGATGCAAACACACATCAAAACTCTCTTAACAACGTCTCTATTATCAGTTTCTGCCTTTGTCAGTCAGGCCTTCGCCACTGATTGTCCAACTGATGGCCGTCTTAAATATCAACATAGCCGTGTCTATTTAGAATGTGTATCCGCTAACTGTATGGGACAAACAACAAATACCTATAAGATGACAGTTCGATACAAACTTATCGCAGATACTCCTCCACATCAGGAAGCACGCTTATGTTGGAAAGAAAATGTTCCAGCGGACATCAATGATGGACGTCGAACTGCACATACGATTGGCCCAGAATGTCCTAATGGCACGAATATGACTGCTCGATGGGAATTAGATCGCCAGTTTAAGCCTATTACAGCCCTCGCAACAGCTTGTGATGGTGAGCAGTATGTCTACATCGTCAGAGAATTGAATATACCCTGATGAAGTATGGATCAACAACAGCGGTTTATAGGCAGCAAGCAATGAAGTCTTGCTGCATTTTTTATTTCAGAATCTCCATTTTAATATTTTTTCAATGAAAACAAGTAAGTAAAAATCGCCCCTCTAATATACGTACCTAAATCAAACAAAAAGATAAATATTTGTAAACAACCTGTTGCTTTTCTAATCTAAAATCCGTTAGAATACGCTCAACCCTAAAAAGGTGTTTACTTAAGTGATTAGCAATGGTAATTAGTTATCTCAAATAGTTTATTATTGTTACTATTGGTATTCATTTAAACGAAAGTATGGTTGTTAAATTTTTGGAGTTTGTCGTGTTGAGTCTTAAAAAATTAACTTCACTCATTCTATTTACATTCATCGCTTCTTCTTTAGTGGCATGTAGCGATGATAAAGAACAATCAAGGACACATTCAGTTTCCCCATCGAAAGCAGCTCAAACAAAAGAGCAGAAAAAAGATGATGCTGAATCTGAGCAGGAAAGCGACGATAACCAACTTCCTATCGCTGCTGCTGGTGGTGATACCATTGCGAAGGCAGGGAAACTCATTACATTAGATGGTTATGATTCCCGAGATGCAGATGGCATTATCCATGCGTATCAGTGGAAACAAATCTCTGGTATCCCAGTGAAGTTAAAAAAGGATGATGAGGCAAAAGCTTATTTTTCAGCGCCAAAAGTCAAAAAGCCTGAAGAGGTTACGTTTGAGTTAGAAGTCACTGACGATAAAGGTGGCAAAGCAACAGATACCGTGACGTATCAAATTGTTCCTGTAAATAGTACACCTGTTGCAGATGCAGGAGACAGCCTGGTTGTTGCAGCAGGTAGCGAAGTTGTCCTTGATGGCTCAGCATCGGAAGACCCTGACGGATACATTAAAACATTCAAATGGCGTCAAGTTTCTGGAACTCGTGTAGACCTTTCAAGCACAGATGAAGATATTCTTGAGTTTATTGCGCCACCATATGACAGCACAGCATCTGAACTCAAATTCGAGCTTGTTGTTTATGATGACGATGGTAAAAAAGCAGTCGATACAGTCAAAGTCATCGTCAGCCAAGACGCAGACAAATAAATAGCTGACAATTTCATTTCTCAACCTTTTTAGCGGCTACTCCAGTGGTCGCTTTTTTTTGAAAGCCTTCCCGATACCTTGTTGGAGAAATACCTACAACCTTTCGAAAATGATGTCTTAAGTTTATTGCATGTTGAAAACCAGATTGTACTGCAATATGCTCTATCGGCTCATGAGTTGACTCAAGTAATCTCTTTGCATGCAAAACTCTTTGAGCTATCAGCCATTCTTTAGGACTGAAGTTTAATGTCTCCCGGAATCGACGATCAAAAGTCCGTCGGGACATATTTGCTTTTGATGCAAGTTGATCAATATTGATATCTTGATGGAGGTGTTCTATCGCCCAATCCAACACCGCGCTAAATTGGTCAGGATATTTGCGAACTGGCGCTTCAATAAACTGACTCTGTCCCCCTTGTCTGTGAGCACTCAGCACCAAGCGCCTCGCAACCTGGTTCGCAACAACATGGCCATAGTCATCTCTGATCATTTCAATTCCAAGATCAAGGCATGCTGAGCTACCGGCTGATGCACCATATTTCCCATCATAAATAAACAACACATTCTCAATATAGTGGCAAAGCGGAAAACGCTTTTTAAATTCCTCCGCATATCGCCAGTGCGTTGTGATCTTCCGACCATCCATGAACCCAAGTTGTGCAGGAAGAAAAACTCCAGAGCAAAAAGTAATGAGCCGCTTACCTTGTTTCATATGTCTCATCAGTGCATGTTGAAGCGCTGTATTCACCACCACATCTGCTATAGGCCAACTCGGGATCACAACAATATCAAAATCATCAAGGTGAGAGACTACTTCGCACGAGAATGAAATCCCGCCCGTTCCAGACATCACTCTCTTATCAAATGTGACAACTTTTGTTTGATACCAATCATTAAACTCTGGTCTAGCTAGGGCAAATAGTTCAACAGCACACCCAAACTCAAAGAGAGCCATCTGATTGTAAGCCAAAATAGCCAATGTCTTCATCTTACTTACCTGATTTCAATTTAAGTTGGCTTGATCTTAACGAAGATTGTATTATCAGCCAATTTTATACGATCAGTACAATGACTAAAATGACTTATCATTCGAAAAAAGGAAGATAAAATGTCATCACCAGTCACTAGAAAAAAAGCGGCAAAAAGCTCAGAGGCACTTGAACATTTTGATGATTTAATGAGATTTGAAACAGACTGCTGGGATGTTCACTTTTCTATTCAAAACCATCGCATGGACTTTATTCTTTTAGATGTGCGTTCAGAAGATATGTACTCTCAAGGGCACATTGCACAAGCAATGAATTTGCCACATCAGAAGAACAATGAAAAAGCTCTGACTACTTTTCCGATTGATTCTTTATTTGTTGTGTATTGCGCTGGGCCTCACTGTAATGCAACTGAAAAAGCGGCAATTCGGCTAGCAAACTTAAACCGCCCTGTGAAAAAAATGATTGGAGGGGTTATGGGCTGGCTCGATGAGGGGTTTTCCTTGACCAAAAGCAGCTAAACCGCGCATAGCCGCTATCTAATCCCATTCACGAACAACTTGCATATTCAATGGCAGCATCAACCAAGAGCTGATTGGAATTTAAAGTTGGCAAAACTGAATTGGTCTCATCAATGATTAAAGGAATTTCAGTACATCCAAGGATGACGGCATCACACCCTTTATCTTTTAGCGCTAGGATCACCTGCTGAAAATATTGAATTGAAGTGGGCTTGAAAATACCGTAAACCAGCTCTTCCATGATCAGCTGTCCGATGTACTGAATTTCTTCCTGTTCTGGCCTGGCCCACTCGAGTCCTTTTGCTTCTATTTTTTCTGGATACACCTGACTTTCAACGAGCCATTGAGTCCCTAAAATTCCAAGTTTTTTGAATCCTCTTTGTTTAGCACTGCCAACAACAACTTCTGCAATATGCAGCCATGGTAGAGGTGAACGCTCAGCAACATAGTCGAATGCTTGATGGATTGTATTATCCGGACATATCAGGAAGTCAGCACCCTGTTGTTTCAGCTTATGTGCAGAAAACAACATGAGATCACCAACCCCATCGAGATCTTGTGCATCTAAACAAGTAACATAATCAGCAAGAGAATGAGTATGCATGGATACTTCGGGATATACATGTTTCCCAAAAAATTGAGGGCTGTGGGCACAGATTGTTTTATAACAAAGCGCAGCGCCTTGTGCTGAACAACCCACGATACCGATATGTTGGTTTGGACGCGTCATCTTTTCCCTTTTATTATATGCCGAATACTCCCCCATTTTTATCATATTCGATAGAGTATTGAAAAGCTTGACTTTCTTTTTATGTACTCTAGTAGCATCACCACATTGAAAGCAAATCAACCCATGAAAAATAGGCCTCTAGAAGTTCCTATGATTTTTACCGCAGATGTTCATTACTCAGGTAATAACGCATCAGCAGCTAGACTCCTATTTTCAGACTGGCAATCTGATAAAGTTGAAATAAGATACAGCAAAGTCTCATACCATCAACATGCATGGTCAACATCGACTCGCTCCCCAGCTCAAACCTGTTGATAGTTTATGCCGAGAGCCAGCAACAGTTTTCCACACCATGATTTTTCATCAACCTCCATTTTCAGTCCAATTCGTGATAGTGGTTTCTACTATCACTCTTTTTACTCAGAACACTGTTTTGTCATTAAAATGCCACTTGGAATTCTTGAAAAATTAGTTGACTCCAACTACGAATACAGCCAGACTAAATCCCCGAAACATAGACAAAATCCATCGTATCTGTTCAGCATGATCATCGTTTTCAACGATTGATTTTCCTGCTTGAAAATCTAACAGCTAGGAAATCTGAAAGTATTGTGAGATCGCGTTCATGTACAAGATCCTTCCAGGAGAAAGCAAATGGCTGAGTCAAGAGCAAAAGCATCGAATCAGTCTCAAGCTGTAGATGAGGTTGTCGAAGAAACCCCATCTGAGAACCTAGAAAGTAAAGAGGCACAAGCCCTCCAAATCGTCAGTAAATATACTGGCTGGGGCGCAGGCGCTGGTGTTATTCCCTTCCCTGTTTGGGACGTTGTCGCTATCGGCGGTGTCCAAATCGTCATGCTCAAAGAGTTGTTCGAACTCTATGGCGTTCCATTTTCCGAAACTAAAGCACGCTCCGTAGTTAGTGTCTTGCTTGGCAGTATTTCGCCAACTTTACTCGCAGGTGTCACCGCTGCCACACTGTTCAAAGTCGTCCCTGTTGTGGGCCACGCATTGGCAGCCCTTTCGTTGCCGATTCTTGCATCTGCAGCGACCTACGCTGTTGGTAAAGTCATGACCGATCACCTTGAGCAAGGTGGCACATTAGAAGACTTTGATGCAAAAGCTGCAAAAAAAGAGTTCAACGACAACCTTGAAGAAGGCAAACAGGCCGCAAAAGCAGCCGTGAAAGGAACAGCTTAAAGTTCTCTTCTTCTTTTTGTTACTGCTGAAAAGTATAAATTTGAGCAAAACCATGGGCTGATAAAGGCTTTTCAGCTGTAACCCTGTTGACTATGTCAGAGGCTTGGAATGGCATTAATTTATTTTGTTTTCTACGTACTATTTTGTTGTGCTATTGGCGCTGCGGGAAAAGAGCAGCCATTGGGTTTCGTTGGTTATGCGTTAATCTCGTTCTTCCTTACCCCTCCTGTTGGTTTAGCCGTTTTACTGGTCATGCTTTTGTATACAAAGGCAGCGGCAAAGCAGCAGGTGGAAGGACATGCCACAACGCAGATCGGATCGGACCAGATCCAAAAATAACAATAATGACCAGGGTTCACTCCTAAGGTTTGTGTGCAATAAATAGCAGTCATGAGTCTGCTTTTTTAGGCTTGTTATGGATTTAATTCGCTTTTTTATTTCTAGTTCTCAAATACCAAAATCGAAGCTAGTTTTTCATTCTCTACTTGCTGGTATAACTAACGTTCTTGTTTTAGCACTTCTGAATAGCGCAGCACAGAATGCTTCCAACAAGACCGCAGAAGTTATTCTTTTTGTTCTGTTTACCATTAACGTTATCATATTTGTCCTGTCACAAAAGTTTATCTGGCGCACATCTATTCAGGAAATTGAGCACCTCGTTCATACCATTCGCCTGCGCCTAATCCACAAAATTGCTGGCTGTCAGCTTGAAAAGATTGAGAGGACTGGGAAGTCCGAGCTATATGCTGCTATCAACCAACATGCATATACGATCACTCTCTCTGCAATGCCTGTGATCATTTCGATTCAAAGTGCCATTCTCATCATGTTCACCCTGATTTATATCATGACCCTTTCATTGGTTGCCTTTGTATTGACCGTCTGCTTTTTAACTGCGGCAGTGTATTTTGCTGTTCAACGAAGTCGTCGGGCAAAAGTGCGATTGGATGTTGCAATTCACAAAGAAAAAGGAGCTTACGCAACCATCAATGATCTTTTGGAAGGATTCAAAGAAGTGAAACTTCATGATGATCGACAACAAGATCTTACTGAATTCATTGATTATCTCTCTGAAGGCGCAAAAGATAGTCGAACGACTGCCAATCAACAAATGGCGCTCAATTATATCAGCACACAAACGTCCTTCTATCTAATGATTGCATTTATGATTTTTCTAATCCCAATCATTGGACCGGATACATTCCCAGAAGACGTGATTAAAGTCACAACGGCAGCAATTTTCATTATCGGTCCGATTAATAGCATCATTTCAATTTTACCAAGTTTTACCAACGCACAAGCTTCGCTTCACTTTATTCAACGTGTTGATAACTTACTTGAAAAAAGTCAAGAAGGTGACATCGGGCACAATGTGGTTTTGCCACCATTTGAAAAACTCACTTTGAAGGATGTGTGTTATTTCTATCAGGGCCAGGATGAAGACCCAGGGTTTCAGGTGGGCCCTGTGAATCTTGAGATAAAAGCAAATGAAATCGTCTTTTTTACGGGTGGAAATGGTTCAGGAAAAACAACATTACTCAAGTCTCTCGTTGGCTTATACCAGATAAAATCAGGTGTGATCGAATATAACGGTTCCCCAATTCGCTCTGATCAGTTACGGGCTTTTCGGAATCAATTCACAGGTATATTTTCAGATTATCACCTGTTTAAGCGGTTTTATGGACTTGGAAATGTCGACCCAGACGAAGCAAAAGAACTGCTTGATTTGCTTCAACTCGAACAAAAAACATCGATTTCTGAAGATGAGTTTATTACACAAAACCTTTCTACAGGACAGAGAAAGCGACTGGCGCTCGTCGTCGCAATCCTTGAAAAGCGACCAGTTTTAATTTTGGATGAATGGGCAGCAGATCAAGATCCAACATTCCGAGCCATTTTTTATCAGAAAATCCTCCCTAAATTGAAAGCACAAGGTCGAACCATTATCGCCATCACCCATGATGAAAAATACTTCGATTGTTCGGATCAACGTTTTCATTTAGTCGAGGGAAAAATCTCGCAACAACATGAATCCTAAGAAAGGCAAAAACTTCCGAAATAAGGGCAACTATGTTTTCTAAATTGAAGCACTGGCTAAAAGAGAACAAACTGGAAATCTACATTAGTATCCTTGCCGGGATCATGCTATTTATCATTTCAATCCCTTCCATGATTGTTACCATTGAAGCTGGTCATGAAGGTGTCATCTGGTATCGATTTTTCGGTGGCACGTCTCTCAAAAAGGTTTACACGGAAGGCACTAAATTTATTTTCCCTTGGGATAAAATGCATGTCTACAACATGCGTTTAAAAGAGGTCAGTACCAACTACCAAACACTTTCAAAAAATGGACTCAATGTTGGTGTCGAAGTGACATTCCGATTCCGTCCAAAGCCTGTGAACCTACCTAAACTTCACAAGTTTATTGGCCCAGATTATATCGAAGTGCTGATCTTACCGAAAATTGGATCCCACGTTCGTGAAGTCCTAGCACACTACGAACCTGAAGCACTTTATTCTACGCATCGTCAAGAAATCGAAAGAAAACTTTTGCAAAATATTCGCAACGATGTTCTTCCTGAGGGTACAAAAACAACAGAGAGCGAAATTGATCGCATGATGCAGTACATTGTTTTTGAAAATGTATTTATCACCAAAATTGCTTTACCAGAAAGAGTGATCCAAGCCATCGAGGCAAAAGAATCGACCAAACAAAAAGCCATGGCTTACGATCATCGACTGGATATTGCAAGAAAGGAAAAAATGCGTAAGCGGATTGAAGCAGAAGGTGTTCGCGATTTTCAAAATACGATCAATGAAGGTATCTCCGATAAATACCTGATTTGGAAGGGCATCGAAGCCACACTAGAGCTGGCCAGCTCCCCTAATTCAAAAGTTGTTGTAATTGGATCCGGTGATGATGGGCTCCCCATTATTCTCGGTGGTGATTACAGCTCTACGATTCGAGATTTACGTCAGGAGAGAAAGGACTCAGAGGAAAAACCAACGCAACAGGATCCGAAAAGTGATCAAAGCGTTGCCATCAAAACGCAATAAAGAATAAAACGTTGAGGATGTCCACCATGACCGCAATCGGTGAAAAAAAGCCCTTGTATGAGGCAATTCAACACCTTTCTGAACTCAGTACTGGGATTTACGAAATCAATCTGGAACAACAGGTTTCGTTTCATGTATACCCTGACGTTTTACAGGCTGCGACAAAAATTTATCAACAACTTCGCGCCAATGGTATTCCAAGCGGAACCCCTGTGATTTTTCAGCTGGATACAAGTACCTCGTTCTTAACAACACTCATCGCATGTTTACTCGGTGGTTATATTGCAATCCCACTGGCTAGGGCATCACAAGATATAGCAAGTACCAGCCAAAGAAAGCAACTCACACAGATCCTGCAACAATTGGATACCCCTGTGATTTTGACACATGAGGCCAATGTTGAAGAGTTTCAAGCTAATGGTGCCACCTCTTTCCTCCGTATTTTTGCATATGAAAGACTTATCGAATCCACATGTCATCATGATGACCCTATAATACATGGTGAAGCATCCGATACCTGCATGATTTTATTCACATCCGGAAGTTCTGGACAGCCCAAAGGGGTTGAGCTGACACAAGAGAACTTAGTGTCGATGATCACTGGAACAGCAACGATGAATGCGTTCCATGATCAAGATGTCACTTTAAACTGGATGCCAATGACCCATGTTGGCTCAATCGTCTTCTTGGGGCTTCTCCCTCTGTATCTCGAATGCAATCAGATCCATATTCCTACAGCATCAATATTGCATCGTCCACTCTACTGGCTTGAACTCATTGAACAATATCGGGCAAGTATCTCCTGGGCACCCAACTTTGCTTTCTCACTGATCAATCAGCAAGCAGAAGTGATCCAGCAACGTGCGCCTGATCTCTCCAGTATGCGATTTCTAGTCAATGCTGGTGAGCAGATCGCCGCCCAGACCGTTGATCGTTCATTAGCGATCCTGGAAACACTTGGCTTACCCCACAATGCGCTTCGACCAGCTTTTGGAATGACTGAGACTTGTTCCGGGATCACTTGGTCAAAAGGACTCACAAGAGAAACTTTAGCTCAATCCCCTTCGTTTATTTCTCTTGGCGCACCCATTCCCGGAGCCCAAATGCGAGTGACTGATGAATTAGGCACACCATTAAAAGAAGGAGAAATTGGTAGACTTGAACTCACAGGGTCATCGGTCACAAACAGTTACCATAAAAATACAGCTCAAAACGAATCATCCTTTTCAGGGCAATGGTTTATCACAGGTGATCTTGCCTTTATTTCTCAAGGTGAACTGTACGTTACCGGACGGGAAAAACAAGAAATCATCATGAATGGCATCAATGTTCCTGCGCATGATATTGAAACCTGTGTGGATGAAGTTGACGGGGCATCTCCCAGTTATACCTGCGCATTTGCTGTCCGAGAGAAAGATACTGGTCTTGAACAACTCGCCATTGTTTTTTCCCCAGCAAATCAAGACGAGTCAACCTGGATAGCCCTCGTAAAACAGATGAATGGCCATTTAACTCGCCAACTCGGGTTCTTATGTCATTATTTTCTACCACTCAAGACAGAGGATATTCCAAAGACTGCCATCGGTAAAATCCAACGGACAAAGCTGATTCAGTCATTTGAATCCGGTCAATTTGACCGATTAGTTGAGCAATACGCAACAACTCAAATACTTTCCAGTATTGATGCATCACAATTACCCAGCTCAGAAGTCGAGTGTCAAATCGCTGAGATCTGGCAAGAGATACTTGAGCTTGAACATGTAGGAACACAGTCGAACTTTTTTGAACTCGGGGGTTACTCCATTTTACTTACCCGCGCACATGCACAGCTTCAATTGCGGTTTGGAACCTTTCCTCTTGACGTGCTCTTTAAATATCCAACCATTGAAACGCTGGCGAATTTCTTCTCAACAGAAGAAAGCTTGGAATCACAACTTGAATCTTCCGTCCAAGCTCGTGTTCAGCAAAGAAATGCGTCAAATCCACATCAAGATATCGCGATTATTGGTATGAGTTGTCGATTCCCTGGTGCGGATAGTCTTGAGGCTTTTTGGCAAAACTTAATCGAAGGCATTGAATCCATTTCATTCTTTGAAGACGAATCGAAAGTCGCCACCTTTATGGATCCAAAGTCGACGAGTCATGTCAATTATGTCAACGCCAGCCCTACTCTGAAAAATGCTGCTGCATTCGATGCTGAATTCTTTGGATATTCTCAACGTGATGCAGAGTTGATGGACCCACAACATCGAGTTTTTCTGGAGGTCTGCTGGGAGACAATGGAGCGTGCAGGCTATAACCCACATGCAGTCAAAGAAGCAATCGGTTTGTATGCTGGTGCCAGTATGAATACCTACCTACTCAACCATGTCATTCAGCAGCAATTCAATATGGATGAGTTTGACGATCAGCGTGTCATGACGCCAGATTCGATGGGTGGTTTTCAAATGATGGTCGCAAATGATAAGGATTATCTGAACACACGCGTTTCATACAAGCTGGATTTGACCGGACCCAGCCTAAACATTCAAACCGCCTGCTCTACGGGTCTTGTTGTTGTTCATCAAGCCCTTCAGAGTATTCAGAGTGGTGAATGTGATATGGCCCTTGCAGGCACGACTTCCGTACAATGCCCGCAGGAAGTTGGCCATCTTCACCAAGACAGTATGATCACATCACCGGATGGACACTGCCGAGCTTTTGATGCAAATGCGAAAGGCACAATATTCGGTAGTGGTGTTGGCTGTGTGCTCCTCAAAAAACTTGATCAAGCGATTGCTGATGGTGATCACATTCATGCTGTCATCAAAGGCAGTGCGGTCAATAATGATGGCCTGATGAAGGTCGGCTATATGGCACCAAGTGAAATAGGACAGTCAAAAGTGTGTCTGGAAGCACTGGAAATTGCCAACATCGACCCTGCAACGATTGGTTTTGTCGAAGCACACGGCACTGGGACAGAGATGGGAGATCCGATTGAAGTCGCCAGCTTAACCAATGCTTTTCATGCAAAAACCGATCAAAATCAATACTGTGCCATTGGCTCTGTCAAGACCAACATTGGCCATGCACAAATTTCGTCCGGTATCGCAGGTCTGATCAAAGCTGCTTGTGCAATAGAACATGCACAGATCCCCCCGACGCTGCATTTTCAAACACCAAACCCACTGATTCCATTTTCCCAAACACCATTTTATGTGAACACACACTTACAAAACTGGTCTCCTACAGCACACCCAAGACGAGCCTGCGTGAATTCACTTGGCATTGGTGGGACAAATGCGCATGTTGTCCTTGAGCAAGCACCAACGCGCCAGGCCGAAAGCAAATGTGCTGAGCATAACGAATGCTCTTATTTGCTCCCGCTCTCGGCAAAAACACCAAAAGCTTTACGTGATTTGGTGAGCCGGTATTGTCATTTTCTTTCCCATACCGAGTTTGATTTCGCAGATATCTGTTATACCGCGAGTGTTGGACGAAAGCATTTCGACCATCGAGTGACTTTTCTTGCACAAGATAAGCAGACACTACTGACTCATGTTCAGCAATGGCTTGCACAAGACCATCAGCCAGACTCTTCTCAAAGTAACATACCCATTCAGTTCTTATTTACAGGACAAGGGTCACAATATTTTCAAATGGGACAGTCACTTTATGAAAAGTCAGCTGTGTTTCGAAAAACAATGGACCGTTGTGATGCAATTTATCAACAACTTCGAAATCAATCACTCCTACCGCTCATTTTTGATTTGGATGATGGTCAGCTCCATGAAACTGTAGAAACACAGCCCATTCTCTTTGCGATTGAATACAGCCTAGCAACGCTTTGGATGAGTTATGGCGTGAAACCCAATATGTTGATCGGGCATAGTATTGGTGAATATTCAGCTGCATGTATTGCGGGCATTTTCTCTTTGGAAGAAGGGATGAAGCTCGTTACGAAGCGAGGTGAGCTGATCCAATCACTCCCCAAAGCAGGAGAAATGTATGCTGTTTATGCAACACAAGCACAATTAGCACCTTATGTAGCTGAATACGAAAAAGTCAGTTTCGCAGCAATTAACGGCCCGAATAATATCGTTCTTTCCGGTGAAGTGACTGCCCTCACAGAAATTATCACCCAACTAGAAAAACAAGAAATTGAGTATCAAAAGCTACACACATCCCATGCATTTCATTCACCGCTCATGCAGCCTATTGTTGACGCATTTAAAGCAGTTGCAGATACAGTCACATACCACCTTCCCAAAATACCGCTGATCTCAAATATGACTGGGTCGGTGGAAACAGATAAGTTCTGTGACCCTGCGTATTGGGCCGCACATATTCTCTCCCCTGTCCACTTTGCGAAAGGAGTCAGTCAGCTGAAACCTGGTCTTTGGTTAGAGGTTGGCCCTAAACCCACTTTGACAAGCATGGCAAAAACATTTTGTTCTGAGAAAAATCAATATTTGCCTTCAATGAGAGTCAACCACGACAGTTGGCTGGTTCACCTTCAGTCTATTGAATTGTTTTATCGTGCAAATATACAGGTGCAATGGCATCATTTGTTTGAGGCACATCCTGTCTATCGTGTTCCTTTACCGACCTACCCCTTCCAACATAAGGATTATTGGCTTTCACAAAAGCCAATTAAAACGTCATCTGATCATCTGGATATGCCAATTGAGCATCCGCTCGTGCATCAAACGATCCATGCCCCCTCAATGAACGCAACCTTCTTCGAAACTGAGTTTTCCGAAGTGAGGCTACCCTTCTTAGCGGAGCATCGTGTATATCATCGTATTGTTGTTGCGGGAGCAAATCATATTGCGACGATATTGAGTGCAATTCAGCCTGATCTAAGCCAAACCACTTGTCGCCTTGAGCAACTCATTTTCCCAGAAGCTCTCGTTATCCCTTCTGAGCAGTCCAAGCATGTTCAAATTATTCTTGAGCCGGATGGTGACAGTCAAAATGTTCAACTCATCAGTTTCAAACCAGGCTCTTCAAACCAGCATCAGCGCCATTGTGAAGCAACACTGCATCAAAGAAGCGCTCCACGCCATCCACAGCGTGTCGACATCGCTTCGCTTCTTCATCGATGCCCAACAAAAATTGGTGCTGATTCTATCTATCGCAGTTTATTGGATAGACAAATTAATTTAGGGCCTCAGTTCCGGTGGATCTCAGATTTGTACCTTGGTGAAAATGAAGCGCTGGCCGAAATTCGATTGCCGGCAAGTGCCAACATCGATCAACGTATCGCGCTGCACCCAGGTCTCATCGACTCGATGCTTCAACCTTCGCTCATGGTTCTGTCGATAAGTGAAGCAACGCAAACCTACGTGCCTTATAGCATGACCTGGTTCGAATGGCTTCGCCCAATACAGTCTTATCCACTTTGGAGTCTGACACAGCGAAGAGTCGACGGCACCAGAGAAGTTGCGGATGTTCAATTATTTGATCAAGAAGGAAACTTAGTCGCCAATGCAATTGGGTTTGAATTCAAGCCAGTCAACCCCGAAGTATTTCTCCAAGAAAAAGCTTTGTCACAAAGCCTTTACCAGCTCCAATGGGACACATTACCTTTACCGCAAACATCACCTGTTCAATCGACGCTCAACTTCATCGCACTCGATGTTCAATCTATGTCAGAAAAGCTACAACCTTATCTGAAGCCCGTTCATACAGCAGAATATTGTGCAATGGCAGAAGCATTGGAACAACTTGCCATCTCATACATTCTTCATGCTTTCAATCAGCTTAAACTAAAGTGGCAACCCAATGCTGGCTGGACAGACAAAGATATTTTGAACCAAGTCGAAATCATTCCTTTGTATCACCCAATGATCCAGCGACTCTTAATTGTTCTTGAAGAAAAATCAGAGCAAGTGGATCACCTTCTGTCTTCACTACTGAATCAAGAAACAATCCAATCATCGATTGCCACCTTAAAACAACGTTTTGGCGAGAAAATTCATGCCGAGCTGTCGTTACTTCAGTCTTGTGGACATAGGCTTGCAGATATTCTTCAAGGGAGAGCGGATCCTCTGAGTTTATTATTTCCAGGTGGCGACCTTTCGATAGCAACACAGTTATATCAATCTTCTCCTGGGTTCATCGCGATGAACCAACTGATGAAAGAAACGCTATCTCAAGTTCTCAGCGAGTTGCAAGTTCATTCATCGCTGGCGATTCTAGAAATTGGTGCAGGCACTGGCGCAACCACACATCATTTGCTGCCTGAACTCGCTAACTGGGATGCAACGTATACTTTTACTGATATTTCACCTTTATTCCTGCAAAATGCAGCCGTGAAATTTAATGATGCTGAATCGATGGATTTTCGTGTTCTTGATATCGAACAATCGCCAGCAGAACAAGGTTTTCATCAACAATACGATGTTATTGTTGCGGCAAATGTACTCCATGCGACAAAAGATATCGCGCAAACCCTGAAACATACTCGAACACTCCTTAAACCTGGTGGACACCTTTTATTGCTTGAAGTCAACAAGCCCACTGTTTCTGTTGATCTAACTTTTGGGCTGCTCGAAGGCTGGTGGCGATTTACTGATACTCATTTAAGGCCTGACTATCCATTATTGAGCCAAGTACAATGGTGTGAACAGCTTAAGCTCGCAGGATTCGTCCAAAGTGAAGTTGTTGACGTGCATATTCCAACACCAGGTGGAGATCAGCGCGTCTTTGTCGCAAAGAATGACTTACAAACCACTCAGCATTCATCTCCTTGGTTGCTTTTATGCAATGATAAAACTGTATCTGAGCAAATCTCAGACCCCCTTGCTCGCCAAGGCTATACAACGATACAAATCACCCATGGGTCGCGTTATCACGAATCAAAAGCAGGGAACATCAGCATCAGCCATAGCCTGGCAGATTTTCAGCTTCTTCTGGATAAGTACCCTCATGCTCAAGGAATTATTTTTCACTGGCAATTCGAAGAATCAGCCTCTAGTGCTGCACTCACTTGTATCAGTGCATTAAATCTTGCTAAAGCTGTCTCTGGGGCAAAAGGAAATCAACCGCTTTATTATTTCAGCACGCAATCTCAGCTTGTTGATCAACAAGGACCTCTCACAAAATCACATATTGAGAGTGCTTCGTTATGGGGGGTGCTCGCTGTCCTCCAAGAAGAGCAACCTGAATTAAGGCTCACACTCGTGGATCTCCCAGCATCTCCAATTTCAAAAGACTGGCAAATGATCACGGCTAGCCTGACATCAATGACATGCCCAACACAATTGGCGCTTCGAAATAATGCTCTATGGCAACCTTTCATGTCTTCTGTTTCATCATTTGAGCCCCATCAACTCACGGAAGCTCGAATCGACCCAAATAGCAGTTATCTTGTCACTGGCGCATTCGGAGGCATTGGTTTTGCACTGTTAGGTGCTCTTGTTCAACGAGGCGCAAAACATATCATCGCTGTTGGACGGCATCGACCAAACGAGACGCAGCAGTATCAGATCAAACGCTGGCAGTCTTCCGGAGTCAAAATCCAATGCGAGAAAATGGATATTGGTCAAAGAGAAAATGTGCAGCGACTCTTGAGCCCAGATCACATAGACATTCCGTTAAAAGGAATTTTTCATATCGCTGGTGTGTTTGAGGAAAAGCCAACAACATCTCTTAACCAGACATCCCTGATGCATTCTTTTCATGGAAAATGCTCTGGCGCGTGGTTATTACATGAGTATTCTCAGCATGCCGAGCTGGATCACTTTGTACTCTTTTCCTCAGCGGCAAGTTGGTTAAATTTACCAAACCAAGGTGCCTATGCAGCTGCAAATCAAATGCTCGACAGTTTATCCGCTTACAGGCAACAACTTGGACTTCCAACCTTATGTATTAACTGGGGAGCATGGGAAGAAGCAGGAATGGTCGCCTCGCAATCAGAAACGTTGCTTTCCCTTGGACATCAGCCAATTTCAATGTCAGAGGGGCTCACGATGTTATTTGAACTGATGAATTCATCTTATTCCAATGTGTCTGTGTTACCGATTCATTGGTCGACCTTCTTCAAAACTTACCGGCAAATCCCACCATCGCTCACGCGAATTGCAACGCAGGTCTGTTCTCCTGAAAGTTCAATCATGACTAAGTCGAACAATGATGATGTTTCTCTGGGCCGAGTGACTGATGATGATTCGATTGATAACAAAAGCAGATTGCCTATTGCTGAGTTTTTACAGACACAAGTTCAACAGCTAACGGGGACGCTCCACCCAATAACGAATGAAATGCCTCTCACTGCACTGGGGATGGATTCAATCATGAATATCAACTTAAAGAATCGGATTTTCGAATTTTACGCTATCCAAATTCCACTCGCTGAATTCATTGATGCAACGATCGATTCTTTAGCTGAGCGGATCAACGAACAACAGCAAACCAATCTCTTCGGACAACAACCATCTCTCGACTTAGAGAATCAGGAAACAGAAATGGAGGAGTTCACGTTATGAACCACCTTCAATCATTAATCGCAGAACTCACAAAAAGAAAAATTCAGCTCAGTGCAGAATCGGACAAACTCCATATTCGTGCCCCAAAAGGTGCAATGACAGCAGAGCTACAGGCCAGTTTAAAAGCAGAAAAAATTAACTTAATCGCATGGCTAGAAAAATCTGCTTCTGCAAAACAGCTCCCTGTTCTGAAGGAAGATTTGGACAACCGGTTTCTCCCTTTCCCACTGACCGATATTCAACAAGCCTATTGGGTTGGGAATGCCGCTGGAATGGACAGGCGGGGTCGTTACCATTACTACCTTGAATTTGATATACCTAATCTAGATCATCAGCGCCTGAGTTCAACATTCAATACGTTAATTGAGCGGCACGAAATGTTGCGCGCAATTGTTTTACCTCATGGTGAACAACAAATTCTCGCATCCGTTCCACACTACGAGATCGCTTTTGAAGATCTCAGCAACTTAGGACAGTCAGAAAGCTCGAATCAATTGACATACAAAAGGCAGTTACTTTCAAATCCCAAACAACAGTTAGATCAATGGCCATTATTTGATATTCAGATCAGTCAAATGAACGACACAATCAGCCGAGTCCATGTCGGTTTGGATCTGATTGTCCTGGATAGTGGCAGTATGATGATCCTGTTTCGGGAATGGCAGCAATTGTATCAGTTCCCAGAGCTACAACTCGAACCACTTTCATTATCTTTTCGGGATTACGTGCTTGCCCAGCAAGCGTTGGAGAATTCGGAAGTTTACCAAAACGCAAAAAGTTACTGGCAGTCTCGATTGGTGTCACTTCCACCAGCGCCTGAGCTACCGACTAAAACAGGTGCCATCGAGATCAGCGATAAATTTCAGCGACTGACACATCGCTTGCCTGCCCATCAATGGCAAAGCCTTAAGGAGCAAGCACAACAATCGGGAGTGACGCCATCTGCGCTCCTTCTCAGCGTTTTTTCTGAAGTACTCTCTTTCTGGTCCGGACAAGTTGAATTTACTTTAAATCTGACTCTCTTTAATCGGATGCCAGTTGACTCACAGATCAACCAAATTATTGGCGACTTTACTTCGGTCACACTTCTGCATTGCGACCTCAGTAATCAACGCACTTTGTTGGAAAATGTAAAGCAGATGCAGCGGCAGCTTTCCGAGGATATGGAACACCGGCATTACCCAGGTATTCAAGTGTTAAGAGATTGGGCAAAACTACTCGGGGGAACAGGAAAAGCGCTTGCACCCGTTATATTCAGCAGTACCCTCGTTTTAGATAAGCAAGATACTTTTAATCTATACAGCTTCCTAGAAGGTGAATTGACGTATGCGCTCAGTCAAACACCACAGCTATTTCTTGATCATCAACTGCTTGAAGATAATGGGCAGCTGATTTTTCACTGGGATTATGTTGAAGGCTACTATCCGGATGGGTTGATTGAAGCAATGTTTCAAGCATATACAGATCGCATCATTGCTCTGACTCAAGAATCACAATTGTGGCAAGAACCAACACCATCGTTTTTACCACCCTCGCAGCGTAAACAAAGACAGGAAATCAATGACACGACGCAAGTTTTATCTTCATGGACGCTGACAGACTTATTTTTAAAACAAGTCCAACAACATCCAGATAAAATCGCGATTCAATCTACAAAAGCACAATTCACTTATGCTGATATCTATCGAAAAGCATGCCACCTTGCCCGACAACTGAAAAAATCAGGTGCTTCTCAAACCCAGCCTGTCGGGATCATTTTAGAAAAAGGTCCAGAACAAATTGTTGCTGTTTTTGCCGCACTCCTTTGTGGTGCACCCTATTTACCAATTGATGCGCAACAACCGATCAGCCGACAAATGAAACTCATTGAAGACAGTCAGCTCCAAGTTGCCTGTGTCAGCAGTAAATGGTTGAAACGATTTGGACCAGAGATTCAGCCTCATACCATGCATTGGTTGAACGTTGATACGATCAAAGATAAAAAGAAGCCGACAGCAATCCAGCCAAAATCAAAACCTGATGATCTTGCTTATATTCTTTACACATCAGGCACAACTGGCAAACCGAAAGGCGTGATGATTGAGCACCAAAGTGTGATCAATCGCATGATCGATGTGACCGACCGATTTCGTCTTCAGCATGAAGATGTTACCTTTGGACTGACCGCACTTCATCATGATCTCTCTGTTTTTGATATTTTTGCCACACTTTGCTGCTTTGGTGGCACATTAGTATTACCGGAAGCCAAACATCATAAAGATCCTGTGCATTGGCAAAAAGTCATCAGCCAATTCAATGTCACGCTATGGAACTCAGTCCCCGCATTTATGGATATGTTCATCACACATTTAAAGAGCAATCATGAGCAAGACACGGGTAGCCTCCGTTGGGTTATTCTTTCTGGGGATTTTATCCCACTTTCATTACCAGAACGTATTCGAACGCTGATACCAACAGTCGATTTAGTTTCCGCTGGAGGCCCCACAGAAACCACAGTTTGGGATATTTGTTATCCGGTTGGTGAAATTGAGTCTGACTGGTCCGCAATACCCTATGGCTGTCCAATGAATAACGCAACGTATTATATTCTCAACCCAAAGGGACATGACTGCCCAGATTGGACCATTGGAGAGATGTACATTGGCGGCACTGGTCTTGCGCGCGGATTTTGGCAAGATGAGGAAAGAACCAAAGCCGTATTTATTGAGCATCCTCAAACCCATGAACGATTGTATCGCTCTGGTGATATCGGCCGCTTTCACCCCAATGGTTACATTGAGATCCAGGCCCGTAAAGATTTTCAATTAAAAATCCAAGGGCAGCGCATCGATCTGAGCGAAATTGAACATCAACTTTTGACCCATCCTGATGTTCAACAAGCTGTTGTCGTTGCAACAGCATCCAATCCTCCACAATTGATCGCTCATGTCGTTACAAAACAGTCGCTACTGCAACAGCCTGATACCGACGTCGACAATGACACTATCAAAAAGATGGACTTTAAACTCAAACAACACGGATTAAACCATACGGGTTCCGCAGAACAAGCGATCCAACTCCCTCGTTCTACGGAAAATCCGCAACATCAATTGGATTTCCTGCTTCGCCAGAGCCACCGCCATTTTCTGTATGAACCGATCGCTTTGGAACATCTCGCTGACTGGCTATCCAATTTACAACAAAGAACCATTGATAATGCGCCACTGCCAAAGTATCAATATCCATCTGCAGGTGGCCTTTATCCTGTTCAAACCTATCTTCATGTCAAAGCTGATCGAATTTGGGGTTTAAACGAAGGTTTTTATTATTATCACCCTCAGCAACATGCTTTACTACCGGTGGATTCACCCTCGACCATCCCAGCCAATTTCTATTCTGGGGTGAATAAACCCATTTTTGAGCAAGCAGGCGTGATGCTCTTTTTGATTGGAAAACTCGATGCTGTTGAACCCATTTACCCAGGAAAAGGACTCGAGTTTTGTCATTTAGAAGCAGGCTATATGAGTCAGTTGCTCATGGAGAAGTCTCCTATTTACGAAATTGGTTTATGCCCAGCAGGCGATGGAGTCAATCTCAAACAACTCGCTGACAAACTCGCACTCACTGCCGACCAACATCTTGTACATACCCTGATGTGCGGAAAAATCGATGCGGAGTGGAGCAAACAATGGATGGCATACCATCAACACCAAAGTAACGATGAAATCCAGGCCACTTTACAGTCTCATCTAAAGAAACATTTACCGTATTACATGCTGCCAGCACAAATCCAATCTTGGGATAGACTTCCGCTTACAGCGAATGGAAAAGTAAACCGTAAAGCACTCATGCATGCACCAACCAATCCAGTTGATGCACCATTCGTTCCAGCGAAAAGCAAAACCGAAACCGAATTAAAAACAATGTTGTGTGACATCCTTGAGCGTGAAGACATTTCTATCACACAGCCATTTTTTGAACTTGGTGCAAACTCAGTTCACCTCGTTCAATTCCGCCAAAAGATTGAAGCACACTGGCAAAAAGAACTCCAGATGGCCGATTTGTTTTCGCAAGCCAACCTACAGTCTTTAGCAGCATTCATCGATCCGGTATCGGACCAACATCATCAAAGAATGAAAACGTCTCTTGCAGATATTGCGAAAAAACAGCGGGCAGCATTGACTAGACGTTCAAAAAAATAAGCATTTGAGAGAAAAACCATGCGTGAATCAGATTACATCGGTAGCATTGCCATTATTGGCATGAGTGGTCGCTTTCCAGGCGCCAATAACCTTAAAGCGTTTTGGGAAAATCTCAAACAAGGAAAGGAAGGTGTTACATTTTACGGCGAACAAACGCTTCTGAGTAAAGGGGAAAATCCATCCCTGCTCAACCAGCCAGAATATGTTCCCGCCTGCCCTGCGCTTGAACAAATTGATGCGTTTGATCCGAGCTTTTTCCAAATCAGTCCTCGAGAAGCAAAAGAACTTGCGCCGCAGTTACGATTATTTTTGGAATGTACATGGGAAGCTTTTGAACATAGCGGTTATCTTCCTGAAGATTACGATGGCCAAATTGGTGTTTATGCGGGTTCCAATTTAAGCCAATACTGGCGACTCAAACCGACGCATTTTGACCCAACACTCTCAGAAATTTTGGGCAATGATAAAGACTATCTTGCCAGTTATATTTCTTATCGTTTAAATCTGAAAGGGCCAAGTGTTGGTATTCAAACGGCTTGTTCAACATCACTCGTTGCGATTAGCACCGCATGTCAAGCGCTCAATAGCTTTCAATGTGAAATGGCAATTGCAGGTGGAAGTGCAATCAGGCTGCCTCAAGATAGAGGTTACGTTTGGGAAAAAGACAGTATTCTGACCCCCGATGGGCATTGCCGTCCATTTGATGCGAATGCCGCAGGCACACTGTTTGGCAGCGGTGTTGGTGTTGTGTTGCTCAAAAGATTGGATGAAGCGCTTGAAGATGGCGATACAATACACGCGATTATCCGAGGATCAGCAATCAATAATGATGGTCATGCCAAAGTCGGGTTTAGCGCGCCGAGTGTGGAAGGTCAGGCGAATGTGATCTCGCTGGCTCAAGCCATTGCCGATGTCCACCCAGAAACGATCCAATACATTGAGGCACATGGTACAGCGACACCACTTGGTGATCCTGTTGAAGTCTCTGCGCTAACTCGCGCTTTTCGTGAGCAAACAGACAAAAATCAGTTTTGTGGTATTGGTTCCGTCAAATCAAATATTGGTCACCTGGAAACCGCTGCGGGCGTTGCTGGATTAATCAAAACAGTTTTAGCACTTGGGCATCAAACCATCCCAGCAAATCTTCACTTTGAGCAAGAAAATCCGGAGATCCACTTTTCTCAAACCCCTTTTTACGTTGTTGATCATCCGCAACCCTGGCCAACATCCGAAACACCAAGGCGTGCAGGGGTCAGCTCATTTGGAATGGGTGGGACGAATGCACATGTAATTTTAGAGGAAGCTCCTCAGCGTAAGCAAATGGCCACGGATTCACCATCGGTGATTATCCCGTTATCCGCCCAAACTCCCGAAGCACTGATTCAGCAAAAAGAGCAGCTTCATGCATATTTTCATGAATCAGCAGAGTTTGAACTTGCAAATGTTGCTTTTACTTTACAGCAGGGCCGTCAATCCTTTGCATATCGCAACGCCTGCATATTACAGACTTCGGGAACGCCGCAGCTACAGTTTCTCGAAAAAGATATGCATGCAGAAACAGAACATTTGATCATTTATCTCAGTAAAGCTGTTGAAAATTTTTCGCTATTCGCCACCTTATTTGAACAAGACTCCCGCTTCGAAAGTTATGTTCGTCAGGTGCAAGAAGTACTACCAAAAGATTCACAAATGAATCTTCTCACATCGGATATCTGGCTTAAAAAACAAAAAGATAAGCAGCTGAAAAAAGTCCTCACCTTTGTTGGGCAATATGCTTTGGCTCGTTTGATCCGTACGCAAGTACAACAGAGTATCAGCTTTCTCTCCAGTGGGAGTGGCCATTTGATCGCGGCCTGCCTTACAGGCGCCCTCAAGTTAGAATCAGCCTTAACAACACTGCTATTCAATAAGCCAGTGAATCAACAACATATTGAGCCAACAACGCACTTGTGGATCATCGAAGAAACGGGGGAAGTGATCCAAAAAGAGCAGTTTATCTCGAGCCAGCTTTTTTCAGTCAAAGCAAAAACATCTGCCAATGTCAATATTCATTATCCAGAGCACAGTTTAGTGCTTCAAGCGGGGAAAGGATTTAAATCCAGTGATCAAGAATTATTGAAATTGGATCCTTTTCAACTCAAAGTACCGGAGGCACAACTCTCACTACATATTGCCATGCATCTTTGGCTATTCGGGTTATCTCTTGACTGGCTCAATGTGAAGGCACCAGAGATAGGTCAGCGGATCCCATTACCAACCTATCCATTTCAGCGGCAATCTTACTGGATAGATGAACCCACACCATACTGGCAGAACACTTCTCTCACTCGTGAGCAGGAAAATAGGCCATTTGAAGGCCCCGTAGATAGAGGACATATTCAACAAAAAATCCGTGAGTTTATCGGTAAAGCATTGCATGTTTCACCAGACACTATCGAGCCGTCACAGAACTTCTTATCCATGGGTGCTGACTCGTTGGTTTTTATGGAGTCAATTCAAGCGATCGATAAAGCGTTTGGGGTTCAATTAAAAATAAAAGATGTGTTTGAATCACTCGTGAATATCGACGTATTAACGGACTATATTCACGAAAGGCAAAAGGCAAAAGATACGTCTTCAACTGAATCAGTGGTTCCAGAACAACGCCATGTGACTTCAACAATTCAAGCTGAACCAGGTTGGAAAATTGGACAACAGCAGCATCGACAACTCACCAGTACACAACAGACTTTTCTACAAGAATTTATCGAGCGATACACCAGCAAAACGAGACAATCCAAACGTAAAACACAAACAAACCGCCAAGTCTTAGCTGATGTGCGAACAACGGCTGGTTATAAACAATATCTCAAAGAATTGCTCTACCCTATCACCATGCGCTCCGCACAAGGGGCCTATATGGTTGATATTGATGATAACCACTATCTAGATATCACTATGGGATTTGGTGTTTATCTTTTTGGCCATCAGCCAGAGTTTTTACACCAAGCGCTCCAGGAACAGTTGTCTCAAGCTTGTCCGCTTGGCCCAGAAAATGAATACTCAACACGCGTGGCACAGTTGATTCAATCCTTAGCCCATGTCGATCGCGTTGCATTCTTTAACTCCGGTACCGAGGCTGTGATGACAGCAATTCGGATTGCCCGCGCTTATCGGCAAAAAGATACGATAGTCATGTTTAAAGGCAGCTATCACGGACACTCCGATCATACATTGGGTATTGGTCTCTCCGATCAAAATGTCGCCCCTCTCTCACAAGGTGTACCTGCTGATTTATTAAAACATTTGGTGATCTTAGATTACGGAGATGACAAAGCCATTTCGGCAATCGAAACACTGGCGCCATCGCTCGCAGCTGTCCTTGTTGAACCAGTGCAAAGTCATTTCCCAAATCAACAACCGCAAGCATTTTTAACGCAACTGCGCACGATCACTCAACAACATGATGTCCCACTGATTTTTGATGAAATGATCACTGGATTCCGTGTCAGTGCAGGCGGTGCACAAGATTACTTCGATATTCAGGCCGATTTATGTACATACGGCAAAATTGTCGGACACGGCCTTCCGATTGGTGTCGTTGCTGGACAAGCTCGGTTGATGGATTATTTAGATGGCGGGTATTGGGAATATGGCGATGATTCTTCACCTGCAAAAGAAACGATTTTCTACGCTGGCACATTCAACAAAAACCCATGGTCCATGGCTGCTGCATGTGCCACTTTAGAAGCAATCCGAAATCAAGGAGATGCGCTTTATACATCACTCAACCAGAAAACACAGCACTTGGCTACCACACTCAATGAATTCTTTGCAGAAGAAAAAATACCGATGCATATTGTCCATTATGCTTCTCTTTTCCGCTTTCAAGGCCAAGGTAATCTCGATCTCTTTTTCTATCTGTTGATCGACAAAGGGATTTATGTTTGGGAAGGAAGAAACTGCTTTTTATCAACGTCACATAACGAAGCCGATATTCAGCATTTCATTGATTGTGTCAAAGAAGCAGCATTACAGCTCAGGAATCTTGGATTTATGCATCAACAATCGGACTCGATTGTTGATCAGGCAACAGACCGCTCAATCTCGGATATATCTGCACCAATCAGCCTCGCTCAACAACAACTGCTTACTTTATCGCAACTCTCTCATGAAGGGACAATCGCTTACAATATTTACCTGACTGCAAAGCTTGAAGGCCTTCTCAATAAAGATGCATTACAATCCGCACTCGACTCACTCGTGACACGACATGAGTCATTGCGCAGTGCTTTTTTTGTTAATGACAAAACCCAGCGATACCTTGCGCCTCAATCACGACCGATTGCATGGGTTGATTTATCAGATCGTGAAGAAGAAGCAAAGCGTGATAGCATATCGGCTTGGTTTAAAAGAGAAAACCAACATCAATTCGACCTCGAACAGGGTTATCTACTGAAAACCACCATCCTTCAACTTTCTGCCGAGCAGCACCTCCTTGTAATCACAACGCACCACATGATTGCGGATGGCGTCTCCCTCAATATACTCATGTCCGATCTGCTGGCACTTTATGAAAGTCACCGACAAAATGAAGCGATACAGCTCCCCGATGCGACGCCTTATTCTCAATGGGTGAACTGGCTTGCACAGCAAGATTTTCAACCGCATCAACAGTATTGGAAGTCAGCCCTTCAGGCACCATTACCCACCTTGGATATTCCAAGAGATCACACTCAAAAGTCGGTCCCATCTTTTCAAGCAGCAGTCTCTAGCCTGACCCTTGGTCAGCGTGCAAGACAGCAACTCATTGAAATGGCTCAGTCCCAACAATGCTCATTGTTTATGCTGTTATTTGCAAATTACTCTGTTTTACTTCACCGACTTTCTGAGCAAGATGACCTCATCATCGGCGTACCAACGGCAGGTCGTTCCATGGAAGGCAGTGAGACACTTGTCGGATATTGTACACATTTGTTGCCATGTCGCGTTCATATTGATGGAGAAACGTCCTTCGAAGCACATTTAAGCCAAATCAAATCAACGCTATTCAATACCTTTGAATATCAAGATTATCCATTTGCAGAGATTTTAAATGATCTCAATCTGCCTTATGATCAAAGCCAATCTCCACTGATCACCACAACCTTCAACCTTGACCAGCCGAAACCTATTCAGAGTATTGAAGCACTGAATGTGCAGTTATTACCACCGCCTATCCGTTATCATAGCTTTGACCTAAGTCTTAATGTTACCGATATCAACGATACGCTCGTCATTGAATGTAAATACCATACAGCTCTATTTGAGCAGGCAAGAATCGATGCGATGTTGTCTCAATATAAATCGCTACTTCAGCAGTCCCTGAAAAAGCCTTCAACACCATTGGAAGCATTCTCGCTCATCACCCCGGAACATCGGAGCTTTATTCCTGATTTTACAGCGCCAAGGCAAAGCAAAAACCTCATCTCAATGACTGAATTGCTTGTCCAGCAGGCTGCATTTCATCCAGGTCAGATTGTTTTGGAGGATCAGGATGGGTTTTGGGGCTATCAATCATTACTCGATGAAACCAAAAATCGAGCTGCGCAATTCAATGACGCCGGAATTCAACCCAATGATATCATTGTTCTTGCTGGTTATCCGTGTCGCGAGCTTGTTGCGACAATGCTCGCTGTTTGGTGGGTGGGTGGCATATGGATGACCCTTGATGACTCGATTCCACAAAAACGTCGGCAAGATATGTTAGACATTGCAGATCCTGTCGCCTGGGTATCTGTTGGTGACGCTGAACTCACCATTGATACATTACCTCAAATCAAATTTTCTCAGCACCAAGGTTCACTTCAATCAGAAGTCCCCCCGACTTACCCATGTGATCCGCAAACACCTGCCTATCTCTTCTTTACTTCCGGCAGTACTGGCAAACCAAAAGCAATTCTTGGCAAGCATGGCGGACTCACTCATTTCGTCTTCTGGCAAAAGGAACAGTTTGGTATTCAATCCAATGATCGCGTTGCCCAATGCAGCGCCATGACGTTTGATGCCATCCTTCGGGATATCTTTCTTCCCCTCAGTGTTGGCGCAACCCTGTTTATTCCAGCACAGGAAACCCGTCAGAATCCACAAAAGTTCATCAACTGGATGGGACGACATCAAATTTCCATTGTTCATACTGTTCCTTCTGTCAGTAGTACTTGGATTGATATCAATGCTGATCGCGCGGTTTTATCTCAACTTCGCTATGTCTTTTTCTCTGGCGAACCTGTTTCTGCTAGCCTGATCGAACAATGGCAAACTTATATCGCTGCGGATGCACATTACATTCTGTTCTATGGTGTCACCGAGGCGACGATGATCCAAAGCTATGCACGCGTCACCGATTTGCCCATTCGGCAAAATAATCCTGGCTTCGAGCCGATGTCAGAGTGCGATCTCTATATTGAAAAAAACCAACAGCTTTGTGGGATCGGAGAGCCTGGTGAAATCGTGATCCGAACGCCATATCACTCTCTCGGTTATTATCAGGCAAATGGTGAGGCTCCAGAAGCTTTCCAACCCCACCCCCATTCATATGATGCTGCCGATCATGTGTATTATACGGGAGACTGGGGACGCTTATTACCAGATGGAGCAATTGAGGTTCTTGGGCGTCGTGATGGGCAAGTAAAACTCAATGGTGTTCGGATTGAGCTCATGGAAGTGAAGAGCGCCCTTGATGGTCTGTCCGAAGTATCTCAAAGTTGGGTCGCGCTGAAAACGTTGAATCAGCAGTCGCATTTGGTTGGTTATCTTGTATTGAATGATCCATCCATTCAATTACATGACATCCGACAAAAACTCAGTGAACAACTCCCGATGTCGATGCTCCCCAGTTTTCTGGTTCCCCTTGACTCGCTGCCTTTATTACCATCAGGAAAAGTCGACTCACATCGACTGCCGGATCCAGGCACCAGCACCCCCAGCCAACCCCCTCGCGATGATCTGGAGCGTCATTTATGCCAACTTTGGAAAGACGTGTTAAAACAAGAAATAAGCTGCGTTGCAACGCCATTTTTTGAGCTTGGTGGAAACTCAATCTCCGCAACCTTATTACTCCAACGCCTGCAACAAGACTTTGCCTGCGAACTCACGTTAAAACACATTTTTGACCATCCAACCATTGCAGCGTTTGCAAGCTGGTTGAGCCTCTCTCAACAAAGTGATGCGCTCCGGGCAACATCCACCAGCATTTCTACTAACGAAGTCAGCGGGGTTTTATGAATACGATCCAAGCACTCGTCGAACAACTCAAACATGCAGGTGTGACACTATGGACGGAGCAAGGACAACTTCACTACAAAGCACCGGAGTCAGCAATGACTCCCATGCTGCTTGAGGAGATGAAAACCCATAAGTCTGCACTTTATGCCCTGATTTCCAATGCGGATGAAGCCCCCATTCCTTCTCATCCCAATCGCTCAGAAGGGCCATTATCTTTCGCTCAACAGCGCTTATGGTTTCTCCAGCAAAAAGAACAAATCGCGGGAACTTATAACGAGCCTTGTGCCCTTCAATTAGAAGGACAGCTCAATATCACTGCGTTAGAACAAGCAATTCGAGCGATCATACAACGTCACCAGATATTCCGGACCAAATTTGTTGAAGAAAATGGTATTCCCAAGCAAGTGGTCGAGATGGATGCTGAGGTCCAGCTGGACTTTATCGACAAACTCGATGAATCAATGCTCAACGATACAATCAATCAACCCTTTGATCTCGAGCAAGGAAAGTTACTTCGTGTAACGCTGTTTTCAATATCAAGCACTGAACATATTTTATTGTTTGTGATGCATCATATTATTTGTGATGGGTGGTCAGCGGGGATCCTCAATCGTGAGCTGGCCGCTTTTTATCAAGCATTTCTACATGAAGAAACACCAGATGTTCCCCCGCTTTCTTGTCAATATCTGGATTTTTCTATCTGGCAGCTGGAACGTTCAAAACAGCCTTTGATGCAATCTCAGCTCACCTATTGGCTCGATACGTTGCGTGATGCTCCAGAAAAACTTGATTTGCAAACCGACTTCCCAAGACCTGCTGTTGAAAGCTATCAAGGCGCCCGACATACGTTCTACCTTGAACCAGATGTCGTTGCAGCACTCAAACAACGCTGTCATTCGCAACATTGTACCCTCTACATGGGATGTATGGCGATTTATCAAGCTTTACTCTTTCGCTATACCCATCAAAATGACCTTGTTGTTGGGACTGCAATCGCCAATCGGCATCACTCAGATATAACGGACCTCGTTGGCTTTTTCGTCAATACCCTCGCTATCCGTGTCCAGCTGGATGGCAGCCTGAAATTTTCTGAGTTGTTGGAGCGCGTCAAAACAGCCTCGCAGTCCGCATTGTCTCATTCTGAATTACCATTTGAGCAACTCGTCGATTCATTAAAAAATGAACGAGATCTCAGCCGCTCTCCTTTATTTCAAACCATGCTCAGCTTACAAAATGTGCCCAAGACGAAGACGCAATTGGAAGGTTTGACGGTCAGTCCGTATCTGCTTGAAAGACAGCATGCAAAATTTGATCTCATCTTATTTTTATACGAAGAAGGTGACCAAATCAGAGGATGTTTTGAATATAAAACCGATCTATTTTTACCCGATACAATCGCTGAGCTTGCCAATCACTTTATCTTTCTGCTTCAAGGCATTATTCAAGACCCAAACCAACCGATTGCCAAATATCCCCTGATGGAACATCAAAGCCAGTTGCAACTGGTGAGCAAATGGCGCCAAAAGACGAGTGGATACGATCGCACAAAAACACTACCAGAACTATTTCGAACTCAGGCTGCGCTCAATCCTGATCAAATTGCAATTCGTGATGATTCCAGAACCCTGACCTATCTTCAACTTGAGCAAGAAAGTAACCAGTTTGCTCAGCTCTTTCAATCCAAGGGCGTGCAACAAAAAGACTGTGTTGTCCTTTATCTACCAAGATCGTCTTGCTTTATCTTAACCATGCTCGCTACAGTCAAAACGGGTGCAACCTACGTTCCAATTGATCCAGATACCCCTTCACAACGACGGGAGTCAATTCTGAAAGACTGTCAGCCGAAGCTGATCTGTTGTCTTTCGCAAGATTCCTCAAAGTTTGAAGCGCAAAAAGCTTCCCATCAAAGCAGCTTGGTCGCAATGGATTGCGCGCAAACACAAATGTGTAAGTTAGAGTTTTCCAGAGATTTTGTGCTTCCCTCTATCTGTGCAAGGGACCCGGCGTACTTGATGTATACGTCAGGTTCTACAGGACAGCCCAAGGGAGTCCTCGTGCCGCATCTTGCAGTCCATCGGCTGATTGCAGATCGGCAGTATGTCGATTTTACACAAATCAATTGTATGGGACATTTATCCAACCCCGCCTTTGATGCTGCCACCTTTGAAATCTGGGGCGCGCTCCTTTATGGCAAACGACTGGAAATCATTGATAAATTCTCAGCCCTTCAACCAGAGGTTTTATCCAATCAACTTCGTGACCGACATATTGATTGCCTCTTTCTCACGCCTGCATTATTTTATACACTGTTCGAGACTATTCCAGATGCATGCCAAGAGTTAACCTACTTGGTCCTTGGAGGAGAAGCGCTGATCCCAGCCCAAATGCATCGACTCTTTCGGGTTGCGCCTCCCAAGTATGTGATCAATGGATATGGACCGACCGAGTGCACCACTTTTTCTTGCATGTACACACTCCGTCCAGATGACAATTTTTCACAACCGATACCCATCGGAAAACCCCTTCAGAGCAGCCAAGTATATGTCCTTGATGAATACTTAAACCCCGTCCCTCGTGGTGTCATTGGAGAATTGTATATAGGTGGCGATGGGCTTGCTTTGGGCTACCATAATCGCCTTAAACTGACCGCAGAGCGATTTATTCAAAATCCATTTGGCCAAGGCCTGCTTTATAAGACCGGAGATTTAGTTCGTTATTTACCTGATGGCAATCTCGGGATTTATGGACGTAATGATCGCCAAATCAAACGACGCGGATTTCGAATTGAATTAGAAGAAATCGAGTCTGTACTGAGGCAACAATCCCAAATCGCAGATACTCATGTGTGTATGCATATAAATGACGATGGCGACCAATCACTCGTCGCGTATTTCATTCCTGCGACCAATGCGACTGTTGCTACTGAAGCCCGTATCACACAATGGAAAACTCTCTTTGAAAGTACTTACGACACACAATCTTCACCAAGAACTCAATCCTCAGCAACCTATGATCCAGAATATAATTTTCAGGGATGGAATAGCAGCTACACAGGTGAACCGATTCCTCTTCAGCAAATGCAGGAATGGCATGAGGAAACACTCGATGATCTCAGGAAATGTCAAGCCGAGCGTGTCTTGGAAGTCGGCTGCGGGACAGGTTTATTGCTCGCGCACCTTGCGCCAGAAAGTCATGTGTATTGGGGAGTCGATATTTCTGAAGCTGCGCTTCAAACAATACTCGATTTAAAAAATAGCACTTCTGAGCTGAACCATGTTCAATTGTGCCTGGCACCAGCCCACGCATTACCAAATTTTGAGACGAAATTCGATCTCATTATCCTCAACTCAGTCGTTCAGTACTTTCCAACTTTGACTTATTTCATCGACGTTCTCACGTACCTCTCATCATACCTTTCTCCCAAAGGGGTCATCTATCTGGGTGACATAAGAAATTACCAACTCTTGAAAACCTACCATGAGCTTGTGGTAAATACACAATTTTCAGGCAGCCAAGAACTTCAGCAATTTCGGACCGACAGAGTTCAAGAGCATCTCATGGATGAAGAAGAGTTGTTGATTTCTCCTGCTTTATTTCAACATATCAATCGCTTTGTGCCCAATTTACAATGCCGTAGTTGTGAAATGAAATCAGGACTGTCACTCAATGAGTTGACTCAATTCCGTTACTCAGCGATTCTTGAAAAAGCCAGTCCAGAAGAAATAGACCATCGTCATGGTCCATCTTTTACTTGGCATCAATGGCAGCATACACCGATATCAATTGAACAAATTTTTAAGCAACTTGAGCAGTCCCACTCAGATCAAGTTGCGTTTTCCCACATTCTTAATCCAAGACTTTCTCAAGCCACACATGATCAAATTCAAATCTGGCCACATCAGTTAAAGCGTTGGGCAAATGAGAATGGTTGGGAATGCTACCTCACTTGGGATCCTGAGCAACCTCAAGCGTATGACGTATTATTTTCCCGTACAACTGGTGTCAATTTTTTCAAAGCACATCAAGCACATTTTCTATCTGTTGCATCAGTTCAAAGCATGCATACCTATGGTAACTTTCCAGCAGCAGGCCAACTCATCCGCCAAGAAGTCCCACAAATTAAATCCTCCATTCAGCACTTGCTTCCAGAATATATGCAACCTGATACTTATATTCCTATTCGAGAGTGGCCATTAACCGCCAACGGAAAAATCGATCTCAACGCATTACCAAAACCACATTGGCAGTCCACAAAAGATAATATTGTATGCACATTGCCGACCAATGACATCGAACATCAAATCAGTCAAATTTGGCGAGAGGTCATTGGTCGTCATCCTATAGATATTCACTCCAACTTCTTTGAAGTCGGTGGTCACTCACTTTTAGCGACACAGGTCGTCTCTCGACTACGTCACGCGTTTTCAATCGATATCGGTCTTCAAACTTTTTTTGAGCGTCCCACTATCGCTAGCTTGGCAACTTATATCGACTCTATAACTTGGGCCTTGGACGACCCAAAACAGGTCAGTGAAAGAGAAGAAGAATATGACATCTAAACATGACGAATTACCGACACAACCTGCTGAATTCATCCATCATCTCAAAAATATGGGGATCAGGATCTCCCTCATTGAGGACAAACTTAGGCTCCGTGCCGACGAAGGCATGCTCACAGATGAATTGAAAAATGCGATCAGGGAACGCAAACAAGATCTCATTCGTTTTCTTTCTTTAGCGCAAGAAAAGCGGGTCGATGCAGAAGGTATTTCCTGCCAAAGACCGACTCATATTCCGTTATCTTTTGCCCAACAAAGGCTTTGGTTTATCGATCAACTCATCGGCGCACATCCTGTTTATAACATTTCCGGTGCAATTCGCCTTCGAGGTTACCTGCAAACTTCCGCACTCCAAGAAAGCTTGCAACATATTGTGCAACGCCATGAGATATTACGAACGCGGATCTGCGAGAATAACGGTGAAGCTTTTCAAGTGATTGACGAGTTTGTCCAAGTTCCTCTCACGCAGGTTGACCTCTCTTCATTTAATGAAGCAAAGCAGCCAGATATCCTTGAGCAACACATCCAACAGGCCTTACAGGCAACATTTGATCTCCAGCAAGATTTAATGCTAAAAGCAACGCTATTTCAATGTCAGCCTGAAGAACATGTTTTATTTATCCTGATCCATCATATCGCAGCTGACGGCTGGTCAATAGGCGTTCTTATCGATGAGATCCGTGCATTTTACGCTGCGGAGGTTGCTCAACAAGCCGCTCATTTACCACCGCTGCCGATTCAATACGCAGATTATGCTTGTTGGCAACGGCATCAAATGCAGGGAAAAAAACTCTCTTCTCAACGTGAATTTTGGCTAAAGCAACTTCAAGATGCGCCACCTCAGATCAGCCTACCGACTGATCACTCAAGACCTGAAAAAGAGAACTTTTCAGGTGCACATGTTTATTTTCGATTTTCAAAAGCACTATCCACACAACTGCGCCGCTTTGCGAATGATAATGGCGTGACACTATTTACATTACTTCTGAGCTTGTTCTATGTCTTGTTGTTTCGTTATTCACAGCAAGATGATATTGTGATTGGCTCGCCGATTGCCAACCGAAATCACCTTGATATCGAACGACTTATCGGTTTTTTTGTCAACACACTTGCCTTTCGGCAACAGATCGATGGAGAGCAAGCTTTTACTGGATTTCTCAGCCAAGTCAGCCAGACTGTGAAACAAGCATTTGATCATCAAGATCTCCCTTTCGAAAAACTGGTAGAAGCCTTACAACCTGAGCGCTCGTTGAATCAAGCGCCTGTTTTCCAAACTGCTTTTGCGCTTCAAAATGCCCCGAGACCCCCAATGAAATTACAAGGGCTCCGGCTTGAAGCAATACCAATTGATAATCAAACCTCCAAATTTGACCTGTTCTTATCGATGTATGATCACACTGATGATTTGGAATGTGTTTGGGAATATTCAACCAGTTTGTTCCTACCCAGTACGATTGAATCCATGCAGCATCATTTTGAGCAACTTGCGATGTCTGTGCTCCACCATCCTCATATGTCTTTGCTGGCACTCGATATATTGAACAAAAAGGAAAAGCAGGCTCTCACTCAAGGGTTGAAAGCCCAACATCAATGCGATCAAGCTGCCCCATTGTTTTCAGATTACTTAAACGACTGGCTGCATATATCACCACACAGTACCGCCATTTTATGTGGTGATGAAAGGATCTCGTATCAAATGTTGAGTCAACAAAGTGATCAAGTGATGCAGGCTCTTCATCATCACGGTGCTGTTAAAGGCTGTCATATCGGCGTTTGTCTTCCAAAAGGAGTCGATAGTATTCTTGCTGCCGTGAGCTTATTCAAAGCTGGATTGGTGTACGTCCCTCTCGATCCGAGCTATCCAGCATCAAGGCTGGCATACATGATGAATGACGCACAATTGCAATTTGTCATTGTCAATGATGAAACGCACTCATGTTGTTCACAAACGATTCCAAGTATTGATATTGCTGACTTAAAACAACATGTTGATGCTGCTGAATATAAACCTGTATTAACCTTGGACGATATAGCCTATATCATTTACACATCCGGCTCTACAGGACAGCCAAAAGGTGTGCAACTGACACAAAAAGGACTGGCACACTTGATGATGGCTCAGCGTGAAATATTTCAGCTTGCGCAGACGGATCGCGTCTTTCAATTTGCACCACTCAGTTTTGATGCGGCGGTTTGGGAAATCGTAATGGCGCTTGGTGCTGGTGGCAGCTTAGCAATCCATTCAACTGACAAGCTCATTCCTGATCATTCTTTTTGGGAAATTATAAATAATGCCCAAGTCTCCCATGTCACACTCCCCCCAAGCTTTCTTGCAAATTTACCTCAAACACCACCTGAGAGTCTGAAAACAATCATTACAGCTGGTGAAACGCTTCCTCAAGATATTGCAGAAATCTGGTCAAAACGTATCAAGCTCTATAATGCCTACGGACCAACTGAAGCAACCGTTTGTGCAACGATACAACGTTGTCGACCGGATATGCAGCATGTTTCAATCGGTCACCCTTTACCACACGTCAGCTTATATATTCTTGATGAATATCAACAACCTGTCCCAAAAAATGTGCGGGGGGAGCTGTATATCGGTGGTGCAGGTGTAGCCACTGGGTATTTGAACTTGCCAGAAAAAACTGCAAGTTCATTCGTTGATATTCCTTGGTCGGATGAAAAAGTCTATCGGACAGGTGATGACGTCAAAGTGATGGCCGATGGATCACTATATTTTATGGGACGGCGCGATCAACAAACCAAAGTCCGTGGATTTCGGATTGAATTAGATGAGATCCAGCAACTCTTGCTACAACATCCACAAATTCAAGAAGCGGTCGTATTACCTCAATTGACTAGCACTCAGCAACAGCTCGTTGCCTACTTAACACCTACAAAAGCTACAAAAGATCAACATAATAGTCGGCTGAATGACTGGTCCTCATTATTCGAGACAACATATGCCCAGACGGATTACTCTCCCTACCTCGGTTGGCATAGCAGTTTTACAGGAGAGCCTTTACCAGAGCAAGAGATGACAGCCTGGGTAGAAGAAACCGTTCAATCTATTCTTCCATTCAATCCGAAACATGTGCTGGAAATTGGTTGTGGCGCTGGATTATTACTCAATAAAATTGCCCACCACTGCAAGTCTTATACTGGCACCGATCTTTCGAAAGCTGCGCTGGAGCGTTTGCAGCAGCAAATCGAGAACCAAAGTGACCTGAACAATATCACCTTAAAGCATCAGCTCGCCCATGACTTTTCTGGATTGAAGGAAAGTAGGTATGATGTGATCGTTTTAAACTCTGTCATCCAATATTTTCCTTCTATCGACTATCTACAAACGGTCTTATGTGGGCTGACTGAACTTGTCGCAGAGAAAGGACGTATTTTTATTGGAGATATCCGAAGCCTTGCTCATTTTGAGATGCTTCAAACCGCGATACAATGTTATCGTGCAGAAGATAATCTCACAGTAAGCCAGCTTAAACCACGTGTAGAATTGCACATGATGCAAGAAGAAGAGTTGTTGATCACACCAGAATTTTTCTTCCATTTCTCTCAATCTGTTCCAAGAGCGTGTCATTTTAGCCACAGTATCAAGCCAGGTAATTATCTCAACGAACTCAGTCTGTATCGTTATCAGGCTATCTTACATTTTGAGCCCCAGTTACAACCAGATTGGGACATCGACAGCCATGATGGGCAAACTCTTTCAGACAGTCAAATTGCTGAAATACTCCATGATTCCATTGCCGATGAAATCTTGATCCGCCACCTCACAAACCCTAGGCTCCAAAGAGATTCAGCCCGGATGAACTGGATACAACAAGCAAAGGATAAGCAGTCTATTCATGACTGTCCTAAAGCGCAATCGGCATATTCAAACTCTGATTTTCAGTCGCTCCATCAATTGGCTCTCAACAGTGGGTACACACTGAATATTCAGTTTTCAATCACTGGGCAACTTGACCAAGTTGATGCTGTCTTCCTCCGTGATCCAATTGCACTCGCTCAACATCAAGATTTTCGAACCAAACCTGGGCCCAATCGCCCACTCACCCAATTTGCGAATCACCCATTGCTTGGAAAATTGAGCCAACAAGTTTTACCACAAATTAAAGTCATGGTAGATCAACAACTGCCAGAGTATATGCGGCCATCTGGCTATATCATGTTAGACAAACTACCCATGACACCCAACGGTAAAGTTGATCGCAAAGCATTACCAACTTTTTATACACGAACGAATACACGACCTGTTCTCACACCAAAGACAGAATCAGAGTCCATTTTACTGCGCATCTGGCAAGATGTACTGCACCAATCAGAAGTGAGCACAGATGATAATTTCTTTGATATTGGTGGCGATTCGATTTTATCCATTCAGGTGATATCGAGAGCGAATCAACAAGGACTTGTTCTGACGACGAAAGATTTGTTTTCTCATCAAACAATCACAGCATTAGCCGCTGCTGCACGATCACAGGGAGAGTCTTTACAAGCAGAGCAAGGGGAGATCACTGGCCAATTCCCTGTACTGCCCATTCAAGCATGGTATTTGGAAAACACGATGGTAGACCCCCATCACTTTAATCAATCCGTTTTGATGCGCTGCCCAGCAGATATGACGATAGAAACCTGTCAATCCATCTTCATTGCCTTGCTCAATCTGCATGATGGATTACGCTCGCATTTTAGACAAAACCCTGTTTCTGGTCGCTGGGAACAACATCTCGGTCAATCGGCTAATACGCAATCATTATCAATTTACCTCCATCTTGAACAGATGATTTGTGTAGCGTCGAATTTGCAAGAGTTTAAACACTGGGTAGAGTCCACGATTGCTGAAAAACAATATGGCTTCAACTTGTTCAATGGCCCAATGATGCGATGTTTGCTTCTTCGTGATCAAGACAATCTTGTTCTATTTTGGACCATTCATCATCTACTTGTCGACACCGTTTCCTGGGATATTCTCAAGCAAGACTTTCTCTGCGTTTATCAACAGATCCAAGACAAGAAAGAAGTCAGACTCCCCGACAAAACAAGCTCGATCCAAAGCTGGTCAAACGCACTTCATCAAAGCGCTCGACACAAGAGCATAAATTCCCTGCCAAATCAGGACAGTCATGAACTTTTATGGAAAATAGAGCAGCAAATAGACCTACTGCCGTCGGATCACCCTAGATTACCGGATAGTCAGCAAGCTAGATATCTTCGAGAGCAGCCCTTCTCACTGAACATAGATATGACACAGCAGCTGATCCAATTGGCGAAACAGTACTACCACATGACACCGCAAGAAATTGCTCTTTATTGTGTGAGTGCTGCCATCATGGCCTATTTCGATCAACCAGCATGCCACATTGATGTTGAGGGTCATGGCCGATACCCGGATGAACTCCCGTTTGCAGATCCCGACAACTTGATTGACTTGAGCCGAACTGTTGGCTGGTTTACGAGCCTCAATACGATTTCATTCAAAGCTGTGAAAGCAAACAGTCAATCAATCATGGCATGGAAGGAAAACTTTCGTACAGCCCAAAAACATAGACTTCTCCAAGGTATCCAACAATATCTGACGCCAGATAAAATAAACGTATCGCCAAATGTACCCGTTTGTTTTAATTTTCAGGGACAACAAAAAACGTCTTTCTCATCTGGTAATTTAACAGCCGATTTCATTCCTTTGAATTGGTCAGTTGGACCATTACAATCTCCAAATCAGGCGCTTCCGTACCAGCATCACATCACTGCAGTACTCTCGGATGACAACTTGCAGTTTACTTGGCGGTATAGTCATCGTTTATATCAAGCTGAAACAATTCGTACACTTTTCAAATGTATTGAACAACAATGCGTGGACTTTATTGCACACTGTAAAAACATGACTGTCCCACAGTGGACGCCATCGGATTTTCCTGATGCCCATTTAAACCAAGACGCATTAACAAGTCTCCTGTCGAATATTCCTGAAGTAGAAGATGTTTACCGCCTTTCACCTATGCAGGAAGGGTTATTATTCGAAACCACACAACAGCCGGATTCTTCAGCTTATATCGAGCTCATCACATTGCGCTTTCAAGGTGCTCTGGATGGAGAAAAGGTGCAGCAGTGCTGGCAACAAATGATTCATCGTCATACGGCCTTACGCAGCTGCTTTTTCTGGGAAAATCTGCCCTTTCCACATCAGATTGTCCTTCCCACAGCGAATATAAACTGGTTCCCAACAGACAGTCATGCTATTGATTGGCAACATCTCTCATTCGAAGAGCAAGCTCAAGAGCGTCAAAAATTACATCAGCGGGAGCGCAATCGCGGGTTTGATCTAACCAAGGCGCCATTGATGCGTTTTTATCTTATCCAAACTGCACCAGAAGCATATGAGCTACTTTGGAGTTGCCATCACATTCTGGTTGACGGTTGGAGCACCCCGATCTTGTTTAAAGAATTCGTCCAGCTATACCGTGAAGGGCCAAACACAGCCCAACTACCACCTTCAGTTCCTTACCGACAGTATATCTCTTGGCGCCACCAACAAGACTTTTCTCCTGCAAAAGCATTTTGGAAACAAATGATGCACGGGATTGATTCAAGTACTCAGTTAAAACTGGATCGTGGTTTGATTGATGGTGGTGGAATAAATAATGATGTGGCATCCAAGCGCAATACACGTCAATGTATCGAAATTAAATATCTGATTTCTCAAGAACTCACACAGAGCGTACAAAGCAAGTCCAGAAAAGCAAGTGTCACGCTAAATACACTCTTACAAAGTGCATGGGCTTTGTTACTCAGTCAATATACAGGACAAAATGATGTCCTCTTTGGGACGACGGTTTCTGGACGTCCAGCGCAATTACCGCAAGTCGGTTCGATTATCGGGTTGATGATCAATACATTACCATCCCGGGTTCAAATTGATTGGGATATGCCACTTTCTGAGCTTCTTGAGACAAGACATGCCAACCAGGTTGAGTGTAATCAATATGCTGATCTTCCCTTGAATGAAATCTTTGCGCTCACAGACGTGTCCCGTGCCGATGCGCTATTTAATACCTTGTTTATATTTGAAAACCTGCCCTTTGATCCTGTATTGAACCAACAGTCATTTGCACCTGGTGTTCAAATCACAGAAGTCAATGCTGCGAGTGAAACCAGTTTCCCCATGACACTGGTCACAAGTATATCTCAGCAACAACTTCAATTACGGGTTACATATGACAGTTTTCAATTTAAACCTGACTCTGTATTGCACATGTGCAAGCAATATGAATCGATTCTCAATGGCTTAACACAAGTTGCACTTGACACCCCCATTCGCCAAATACCACTTATCGATGAAACACAAGCACAACATGCTATCACCTTTGCAAAAGGCACCATCATCGACTTTTCTTCACATCCGCTATTTCCAGATCAATTTCGATTAAAGGCGCAACAAACACCGGATGCAATCGCGGTGATTGATCAGTCCCAAAAAATCACCTATGCAGAACTCGATGAGCAATCAGAGCGACTTGCTTTTCAGCTGACAGAGCTTGGGTTGGATCACTCTGATCGTGTAGGCATTGCAATGACACGTTCAATCGAGTTTGTCATTGGCCTAATGGGGATCCTCAAACTTGGTGCTTCCTTGATACCACTGGATAAAGACTGGCCGGTCAAACGTTTGAAGTCTATGATCCACGCAACCCAATTGCGTTGGGTTCTCACACATGTACCAACCCATGGTATTGGCGAAAAACTTCAACTCAATGAGTTTTCACTCTCAACGACATTGCCGCCGCTCAATCCATCAGCAAGAGCACGGATGCAGTCATGGCGTCCAGTATCTTCAATACAGGCAGCCTATACCGTCTTTACTTCAGGCTCGACTGGCACACCAAAAGGTGTCGAGGTCCAACATGCTCAACTCCATAACTACATCAATGCAGTGATTGAGCGATTTGGGTTCGAATCAACCTCATCACCTCAGCGTTTTGGCATGATCTCAACACCAAATGCCGATTTAGGCTACACCATGCTGTTTCCAGCACTATATACGGGTGGATGTGTTGTGATGATCTCCGAATCCGCAGCCATGGATGCGGCTGCGCTCACTGAATTCTTGTCAGAAAACCCAGTGGATTACTTGAAAATCGTTCCTTCTCACTTTGCTGCGCTTTGGGATGAGCAACATGATGTCGCACTACTTCCTCAAAAAGGTTTGATATTTGGTGGCGAGTCTTTGAAGCCAAACTTAGTGCAAACGATTCAACGCAAATCACCCTCTCTACACATCCACAATCATTATGGCCCAACAGAAACAACAATCGGCGTCGCAACCTATTCATTGTCAGCAAAACAAAATGAACAGCAAATTGCCATTGGAAAACCACTCGCCAACACGGAGATCTACATAGTTAATCAGGCTGGAAACTTAGCGCCAGTTGGTCAACATGGAGAGCTGTTGATTGGGGGGAAAAATGTCTGCTCAGGCTATCTTGGAACCCCTCAATCAGATCAACCATCAATCATTCCGAATCCTTTTGGTACAGGTATGATCTACCGTACTGGGGATTTAGGACAATATCTTCCATCTGGCGATATTCTCTTTCTTGGTCGGCGTGATGATCAGGTAAAAATCAGAGGATTTCGAGTAGAGCTGGATGAGATCACACATCACCTGAATCAATATCCAGACATACAACATAGTTTTGTGCACTGCCAAAAAAATCAGTTCGGTCATCAACAACTGATCGCCTACCTTGTCTTCGATGATCACAGAGATTCTCTGACCGAGCAGAAAAAAAGTACTTTGAAGTCATATCTACAGAGTCGATTGCCTGCGTATATGATCCCGGTATCATTCATGGCGCTTCCAGCTTTGCCACTCAATGCGAATGGTAAAATTAATCGTCACGCATTACCAACGCCTGAACAAAACAACCATTCAACAACTGAGCCTACAACAGAGACTGAAAAAGCACTACTTGATATTTGGCAAAGCGTGCTTCGTCATCGCTCACTCAGTATTCATGATAACTTCTTCGATCTCGGTGGCGACTCAATTATCTCAATCCAGATCACTGCTCGTGCTCGGGATGTTGGGATTAAGATCACTTCTAAACAAATCTTCTCTCAACAAACTGTCGCCGCATTAGCACAAGTGGCCATCCCCGTTGAACAAGCAGAAACCAATCAAGGAGAAGTCACAGGGGTGATACCGCTTTCCCCGATTCAATGTCGTTTCTTTGAACAATATGAGCAGCAGCGAAATCATTATAATCAAGCAATGCTGTTTGAGGTGACTTCAGATCTACAAATAGAGCACTTCAAACAAGCGTTTATTATTTTGCTCAAGCACCATGATGCTTTGCGTGCATGTTTCTACCCAAAAAAGACGATTCCAGCGCAGGAGTATCTTCCTTGGGAGTCATTCCGTTCAAACATTGAACATATGTTTCATGAGTACTGGCTTGAAGGTGATCCTTCTGACGCCGAGAAGGTCTCACAACTTGTTGAGGAAAAACAGCAAAATCTCAATATTCAAGCAGGGATCACTAATCAACTGACCGTGATTCGTTGCTCAGAAGACAATACCATTCTCGTCCACTGGGTGATCCACCACTTAGTCGTTGATGGTGTATCTTGGCGCATTCTTTTTGAGGATCTATCCAAAACCTATCAAGACCTTTGTCATGGAAAAGCACCTCAGTTGAGCGCAAAAACAAGTTCCTGTAGAGATTGGGTGAATTGTATGAACATTCAGTCCCATGCCGATATGTTTATGCAAGAACTTCCCTACTGGCTCAATACGCTGAAAGAACCCTGTTACCCGATGCCATATGAAACAAAAAATGCGCCGGAGCATCCCGTTGTAAGTTCAACAGCACGTTGTACAGTGAAACTGCCTGATCAACTGACCCATCAATTACTCCAGGGTGCTCATACTCGTTACCAGACTCATATCGAAGACCTTCTCTTGAGTGCATTGTGGCTGACGTTAACGCCGTGGTTCAAAGCGAATGAGATCCGGCTTGACTTGGAGTCTCATGGACGTCAGTTTGCCGAAGATCGAGTCAATCTATCTCGCACAATTGGCTGGTTTACCAGTGTTTATCCGATTCGGTTGTGCTGTGACCGTGCTGACATTCCTCATGTGATTCAACGCATCAAAGAGACGCATCGACAAGTCCCTCACCATGGTATCGGATTTGGGATTTTGAAATACTTGATGCAAGTCGCTGAGCTTGCTCAGACACCGACAAGCCCGATTGTGTTTAACTACTTAGGACAACTTGATCACGCGGAAGAGACACAGAACACGCTGATCCGTGGTGGCTCAAACTTCTCAGCAGGACGAATGCAATCCTCATTGCATCCGAGATACTATGGCCTACAAATCAATGCCCTCGTAAATGAAGACCAACTCACTATCCATTGGGATTTCAGTCAATTACAGTTTTCATCCGCATGTATCAGTCAATTTGCGAATGATTTTATCCTGCATTTGGAACGGATCATTCATCACTGCATGGCAAGTGGATCTCAAGAATTCACACCAAGCGACTTTCAACTTGCCGAGTTGGATGAAGCATCATTCAACCAGCTTGCTCAATTGCTTGACCAATCATAAGGACAATCTTCATGAAATTAGACAATGTCCAAGACGCGTACCCACTCTCACCTTTGCAGCACGGAATTTTATATGAGTCGCTTCGTGCCCCAAATTCCGGCGTTTTTGTTGAACAATTCTGCTATCAGCTTCACGGCGATATTTCTGAGTTTGCTTTAGAAAAAGCATGGCAATTGCTGATGGATCATCACGCCATATTACGAACTGGTTTTTATTGGGAAGGACTCGAAAAGCCACTGCAAGTTGTCAAAAAGCAGATCGAAGTTCCATGGCTCGTTTTGGATTGGCGGGAGCAGGCCCAAGATTTAGAACATTTTCTTGCGAATGACGTCAAAACAGGGGTTGAACTTGATCAAGCACCTTTGATGCGTGTCACTTTGATTAAAACTTCCGAGTCAGATGCATACCTTATCTGGACACATCATCATATATTACTGGATGGTTGGTGCGTCCCGATGTTGATCCAGCAATTAATTCAGCACTATAACTTTTACGCGACTCATCCAGTTGAGCAGATACAACCACACGTGAGCCAGCAACGTGCTTATCGGGATTATATTGCTTGGATCAATGAACAAGATCATACCAAAGCAACCCGGTTTTGGGCAGCACAGTTGCAGGATGTGAAAGAGCCAACACAACTGATCAGCCACTTTCCTACAGTCACGACTTCAAGTGGACATTACCAAAACAAGCCTTTTGTCATTTCAAAGCGGCTTAGCCAATCATTGATACAACTCGCGAAAGAAGCACGAGTGACATTGAATACTGTGTTTCAAGCTGCTGTTGCTTATTTGCTTAGTCGATATACCCGGAGCAATGATGTCGTTCTAGGCGTAACGGTATCGGGAAGACCAGCAACGCTTCCAGGTGTAGAGCAGATGATTGGATTATTTATTAATTCTCTCCCTGCTCGCTTTCAATTTGACCCAGCTCAACCCCTTCAAGATTGGCTCCGTGATGTTCAGGCACATCAACAAACCATAGAGCAGTACAGCTATTTTTCCTTAAGTGATATACAAACCGCTTCGTCCCAGGCGAATCTGTTATTCGATACACTGCTCGTATTTGAGAATTTTCCTCTAGATGAAGCCGCTCTCAACCAGAAAATTGCAGGCAATCTGACCGTTCAAACACATCAAGTCCATGAACAAACCAATTTTCCGCTCACGATCGCAGTCCGCCCAGGAGAAGAAATCGAAGTCCGGTATTATTTCGACACATCTAAAGTTGCCTTAGACACACTCGAACAGTTTGCAAACAACTTGTCACAATTGCTCGAGAATATGACTGTCCAGAAATCACTTTCTATCAGTCAATTGTCACTATTACCCCCTACATGCTCACCCAGCATCAAAGAACATAGAGCACCACAAAAAACACTCATTGCGCAGTTTGAGGCACAAGTCACTATTCGTGCAGATCATATTGCTGTCAGTGAGCCGATTGGTGGCACATTCCGAGAAGTCTCTTATACAGAACTGAATCTGTATGCAAATCAGTTGGCCCATTATCTTCACATGCGCCAACAAAACCATCTACAAGAAGCAAAGTCAGGCAAGCCTTCAATGATGATTGGTCTGATGATGTCTCCTTCCATAGATGCATATATTTGTATCATCGGGATCCTCAAAGCTGGATGTGCTTACGTTCCCATCGATCCCAACTACCCAATAGAGCGCATTGAATTCATCCTGAAAGATAGCAATGTGGACTATATATTCTGCGACAGTGGATCTGTTGCAATTGGCCAAGATTCAGATCAACAGTTTTTGGTGTACTCAGAGATAAAAACCAAGCTGGATAGCTACCCGATTAGCAATCCAAATCACAAGGCAACCCCAAATGACTTGGCGTATATGATCTATACGTCTGGCTCAACTGGGCAACCAAAGGGGGTTCTCGTTGAGCATCAGCAGGTATCTCGGTTATTTGAACAAACGCAACATTGGTTCCAATTCAATGAGCAGGATGTTTGGAGTCAGTTTCATGCTATTGCTTTTGACTTTTCTGTTTGGGAAATATGGGGGGCTTTCTTGCATGGCGGACGTCTGGTCGCCATCCCTCATGATATGGCTCGGGATCCATCTTTGTTCTATCAATGCATTTGCACGCAACATGTGACTGTCCTGAATCAAACACCCGGTGCATTTCAGTCTTTGATTGCTGAATCTAAGGGTGCCTCACTTCAACACTATTTACGATATGTGATTTTTGGTGGTGAAGCCCTTGATACAACAATGCTCAAAGCATGGTTTTCCAAATATGGAGACAAGTCACCGCAATTGATCAATATGTATGGGATCACAGAAACCACGGTTCATGTCACTTATGCCCCCATTGATGCGACCAGTTTACCGACTGGTGATATCGGCATTCCTATCCCAGATTTAAAAATTCAATTGTGTGATCAGGATAAAAACCCGCTTCCCGATGGCATGATTGGCGAGATTTATGTCAAAGGTGCAGGTGTTGCTCGTGGCTATCATAACCGTCCTGATCTCAATTCAGAACGATTCATCACGATGCCTGATGGTAGTCGATATTATCGAAGCGGTGATCTGGCAAGACGAAGCGCCAATACAGGACGCTTCGACTATTTGGGCCGCAATGATGACCAAGTCAAAGTTCGTGGTTACCGTATTGAGCTCGGAGAAGTGGCAGCCAAACTCAAACAGCATCCTGGCATCGCATCTGCCTTTGTCACCATCCAGCAAGATAAAATGGGACAGTCATCTATTCAGGCTTATATTTGTCCTTGTGAACAAGAAGCACCTATCCCCTATGCACAAGTTCAGCTACAAGAGCGAAATACGCAAGTGGCTGATGCCCTCACTCATCTACCAAATGGGATGTCAATCGCTCAGGTGAATGCCAAAGAGACCCATTTTCTCTATGAGGAAATCTTCTCTGAGAAAACGTATCTCAAGCACGGTATCACAATGAGGCCTGGCGATTGTATCTTTGATGTCGGTGCGAATATCGGCATGTTTTCTTTATTTGCAGACCAGCAATGCCAGCATGATTTAACATTATATGCTTTTGAGCCAGTGCCTGTGGTTTACGAGTTGCTTCAAGCCAACACCAGCTTACATGGCTTGAATGCCATATTGTATCAGTGTGGAGTAGGCGCAAAACATGCTCGGGATACGATTGTCCATTATCCTGAGTTCTCGATTCTCTCGGGTCGTGACTCAGATGTCATTGAAGTCAAACAAACAATCCAGACATACACCGAAAACCTCCGTCAGATGCAACCTGACATCGCAGAGACGTTAACAGATCAATTTCTAGAGTCACAACTTGCTGAAGCTTTAGAAACAGTCACATTTGATGTCGATTTTATCGCGTTATCCGAAGTGATTGATCAACACGCTATTTCGAAAATCGATCTACTCAAAATTGATGTCGAAAAATGCGAAATGGATGTACTCAGCGGCATTCGCTCAGAGCACTGGCCTCTGATCCAGCAATTGATCATTGAGGTTCATGATGAGAAAGGACGTTTATCATCTGTCACAAATATATTGAAGGAACAAGGTTTTGTCGTGCATATTGAAGCACCTGAAGACTTAAAAAATACAAAATTATACAACTTATATGCGAAGCGCCACCAAAGAGATGTGCAATTAAAAAGTTGCAATCAACAGCCCCGCTGGCAAAGCCTGATGTTACTTCAAAAGGATATTGAGCTTACACTGCAACAACAACTTCCTTCGTTTATGCTACCTCAGCAATATTCATTTCTTAGTCACCTACCGCTTACTGCACATGGTAAAGTTGATCAAAAGCAATTGGAGCAACAAACTCATGCAAAAAACCAACGCCCTTATCATCCTCCTCAAACACCGGAGCATCAGATTCTTGTCGCGATTTGGCAAAAAATATTAAAGCTTGAAGCATCCTCACAGCTTGGGATCAAAGACAGCTTTTTTGAGCTGGGTGGCCACTCACTTCTAGCAACGCAACTGATCTCGCAAATCCAGGCTCGATTTGCAGTGAAGCTCCCACTCAATGTGTTATTCGATCACCCAAATATCGAATCTTTGGCTATTCAGATCGAAAACTATCGCCGTGATCCACAACAAACTCAAATCGTCAGTCGACCAGAAATCGAACCAGATCCTGAAAACAGATTTCGACCATTCCCACTCACAGAAATCCAACAAGCCTACTGGTTGGGCCGAAGTCAACTCTTCGAACTTGGAAATGTTGCGACACATGGCTATATCGAAGTGGACTGTCCTCATCTAGACTTATCGCGGTTTAAGCAAGCCTGGAACGGTGTGATTGATAGACACCCAATGCTTCGGATGGTGGTTCTGCCAAGTGGAGAACAACAGATTCGCGAGCAATGTGCTCCATATGAAATTCCAGTCACAGACTGCCGGCGTTTATCAGATAAACATAGAGAAAATGAAATCCAAAAAATACGCCATCGAATGTCACATCAAATGCTCGATGTTGAAAATGACCAGCTATTTGAGGTCCATGCGACATGTTTAACAGAATTATTGACCCGTTTACATATCAGTATCGATGCATTATGGGGTGATGCCTGGAGTATGCGCATTTTCATCAATGAACTATTTGCCAGATACCATCAACCAGAGAAACAATTCCCGACACTCACGCTTTCTTTCCGAGATTATGTCGTTGCAGAGTCCGCTTGGCAAAAGTCAGAATCTTATCAGTGTTCACTTCAATATTGGCTGAATCGCATTGAATCAATCCCACCAGCGCCTGAACTTCCATTAGCGAAATCGCCTGCTTCACTGGAAAGTCCAACTTTCCAAAGGCGGGCTTTCGTTTTAAATAAGCAATGTTGGCAGCAGATACAAAAACATGCAAATCAACTCGGTGTTACGCCTTCAGGGATTTTGTTGGCCGCCTTTTCCGAAATTCTGGCCTATTGGAGCAAAGAAAAACAATTTACCTTAAACCTGACTTTCTTCCATCGACCACAAATTCATCCAGAAATCCATCAGGTCATTGGTGATTTTACCTCGCTGCTATTGCTCGCTGTTGATGTCAGCCAGAGTAAATCTTTTTCTGAACATGCACAGAAGGTTCAACAACAGCTATGGCGCGACTTAGATCACCGTGATGTCAATGGCATCACTATTCTGCGTGAAATCAGAAAAAGAAACCCGGGACAAGCTATCAACATGCCCATTGTTTTTACCAGTACACTCGCGTTACCAAAACAACACGCAAATGGGCCACAACCGATTGGCGATTGTGTTTATAGCATTACTCAGACACCACAAGTCTGGCTTGATCATAAAGTGACGGAAAGAGATGGCGCTTTATGTCTCGATTGGGACTTTATTCCTGAATTATTTCCAAGGGGTATGATTGATGACATGTTTGAAGCTTACTGTACCCTGTTGAACCATCTTGCAGATGAACACACAAATTGGGGGCAGAAAAATTACCGACAATTTCTTCCAGCTGAGCAGTGGGTCGCAAGACAGTTATTCAACCAAACAGAACGTACAATAGAACCTCAACTCCTACATATCCCTGTTCTAACGCAGTGCCAAACGCTTGAAGATAAACCCGCTGTGATCTCTCAAGAAAGAACGGTCAGTTATCAAGCACTTGGGAAAATGGCTTCCAAAGTTGGTCAGCAGTTATTTGATATGGGTGTCAGGCCCAATCAGTGTATCGGTATTGTGATGCATAAAGGCTGGCAACAGATTGTATCCGTACTAGGGATCCTTTCTTCCGGCGCAGTATATGTGCCTATTGACCCAAATGTGCCGGAAAAACGGTTACATCAATTATTAGGCGCTTGTGATATTCAATATGTTTTGACGCAGGAAGAATATTTAACGTACCACTGGCCGAATAAAACAGAAGCCTTTACAGTTGAACAATTAACAGAAGGCGCTGCCAATCATTCGATTACGCTTACTACAGCACAATCTTATCGCGATCTTGCCTATGTGATATTTACTTCAGGCTCAACAGGACAGCCAAAAGGCGTCGCGATGGATCACCGAAGTGTCTCGAATACGGTCCAAGATATCAATCAACGCTTTTTTGTCTCAGAGAAAGATACAGTGCTTGCATTATCAGCCCTCAACTTCGATCTATCGGTGTATGATATTTTCGGGGTTCTGGGCCAGGGCGGCACACTTGTTCTTCCTTCACCTGAACAGTTGCGAGAACCCACCCATTGGCTTGATTTATGCCATCAGCATCATGTCACGATCTGGAATTCCGTCCCAGCGCTTGCTCAAATGCTGACAGATACACTCACAGAAGCAAGCGTGGGTTCACAAGCAAATGTGACTGTCCCATCTTCTATTCGCTTGTCGTTGATGAGTGGTGACTGGATCCCAGTTGATCTTCCATCTCGCATGCAAATACTTTGGCCTTCTTTACAGATGGTCAGCCTCGGTGGTGCTACAGAAGCTGCAATTTGGTCTATTTATCACCCCATCGATGCATCAAAGCAATACACAACGAGCATTCCCTATGGCAAACCATTATCAAATCAGACTTTTCATATTCTCGATGAAAATATGAATGCTTGTCCTGCTTGGGTTCCAGGTCATTTATACATTGGTGGCGCTGGTCTCGCTCAATTTTACTGGCAGGATGAACAAAAAACAGAGCTGTCATTTATCCGCCATCCTAAAACACAAGAACGGCTATATCGTACTGGTGACCTCGGCTTCTTTCACCCTGATGGCTATATTCAATTTTTAGGGCGTGAAGACTCACAGGTGAAACTAAGAGGACATCGTATTGAGCTTGGAGAAGTCGAATGGCACCTCAAGCAGCATGGGGATATCAAAGAAGCCTGTGTCAACATCTTTGGAGAGGGACAGTCACAACAACTTATCGCCTATATTGTTCCTTTTCAGAAACAACAATCTGAGAATATCTCAAGTCCAGTATTGGTAGAACAAGGAGATAGAATCGCACATAAATTAAGCCAGCCGGGTATTCGACAAGATCTCAATGCACAAACTTCTGTCTCACTGAAAGAACAAGACACTGACTCTAGAACCATCTATCTCAGACGCCAAAGTCATCGTCAATATGCGCTTCAACCGATTTCATTCATAAGGTTTAATCATTGGCTGAATGCACTGCAAGGCATTGGTATTCAAGAATCACTCTTTAAATATCGTTATCCTTCAGCTGGGGATCTTTATCCTGTACAGATTTATCTGTGTATTCAGCCTGGACGGATTGAAGGATTAGAGGGCGGTAACTATTACCTTCACCCAACTGCAAACAAACTGATCCGAACAAGTCACATACCCCCACTGCATGGAAGTATGTTTGGCCCGCTTGGCAGCCAAAACCGTATGATTTACGAGCAAGCTGCATTCGCATTATTCTTCATCGCTGATTTGGATGCAATACAGCCGATTTATGGCAATAAAGCAAGAGACTTTTGCCTATTAGAGGCTGGCTATATGGGGCAACTACTCATGGAATCTGGAGCAGATGAGATGATTGGTCTATGTCCTATCGGGGGGATTGATTGCTCAGACTTACTTGAGCGTTTTGACTTGGGACACCATCACGAACTACTTCACTTATGTGTTGGTGGTGCAATTACTGAACAACAGCTGCAAACGAGAGTCACTTCAATAAATAAGCCGAATCCTGAAGTATACAAAGATTACTTAAATTCCTGCTTACCGAATTATATGGTGCCAAAGCATATCATTGAATTACCTTCACTTCCCTTGTCACGCAATGGAAAAATAGATCGCGGTCAACTACCAAAACCGGATACATCTCATGATTTAGCGAGAGGATATACTCCCCCATCAAATCAAATCCAGCAATTGCTCATCAACCTTTGGACTGAAGTTTTGAATGCACCTGCTATCGGCGTTCAGGACAACTTTTTCGATATTGGTGGGAATTCTGTCTTGGCTGTGCAAATCACAGCAAAAATGAAAGTCATGTTTGAACAGGATTTTCCACTATCGACTTTATTCCACCATCAAACAATAGAAGCGCTCGCAACACATATTGATATGCCGACTACAGCGTGTACACCTGTACTTATCATGCGTAAACAAGGGAGTTATACTCCGTTATTCTGCCTGCCTGGGTCAGGGGGACATGCGTTTTATTTGAACTTTCTTGCAAAAAATCTCAGCCACGAACAGCCTGTTTACGCTTTTCAACCTCGCGCATTAGAAGTGAATGAAGCACCAGAGGATAAGATTGAGTCAATTGCCGAAATCTATTTGCAACAACTACGAACGATTCAGCCGACAGGACCTTATGTGCTTGCTGGGCACTCTTTAGGAGCAAAAGTTGGGCTTGAGATGGCCGACCAATTGATGCACGAAGGTGAAGTCGTCCAAGCGTTGATTATCTTTGATGGATTACCATTTTTTACTGGCGATAGACATGCATTAGAGTGGGATGATTTACTCTGGCTAATCAAGCTCTCTGAGAGTGCTTTAAATTTTCATGGTAGGAGCTCTATTGATGTGAAAGAGAAACTCGCAGCATGTCCAGAACATGATCGGTTAAAGCTTGTTAAACAATATTTAATTTCTTCACAATTTTTACCAGAAAATGCAGACGCGCAGCAAGTCAGCCGAATTTTAAGTGTATTTAAGGCAAATAATATGGCCAATTGCTCTTATATTGAAAAAGCCGTATCCACTATTCCTATTCAACTTTACCTTCCTCAATCAATGCCATATGAAAAACAGTTGGAAGCTAAGATTGCTTGGGAAAAAGTGGGTCCTGTCACACTTCATTTAGCCGAGGGCAATCATCTTACGATGCTATCTGAACCCCATGTGAAAATACTGGCAGAAAGTGTGACACAAGTTCTGACAAACCTTCAACCAACAGGAGAACGGTTATGAAAACCTTAGGCATCTTAAGTGGTATGGGGCCAGAAACCGGTGCTTATTTTTTACAACAATTTACCGCTTTGCATCATTCTGCCAAACGTGACCAAGACCACCCACCTGTTATTTTATTTTCTAACACACAAGTGCCTTGCCGCGTGCAGGCACTGATTGCTCAAGGTCCTACACCTGTGCCCGAAATCGTTCGATCTTTACAGCAATTAGAAAGAATGGGGGCTGACTTTGCCATCATTCTATGTAATACAGCCCATGCATATTTCGACACAATTCAGTCACACGTGAATATTCCACTATTCAACTTGGTTCAACACGCCTGTGAGATGATAGAACAAAGATTTACACCTATGAGAGCAATCAATAACACTCACAATAAAGAGAATAAAGGACAGTCAAAAGTGATGCTGTTGGGAACAACAGGAACAGTCCATAGTCATGTTTACCAAGATCATTCTCGTTCACGCAATTATGAGCTGACTCAGCCCAAAGACTCGATTCAAGAACAACTGAATGAACTCATTTTTAACACCGACTTTGGTTTAAAATCGTCCCCTGGTCGAATTACATCAAAAGCTGAAGATTTATTACATACGATCCTACATCACCTCCCTGAAGAGGCTCATTATGATCACTTACTTGCTGGGTGTACGGAAATATCTATCGCCTTGAGGCAATTGAATGTTCGCTGCCTCGATCCATTATTCTTTGCTATCGAAGGTTGTCTCGATATTTGCAAGGATGTTTATCCCATTGATTCAGCTTAGGTTAAGCCTATCAAGTTTACTCTGAAGCTTACTTATAAAGTATAAGGGAACAACAATGATAAAGAGAATCGTATTCGCATTTTACCTGATTAGTACAATGAGCATCGCAGGTGAAATGACCACGTTTAAACTCGATAATGGTGGATACTTCATGAACATCGCAGCAACCAATACCCTAGAAATCAATAGCGATTTTAACCAAGAAAATAAGGAAGCAACACACCTTTATTTTAGTGGACATGTCAAAATAAAAACGAGGCAAGGTAAAAGTTATCCAGACAGCACCAATGACTATTTTGAGTATTGCGTAGTTTCAAATCAGGAAAAAAGCGTATCTTGTTACCATCAATAGTTTTATCTAAATAAATCTCTATTATCAATTCCGCGCTCTGAAAATGATACTTCTAAGTGCGGATTTTTCATTCATCTCGTTTCAACAGCACAATTTTACATTAGACACATAGGATTCTAATGGGACAGTCATATTAAATTCTTGGACAGTCATATTACTTTTATAAAATAATCTATTGCTTCACCGAAAAAAACTTGGTAATGTACAAATTACAACCTCGATAGCAAACGGATATTAACATGACACTGGCAAGGAAAAGCCAAATCGATCTCACCCAAACACCTTATTACCATTGTACTTCTCGTTGTGTTCGCGGTGCATTTTTATGCGGAGAAAATACAGTAACAGGTCAAGCATATAACCATCGTAAACAGTGGTTAGTCGAACGGATTGCTTTTGCTGAATCTATTTTTGCAATTGATGTTTGTGCTTATGCTGTGATGAGTAACCATTTTCATGTGGCCTTAAGAGTAAATGAAGATGGCTGCAAAAAACTCTCTGATTTAGAAGTTGCACAAAACTGGCTACGTCTATACCACGGAAATCGATTTGTTCGCCTCTGGCTTCAATATGGTGATGCCCTTCTCTCAAATGCAGAGAGAGCTACTGTAACTAAGTACCTCAATATATATAGACAACGACTCAATAGTATCAGCTGGTTTATGCGCATTATCAATGAACATATCTCTCGTAAGTCGAATCAAGAAGATGGCTGTAAGGGGCACTTTTGGCAAGGTCGTTTTAAAAGTCAGGCTCTCCTCGATGAGTCAGCCCTCCTTACTTGTATGGCTTATGTCGACCTTAACCCTATCAGAGCAAATTTAGCCCAAACACCTGAAGAATCATCATATACGTCTATACAAACCAGGATCCAATCGTATACAAAACAGTCTTCAGAAAACCAAGAGCCTTTAAAACCAAGGCTTCTGCCATTTATGAAAGCAAACTTTCAATCCGAAGAATACTCGCCCCCTTTTATTCCTTATATTGATATTGACTATTTTGAATTTATTGATTGGGCAGGGCGAGTTCTTAGAGCAGATAAAGCTGGTGCTATTCCAGAAAAAGTCAAACCGATTTTAGAAAGGCTAAACATTTCAACACAGCAACTGTTCCAAACACTTCCACGATTAGAAACGAAGTTTAGTCATGCTATTGTGTAATCCCCCCGAAAAATCGTAGCGGTTTTAAGTAGAGAATTCCGGTACTCTATAACAAAGGAGTTTTCTATGCGTAAATCTAAATTCAGCGATGCTCAGATCATCGCGATCCTCAAACAAAACGAAAATGGTGTTTCTGTTCCTGAGCTTTGTCGGGAGCATGGTATGAGTTCAGCTCTTTTTTATAAATGGCGAGCCAAATACGGCGGGATGGATGCGTCGCTCATGAAGCGGTTAAAAGAATTGGAAGAAGAAAATAAACGGCTCAAGAAAATGTACGCGGAA
>NZ_KB894508.1 GCF_000374485.1 Algicola sagamiensis DSM 14643
AGACAAAAAGAGAAAATGACTGAACCAGCATTGTTGAAAAAGAAGATCAGCTTAAGAGCTGATCTTGTACATTCTTAACTTTACTTGAGAGTAAGCTTCAACAGTAAAAGAGTGATTTAGAGGAGGCAATACAGCATTCGCTTGCCAGTAAGCACTAATTAAATCTCTCAGCCTATCACGCTCCAACTTGTAGTATTTTTCTAATAAATCCTCTCCACCTGGCTCCTTCAGTTTTGTTTGTATCCAGACTTCCGCATCCTGTTTAGACAGTTGTTGCGTCAAAGCAATAGACGCAATGATCCTTGTTCTCAATTTTTTTCTGAAGTGGTCTGTATTTTTGGTCATATAATATGCAGCTGTCCAAGTGCCTATACGTGCATGGCAATATTTTAAAGATGTTTCTGGGCATCTGGATTCAGAAAGTTCCTCAAAAAAATCTTGTTCGTAGATAGCTGCTTTTGCAGCTATTGATGTACAAAGGAGAAATATTAATGTGAGTAGTTTTTTGTTCACCATTTAGGCTATTCCTTTTCTTTTAATCTTTCAGAAAATCTATCTAAAGAGTCCTGTTTTAATTCTTCGATCTCTCTTTCTCGAATTTGCTCGCCGACAACACCAGCAGCTCCAGGGGCCATATCACTGATGACTCGCATATCTTGTACCCTGTTTTGTGTTTCTTCGCCTTCAGCACGTAATTCTTGACGGCCTTCATAAATCCGATCTACGTTGTCAGATTGAGTTCTGACTAAATCAGGATTATTCATTCCGTCTTGAACTCCTTGAACAGAGTGATTCAGCGTATCTTTAACTGTATCCGAAGAGATGGGTGTATTCTCTTGAACTGCTGCAAGATAAGCTGAATTTGCGCCAGAAACAGCTTGATCATTATTTGAGAACAGATTTCGAATTGACTCTTCTCCTGCACTAGAAAGTTCATTTGCTTTTGTTTCAAAATTAATACCACCACCTTGGTGAAGATTAGATTCCGTAATAAGCGTCGCTATTTGCTCTCTAGCCTGTTGACCTTGAAGACCTCCTTGCCCTGCATTTCGGATCATGTTCTCGAAATCAGCTTGAGAGAGACCTTTTTCCTTTTGCGCATAATCGCTCAAAATATTCAAAGAGTTTTGCTTGAATGACGTAGCAAATTGCTCTGCTTGAGATAATGACTCACGAGCTGATTCTACCTGAACGATTGACTCTGACAACTCTCGGCTATTAGTTTTTTGCTCGGCTAAGCTTGCATCAAGCGATGAACTTGCTATCTCATTGGTGCTAATGCCAAATTTTGCAACCATATCACGTGATGCCTCAGCAGTATTCGAGGCAAGCTTCGTAAATTCATTACTCGACATAAACCTTTGGGCCATATCATATGAAGAGGACTCCGTTTCTGACGTTGCAGCCGCTGCAGAAGCAGAGACTTTGGCACCGCCAAATATGGGTACACTCACACCAGCTTCAACCTGTGCAGCAATTTGAGCTTTCGTCGCATCGTCTAATTTGATCCCTTGACTCTGAGCCCAATCATCCAGCGCTCGTTCTGCCTTCATTTGTGTGATTGTACTTAAGTTTTTCTCTGCCTCTTTAAAGGAAACATCATTTGTCTGAGACTTTCCTGCATCATTGACATATGCTTGCGCATCTCTAAATACGGCCTGATTCGACTCCGATAATTGTGCAGACTCTTGTTGTTGTCTCTGGACAGCGCTATCTAAACTCTGTTGATGTGAGTTCACAAGTGTTTGTCCGACATCAACACTGGTTCCGCCACTGGATTGATTAAATTGCATAAACCGACCAGCTGCGGACGTATCCATCATAGTTCCAGAACCTAAACGTTCATGGACCATACCAGAGTCAACGGTCGGAGATGCGTTGTGCTGAAACGCTGAATGATTATCAAAGGATGAATTGCCTAGGTTAATGTTACCAGAAGCGGCCTCATCAGAAGCTTTTGATACTGGTTGTTCGTATCCTTGCATCAACCTACCCGCTAATCCAGCCATCATTGCACCTGACATCGACACCATCATCCATGCAATCATTGGAATACTTAATGATAAATACCCTGCTACGGCTGCGTAATCCTGCATCAGATGGCCAAGACCTGTATTCGTCATTAATGATAAGCCAGTCGTACCAGTAATCCCATTCGTTAGGACAGCAGCTTTTGCTCCAGCTGCACTGTAAAAGGTAACGGCAAAGTTTAATACTGCATAAAGTGGAGGCCATAAATTTATCCAAATTAAGGCTTTCACATATCCCATTGCCACTTTAGCGACCAAGGGAGTCATCGCCATCAATAGAACGATTGGTGACACCGCATAAATGAAACTTTCGAATAGGTGCTGAAGAATAGGAAGCATTTTTTTTGCGATTTGTCCCATGACAACAAACGTTGTCTTCCTTTCTTGTTCAGCTCTGGCCAGCGCAAAGTCCTGAGCAGCAGCTGGTGCATTTGCATCTGAAGCAAAACTGACTAAGCCTCTCTTTAGAGAGTTAGCTAAAACATTCGTACCTATTATTTGAGCATTATTCAAAGACAGACCTGTCATATATTGATAAGCGACTGGCATGGCTGCTGCGTATCGTGCGACAGCCTTATCAATGTCAGATTTTTCTGGTAAAAGTTTGGCAGCATAAAGTCGAGTTGCGTTGGCAGTTTCATTATTGAGATCAACGGCAAGTTGGTTATTGATCCCAGCACGACATATAACGATTGTTCGCTGATTTGTCACATCAGTGTATGTAAAACCTCTTGTTTGAGATGTATTTGCCTGTAAGAAGTCTATTAAATTTTCAGAACGAACGAGCTCTCCCCACGTATATTGCCCCAGGAGAAGATCATAAAAAACACAGCTTTTCCAAAAATCGCTGAAGTTAGATGAGATCCGTGGGTCAGTCAGTTCAAATCGAGTAGATTCTTCAACTAAACGAGATGCAAATAAAAGCCCACTTCCTTGATATGACACCTGGTTTGGTAATGAAAAAACGGTTTCCGATTGAGTCGTGCTCCAATGTGAGAAGGTGCTAAAAAAGGATGCGGTTAAACCTACACCAAGAGGCAAATTGGCCACTACAGCAGTATTTTCAGGAAGGACTAGATCTTTTACAGTCACATTGACTTTAGGAACCAAAGCAACTTGGAAGAACATAATGACACCCAAAAGCCACTGAAAGTTAAAAGACTGCTTCATAAAAGCAATTTGAACCATTACAGCTAAGAGTCCTAACATGGCAGAAATAGCTAAAGCGACACTGTAATTCTGATTACCAAATATGGCTGCAACACCATTTAATATCTGTCTTAAGAACTCACCACCTCCGTAGGAATATATTTCCCAAGTTGTGGATGCAAACTGTGTGATATGAAGAATACCTTCCATACTACTGCCCCCACATCGTCGACTGGATCATACCTGAGCTAAGCCTGGACATAACAGCACGTTCATAGTTTTGGATGCGACCTTGCATTGAGAAGTAAAGCTCTGCATCTTGGCGATTTTTTTCTCTGAGCTTGCCGATCCCTTTGAGGATATTACTCATTCTTTGCCAGAATTCTTTTCCACGTTCAGAATCACCCATGTTATTTGGTAGAGATGAAATAGATTGTCGAGTTTTCTCTAAAACAGCTGATAAATTACGTAATAAAATGTCCTCGGCAATCAAGTCACTGTAATCAGTTGCAACAGATGCAACGTTTGAACCTCTTGGAAAGTATGCTGCTGCGGCGGTTAAGTACCGATATAAGGGGATTTTTGTACTACGTATTAAACCGAGCTGTACATTTGATAACCTTCTATCGTCATAAATCTTTTCCAGAATTTCAGAGACTTCATCTTCAACTCGGGTTTTTAACCCTTGCCAATTTGCTGTTACTTTTTGCAATCGATTCGCAATCGCACTGCATCCGTCAGGATCAGAGTTTCTATCCTTAATACACTTGCGAATTTGAACTCCCTCCCTTGCCTTCCTGCCCAGTAAAAGAGCTGTATAAATGTTTTGCCCTTGTTCCGTGAAAATGCCATTTTCATCTACAGCAGGGTCAACAAACTGAATATTGCTCCCACTATCATCTGATGACGATATATCTGAGATGATGATTGTTCCGGTCAAATTCATAATGAGTTCTGCAAAATCCAAGTCAGATTTAAAGAGAGGATCTTGCATTAAAACACTCCAAGCTAAATTTCCTTTGATAAACGCCACCTCATTTGGGCTATCTCCTGAAGATTCGGTTTCATTCACTCGGCCACCACCTGGCGTACAGTTGTGATTTGCTGTTGACCAGTCCTCCCCGAAATCTTGCATCCTTTTGATTGTACAGTTCCCCTCTTTCGCTCCAAAAAAGTCTAATGTTCCTCCCACCAATTGGGTCGCGGCTTCACAAGAATCCATGTTTAACGCATTAAATTTTTGAGCCCAAGAGTTAATGTCCTCCATGACTCCTGAGAGTTGTGGGGACACGATCTGGATACCAAGCATAAAGGCTAATGATTGCGCGTTTTGGCCAATTGCTCTCAGGTTCTTAATGAACTCATCTGCATTAATTGCACTAAATCCTCCCGCATAGAAGTCGATCCCTCCACAACCGGCAGAGAACTTTGGAGTTTGGATATTCACGAAATTGAACGGCTGAGTAATGGGAGCACGAGTCGATATTCCACCTAGAGTTGCATATCTGGCCGTCTGCCCTTCATATACACCAGGAGCGGTCACATTTGCATAATCCATATTATTAAACCAGCTATTCACTTTTTCAGCGGTTCCAGCAGCTGCATACGATGAAAAACTGCACATTGTTATCAATGAAAATGTCTTAAAATTCACTACTGAACTCCTTGCTGATGCATTTGCTGGTTAGCATTTAGAACTTTGGCACTTAAGGTGGACCAATCTGAAAATCCGTAGCCAATCGTAGAAACGGTGTTGTTATCTGGATCGACCAAAAATGTGGCAGGTACAACTTTGACGTTCAGTTGATTGGCCATTGATACGCTTTGCTTCGGATATGGGAATTCTTTCGTTCCTCGACCATCAAGAGATACAGGAATAATTGTGAAACCATAGCGTTCTCCAAATTGCTTCAGAACGGGAGAAAACTTTGCACAATAAGGGCAGTCACTTCGAAAGAAATACAATAGCCCTTTCTCAGAAGCGATTTTTTCCAACGATTGATTTGCTACTTTCACCTTAGCCTGACTATATGCAGCGATTGCTTGGTTGGTCGTTGGCCGACCATTTAACGTATAGTCATACTGAGGTGACACCCAGATAGCCCGTTTAAAACCTTCCGAAAAGCGCTCTGCTTGTGCATTGATCAGCTGCGTAATTGCCAAATAGTTCTTAATATTTTCTGGTGTCGGATTTACGACCGCAGCGGAAAGCGCTTCATTAAAAGATTTTCTTTGCTTCTCGATTATCTCGGTCGCTGTGAGGTTTGAACTTGAAGTATTTGGTGTTTCGTTTTCTTGTTCCTCTTCTGTCTCTTCCATTGGGTCTTCGTACCAATACCACCCTCGTTCGCGGTCGTCATAAAAAGCTTTATTTGTTGATTGAGCATGAGCAGATACAACCATTAAATACAGAAAACATACAAATTTCGTTAAGTTCATTTTATTCTCCAAGCTTGTCGAGCTTATCAGCCAAATCACTGATCAATTTATTCGGGTCTGCAACCACGCCTTCTGACGCTTTCTGCATAACATCGTTATAAAACTCACTCAGATCCATTTGGTTAAAATCCAGTTGTTGTAGTTCTTGAATGGTGAAACCTTTGCAAACGGGGTGACGAGTTGAACCATAACCTCGCCCAAGTTGGAGGTTGCCCTGTTCAATGACAATTCGGGCAAGTTTAGATGGGTAAGTACAGTACACTTGATATTTTCGTTTATCCGGCCAGCTGCCTACAGAGTAATTGCCAACATGATGTGCAGCACCTTTTTCTCTGGCCAGTCCAAGTTCTTTTTCTTCAGTCTTACACTGAGCCAGTCCTATTCCTTGACCCCACCCACTTGAAGCGCAACAATTCGAAAATCCAAGAGACTTCTTTCGACACTCTTTCGCAGCGCCTTTAAACACAAGGAGTTTTTTATCATCAAATTGCTTTGATATTTCTTCGGCAACGGCTAGAGCTGTGGCTGCCTTTTTGAAATCGTCTGTATTGTCTTTTGAAACGTGATACTCTGACGCGCAGTCTCCATCAGGGCAAGAAAACATATTTCCGCATAGATCAACATGGCGGGCTGCCACTAAGCGTGGACATTCATAATTAAGCTGACGAGTTCGACAATATCCATTTCCTTTTTCAACACAATTTGACCCAATCTGGGTACATCCTTGAGATTCGATTTCATCACAAAGTGGATCTCTCACAAATTTTGGGTTGCCCAATCTTCGATATTGTTGTTTCCATTTCCAACACGAACGATAGATACGGAATCCATCAACCCAACGATATCCAGAACTGACACAGTGGCTGTTAATCAGATCACCTACGAGGTGACTCTCCCCTCTTGGGCAGCTATAAGTCGTTTTTGATATTTCATCACAACCACGAACGCGCTTTAACGTAAATTTGAGATGATAGCGCCCCCAATCGTGAACCTGCACAGTTAAACGAATTGTATTCCAACCACTTCTTAAGTGGTGTTTCGCATTAAATCCAGATGCAGTCCAAACCTTTCCAAACTCACAGCTGTGATTACCACCAACATTTGTGCCTTGATGTGGCCCAATACCTCTAAATACAAGGGAGTTGTTTATCTCAATATCCAGCCAGTCATCATAGTGAATTGCGTCAATGTGAAATTTGGTGATCTCAGAAACATCTGAGATATAAAACTGGATAGTCCTGTAATGCCAAGAGCAATTACCTCTAAGCCCAATATGCTCAAAAGTATATGTATCGCCATTTTGATAATTATTCGAGTCCCCACCACTGACTTCAAAATCTGAGATGTGAAAAGAGTCTGATTCACCTGCATTGTAGTTATCGCACCAAACTTTGAGTTTTTTGTCACAGCTGAATTGAATAGTTTCTTGGTGTCCACGAATGAAGCATTGTTTCTTGTCATGAACAGTGACATCTTCCGTTCCAACAGGTAATGAAACACAGTCTGAGTACGTATCTGTCAATGAATTTGATAGTTCAACAATCTCATCCTCTCTCTTGAATAGAGGGTCTTTATCTTTATCTATCTTGTAGGGTGGGCGGTTGTCTCTTGAGCTTGATAAAAAGCGTGAGGTTGGATCGGACTGTGAATGACTTAACGCATCATCTTCGATTGCAGTACCACGCTGATAGTATTTCTTTTCCTCAACCTCTTCTCCCTGATAATTGGGTATATCGTTTGTGATTGGGTGTTTTCCTTTGTTTTGGATTGTCTGATTCAAGCTATCCGCAAAAGACTGCCCATCTTTATTGGCATTTTCTGCAAAAAGATAACCTGACAAAAAAATAAGCGCTAACGACGGATAAACATACTTCATCCTTCTTTTCCCTTTTCGAGCCAATATTCAGCGACTTGTTTTTCGGATGAATTGCCAAGTCGTGATACTTTTTCAAGAAAGTACTCAAGTGATGCAGTCCCATACGCTTTGACATGTTGTGGAATAGGACAACCTGATTTTGTACAAGCTTGAATAGGTTCTATTGGAAGGATGAACGTTGGTACTTGTTGTACTTCAAACCTTGTGAAAAGCGTTGGATCAATAGAAATCCCGCCTTGTTGATATTGATTTGAAAACGAATTGATCACCTGGATCGTTTTCTTAATATCGTTATCAATCACACCTCTAAGTACCACTTTCGATTTCAGTTTTGCAGCTTCGGTCATTAAGCTTTTCAACTGGCTCTTTGGCATCGATAGTGAAACTAAGATCACAGGTGTTGAAACACTGCGACGTTTATCTAAGTTTGAAAACTTTGAATGACGAACATCTTCGTTCGTTTTGAGGTGTTGTTTATCTAAGCTGGGCTGAATTCTATCTAAATGATAGAAACTATTACCTCGATTCCCTGTAGTCGTAGTCATTGACTCGATTTTCTTTTTTTCAGAGCTCAGCTGCTCCTGGAAGTCTTGAGAATCTAAGAGTTCATCAAGTTGCTGAAAAACCTGCTTGGTATCAGTGTCTGTTGAACCCATACTTGAACGACTTTTTTGAAGCCAATCATTAAACTCTTTGGATTGCATCAGATCTTCCGATTGCTTCAGTAATTCCTTAGTTGCCTTGTTCACTTCATCAGAAGCAACACTAACAACCGGGAGGAGCATCAAGATAATTAGAATGCGCAGCATGTTCTTTTCCTCCAAACCATATGCGTGAAATCTTCGCCTTTATATGGAAACTCTCTTCCCGCACCCCAAATGACACTTTGAGCTCCGAAGCCGTATGCTTTAAAGTTCTGTGGTATCGGATACATCATGTGTGTTTTATATTGATTTTTTCTAAGAATTGGTTGCGGTACATTCCCACAAATCGCACCCGTTGTTGATGTATCCATCGCCATTGATTGCCGATGTAATTTGAAGATCATTTTGTGTGTCTCAACTAACGAGCTATCAACACCACCGACATGATTCGCATGATTTCCAGACAGGGGATAGACTGAACCTTGTGAGCCAGAACACCAAAACAACGCATCAATTCCAAAATCGGTAATTGCAGCTTTTGCTGAATCGGCTACACATGCTGCTTGAGCAATTGGATTTGCAAAAAGTGCGGCTTCTGGATTTAAAATAAATGACAGTTCATCTTCATCCCATAAAGGGTCCAACTCACTCATATAAGCAATATCAAAAGACTCATTGATGTAGCAAGCGCCTTCCGTGATAGCCATACCAAGCCAATTTAAAACTGGATACTGTATCCAGTGAACGTGATAAAATGCTTGTCCCTTCTCCCCATCAGGCTCAACATTGTTTCCTCTTGGCGCGGATGATGAACCCAAAACGGTCCCATTTAATGTTGGTGAGCAAAACGGTTGCCGAACAACCTCTGAGACACGTGCAGGTTCCCAAAAGCTGATGCCAATACCATACCGAATGAAAATTGGTGGCGGTGCTGGACATGAACAAATCAAAGGCGGTGGCGGATCATCGTTATTGGATTGATTCGGTGCTGATAATTCCATTCCCCCAATGTTGATTGGAAACATGCATTGCCAACAAATATCGGTGATTGGGTTTGGGAAACGTCCTTCGCATCCATCAACAGCATAAGCATATGTAGGCAGCGCAATAGTTAACGAGAACATTGCAAAACTAAATTTTAAATTCTTCAACATAAAGTAGCCCCCCCGATTGACGCACAACTGCTGGCAGTGCTTTGATCCGAAAATGTGAAATGAGATACCCTTTTTGGTCAAAGTACACGCGCGATTTGGTTTTCTTTGTAACCAGATTAAAATCTCCGTTCACCAATATTCTTTTGAATCGGTAATTATCGGGACAATATTTCTCAAGCCATTGCACTTGCTCCACATCATCTCCATCAATAAAACAAAGTGCCTTCGTCAGAGGTTTTATCGTAAGCGGGTTAATTGTGTAACCTGCCGGAAATAGCACTTTTCCATGTGCATCTCGAATATCTTGAGAAACTGTGTAGGTTGGGTCTACAGCAAAACCCCGATACTCAGCTGCTTTTGGTAATGAAACTCCTGGTGGCCTTTGCACATAAGTCTTTGCATTTCCTTTTAGCCGTTCATTTAAAACATCCATTTCTCCGCTATCCTGTTTCTTTTGAAGCATCGTTTTAATGGTTTCAATTAAATCAGGTTCGATAATGGGATATGACTTACCTAACTGCCCTAGGTCTGTTGAAAGAGCCTTAAAAGATACGATGAAGGCGACCAAGCACATGGCTTTCATGGATCCAACCAATGCTCTTGTATCTGGAATCATAGGAATCCTCCTTTGCAGTCCACATGAAAAAATAGCCAGGAGGGATAACACCTGGATCACTGAGCTGAAGCTTGTCACCAGTGAAGGCTGTTTCTTTAGCTCTACCCATAAAAAAACCATTAATATAAAGATCTCTGCCCTGAAAACTCACAACATCACCCGCAACACCAGCGACTACTTTTCCAAATGAAAGTTTCTCGGGATAAAGGTTTTTCTTCGGAGGAATAAACGCGGCAATATCTCCCTTATGCACTTCAGCATCTTTAACGAGTAAAAATAGAGTGCCGTCAATACTATCTGTCCCATTTATCTTCAGCTGCATATAAGGTGAAATGAGCCAAAGAAATAGGATGATTCCAGCAGATGCGCAGACCAACCGAAAGATAATGATACGTGCTTTATGCTTTCGAATTTGCTCTTGAATTGCTGTGTCGATTAGAGGCGTTTTATCGTTCATCTGCTAACTTCTCCTGAAGTCTCGCTCTAACAACCTCCGTATAATCTGCTGCGGAAGAAACAACGGCTGGATCAACCAGGAGAACCACCTGATACTCATCTGAAACCTCTTGAATAGAACTCTCAAGTGCCGAAGAAAACTTCTCAGCTTTATCAATCGCTTCATGATCCTGCATATCCTGAGTTCCCTTCTGCTCAATGTGAGAGACAACAATCTCATTCATTCGAATAACCCCTAGGGATTTTTTATATAAGGCGTTATTCAAAAGGACAAAAATAAGCGCCCCAAAAAACCCACATAGAATGGGAAGTAGGTACTTTGTTGTGTTCATAATTATCTCTGGTTATCTAGTCGGATAAGTTGTGTGATAGAGTCGAGAACTGACACCCCTTCCTTAAGGTTATTCTCTATAAAATCGACATCCTCGCCTTTCGTTGAGAAAAGCTTTGATGTGATTGGATCTACATAGAATCGGTTTACGCTCAACCCACTAGGTCCAATAAGAACAAACTCAGAGTATTTTCCATGCCTAGTTTTGAGCGTTTTCAGGATATCAACCTTTCCATCAGAGTTATCAATTTGACCTGCTTTTTCGGCTCGTAATAACTCTTCTGGTTTTTGGCGCAGGTATATCACCGTATCTGAATTCATAAAGGCAGCTTGAGCTGTTTCAGATTTAAAATAATCTCCAATTTTTTGGGTAATCGTCATGAAACAACCATTGTATTTCCTTGCGACACGGTACCCTTCTTCGATGAATTCACCAGCGTTTCCAGATAAGAGCCGCCAAGCTTCATCAATAATGCACATTTTCTTGATTAAGCGGCTGCCTGAGTACATCACCTGTGTGATCCGCATCATCATGATTAATAAAACAACGGACTGAAGATCTGGAGTACCATTTAGAGCATCCAGATTCAAAACAACGAAACGATTATTCAGATCTATATTTGATTTTCCGGAGAAATGAATTCCATAAATGCCCTTCGATGAATATGTATAAAGGGATCTAATTAAAAAGCTTGATTGTTCTGAGAGAGCACCATGTACACTTCGATCTTGTTCCAGTGCTTCAATGACATCATCAACTTCTGCATTATTTTTCTTTTTCTTCCATGCTGCTACGATGGCCATTTCAAGGCTGGACTTATAATCTTGCGATAATGGTTCTGTTGGGCTGACCATTTGTTCAAAGATTGATTTGAGAAGAACGATTTGATCTTTCATGAACTCTGCATCTGCATCCTCAATATTACTAAAAGGATTGAAGTTAGGGATGCCTTCCCCAAAGTCGATATAGGAGCCAGATAAGATCCGATTTAGATTCCTATAACTATGCCCGGAATCAATAACAAAAGTGATACCTCCAGTACATAGAACTCTTTGAATGATCTCCTGTGTAAGGAATGATTTACCGCCTCCAGAAGCTGCACAACAAGCAATATTGTAATTGCCTTGTTCATTGTCAAAATTATCAAAGAACCCAACTTGGCCCATTCGCCCAAATAACAGAAGCAATGGAGTTGAAGTCCCTTTGAACTCACCGACCCAAGGGGCTAAATTCGTGCAGGTCCAAGACAGGCGTTTCGTGTAATGATTGACCTTTTTAAGCATTTGGTGGGTATCCTGGCAGACTCCCATTGGCATAGCCCCCAAGAAGGAGTGAATCGGAGTATAACGACTCCGTGATAAGAGCCATCCAAAGCTTTTAAACACACCTGTTAGCGCTTCCTCTGACTCTTGCTCTTTCCCTTGAGGGCAAAATGCCAAGATTTGGAAAAAAGAATTCATCATCTTGCTTCCATCATCAATTTGCTTGTGAGCGAACTCCCAATCTCTTTTTCGTTCACGCCATTGAGGAACATATTTTGAGATTGGTGAGCTTTCCATTTGTGTTGCTCTTAGCATCTTTTTCTTTGTTTCAGACTGTTCAGCAACCTGATCTGGAACACTAACCGTTAATGTCATGACATAAGGACATCGATGTCGTGACATCGCATTCGTGAAAGAGCCGATTAATTCTGAGTTACGAAATCCTGGCCAAATATTGGGCAACTGCTTCACATGAAAAGGAAGTACTGAAAAGTTTGCATCATCATGAATAATAGAGGAGACCCCTGCCCCCCAAAGTGCAGCAGTATCGGAGTCAATGACTTGTGTATTGATCAGTTTGTTTGGGTCATAGCGAAGTCTATTTTTTTCTTTCCTTGATGGATTTAGCATGCCATCCAATAGCCCAATTAAGAGATCGGCCCCCATTTCCTTAGACCATATATTTACACTTTGTAATGCGCCCTGTATTGATTGGCGAGTTCTTTTTAAAAACTCAATATCTTCATCAGGCATATCCACTGCCTTTAGACCTTGAGGTACAGGAAGTGTGTAGGAAATCAATAGATGTTTATTATTGAGAATGGAAGCTTCATCATCAAAAAGAGAGTCCCATTTACCTAATTTCAAATATTCAACTCGATTACTTGAAAGTGCTTCAGTCATTTCCAATAAAGGATCACCTTCACTCAGATTGCTTGCCTCTTTCCAAGTATTTAAGATGGGCTCAATGTTTGGATCTGAGAATAAACTCACCTGAATTGTTGTGTTTGGTTTATGTGTTAGACCAAAAATTCCATTTAGAACTGTTAGCTCTGACTCCATCACGGATGTTTTAGGAGAACAATACAAAACAAACCCAACTGTATCGATGTTGTAAAACATCCCTGTATTTGGATCATACGATTCGTAGGGGAGTATCGATGCAAAAGAAACTCTTTCACTAAAGTCTTTTATCATTCTTTCAGTTGGGATGCCCCCCATTTCACTTGCTCTTACAGTCGGCGGAGTATCATCAATGAATGCTTGCTTTAAGGAACCAAAGAACTTCCTTTCAAGCCTTTTCACTTCACTTAAGAAATCTATTTTTCCAGTACCCATTGTGACTCCTTCATTTTTAAGTAGACATAACCACCTGCATCTAAATCATGGGATTCATTTTTAAAAGAGCGATAGAGAACCCTCATCACAACGGGTTTCGTTAAAATGGGATCACCAACATTGACATAATTGATAGTTCGATGGGCTTCACCAACCTCTATCAAACTGATATTGTTTTGTTTCTTATTTTTCTTGTTATACAAGCTTTTCCTGTAATCACTGGAGTTTGATGATGTTTGCTCATAAACCTCAGACACTGAGCGACATTCGGCCTCAGGAATAGCACCGCAGGAGTATTCGTCTGTAAACATACTGCATCCATTCATCAAGGCTGCTGACATAGGTAAAATTAAGAGTTTCTGTCTCACTTTTGCGGTCCTCCCATGTTCCCTTTTATGTTTCGCTTAAATTCGATGGGTTCTGCTAGAACAACCTCCCCCATCCGGTTTGCTGCAACCTCAATAATTGGGTACATTTCGTTTGCCCTTTCCATGTAGTACTCGGCAAGTTTTTCCATTGAATTTGAACCACCTTGAGCAATGCCTGTTTCAAATGCTTTCGATGGATTTACTGACGTAACATTTCCTAAAGCAGTTTGTTCAACTTTCTGATTTTGAGAAACTATATTTGCGCTCATACCTGAAAGGGTTCCCGCAACAAATGAGCGAGCAATCAAAGCGCCACTTTTTTCAACAACTCTTCCTCGGAAGCCTTCTTTTCCATCCTCTCCATTGACCCACCCTTTAACTTTTACATCGATAATGTCGCCATTTACCAAGATGCATGACATCCGCTCTAAACGGATCTTTCCTCTTTCACTCGGAAGATCGCCTCGCATATCTCCAGTCACATGACAGTCCTTGATTTCAGAGGTAAAAAAGTTAGGAAGTGTCCCATGATCGACAAGTCTCATAAGAATAGGAACGGGATTATTCTTGGCTTCTCCCCCTGTAGGAGCATCAGCCCCGGAAAGTAAAACAATCTTCCCGAAAGCACCTGAAGGTAGAGAATTTGAAATATTTAACCCTTTCGATTTGCCTTGTGATTTAGCATCGTCAAAATCAAAGACTTGTATTGATGTTGCATTCGTACCACCGCCACGACTAGAAGACGAAGGCGCAGGAGGCAGCATATTCCTAGCGAGTCGATCTCCTGGGCTCTCGTGTGTTAGTTGAGGATTGCTAGCCTCAACAACTGGAATGTTCCCTTTATTCATATTCGGCGGTGGGGGTAGCTCTCCTTTCACCGGAGAAGTATTGATTATCGGTGCTGCATTTATTGCCTTATTATTCGTCAGTTCATTACGCTTTAATGTTGCATGAAGTTGTTTCATCTGCTCTTGTAGTAGGCTGATATCTTCTTTTAACGCCTTATTTTCAGTTAGGTACTTTGTCATTTCTTCTTCTGATTTCGCTATCCAGCGTTCTTCATGAGAGATATCTGAGCTTGAGCCTTTTCTGGTGTAGTCTTTCCTGACTTCTTGCTCTTTCATCCTTTTTTGCTCAAGAACAGAAGGTTTTCCTCGATTTGGATCGGAAATCCACAATCCAAGCGTTATAAACCCCACAGTGCCGATTAACCCCAAAACAGCAATTAGCTTCTGCTTTCTTGAGATTGTTTTTGCTGAATCAGTCATGACTACCTCGTCGAACAATGTATAGTTTTGTGGACTTACCTTGCATGAGGTTTAATTGCGCTAAGCCTGCGGCGATGACATCTTGCCCAAACTCAAAGAACTCAGACTCATGAAAATGGAGCGGTTTATTGGTCATGTTTTTTACGATGTATACTTCTCCAATAAAATGGTGACTTTTGAAGCTCTGAACTAACTTGATGTCTGTTTCTTTCCAAATCAGAACGTCTTCATTTTCATCATGAATGTCATATCCTCTTAGCGCAGTACCCATGAACATTGATTTAAAAAGTTGATTCACTTGAGACTTAAGGCTTTGTTGCTTAAATCTATTACTTTCAAATTTGCTCGATATTGTGTTTTTTGGTTCTAAGAAAATCGTTTGTGAAGGAACCATTTTTTGAGTGGCCACAATCGTAAAGGTATTTCCAAGGTCATCTCTTGCGAAAAATGAAAATGTCCCAGGCGCAGTTGGACTTGCTTTGAAATAGGCTTCTCCTTGAGATTTATCAGCTTTTAAATCCAAGTAACCCTTTGGTGACCAAACCTTTTTCAATCTTCCTTTTCCTGCAACAGCAAGTCGTGATACATCTTGTCTTGAGATGATAATATTTACTTCATCCCCATCCTTAACTTTAAAATTCTGTGCTGCAAATGCATTTAAAGAACAAGCAATGGCACAAAGAACAGACAATGCTTTAGTTAAGTTCTTCTTCATTTTTCAGCTCCTTCTTTGTCTTCAACTTTTATGTAAGTTTTTCCTCCATCAAATGTTTCAACTTCAACATTCTCCTTTAGCCAAATCCGTCCGCCTGAGTATTCAAAGTCCATTTGAAATGTCCTCAATTTCTCACTGATGTTTTTTTTCCCTAGATACGTTTTGATATCCGCAGTAATAAATGCTTGATAGTTACTGACATAAATACTCATTGGATAGAATGCACTGGACTCATCACGTTTTTTGATGAATTTAGCTTTATTGGCTAATTCAGATTTTTTCAGTCCGTAAATTGATGGATGAAAGTGTTTAGCCAAATTTTCAAATTGAAATGACACAGTATCTGGAATGTAATGAAACCTTGCGGATAAAAGCTCAGTGGCGAGTTTTTCAATATACAAAGGATCTGGATTTTCTTTGTCTACAGCATACTTTTGAGTCAGAGACAAAGGGTGAATGATCACCTTTTCTTCAAATTCATAATTGATAAACCAAAGAACTGCTAGTAGGTGAGATATAGCAAGGATCAGTGTTAAAATTTTATAGAATCTCGCTGATAATGATTGCTCAACAATATGAGATTTATAGGTATTCTTTAACATGCCTAATTCCCCAAAAACTCTCGAATATGAGAAGGGTTTCTCTTTGAGCCCCAAGACTGACTTGGCAAGAACCAAAAAAACAATTTAAGGATCAAACCTTTTCCACCTTCATCCTTTAAACGAACATACAAACGAGCTAATAGCCAACCAGCCATCACTCCCAACAAAAGGCCGACAGCACCAAGAGACATTCCAATGAAAATTGGAATGAGAAATATCAATGCGGTATCTGCCTCCCAGACGAAAAAAAGCATGCCCGCATCAAGTGTTCTCGGCACCCAATATCTTTCTAGATCGTTTGATGGATTACCCATATTAAGTACCTCCATATAAAATGAAGCGGATCCACAAAGTGATATCCGCTTTAAAATTAGATAACAGCTGACGTGAACAAGGTATTTACGATCTGCGGAGCAAGGGTTCCAAAAACAGCTAAAAGAATCCCCATCCCAGCCATGATTGGCTTTCCTCCAAGAGCACCATATCCAAGACCGATTAACCCTCCTGTTATACAAATACCTCTTCCAAGAAATCCATTTGCAGCGTCAATCACAAAGTTGTAAAACGATTGGAATGCAGCTCCAGTTGCCCCAGCTCCCCCCGCATATGCAGGTGCAACCATCATGAAGGCAATTGCAAATAGCATGAAAATGACGAGGTTATTATTCTCATTCTTCTCAATTGTTTTCATTTGAACACTAGTGTTCATCTACTTATCTCCTTAAGATAACGATCATGTTTTGACTCATTTATTAATCTTTTTATATTCACAAAAAGATTAATTCTGTGTTGTTCACTCTCGACTGAGTAAACGAAATTTAGATTTACCTTTTTAGCTTTGATGCGGGATGTGAACTCGCTGTAAGTGCCATTAAACCAACTGAAATGAAATGAAATTGCCCATACCAAAAACCAGCAGAAATGAAGATTACTGCAATTGTAAAAGAGATGAGATCGCCTATTACTAGGCCGCTCCGAAAGCTTTCAATGATTTTTGGAGAGGGAACGAAGCAAGCAGCCATCATTGCAACTCCGACAGCTGCAACGGTGAAACTCTCATTCAAACAACTAACTAAATACGTAACCAACGCAATAGCTAAGCAGACTATGTCAATCATTTTCATTTGATTAGTACCTCTACTCTACGGTTTATGCCTCGCTTATCCTCGGATGAATTCGGCACTAAGTAACAGCAAACACCATTGCCTGAGATAGTGATTTGTTGAGAGGAAACTCCAAGTTCTAATAGAAGTGACTTAACGCTTTTCGCACGATTTAGAGCCAGTTTATCGTTGTAATTTTCTGTACCAATGTCATCGGTATATCCAACTAAAGTTATTTCTTTCTGAGCTAATTTTTGGAAAAGAGCCTTGAGTCGTTCTTGTTCACGGAGCTTGAGAGTTGCACTATCAAAATCAAAATGTACTTTGGTAAATAATGAGAATGATTTTTTAGTGTTTAACGCTTTTGGTTTTTGATGTTTGGTTACAACCGAAGGAGACGCATTGTAATCTTCCTTTTCTGGCTTATGTAATTCACGTTGAGTAATTGGTGTTTTTGGGGTGAGATTTGGGCATCGCCAAGCTCCACGACGTAAGTCGCAAAAAACATACTCATCTGTTTTATTTATATCTTGGTATTGCTTCTGGGTGATCCCTAAGACTGAAGGTTGTTTCCTTGATGGCAAGTTATTCATTTCGCATGCGCTCAATGACATTAAAATACCGCAAACGAACATCATCCGAGTACTTTTGCCTAGCGGCTTTCGCCCAGTTCGCTTTTGAAGTTCCAACATTGTACGCACCAACAGCCTCCCAAGTATTTCCAAAAATTTCTATTGATTGAGCAAGCACCCATGCACCGACGTGAATAGAGGTACATGGGTCAAATAAATCTTCTCGCTCAATTCCAATTTGTTTTAATTTGGGATACCAAAAGGAGTTGATTTGCATCAGTCCAACATCCTCATCTGAAGTTCTTCGATTTACCGCATTTGGATTAAAAGAGCTTTCTTTATCAGCGATTGCATATAGCAAATAGGGATGTATTTCATACAACTTCCCTGCCTGAAACCAACAACTGCCCACTCCGATATCATGCAAATTTTCAACTGATGCAGTAGACGAAAAAGGGATCAGAAAAACCAAAACTTTTACAAAGGTATCCACAAAATCAAAAATAATAATTATGATGTTGGAAATATTATATTATGAAAGGAATAAAAACAATCAATATATTATATTCTGATTGTTTTTATTTTTTATTATGATTGGCAGGGGTTATCAAAATGATATTGGATCATACTGGAAGACATAACGGTCCCTTAACTTGGGGATCTCATCTGGATTAAAATCGTTTGACAGCTTCCTCAATTGTCCAGACTTTGGAGTCCGTGAGAATGTTGGCCACATGCTTTCATTAAATAGCTTCTCGTAATGTTTGCAGTCAGCTTCTTGCTGGAAGATGTAGATCACACCTGTGTACTCCTTATTAGCAAAGTTATTTGCATGGTTTTTAAAGGTCAGGTAAATACGCTTGTTATCCTTTCTCCATCTCTCAAATTCAATTGCTGACCAGTATTTTCTACCATCTTTTTCGGTTGCGAGTATTGCATCGGGTCTATCCCCCTTCTCTCCGAATTGGATGTTCTTATCTGCGATCACCTCACAATAGTTGTGGAGGCGGGTAACAATCGCAAATTGAACTGAAAGGTCATGGATAATGTGAGAATATTTACCAAGATTCGAAACGCGAGTCACAGCTTTTGATATATCGCGTCCAAGTGCTTCCAGGTAACTTACTCCAACAGATGTCATGATCAAATATCTTTGATTTTTCGTATGAACATTTTTGAACTCTTGAAGTACACCATCCTTTTTTAAACTATTAAAAAATCGATTTGAATTCATTGGTGTCTGGCCGATCCGCTTCGAGAGAATTTCAACAGAAGAGAAGCGAAATTCAAGCAACCAATCTAAAACCAATCGAGTCTTTTCATCCTTAATAGCGGGCGGATATTTTAGAGTTGGATCTCGTTTTTCTACAATCATGTTCACCTACACTTGTTCTAAAAGTTTTGCACCTATTCTTTTTATGGAGAAAAACAATCGTCCAAAACGATTTTTATTCTCCTCATAAATTGCGTTGGCTCGACATAAATACAAAACACCTAAGAGTTTTGTATTTAAGCAATTTCGCCAAAGGTTCCTGACGTATCCAAACGTCAAAGGGACCTTTGGAGCGACCCCAAGTCGCGGAACCTGGCGAATGCCCTCACCCAATGAGGGCAAAAGTTTTTCTCTCTCCATTCGTTTTTTGGGCTTCCTAAAAGTCCAAAAAATCAGCTTGAGAGTTCGCCCCAAGCGAACCGAATGCTGACCAAAGGGCAGCGAGGATTCTCCAAAGAATCCGAAAGGAATTACGCTCTCCAAAGAGCGTATTCCTGTGCGGCCCTGCCGCCGTCAAAGTGAGCCCCAAGCGAGCCTTGACCCCCTGCGTTCGGGGAAGCGTTCAGCGCATCCGAATATAGCCAACTGGCTATGTGAGGACGCAAATTGCAGCTTCAGCAAAATGCAGCGCCCCGCAAGGCGGGGGGTCAAGGCTCGTAGAGACTTGACGGCGGCAGGTTTGAATTTTTCTTGGGTCGTGCGTCCAGCGCGGCACAAGAAAAAGAAAGGGGGAAGCCCCCTTTTAAGCAGAGTGGGCGTTCCCCACGTCGCGCGGTGAATTTCGTCTAATCCCCGTGTCCAGCGGGGTTTAGATGAAAGAGGCAGAGCCTAATTCCGATTTCGGTGGCGTTCCCACCAAATCGTACTCTTTTGAAAAAAGAGTCCGTGTTTTTACGAAAAAACACAGCGCGAAGCGCATTATAAGCGCAATTTTTACATCAATTTTATCATCATATTTACCATCAATCCATTTTGATGGTAAAATTGTCTAAGGTATTGATATAAAAATAAGTTCTTAACGGGGAATTTTCCGACCGGAAATTTCTTAAACGAAAGATGATATAGGAGTAATTATGGATAATGGCTGGCAAATCCTCGATTTTTTCGGGAAAGTAAATTATTCAGTAATGACATGGGCAGATACATCTTACTGGTGGTGCTGGGCTGCCATTATATTTATAGGCTCTCTTGTCGGTATGTCACCATTATCATCACATCACGAACATACCTTTCTAGAAACACTATCAGTCTTTCTTAGAAAAGGCTTACTGATTGTCGGCTTCGGATTATTTATTTTACCGTTTATCATGTTGTATGTTTATGACATGACCACTATGAATGAGCTATTTTCTGGGACGCAAGCCTTTCTTCAGTGGTTTCTTAACATGACTCAAAAAAACGGTTGGTCTGTTATCCCTGCTTTTTTAATCGGTTACTTTTTAAGATTTAGCTATAACCGATACTTTTTGACTTTAATTTCAAAAGTGAAACGTTACCTCCGTAACACTCAATCCGAAGATTCAATCTCAGATATCGTTGAAGAAAATGCGAAGTACAAATCCAAAGATTTCTTGCCGAACAAATATTACAAAGAAGGGTTTATATTTATTGCATTGGATGAACATAACAAGCCTATCTACGTTCCATTAGAAACATGGCGAGAAACAAACTCCCAAATCGTCGGACCTACACGTTACGGTAAAGGTGTCATTATAGGCGCTCTCATTGATCAAGTGATCCGTATGAATGATATGTGTGTATATATCGATCCGAAAGATGACACATTCGCCAAACACTTGATGTATCAAGCATGCCAAGCCACTGGAAGAAAATTCTATTATGTATCACTTCATGATGATGACCTTGGTAGTTGGGCACCGTTTACTGGTGGTGTAGAGAATGATGCCTTCTCAAGATTGCTTACAGCATTCAATCTCGAAAAAACTGGAGATCCTGGAACAGATTATTACAAAGGACAAGAAACAAAAGTTTTACGCCCTATCTTTTCAAGAACCCGAAGAATTGAAGGGATCTTAAATGAGATGTCAGGACTTCTTGAATCAAGTAGCGCTGAAGCTGGATTAGAGGTCTGGTCAACATATACTAGTTTGAACCCAAAACCAAAAAAAGGGTTTAGTGTCGAACAAGCAATCAAAGAAAATGCAGTTGTTTATTTTCAAGGCTCTTTAGATGATCAAGTCATTAAAACGGCAACCAAAATGTTCATTGTTGAGCTGATACAAGAACTTCGTCGGTTGAAGAAAACTGGTGAGAAGAAATCTCATGCTACCGTTATCGTTGATGAGGTTTCATTTCTTGTCTCTGAGAAGTTGCGAGAAGCACTTGCAACGATAGTCGGATTTGGTGTGAATTTTGTTAATGCCTACCAGTCTCCAAGCGACTTGGAAAATACTGATGATGTTAATTTAAATGGGAAAACACTTCGTCATTCCGTTGATGTTAACTCACAAATTAAAGCCATATATGGAGGCGCTGACTTTGAAACGGCGGAGTGGGCTGCAAATTTATCGGGGAAAATACGTAAAGAAGTCACAAAGTCTGAACAAACAGATATTAAAACTGGTGGTGCTGAGATGTGGGATAAAGGTCGAACCATTGGGACTGTTGAAGAAAATCTCATACCGACAAACGTTGTGCTAACACTCCCAAAACGAGTTTGTGTCTTTGTTCAACCACAACAACTTATGAAGGTTGCTTTCACTTCTTTTGTTCCAGTCGATAATATGGAGCACTTAAATGAATTTTTAGATGCTAAGAAGAAGCCATCACAAATTAAACTTCAGGAAAAGACTCAAGAGAAACACGAAGATTTAATGTCTGATGTCGCAGATAATATTATGCATTTCCAACGGGTGAATAGTGATGCATTAAATCAAGCCGACAGTGATTCATCTATATCCAAAGAGGTCCTGGAAGTAAAAAAAGAACACACCCCCTACCCTACTCTATCAAGTGAGTCACTGGAAGATACAAATTCAAAAGATAATGAGGGGCTAGAAGTTTCGCATGCGAAACCACGCGCAAAGGAAGTTGAAACAGAAGATCAGGAAGCTCCAGAAAAAATAAACAGGAGTCAAAAAAACAAAGCAAGGCGTGAAAAACAAAAGCAAAAGAAAAAAGAAGCAGCAAAAGCATTGGACGCTCAATCGCCTCATCAAGACACCTCTACCACTTCACCAGTAAACGTGACAGACTTAACTATAGAAGAGGATGATGAAGATGAAGATCTTTCAGCATTTTTATCTTCAGCATCAAAACCTAAAGAAAAAGATATTGCGACTATGCTTTCCACTGTTGATGATGACGCTGTAACTTTGAAAAAAATGCATGAGGAAACTGAAGTAGAGCAGTAGCCCAAGGACGTATTAAATATTAAAAAAGGAGCTGTCGCTCCTTTTTTAATTTGGTGTTGTATGGTTCCTCTATGGAGGCTCATTTCAAGTCATGTTTAAATATCTTTAGATTGAGTCATTGACCCATTCCATAAATTTATCCATGTAGATACTCATTTCTTTATTATCAGTATTTCTCCAAGTAGGCGCATTTTTATCAAGCACAAATGAAAACTCTGTTTTTTCAATCAGCCTGATTACCTGATCTGGTGAAAGTTGTAACTTTAAGGATAAAGGTTTTTGTTCTTCTTTTTTTTGAGTAGGGGTTTGCTCCTTAGGTTCTACTTTTTTGGTATCGTACCTCTTTCGTGCAAAGAACTCTTTTGAATTAAACTGCCCTTCTTCAATCAATTGAATGGCTGTTTTTCTCTTTTCTGGCCCCAAATTATTTATTTTTTTTAAAATGGAATAGTCTCTCATTTTTCCATTTCTCGCGAGACTACGGACATCCTCACCATATTTCAGGATGGCAGTATTTTTACTTATCCACGATGGACTTTTACCAAGCTCTTTAGCTGCGTATTCCCTTGGGTTTGAGATCCCCTGCTCTTTAAGGTACTTCAGGCGTTTCTCCAAGAATTCTCCAAGTTCAACTGGATTGAGATTCTCTCTATGCAAGTTTTCTGTGATCTGATGTGCATAGACCTTATCGTTACTGAATTCTTTTTCCCCATCAACAACTATCGCTGTGATTGTCTCTTTACCTGCGTGCTGAGAAGCCTGCCACCTTCTCTCACCTGCAATGATCATGTATTGAGGCTTTCCAAACTCAGCACCTTTTATCCTTTGGACAGTAATCGCCTGAACTTGGCCAACAGCATCAATGCTTTCAGCTAGTTCGATGATTTTATCTGGATCAAAGTCTTTTCTGGGTTGAGTCGGGTCAGGGATTATGTCAGTTAGTTTGATCTTCTCAAGCTTATCCATAGTGCTCCTCTATTGTGTAAATCAAAAAATATAATTAGTGACTCAGTTAATTTTAACAATCATAATATATTATATTGATTATTCATAATAATAAAATAAGGGTGAGCGAATGAAATTAATGATTGTTGAAAGTCCAGCAAAAGTGAAAAAGATAAAATCATTCTTATCTAATGATTGGATTGTTAAAGCCAGTGTTGGACACATACGTGATTTGCCAGAGAGCGAAATGGGCTTCACACCTCCAGACTTTAAACCTGTATACGAAGTATATTCAGAAAAAAAGAAAGTCGTATCCGATCTTAAAAAGGCATCGAAACAAGCCTATGAAATTTTTCTGGCCACCGATAATGACCGTGAAGGAGAAGCAATCGCTTTCCACCTAATGAGCGAGTTAAAATTAAAAAAGCCGAAGAGGATCACATTCAATGAATTAACAAAGTCAGCAATACAAACAGCAATATCAAAGCCACGAGAGATTGATTTTCAACTCGTTAGAGCATACGAAGGTAGGCGAATACTTGATCGGATCATAGGCTATTGCGTTTCACCAGTATTAACAAAGAAATCCCATGTAAATCTCAGTGCTGGCAGAGTTCAGTCTGTTTGCTTAAAGATTATCGTGTTACGGGAGCAAGAAATAGAAGATTTTATTCCAAGAAAGTTCTATGACATCTCAATACAATTAGAAAATGGGATCAAAGCATCACTAAATATTGAACCTTGGTCGAGTGAAAAACATATCTTTGATAAGAGCCAATTAGAACAAATTCTCAATATTAAAGAAGTCATTGTTTCTGAGGTATCTATTACCGAAAAAAAAGAACATCCCAAAGCACCATTTATATCTAGCTCAATTCAGCAATCAGCATCAAGGTTGTATGGATTTACACCAAAGAAAACAATGGATATTTTGCAGCAACTCCATGACCTTGGAGCCATTACATATCATCGAACAGATAATCCAAATTTATCTGAGGATGGTTACACAATGATGGTTAAATACCTTCAATCAAAAGAAATCCCACACTCAACTGAACAGAAAAAGTATAAAAGTAAATCTTCTGCTCAAGAGGCTCATGAAGCAATCAGGCCAACTGATGTAAATACAGAGTCCATCAATAGCACCGATGATGTCCAAAAAATTTACGCTCTAATTAGGGAAAGAGCAATTGCTTCAGCAATGCCTGCCGCAATTGATGTTATTACAACAATCAAGTTCCAATCCGTACAGGAAGTTTCTAATTCCAATTATTCTGGGTATGCTGAATTCAACGCTAAAGCAAATATTGAAAAAGAAAAAGCTTGGCGGGATTTTGTTTCTATCGAGAAAAAGAATAAATCTGATATTCATCTACCTGTTATTCCTTCAAACGACGATAGTTTCGCATGCGAAACTTTATTAGAAGAGAAGACAACCAAATCTCCTAGTCGATACACTGAGGCCGAATTAGTCAACTCACTTGAAAAGCTTGGCATTGGTCGTCCTTCAACCTATGCCTCAATCCTAGAAAATATAAAATCAAGAAAGTATGTTGAAGTTAAAAAAATGGGGGGTAGGGAAGGGGTCATATCTCCGTCTGAGCTCGGGAAAACTCTCATTTCAGCCATCAAGAGAATGTCATTTATGAATATAAAATACACAGAGATCGTAGAAGAGTATCTTGATAAGATCTCAAATGGACATGGAAGCTACGTTGACCTTGCAGCAAGTGTATTTGAAACAGTCAACAAAGAAGTAAAGAATATTCATATCCCTGTTTTATTAGAAACGAAAGAATGTCCATTATGCTCACAACCTATCAAAAGAGTTATTTCAAAAAAGAAATCTGCTTTCTGGGTCCACCTAAATGATATACATGAAGGGGAGTGTGAAAAATATATTCAAGACCAATCAGGTAATCCTGTGATCCAAAAAACACAGATTTGCCCTCAATGTGCTGGTGATATTAAACAGATCTCCACAAATAGTGGTCAGGTTTTATGGGTGCATTCCAATGAAGATAACTTGGAAGACTGTTTCAAGTTCATTCCCGACCATGATGGTACTCCTCACATTCCTGAAGTCAGGCAGTGTGACATTTGTAGTACTCAAATTCATAGGCAGAGAAGTAAGGATGGAAGTAAATGGTATTGGACACATACGACAACTAAAGACTGTTTGCAATTTATCAATGATGTTGATGGTTCTCCTGACTTTAAGTAAAGTTTCGCATGCGAAACGAATAGTAAGCCGCCCCGAAGGGCGGCTATGATCTCAAATACAATTTAGTACTGACATCTATTTGGTAGCATTTTAACTTCTGAAGATAAGTACCAAGCAAAGCTCACCTCATCCCATTCATTTGCAAATACCACCCGATTTTATGTAGGTATACGCCTTATACGCAGCTGAAGAAGCATTAAAAATAAAGGATTTATCATTTTTAAGTACCCCTAGCCAGTCATTAATATACGACGCATGTTGATGATGCTCTCCCTGTATACCAAGCTCCGCACAAAAGAACGCAGCCCCTAGCTCAGCACATAGTTCCTCTTTCGCATAGTCTTCTTTAGTCCGAGGATATTTGAATCTATCTAATCTAGACTTAATCCCCGTACTATGAATTAGTTCATGCGCAAAAGTTGACACAAAGCTGCTTTCATCTCTAAAACTAGTCGGGAGTCTGATTAAATCACTAGCAGGAGAATATACAGCTACACTTCCGCCATGTTTAACCTTCACACCAGTTTGCTCACAATACTGATTTGCAATCATATTGATCGCATCAGTCAACTCAGATTTGTCATGTTGAGGTGAAACAACCGTACTTGGAATATCTTTTAAACCCTCGATTTGATCAAGGTTGAAAACTGAAAAAAATTTACGGCAGTACACCGTCTTCTGAATTATTTCTCCATTTTCTTCCTCATCCACTTCAATGGGCTTTACAAAGATACAACTTGTTGCTTTTTCTCCTTTGATAATACGACCTCCCAACTTTTTAGCCTGATTGAATGTCAACCAGGCATTTTTCTTGTAACCTGATTCCATTGTTCGCATCCAAAGCATCAATACATTGACTCCCGAATATTGCGCTTTAGTTGACCAATTATAGGGAAGGGAAGGTACTTGATCATTTTGCCAAGGACATTGCCAAGGCATTAACCCTTTTTCCTCAATAAGAGCGATGATAGAGTCAGTTACTATTTGCTGAATATCAGGTTGAGTATTCGTTTTCATGATAACCCCTTTTGGTAGAGGCGCACCAACTGGTCACTATGACCAGTCAAAACACCGATCATAGTTTCTCTAAAATAAGAGCCAGTTTTATAAAGCGACAGGTCGCTTCATGTAAATGATACTAAAACTTTATTATTATATTCAAGCTGTTAGTGAATTAAAATCGTCGGTCATAGCATTTGATATGCAAAAAGAAAGCCCCTCAATGGGGGCTCAATTTTATTAAACTTCGGTAGTTGTAATGGTAAATATTGAAGAGAAGATTATTCAAAGGATTTTAACTCTATCAATGCATCATAAGATCCAACATTAGCTGCTAATCTAAGTAGCTGTAGATAACGATCCAAATTCTGAGATATGCCATCGGCATCTTTATATCTTCGTGCAGCTTTGTACAGATATGAGGGTTCGCCAAACTTACCTGCAACCTCATATAGCTCAACTGCGATCAATTTATCCCTTTGTACAATACTTCCATCATCGAACTCATTAGCAATTGATGCAATAGCTTCTACTGCTAATGAGCTTGTGGTTTTAGCTTGATAAAAGTTCTTTTGAAATTGTTCCAATTTACTTTTAGTTTTATTACAAACTGTCTTTTTTATTGCTTCGTATTTTCTTGACGTTCTGAGGGAGTTATTTCACATAAAACAATAAGAAAGAGGTATATGCAAACCGCTAAATTTAATACATGTACACTACCCTGAATCTGAGAAGTATCGTGCAACTGATAAATTAAATAAATACAGAAACAGAAAGTAATTAATGCAATAAAGAAAAAACCCCTCATACATCCTCTTAATGTAGATCCGGGCTTTGAACTAGCTTCAAATTTATCAAATGGTCTGTCTAGAAGTGAATCGAAGAATGAACCGTTGACGTACTCTATTGCTTCTTGTTTTAGAATTTCCGATATATTGCCCATTATTATCTCTTATTACTGTTCTATTTAAGAAAACCGGGAGGGGGAGGGGTTAGCTAAAGAAATTAACCTGACGTCGAGAATAAGGTTTCGCATGCGAAACTAACTATCATCAGTCATGACTATCTTCTTTTGGGAATTCATTGAAAAGTTCAGGTTGACTTTTCTTTAGCTTATATTGAATATATTTTTTGGCTAATTTAGTCAATATAAAGCTAAATGGGATTGAAAGAACACCTACGATAATGGCAATTTTTCCCCATAAAGCCGCTCCACAAACAACCATCAGAAAATAGCAGGCATAAAATGATTTTGAGGATAAGCTTGTCAGGGCAAATGTAGCGCAAACGAAAAATATACAAAGTGTCCCTAATGCGATGTGTAATTCTGACATTTTTATTTTCCTTTACTAATTCACGAGTAACTTCATCTTTAAGCTAAAACTTGTACTGGAGTTTCACTCCTGGAGCCAAGTAGGTAAACCGATTTGACTTTTTAAATCCTCTTTGAATTGGTAATGATAACGATATCTTTTCACCCTGAATTATTGTGGTCGTTAAGCTACACACTCTATTTTTTGGTGTTAGTACAACAGAAGTGAGCTTAAATGATTGAGCACTGAAAATAATAAAACAATCCCCAGACTCTTCCTTAAAGGCAACTGGTACTGTCAGTCCATTTGGATAAATGAATGCTGGCTCCGATGAAATGAGTACATCATCCACAGTTAAGCTTGCAGATAAAAGAACAAGAAAACATCCAACCTTAGTTATCATGACATTTGTTATCCTTTATTTTTAGATAATTTACAATAATTCATTTTTTGTTTTTTTGATACATCATAATATACATTATTGATTTTGTTTTGCAAGATTGTTTTCTATCCAAAAAAATTGTCTATCGTAGGTCAAATTAAGTTTGCCAAGTTCAAATAAAGATTGCCAAGATGAACTCTTAGGTAAAATAGAGTTTGCCAAGATGGATATCTTTATGTGTAGGAAAATTCGAAAATATAATTAATTGGTTAGTCAGTCGGTGAATTTCGAAAGCCTCTAAATTTAGAGGCTCATATTTTAATATGTAGGCAAATTAATCGCAGGATGATGATGAACTAGAAGAATCAGTAAAACTTGAAGAGCTAGTAGCACTTGAAGTGTCTGTGATGGACGTAGAATGGCATGATGTTACTGATGTATTGAAATCTACATCGTGCTCGTCAAGTCCGTTATGAAAATCTATACCATTTAGAACTTCAGAGTTATATGCGTTTTTTCTATGATGGCTTTTATTACTCAATTCATTATTCTTATAGGCTTTGTCATAAAGAGCTTGGATCTGTGCAGCCATAGTTAATAATGTACCTACAATACTAAACATAGCAATACTTGCGTAGATTGTTCCGTAGACATCTTGATAAGGTAAAAAGCCACAAAAAAATAACACTACATACGCAAAACATATAGAAAAAATAAAAAACAACATAGATTTAATTCCTTTCTTAATTAAACTTCATTAGGGTAAGAACGGCTTCTTTTTTAGTTGATTTGTATTCAATATATCGGCTAGAAAGATCCCATAAAAATGGAGGTGTGATCAGTAACAGAGCAACAATAGAGAAAGATAATACCTGTTCAAACGTTCTGGCATCATTGGATGTGGCCATCAAACTGATAAAAGATACTCCAAAACATAAATATGAAAAGATGCGTGATTTTATCCTTCCTTCAAGCAAAAATTCATAGAATTTTAGTTTTGTATTTTTAATAGCTTTAGATTGCACTTTTTCTATTTCAACTAAGAGATGCTGAATCATTTCTATAAATGTTTGGCTTAGTTGAACATGCCAACCTAGTTTTTTCAGTTTTGCACCGAAGCCCTCAACACTTTCAAAACTTTTTAACATATGAATAATTTCTTTATATTCACTCCAATTAATTGATTTTGTTAGCTGAACAGAGTCACTTGCAAGGTCATAGTCGCTCTTGAATAAAAGATTAAGAGATGAATCATTGTTCAACCGACATCTTATTATGTTTGCCCCTTTTTGTGGATCAACAACACCAGGAATATATCCTTTAGATTGGCTAATAGAAAAAAGCAGCTTATTTTCATATAAAACTTGTAACTCAATAAAAAATTTAGATTGCATATTCAACCTTACTCCACTTAATTTTATGGTTATTTTTAGCCCTGAATTTAATGCAAGAACAAATAAGTCAATAATAATATTATTGATAATTCAAATTATTATATTTTGATGGGTATTTCAAGGGTAGTTTTCATTAAGTTACCCGGCTTTTTAGTATTGAGTTTTGCATATAAAAAAACCTCCAAATAGGAGGCTATAGGTTTATTCATTTGAATCTGTCTTTTTGTTATTCCCATGTGATCTTAGAAAAGTTCGGATCTCTATAAATCAGACGTATTGCTAATATTGAAAAGACAAATAATAAGGTGTAAAGAGATGGTGCAAACCAAACACTAATTGGTTGTTGAAATATGTGTAGAGGTGTTGTTTCGAGCCCATTTATTAGATCAAAATTAGTCTTATATTCCCATATAAAAAAATTAGTAAAAAACACATTAAAAGCAAACACTTTTGATGCAAACTTTCTATCTACATATGCACTTGTGATACAACTAAAAATGTATACCAAAAATATCAGAACAAATCCATTTACCATAAGTGCCCAATGATCTAACCATATTGTAGGAAATACCTTCACCATTGCTAACCAAGAGAGAATCGTATAGATGGTATATACCTGAATCCACTTGCTATTATTAGCCCGCATGTAATCTTTAATTACTTCGAAACTTAATGCTTTTGAGAAATCAGTATGATCTGTCTTTTCTATTGTGTTTGAGTTTTGGTCTTCTTTCGGATACTTCTCTTCAATGATGCTTTGAAGATGCAAAATCATAAGCATCAATAAACACCCAAGTGCTAATAAGAAGGATAATGTAGTCATTGTTTCAGAATATAATTCATAGCGTGGTGATTCAGGGGTAAGGAGTATCGGTTGTAACACTTTGTAATGGCAAAGTCCGTATAACCCGAAAGACAGCAGAGTTATTATAATTCTAGGTAAATATTTCATTCAGTGGCCCTATAGTCATTTCATATATACATATATTGATACATCATATTATATAATTTTGAGCACTTCAATTACTGATAAATTATGATTTTTTGATTCCTAGTAGGCTTAATGCTTGGTATCTGTAATTCATAAGAGCGCCGTACACATCAGAAATACAGGGGTTTGATAAAAAGGTAATAACAGCTAAATTTTCGAAAAAATACTAACGATCCTGAGTAAAGCGAATGACGGTTTTGAGGATTTCTTAGATGCCTTGGGGTGCTGAATATGAAACTGAAGAAAGTATTTCTCATAAGTTTACCGCTGGGTTTGGGATTCCCCAAGCTGGCCAACCAAAATACAATGAGAGCATTTACGCTCCTCTCACTGGTGTTACCTCCTTATTTGAGAAGTATCAGGTGCCTAGCGACCTTTATCTGTCTGCTGTACCAGACTTACAGGGTAATACGAAAATCAACGTATAGACATGTTATAAGCCACCTTCGGGTGGCTTTTTTAGTAAGTTTCGCATGCGAAACTTACTATTGAGTTGGGGGTTAAATTGCTTCAGATAATGGGGCTTGGTATTTAATCTCTTTTTCATCACTAGTTGAAGATAAACAAATTAATTCGGATTGAGAAATGAAACCTATATCCCTAATTAATTTTTCAATATTCAGTTCCATATACTCTGGCGCATCTTTGATTGCCTTCTCAAGTAGTATCTGAGTCTCCCGGTCAAAGGAAATGGCCAATGACTTCAATTTCTTTGACTCAATCGTCATACCAATTTCCTTCAACTGGATCTGAAAGTCTTCCTGGAAGAACGCATCCAGTCGATCTGATAGTTTGCTTCTCTCAAGCTGGTAAATCTCCCGCAATAGACGGTCGAGGTCATCCAGCAGCGTTCGTACATGCAACTTGAGTTTAATCGCTCCGTTTAATTCAAAAAATGGATCCTTTAGTTCAATCCGCTCAGGGACTTTCTCTACGTTTGCATTTTCATCTCCATCCCAATCCAGAAATAAGGTGAATACCTGTTGAATGGCTAAGCACCGGAGCTGCTTTTCTGGAATAGATGTAAAAGTCGCGAATATCTGGTTGAGCCGTGTTTTATTGAAGTCTGGGACCACTTCATCATCCATCCATTGATTCAGCTGTTGCAGGTGCGCTGGCGCGAGCACTCGGAGCAGGTTCATCTCATGAAAGATACTGCGCCATAGTTCAGAGTCGATCCGCTTTTGTAGGGAAGTCAGGTGTTGAAATTGAGCCATTTCCAGCTGTGGGCAGAGGTCGGTGCCTTGTGTTGTTAAAATATTTTCAATACGAGCAGCTGACGCTTTAATGGTTTTCAGTTCTTGGTGAGCGCTTTCTCTCGCTTTTAATAGAGCGTGGCATCTTCGATATACCTTTTCAGTTCGCATTGATATTTCTTTCACTTCATCCTCCCAAGCAGCCTTACTAGCTACATATACAAACCCTAAACTTCCAAATTAATCTTAAGTGGCTTAAGCCATACCTAACATGTTGCCATAAATTAATATCAATATTTTGATATTTCTGATTTTTTGATATGATTTTCAATCGCTTTAAAAGGATGTCATCTATAAGGGGAGAATTACCAAGCAAATAATAACAGCCTACACAAGCCACCAGTACCTATCATAAGTAATAATTTTATCGCATTAAAAGTTAACTTCTTATATAGTCACAAACTAAATTATCAATATCTTGATATTTTAAGGTATTAATGAAAAAAACGATTAAAAACCTCAAAAAGTATGCATCAGCAGAGATAGCGGCCTTTGTTAAGGAGGCAAGAAAGTCACAAAAAATAACTCAGGAGGATATGAGTAAATTAGTTGAAACAAGCCAGTCAAACTTGTCATACATGGAAAGAGATCAACAAAAAATCTCCTTGGTTGATTTTCTAATTATCTGCATGCGTTGCTCGGCAGACTATGAATCTTTCATCAAAAAAATTCTTGAAGATGCTGAAGAGATAAAGGACAAAGAATGACTTTAGAAAAAATGATTTTTATCCCAATCATTGTTGTTTGTGCATTTATTTGTAGAAAAGACAAGAATGTTACGATGCTCATTATATTGTATTTAATAATTGAAGCACTGAATATTGCTATCCAAAAAGCTAGTATGCAATGGGGCTATTTATATTACTTGCGTTGTATAGCCTTTGACTTGTTGTTTATAACAGCAATCTTTGCAAGAAGGGGGATTGCCCATCTCATAGCTGCTATCCCGATCGACAAAGTACAACAAACTGGAGAAGCTTGGGTTAGAGCATTCCGGCACTCAATATTCGATATGGCAATAATAGGAATCATCTTCTGTGGAATGATAATTTCAACCATTTGCATGATAGAGGGTTTTTTATACTACCAATGGTTGATTGATACCACATGGTTCATTGATAATACGTTCGATAGGATGCAATGGATTGTCCAAGGGGCAACAGTCATATATATAATACTGTTAACTTGCAGTTCATCTCTGAATAGAAAAAAATATCGTATTGCATAAATAAGAGAATTATGAATGAAACAAGTATCGAAGAAGAAAATGAAACCTGAAGAGTTGGATTTAAATGAGCTAGAGGTCGTATCTGGTGGAGGAGGCGGTGGTGCTGAACACCCCACACCTGACAGAAAAATAGCCTCAATAGCAAGAGCCCCATTCTTTAGTGCTTACTCTTTACCTTAAACATTTCTGTGTTTCTTTTTAGAAAAGAAAGCCGCTTTGAAGCTTTCTTTTCTTGCCCTGGAAGTTATTTTTTTAGAAACTCGACATATATTCGCAACCCATCTACCGCTCCTGGTAGAACATATGCGTCAAACAACACATTCAAAATCAGTGCAACTCCATATATAGACAGAATAAATACAACTTCCCCCTTACTCAGTTCTTCTATATTTTTCCCAAAATAGCTATCTGATCCAGATCTTCTCATAACACCTGATTTAGCAATGATTGCTAAAGCAAGAAATTGAAAGAAAAGAAAAAAGGATATTCGTCCTAGACTAGAAAAATTCATCATAAATGAATCAAGTGAATTCTCATTCAGGTTTGTCAGCCAATATAAAAATGGAAATGCAGCGATAAATAGAAAAAGAGCAAATGGGTGAAGTTGCATTTTGTTCTCCTAGAAAATATAAAACAAAAAATCAATTTTATTTATTTTGAATGCTCATTAATTCATATCTTGATATTTGTTTCAATTTAAAAAAAGACAAAAGAGCTTCATAATATCAAATATTAAAAATTCAAAATAATATTTTATGAAGACTAAAAAATATAAACTCTCCATTGGATTGGCTATTCTCCCAATAGTTTTGATTACTTCAATTGGCAGTATTAAAAATACAATTTCTTCAGGCAAGCCGAAACTCGAAGTAAGAAAGCACCATGTTCACATCCAAGAGTCTTTCTCAATTCAACCATTCGGAAACGAATTTGAACACAACCCACTCATCGCTTTTATTTTTGGAAAAACCATTATCGATACAAATAACGTCGAATATTTTATACATGACTCAGAATTCTATGTCGGACAGACTGTTGAGATCGTACTACAAGGGAATGAAGTAAAAAAAATGTGCAATATCAAAACTGGCAGATGTTGCTCTGTAAGTTATGCCATAGATCTATATGGAGGAACTCCCTTAGACCGAGCCCCCTATATATAGTGGGTTTTTTCTATAATTTAGCTATATGTAGTAATTTGTACTTCTTGTTTTTCCCAAATATAGCTTTACATGTACTTCATGAAATTATTTTTTCTATTATTTAGCATTAGTGAAAGTATGATTTTCTAAGATTTAGCTTAAAAGAATTAATATTATGCTTTTCGTTTTCTAAAATTTAGCTATAATCCAGGGCAATAATAAGATTTTTCTATTTTTTAGCTTTAAAGAAAAATAAATGAGCGCTGACATGAACGATAGTTTAGATGGATACTTTCCCGCTGACGTTGTAGCGGAAGTTTTTGGTAATCGTCCAGCAACAACTACTTTGATGGACTGTATCTTTTTACCTGGCTCAAGACTCCCCAGAGACTTAGCAAATCAAATGGCAGGCGATGAGTCACTTATCGAGCAACAAATCCTCGCCAACAAACCTCTTCTCAGCACACGCCAGGAAAAACCATACTGGAAGAAAGGGGCAAACAAACGTGAATTCGATGCTGTAACACTCCAGGTATACAGCGCTGTTTGCTTGGTCGCCGATCGTCATCTCCTTGAGGGGATCGTAAGCATTGGTGGCATGTACGAAGACGTCTCAGGTTTAACGCTACGTCAGGCTATTGAACTGAGCAAGCTAAACGTCATGACAGAGTATTTACCATCACAGTATCAATCACTACTTGATACAAGAATGTTTTCAGGTATCTACGATTATTTCCTCGTCGATTTTTCAGATCTTTTCTTATTTTTAGACCTTAAAAATGCAAAACCAAACAAAAAAACTGTACTGCAAAGGCTTCAGCGATTGAGTCAAATGCTACTTGTATTGGATTATGAAAATGAAGGGAAGGTTCTTACAAAATATAATACGAAGATCCGCTTAGTTGATCACAGCTTCATACCTCTACTTGTTCCTGATGGGATTCGAAGTAAAGGAAGTATTACCGCTGACACAATGACGCATCTTCTTGTTGGTGTACATAGAACATTCACAGCATCCCTTCTTCAAGAAGGTAGCATTAGTAGAAAGAGGTTTTTAGAGGTTTACCCACAACTGTCAGGGAACCACTCTGTCACTGATTTTGCAAAATATTTGGATCAACATAAACGTGAATTCTTACACGGAAAATATCTTTCAGATCTGATACGCAGCTATTACGAAAATAAGGCTCGTATCACTAAAAAACATTCAACAACTCTCATCAATAACACCATGAAAGAAGTGCTTCAAAAGCAGGATATATTGTCTAAGGATTTTAACTTGATCCTGAAAAAGGAAATGAATAGCAATCGTACTGACTATCAACTGATCTATATTGGTGATGAGGACATAGTAGAATGATAATTCCTTTTTGTGATCAAGAAATTGAACGGTCGATAGAAGAAAAAAAAGAGCCGATCCTTAATGGATTATATCGTGGTAATGTTGGTTTTCTTATCGCTCCGCCTGATCTAGGTAAATCGTTCCTGTGTTTATCCATTGCCTATGAAGTATCTCTTCCATGTCATGGTTTGGTTGGTGTTGGTGTAAGTGGTTCTGCCCCCCTTAAAACACTCATATGGCCTATAGAAGATACGGTTACTGGAGTTTTATCTAGAGTTCAATCGCATATGAATTCTTTTCCAATAGGCGTAAAACAGAAGTTGAAAGAGAATGTTAGCTTTTATAATTCTCATGAGCCTATATGCAGCTCTGATGAAAACCAGTTTTCGAGTGAAGTAGGTCGTGCTGAAACATCTTTGAAGAAATTAGTTGAAGCAGGGAAGGGCTATGATTTGATTATTATAGATACTTTGCGCGAAGCAACAGGTTCAGCCGATGAGACCAAACATGATCATATAATCAATGTGTCTTTAAATCACCTTGCTCAGGAAGCGAATGCTGCTGTATTAGTAGTCCATCATCCAACAAAAGAAATTAGTCGAGGCAAAGAGGAACCATCCAGTGTCTCTGGATCGGGATTATCATCGACATTGTCAAAATCAAAGCTGCACTTATATATGAAAAAAGTAGCTGATAAACAAAAGAAAGACTCTCTTCAGCTTTTATTTACTAAAGCAAACTACCTTCCACCAAATAAAAAAGCATCGATTGAGTTGAAATGGTCAAATAACTCCATTCTCTTTAGTGATGAACATGCGCTTAGCAGCATACTTGAAGGTGAACTATGTTCTCTTTCAGAAAAAAACGTTATTCAAAAGCCTAGGCAACCAAAAAAGCGAACATTAACAGAAAAAGCAATGATACCTCGCGATGAATCACTTCTTTCAGAAGAATCGATATCCAAGGCGAATCAATCATTTGGCCCATTTGGTGAAAGTATGTCTGAACAACTTAAAAGTGAAGTACTTCGAAAAAAGGGAAATTAGAGTAAATTTGTTTTCCATTATTTAGCTTAATGCTGAGGCTGATTTCTAATTTTTAGCTAATTCAGATTTTTATTTTTCTATCTTTTAGCTATTTCTTGATTGTATTTAGCTATCACTCTTCTATTTAAAGCTAAATGATAGAAAATTTACTGTTATTTAGCTTTAATCCCTGTTACATGATCTTATGATCTTATGGATCTATTATGATCAGCTGCTGCGATTGATATCGCCTTGCTCATTTGAATATTACTTCGATAGCTACGGCTATCAAATTAATATACAAATCCTTTTCAGAGATATTGAATAAAGAGTGATTATCAACCATTCATAATCTTAGCCAGTTTCTTAACTTAGCTGCTGTATTGGTTTTTATTTCAAAGCTATCGCTTTTGTCACATAGATTAATAAAGCTAAAGAAAGATAAAATCCCCACACAGCAAATGACTTTAAAGAATCAACCTGAAAGCGTGACATATTTCCTTTAGGGACAACACTGTAAAGATCATTGGCAGTTATAGTGTTGTTGTGAAGCTTGGTAATAAAATCTGTATATGAATGCCTAAACGATTTTTCTAAAGCTAGATAATATGCATCAAGAGCAGCGAAAACTAATGTTGGTAATAAGGCGATATATGCATATTCAGGTTTACCCTTATCTGCAACGATAACGAGAACAGCTGAAACTAATGTTACACACCAAGCCTTACATGATGAGCTATTCGTAGACATTCTCTGGATCACATTCTGCAAAATGCCGAGGTGAGTTTGGACAGAAAGAGATTCAGGTTCGATATTCAGTATATGATCTTCCATCCTTAGTTCACTTTGTTTGAGATTGCGCGGCTGATCCAGCTTGAAATATTCTTTGAGATATCACCGTATGCATCATCAGGGCTTGGATCATAAGTATCAACATATTCTGACAAGCTGGTTCCATCACTCAGTTTTATGTCTTCAAATGGACTTTTTCCTCTCTTACTCAGACCGTTTCGAGGACATTTTACGTTATGAATGTAAATACCAAGAATAGCTTTTCCATCATTCCAGGCTTTAATGATTTCATGTTGAACCCATATCCTGTTAGATGTTTCACTTCCGATGAGCACGATAATACATCGCTTATATTTCATATTTTGATCAATCCAGTTTTTCACAGCAACTTCACCTGTACGCTTTAGTTGCTCCCACTCATTCGGGCTGGTTGGGGAGTTTCCTTCTATTGCTCCAATATTTCTAATTTGTTGGACTCTCATAACATCATTTTCATAATGGAAGCTGTAAAACACTGGTATTTTAGACATGGCTTCTTCTTCTAACGTTGATGATTTAATGAGAGCCCCAAGCAAACCACCTAACGCAACACCACCAATTCCTGGTGTTATCAAGTGACCTATAAAAGAACCAATTGCAACAGGAGTTAAGTAGTCCTCTGTTATTGAATGCTTAATGGGATTTTTTGGGGTAGGGAGGCTGTGTTTCTTCACTGGTATTGCTCATTCCATGATTTATTACATTCTTTTTGTACCTGTATTGAGTGCTACAATACAGCATTGCTGAGTAAATATCACTCACTTTTTATCAACCTTAATGAGCCTCTTAGTTATTTTTCAAGTGAAAGAAGGCATACCCAGAAGTTAATTCAACCAGAAACCAAAGCTACTATGAAAGCCTGTTTATTATTGATATAGCATCAATACCAAAAGTGCTACCATAAAGGTTTTATAAATGAGAAATTAAATGAGAGTTGGGTATGCGCGTTCTAAATCAGGCATTTATGGAATGTCTAAAAACGGTCAACTTTGGAAACTTCGAAAGTGTGAAAAAATTTTTTTAGATGAAGATATCCGATTAGAAACACATCGTCCTCAATTTAAAAAGTGTATCGATTCACTGCGTCCTGGGGATGTACTGGTTGTGTGTAGCCTTCAGTCTCTTGCGACATCACTTATCGCCCTTATGAAAATCATTCGTCATTGTCGGCAGCTTGATATTCAAATACGAGTGCTTGATCAGGATATAAATAGAGATACTTTAGAGGCGCTTGAACTAGCTGGAGAATATCAAGAGGCCATCAATCAGGAGAAACGAGGAGAGGGTATTGAGCGAGCCAAACGAAATAATGTTGCATTTGGTCGACCAGTTCGCATATCTGATGATATAAAGCAGAAGGTGATAAAGATGAAAAACACTGGCTTCACAGTAAAGCAAATAATCGAGCAAATGAATATTAGCAAAACATCTTATTATCGGATCGTTAAGGAAATTGGAAATAGTAACGTATCAATGATCGTACCTCATAAATAGATTTGATTATCACAAGAATAGTACTTTTAGTTTATTTTTGGGGCTATGTTGGGTTCTTTATTCGTATTTATAACTTATTGAATAGCTCCATCGGATTATGACATCATAGATTTCTAATCTTAAAAAAACTAAATAATTCAGGGAAATCCCTTCTTCTTTTATCATGGGTTAATTCTAGGTAAGGATGATGCTCTATGTCTGAAATTAAGCGTATCTCAAAAGATGATTTTGTAGTTGATGGCCAATGCATTTTTTCCGAAAGCAGGGGTACATTATTTGTTCAGGATGATAACAAGGAATATATAATCACAAATGGTAAAAGTAGCTTATTTGTTGGCTTGGATAAATATATTGCGGCTTTGATGTTGAAGCAAAATATTAAAGAAATAGAGCTAACAATAGAGGAATTAGAAGAAGTAGAAACACTCATGATCAACTGGGAAAGCGATCACAGTGTGAAGCTAATGGCAAACCGCCTGCCATTAATCCCCCAATCAAAGACTGTATTGGTTGAAAAGTACCAATGGTCTAAAAATTACTACTGGTGTTTTTACAAGAACAACGAAGGCGAGTATCGTAATGTTAGGATGGTGGTTGTTCCGCAAAGATTAAATGGAGATGAAGAAATTGAATATATTACAGCCAATTTGAATAAAAGTGATAATGAGTATGGCGAGATTATATATCGCGAAAAGCGTGATGATACTGAAGCAATTGAGCTTCTTACTCCCAAAGAAAATACAAATTCATGGTCACTTTTTGTGACTGGGGTGCTGATATTATCGGTTATTATCTTTATGGCCACTCTATTTTTGGGGCCAATAAGTTTGATTCCAAAATAAACCTTGATTAAGTTGCATTATGACCAAAAAAGCACAAAAAAAGATTCTTATTCACCACATCACTCTATTCTTAGCATTTCTGATGTTACCCCTAATTGTGAGCGTTATTTTCATTGCTGCACTATTTATTTTGCCGATACTTTTATGCTTTCCTGGTAAAGCATCAACATGGTTACTACTGATGAGGTACATTATCTTGTACTGTTTGTTTGCTCCATTACAGTCTATTTTTGGAGCAAAACAACACTTGTGTCGTGCTTGTCATCAACTAAGTGAATATAACTCGGATTGCAAAGAGTTTGATTTTTCAAAAAGAGAGATGATCTGCTCTGATTGTGTCTACAATGCGGAAGAAAATTATAGTGATGGAATAATAGAGAAATTCTGACCGGCCTAAGATTCACAAGAATCGTTCAAGAATGTGAATATGCTACGCACCAAACCTAGTATGTTTATAAAATATGGACAGTAAACTGACCGACAATTTATAAACATACTAGGCCTTTATTCACATTCTCACTCTCCAAACAAAAAGAGTTCTTTTTTGAAAGAAAAGCACTAGGAAAATCTGTACTAGGCGGCGCTTTGTTCTAATTTATTGAGCGCAGGAAAGTTTGCTTCTACCAGCGCCTGTGCTACGGGAGGGCAAACAGCGTTACCACACCTAGCAACCTGCTTTGCTTTAGATATTCTTTTACCACTATTGTCATGGGTGAACTTGTAGTCTCCCGGAAAGCCTTGTGCTGCAAATAGCTCGTGAGGTTCAAGCATTCGCATGCCTATGTCAACAATCTGATAGTCCTCTCCTTCAACTGTCACTAGGCCAAATCTATGTTTTGATGTTATCGTTTGAAGCGGTTGATCGCATGAGTGACCGTAATTCGTTCCATAATATTTGATCATAAATGCTCGGACCTCTCCTATGTGTAGCCCTCCAGCAGAAATGGTATGCACAGGTTCGTCAGTACCGTGGCCGAGATTAGTACCTCTCAGCTTTACCATATGGCTTGTAACCAATGCGTTATGATCATTCTGAGTTACAGTATGATGAGGCTTACAGATATCAGCACCAGAAACTCCAGTGTAATGCTTCGTAATATGGTTAGATACTATATCTGAATTATCTTGGTCACCCACCGTTATCGAGCCTAAACCCTCCGTCACAGGATTACTTTCTGATTGCCCAAATTGACGATTAATAATTGGTGTGACAAGCGCAAAATGTCCTCCTTTAACTTGAGCGCAGATAGTCCTGAGAGGTTCGTCAATTGGCATATTTCTTTGGCTGGAAGCGTTTGCATGTTCAGTGAGAAATGGCGTAGAACACTCTTTTGGAACAATAAAAGGTTTCCCATTAAAAACAAATTTTTCAAGTCCTTTTGCTATCCTTTTCAATGTGTTTTCAGCCAAAGGTCTCTTACGATTGAAAATGGATTTCACCGGGATCGACCAATCAATAATATCCGCCGCTGTCTTGTATGGAAGTTTGCCATTGTCACCATGAGTGGCTTCTGGCCAGATTATCTCTTGGCCATCATTACGCCCAATCAAAAAAAGCCTTTTTCTTATTGTTGGAGCGCCAAAGTCACATGCCGAAATAATTTTCCAATCTACATCATAATTGAGCCCATGTTTGATCGACTTGTAAATTCTCAATTTTCTTTTGATATTATAACAACAGCGAAAAAGCGCATTATAGATATCTTTATATGCAGGATGCTCGACCGGAAGACCAGTTGTAAGTGCTTTTATAAATCCATCGAAAGTTTCACCCTGTCTTTTTTTACATGGTACACCATCTATTATTGGCCCCCAGGTTGTGAACTCAATCACGTTCTCAAGCATTAAGATTCTAACTGGCACTTGAGATGCCCAGTTTATGACACACCAAGCTAATCCTCGTATATTTTTATCCACGGGGACAGCTCCTTTCGCACGTGAAAAATGACGGCAATCTGGAGAGTTCCAAAGCAAACCAACTGGTCTTCCAGAACATGCTTCAACGGGATCTACATCCCAAATTGACTCACAATAATGCCTTGTCTCGGGGTGATTCAGTTTATGCATTTCAATTGCATCAGGATCATGATTGATAGCAATGTCAACATATCGATTTAACCCTAACTCGATCCCGGTAGATGCCCCCCCACCGCCAGCAAAATTATCAACAACCAATTCATTATCAAACATAAAAACCCCTAGAATAACCATAAATACAATATCAATATATCATATTTTGATTATCATTTAATATTATTTTGACGTTTGTTTTATTGTTTTTTTAGATGTGGTAATTTACTTAAATAAGAAATTCAAAATTTGCTTATGGCTACTACCAGTTTGTCTACTAGACTTGGGGACCTTTAATAAGGCAGGAACAAGAGTGTATAAACAAAGATTAATAACTCTAATAGGATCGAATAGCGATACTGATCGAACACCAATCACTATTCATGTGACACATGAATAAGGGTTTAAATTGAGAATATCTTCTACACAGAAAGAGGTTCTTCTAGCCCTCTATGCATTGGAGAAAAAAGGTCACACCGAACCAGTGCCAAGTATGACCCTTTTCAAAATAATAAACAAGGTCAAAGAACTACCTGTACAAGATACAAATTTTCGTACTTCTTGTCATACACTTGAAAGGAACCAATTGGTCAATAAATACCGATGCGCTAAATCGCTCAAACTAGCGTGGACTCTTACTGCTCAAGGCAGAGAAAAAGCGGAACCATACTATAAATCACTACTAAAAGACTTCAAAAGGTAAACTAACCCTCATAATCAATTGGGTGGAATTGTAATAAAACAGAGTGAAAATTGGGCGAGTGATTTTAATCTATGAACAAAATAAACCACCAAGATTCAAAGAGTGGCAAAACTAATAACAAAAGATTAATTAATTTATAAATTAGGTACTTGGATATATATTACTGAGTGAATATTTTTGTTAAAATTACGTTCCTATATTTAGGAAATTTCCCACCCCTGTTTATCTGGATTGTTTGAAGTATAGGAATTAATAAAGGAATAATCGTATGAACAAAATCAGTGTATCAGTTCGCTATTCACTACCCAAGAATAAAAAAGAAGCAATGAATCAACTTGCGAAGATACTCAAAGTTCCTACACATAAGTTAAATGGTGATGAAGAGAAAATTGTCATTGCTATGTCGGGAACAATTCTTTATCGGCACTTAGATCGACTCAATAAAATGTCAGTAATACAAAAGATACAAGATCTATCAGATTTAGATCTTGCTGTTGATTTACGTATAAAGTGTCTTGACTCGCTTGTGAAGCCTCAGTGGGCAGAGTGGTCGCTAACTAATGATGAGCTAAAAGAAGTGCTCGACTTCCACAATCAACTAAATCGTTGGTCTAGTATCCTCGGAGCCAACCCTGGTGCATATGGTGTTGGTGGTGCGGCTTGGGATATAGTAAAAAATGGAGCTTCTACAGGCAATATTGGTGTTTTAATTGCTTCTATCGTCATTATTGGAGTACATGAGTTCTCATATAATGAAACACAGAAGTATTCTAATGAACTAGAACGTAGAAAGGTTCTCAATTAGGAGTTTTAGCATGGAATTAAAACCATATGCTACTTTTTTCGTCGCATACTTTGTTCTGACGATGCTCTCTGTTGTGATAAACCAAACATTCAATATACACCCAGAAATCGGGCTAAATATTGCGGCAATTATCATAGCAGTGTACTTCGTTTTTAAGTTTTGCAAGCTTCAGCTTTCTTCACGTAAGAAAATGTTTCAGTTTTCTGCTATAGGGGGAAGCTTTGCAGTGATCATGTTACTACTGCTAGGAGCTGTTTTTGATGGGTATGCTTACCCATCTCCAATTGAGTCCACTGTTTCATTTATATTCAATTCAATAGTTGTTTATATCATTTCAAAGCTTATCAAAGAGCAGCCGATTCAAAAAACCTAACCTCATGAGCCTTTTAATAAGGCTCAATTCTTAATTTATGTTGGTTCAAGTAAACCATGCTTATAGGAAACTGTTGAATGACTGGTTTATTAAGTATGGATTTTGACTTGTAGGAAACCTAGCATAATAAACCAGTTATAATGAACCACTCAACAAATTGAGGAAAATATCAAAACCCTAGCTTATGCTTCATCTCTTTGCGGGTCTTGAATCGGCTTAGTTCGTGATCAGGCAGTAAAGGAGCGTTCCGGTCAGAAATTGCGGCTTGTTTGATTTCGTCATCAGTTTGCTTTTCTACTCTTTCCCAGTCAGTGTGATCTTTTAAGGAATTGAGTCCATTCAAGTTAATCTTTGTCATTCTGAAACCTTTTTCGATATTCATCACTTGGGCGCTTAAACTGCTTCAACTCTTCATCCGTTGGTAATGCACTGTCAGGATCTGACTTTGCAGCCTCTTCGATTTCTTCATCGGTCATGTTTTTTACGCGTTCTGCGTCTGACCTGTCTTCCTGCTTTTCGAGTTCTTCCATTGTATAAGTTTCTGTAGCCATAGTTACCACCTTAATTGTTTGTATATCTGCTGCTCTTTCTTATTCGCTTTTCGGGCAGAAATAAGTCGTATCGTATCATCATATCTCTCAGTATATACAACGAACAAAACACCATGGGGGTCAACAGCACCAATGATTTGATAGCGAGGCTCACCATAATCAGTACGAGAATCTTCATTGACAATAAAGTGGGGATCGTTGAATATTTTTGCGGCAGCGCGGAAGTCTATTCCATGCTTATTGATATTGATAACGTTCTTGTTATCGTCCCATTCAAATTTCATCATCTTCCCTTTGAATAATGTTAATGCAGCGCAGATCCTATCAACTTGGAACTCTAAAAAACATAAGTAATTAACATTGTATTCAATATGTTATGAGTAACAAAATAATTCTTTTATCTCATACTACTCAGCTCATTTGCTCCAACTTTACTTTAATTAGATTCTCATGAAAAAAAAGCCCAAATGATTTATGCAACTGATTAATCCAGATCTCACTATCCTTTAGCTCTAAAAAATCCATTACTTTATCTGGGATCGGTTTTTCCTGATAATGGAAAGTGCCGTTCCTTAATCGTTTTAATTTATTCACAAACTCTCTATTTGATAATAAGTAATCAATCTTTTCATTAGTCATTTTGAGTTCTTCATAACCCTCAATTACAACGTATATCAGGCTATACAATACAAGTAAGCGTAACCAGGCTGAATGCATCTCAACAGATTGACGAGATTCTTCAGGAAGGATTGAATCTTTATCTATTGGTGCCATTACGAACTGCATAATAGAATCTGCAATTAGCCAATGTTTATGCAATGCAACTAGCTTTTCCATGTTATTTCCCTTTTATCTTTAATCAAATCGAGCAATGATTTATTCTAAAATCTTATAAACTGTAGACCTTCCAATCCCCAAACGCCTAGCAATCTCAGATGCGCCAACTCCATCTTTATATAGTCTGTTCACTTCCTCACGATCCACTGTCCGCTTACGCCCAAACTTCACTCCATTGGCTTTCGCCTCAATCCGACCTTCTGCCGTTCTTTCCATAATTCGTGCTCGCTCTGCTTCAGCAACAGCCGACAAGATAGTGATCACCATTTTGCCCATGTTTCCTTCTGTACTGATCCCATCATCCAGGAAGCGAACAGCAACACCTAGGTTTTGAAATTCATTGATCAAGTTGATCATGTCTGCGGTATCTCGACCAAGGCGGTCTAATTTTTTGACCAGGATAACGTCACCCTCTTCTACTTTGACTCGGAGTAAATCCAGTCCTGGTCGTTCGATTTGAGCGCCTGAAACTTTATCACTGAAGATGCGCTTCTTTTCGACACCCTCAGATTTGAGGGCTTGAATTTGGATGTCTAATGATTGTTGGCTGGTTGAAACGCGAGCATAGCCGAAAAGACGCATGAAAACTGTCTCCTATTATGATTTATAGACAATCATGTCTACTATATATAAAAAATCGATTTAAGAGACAGTATAAACAGGTGGGTTTTGAGGTGTCTATCAATTTATAAATTCTGAGACGGCATTACAGTGTAACACCGCCCTAATGCAAAAACTTTTTACCATTTCGGGGGATGGGAAAAAATAGCCCATTGGCAATTACAGCCATAAATAATTACATCAAAAAAGCCTTCTGAACCGGGACGCACAAGATCACCATCAATAGTTTTCATTGGGCAACCGCCTTTTCCCAAAGGAGAGAAAACTCTTCTTGGGAAATCTCTTCTTCCTCTTCAGTCATTTCAAACTCTGGTTGATCAGTAAAGAAATATTCCTCGTCAAATTCGTCGCTCGGAGTTGCCCAGTACATAATTTCACCATAGACACTTATGTGACGAGTGATAACACCGTCTTCTACCTCACAGAAAAATATACCTTCGTCACCATTATGTGACTCTGAATAAGACTTGTAATACTTCATTTAATCGAGTCCCCTGCCTGAATGGACAATACAGTTAGTCAAATTCACACTTTATTCCACTATTGAAGCTATTTCTATAAGGGTCTAACGGAGCCTAAAATAGTCTTATTATCTTCCGTGCTTTTATCAGCCTTAAGTTATTCTAAAACTTTACCAGCGACGACTCTCAAGTGATTGGAGCTATTGCAGATACGTATAAACTCTTCAGATGAAGAAGGTGGTACATTCTCATATGAAACGTAGCCATATTCACCACTCACTGTTTTTGTAAGATCATTTATCACCTTTGTCTCATATCCTTCACTAACAGCTATACCAGCTATCATTCCACCATCATCGGTAAAAAAAAGCATGACACTATTTAAATAATCGTGGGCAATTACATCCCAATAAAGAGAATAACTCTCTGTCTGATTACTTTCTAATTCCCTTAAAACATCTTCAACACATTTATAAACTTGTGATGGTGTATCAGTATACTCCGGGAAAGGAAAGTCTTCATGTGAGCATTCTCTTGAGGGGGCAAACTGATTTAAAAATTTGTGAGCCAAAATAAAAGAGCGACTTTTACAAAGAACATAAACTTCTACTGTATTCATAAATATCAACCTAACTAACGGGCTTTACCGGCACTTATAAACTGGCCACTCATCGAACCATACTCTGTAAATTGATTGCTGTCCTTTGTCATTAGCTGGATCAACTTTGGATGAACGAACAGCTTTTCCTTACCAGACTGTACTTCCTGTAGCACTCCTATTTCGCAGAGCTGCTTGAGATAAACAGAGGCAGTTTGTCTTTTAGCAAGGCCAGTATCAACCAGATTACTGATCCGACAATAAGGTTGTTCAAAAATCAGCTGGATCAATTCATAGCTGTATATCTTAGGTAGTGAATTACGTACAAATTCGGTTGTATGCTCTATTAACTGACGGGCAGCGGCAATTTTTTGTGTTGTCCACGATGCTGTTTCGGCCACCGCGTTAAGCATAAAACAGATCCAGTTTTTCCATTCCTGATTTTTGGTGACATTCAATAACAGTTGATAGTAGTCTTGCTTGTGTTGAACGATGAAACGGCTTAAATACAGGATAGGTAGGCTCAGAAGGCCCTGCTCTATCAGATAAAGGATATTCAAAATACGTCCCGTTCTGCCATTACCATCCGTAAACGGGTGTATCGCTTCAAACTGATAATGGGCAGCGGCCATTTTGATCAGTGGATCAAATTCATCTTCACTATGAATAAACGTTTCCCAGTTAGACAATAGACTCCTGATAACATCCTCTCCAGCAGGAGGCGTATAAATGATATCGCCAGTGACGCTATTACTTAGTACTGTACCTGGTACTTTCCTTATATCCATATTCACAGACTTTAAGGTACTGCAAATTTCTATCGCCGTATTACTATTTAGAGGTCGCTCTTTCAACTGTAAATAGCCCTGATGCAAAGCAGTTCTATAACGTAGTGCTTCTTTGGTAGCGTGATCAGCTTGGGCGTCTTCCTGAGCATATTGAAATAATTTATCAGACGTAGTGACAATATTTTCTATTTCAGAGCTGTCTTTTGCTTCAAGTAACGGGAGTAAATTGATCAACAGTCCTTGATTGGGTAGTAACTCTCCCGCCTGTTTTAGCTCAGCAATGGCAGCTCTGGCCGGTATACAGGCTTTCAGTATATCTATATCATCTAGCATACTTCTGTCAGGTGGGAGTATTGGTAAATTGTTATAAGGCAGATCAGCTGACCAGTTCATGTTTAAATTTCGCATTTATTTCAACACGAACAGATTATATGTCGATTGCATCGACATGACACTATTATATGTCGATTATTTTTAATTTATTCGACATGATATAAATATAATTTTTAAACAAATGAATTTTTCGAAGATATGTGCTGTACACTCCCCTTTTTCCTTAAGGTGACTCAGTCACAATAAATTCTATTCAGGCTTATCTAGTACAACCCAATGAACTCCAACTACGTCCTGCTCGCTTCAGTCAGTAGCCAGTTGAGAAAATGTTTCGTTTCCATAGGATCCTGTAGCTGGATATGTTTCTTTCCTCGTTTATCTGAAAAGACAACTTTGCATTTATTTACGGAAATTGAATGTATGGGAAGTAATAAATGGATCATCTTCCCGTTGATTAAATAAGGCATATTAGCTCCTTCTTTATATTGAAACAGCCAAACACTGTAGCTGCTAGTTACCCCCTTAATATTATTGGCATTTTCTTATTTCGATTCCTTTAAGAGTAATAATTGTAGGGAGAAGACATATGATTAGTTTTTCAGAAGGTTAGAACATAGCTAACCTTCTGAGGAAGTTCAGGGCGATGATATAAATTATATGATCACAACGTTCGTCGCGAGCGGACCTCGTTGCCCTTGCTCAACATTAAAATGTACACTCTGCCCTTCAGCTAATGTTTTGAATCCATCGGCATTAATAGAATTAAAATGTACGAAAACATCTTTTCCTCCATCGTCTGGGGATAAGAATCCAAATCCTTTTTCTGGATTAAACCATTTGACGACACCTGTAGTTGTATTTGACATATAGATTACCTGTTTAAAGATGGGGTAGTAAGGTGAGTTCTCACCAGCGTAGCTAGAGAAATTACTTAGTTCGAAAGGCAGTTGTAAATCTGTCAGCAATCTTAATTCAAAGAAGGAGAAAAGAGAGTACAAAGCAAAAAGAAGGATAAATATAAATCATCTAAAGCGGGACCAGTGTATATCAAATAGACAAGTTGTCAATAAGAGAGTACCACTAAAATCTATAAGTGGTCGCTCAAGAATATGAATTTGCTCCGCAACAAGTACGTTTATTTGTAAGCTATGGACAGATAAACTGACCACAACTTACAAACAAGCCGCCTTTAATTCACATTCTCACTCCTCAAACAAGTTAGATCTCTTTTGATCACAAAGAAAAACAGACCTCATTCAATATGGGGGTTCGTGCACATTCCCCTATTTATCCGCCGTTTCAATGGTGAGTGCTAAGCAAAAGTCGGTATTTTCGCTGACAGGATCATCATACTGGAATTCAATCATATATCCTTTCTCTGGCCGGCCTTCCGATAATGTGTATTCAGTATCCCCACCCTCTTGTTCTGGAGTTATGGCGAAAAATATAAGGGCTTGCTTGGATAGTGATTCACCAATGAGCCAAAGTGACTGGTTTTCATGGCAGACGATTGTACCGTTTGGATGTCTTAGCAGGTATTGATCAGTTCCAAACTGTCCACGGCCTTTCCTGATTTGCACAAGATATCCAATTGCATGGTCAAAGTCATATGGTTTACCTTGGATCAATCCTGTGCAGACGACCTGCCCGTATTCCGGGTATTTTCTAGGACCTAAATATTCGTTTTCTGCTTCGCATATTTTTCTAAACAAGGCTTTAATGCTTTCATGGTTTTTCATGTGTCTGTTCCTCCTGGTGATCAGCTACTCATATGTAGACATATATTTAGCTTCTTTCAGGGGTTACCTCTGTAGGGTCAGATACTTTCCTGGTCGAACCTATAATGTATGAGAGGTTGATTTCTGAAACTCCCAGAAATTCACAGGCCAATTTATTGCACTCAGGATCTGATGCCATTTTAGCACCATGTGGATTATCAGATCTAAAGGTTAATTTTGAAGCGACTACACCACTTGTATATCTGGCACATACAGTATGATCGTACATATTTTTACCCTATTCTTTATGTTCTTGTTAGGCTACTTTAAACGTCTAAAGGCGGATTAATTGTTCTGTAATTTCATTAATGTACTTTACTGCGGGCCTCGATGAGTTTATGTTCCAAGCAAACAGAGCCTTTGCTTCATCTTCGGTAAGAACCATCACTGTTGTATATTTATCATTCTCAAAGTCAGTCAGTGTCTTTGCATAGACCTCATAATTCTGGCCAGGGGGTACATCTCCTTTTTGAAAAACAGCTAATTGTGAATAATGTTTGTTTTCTATCTGTTCACCATCCTGGTCTTCTAAGCACTCTTCTTCAATACCAATCACGTAATACTTTACCCTTTGAGCAAGATTTTTACTGTGCATTTCACCAAAAACAGTTTGCAGAGTAATCGAGTTTGAAATAGGGTTTTCTCCAAATACGTATTGAAGAAGACTTGCAGCCCCAATGTATAGCTCTCCTTCATGTGTTAGATCACTCGGGTGAAATTCGGCACGTTTTTCAGCGAGTTCATTCAAGTAACGCTTAATACTTTGTTTGTCCACATCTGAAAGTGTTTTCCTGCTCGTGTCTGTTTGAGACATGTATTTTCCTACTCGTGTCTGTTTGATTTGTTGAGTATCATATATCGTGCGCACGATATGTCAACGGGATATTTCGAACTATTTAGTATTTCAGTAGGTGTGGGAAAGTACAGTTTCATACTCAGGTGGCCAGCGGGAAATGATAGCCTCAGTTCCGGTAAGAACATTACTAATAGATAGTCCGAGAAACGCTATAACAATTTGATAGTAATGTTAAATTATGCAAAAATACTGCGAGCAAATAATAACCAATCGCTGGGTTTATACTGAATCCAACCGAATAAAACTAGGGGAAATATTGCGTGACTGGCTTGATCTTGGAACTGCAAAGGGATTCACTAGATCGTAATGTAAGGGTCAGTGATCTATTAAGAAAGGCGCTTGTCGTATCTCGAAAGCTAAATATTTCAGAAATCCAAGATTGGATTAATTATGAACTCAATGGATACCCTAACGATAAGAATATAATTCCTGATTACAGAGAAATGTATGGTACGCCGAAAATCTGGAATCAATACCACGGTTGGCAACCACTTAACTTTGGTGAGCCAAAGATGGCTGAGCAGTTATCTAGGCGTAAGAATTATCAACCTATTGGTGAACTAGATGAGTTGGGACCCAAAGGTGATTCAGGGGAATTTCATATGCCTTATCCTCAAAATATAGTTAATTGGATCATAGAGCGTTTGGATGTTCCCTTACAGGCTTCACTTGTGGTTCCTCATACAGAGATCATTGGAATTCTAGATGCTGTTAGAAATAAGGTGCTCGAATGGTCATTGCGACTTGAAGAGCAAGGTGTAATGGGGGAAGGAATGAGCTTCACAGATAAAGAAAAACAATCGGCACATGCTATCACATACCAAGTAACCAACAATATCGGTAGTATGCAAAACTCTCAATTGCAACAGGATTCTCCGAATTCAACTCAATCTTTAACGGTAAGCGTGGATCTGAAAGAATTGGCTGGATTTCTCAAAGTGCTTAAGGAGAAAACAGAAAGCTTACCGTTAGACTCAGCAGAAAAAGCTGAACTGTGCGCCGAGATCGCAACAATTGAACATCAGATCGCCTCACCTAAACCAAAGCAAGTCATAGTAAAAGAGTCGTTGAATACAGTGAGATCCTTATTAGAAGGTATAACTGGAAGCATGATAGCAAGTGGCTTACTTTCTCAACTGGCTGCTTTTTTATAGAAATTTAATAACAGTCGCATATTCGTGCGACTTACTTTCAAGCCTTTTCCTCTATTATCTAGAACCATATTTGGGATAAAAGTATGAGACTTTACTCGTCTCCTACATCATACTGTTTCGTGTGTTTTTTGAGTAATTCCAGCCCTTTAAAAATGGCTGCTTTTTTTGAGCCGTAAACATCGGCCATTTCACCAAGCAATACATTTTCTTCTTCTGTTAGGTAACCACCTGGTAAGCGCGGCTTATTTTTTCTTGTTTTCTCGTATTTTGCATGCGCAGCTTTTTGGGCTTCGCTGCGCTTGGGTGTATCTGACATCTATTCCTCTTTATTGTCGTTGGTTAGGAGCGCTTTTAGTTTTGGATCTTTCAACATCATCGTAAATAAGGCGCTGGCTCTGTTTAAATTGAAGTGAACAATAGTTACGGTATAGATCCCTTCATGTGGGAGAGTACTTTCCTCTCCTACAAGAAAACGGAGGCTTGTAAAACTCAAAAACGAAGGCTGAATATCATATATGAAAGCAACTCTACATTGGTTATCAATAGCATAATGCAAACGTTATATTAGATATACATTTATCTCTGAGAGACATCCTTTTTTAACCAGATTCAAGGCTACACTTAGAGTTGGCATAAAGAATGGAGTTGTTTGGGAGAAAGGATGCACATCAAGGCTCAGTGATCACCATAAAGATCTATTTAATCAGGTTCTTCCTTTTCAAAGACTCTTCTTAAAAACAAAAGCAAGTCGCTATGCTCCTCACTAAAAGCAGAAAAGCTCAAAGCGGGAGGTATCTGATATGTAGCATAATTAACACTTTTTGATTTTTGCATGACCTCCGTAATCGATATAATTTTGCAAGGTTCGTTATGTTCTATGAAGTCCTTGTATTTCGCCACCGTTTGGCGTGTGAGCTTAGAAATTCTTGCTATGGCTACATAGGTCAGTTTCTTTCCTTGAGTCCTAAGATTCGCGCAGGCGGCCCTGATTTTTGATACTGTGCTTTTTTGGCGTTCTTTATGTGTCCTGGTTGCTGCGAGGCTCTGCCGTTCATTTAAAGGCAATGATTTATTCAGGCTCATAGCACCTACATGACATCGACCAGTACCGTGATAGTTATCCCACGTCCACCGTGAAATGCTTTTAACGGTTGCCATCATCTGGGAATATGTAAGGTCCTGTGGAAAGCCTCGTTTACTGAAATTATTCTTATTCTCAGCAAAGGCCTGAACCATTGAATGGAAGTGCTCAAACGTGCCATTGTCACGCAATTCATTTACGATTGAGTATGCATAGTAGCGAGCCTCTTCAAACAAAAGACAATGCCTGGAATGTGAGTTACCTTCTATGTCTGGTCCCCTACTCCATCGTGGTTTTTCTTCAAGATCTACATAATCAGCCAATTCGCCAAGCGAATATTCGATATTGTGAATTTCTGTAGTGCTCCACCAAGGATGTCCTGGTGTTTTTGCAACTGGTCCACTATATGACGCGTCAGCCCGTAACTTTCGAGCCATTGCTTCATAAATAGCTTTTTTGTAGCGTATGGGGTGTGCACGGGCTCTGAGAGAAGTACAGACAGGCTTAATTGCATAGAAAAGATGCGAGCTACCCTCATTCCTGTTCATTACAATCAGATTTGGTGCTGGTAGCCCAGCCTCTTCCCATATCCAAGGGTTGTCATGGTCCAAGTCAAAAATGAGCCAAGATTCCATTCCTGGTCGATTAACCTGCATGTATGGATGTTTTGTGGCAAGATCTCTAGGGAGAGATAGACGTGCTGTTTTATCGTCACTACATCTGGGATAATAGGCAGCTTCTGTATAAACGCGATTAAGCGCGGTCCCAGCCTTGTAATATCTATCTTGTTGCATCCTTGTCCTGCTCTTTACAGGACATTGCAAAAACCTTTTTTATAACCTGGTTTGGTATGTCCATACTCTGTTCTTATTCTTATCAAAGCATTAAGTTTTTCTGTATAAAAACTCTTTCGTTGCTTGTGTCATTGACCTAAAGACAAGAGATGGCTAAAATCCCGAGTGTTGTAACTGGATCTTAATGGAAATTAAGCCTTAGCATCTTTTCTTTAGATTCATTCAAACGCTAGGTCTAATCTGGCCGGATAATACGCTAGCGTTGGCATTTGTGTAAGGAAGCCTCTCTATTTGAGGCTTTTTTGCATTCTTATTTCTAAGTTAGATTCCTTTAAAGTTCCGGGAATTAATCATTTTTTCAGGATCTTACATTGATCTACACTAAGATCAATTACTCGAAACAGATCTTTTTTCGTCTCTTACTCTCATTGCTACTCTTAATACAGCTGGACTTTCAATGTCTGGTTGAGCCGATAGCAACTGCTTTTCCGATAGAATTCGAACATTTTTCAGCTGGTCAAACTGTTTGGCAATTTGGTACAGTTGACGAGAATCATCCATCTGAACTTCTCCTTTTAAGATTTGGATGATACAACAAGAACTCCTTTTGTTTTCTTGGGGACTTCCCTCTGTTTTCATGTGTCAAACGTTGTCTGAAGTATCTTAATCCACCTACCTCGACTATGACTCCAGATTTCACGTCACCCAGCATTGATAAGCATGCAATTGCTTTATCTCTAAATTCATCAAAATCTATTTCCTTGTCCTTTGGAACAAACATTGGAATTGTGCTTAAGACTTTTCCATCCTCAATAGCAGCCCAATGTTTCCCAAAATCTATTTCTTCACTAGACATAAAAACCTCTTAGGATAACTCAATTAACTCAGCTGCTAGCTCTTGAAGCGCTTCAGAAGTTAAAAGAAATCTATGTTCGTTATGATTTTTTATTACCACAAGCTCAGCTGCGCCATTTTCTCTCTGCTCGACAAAAATAGAGTTGATATACTCAACATTTTTATCAGTATTATTGGAAGAGGGCTCATTTTCCTCTGGAAGAGAAAGAGATTCATCCTGCTGCGTTGCAATGGATTTTTCTACCACCCCATCGACAGCCTGATTGCTACTTTCCATAATGGGTTGTGTTTCGTTTTTAGACGTTTTTTCGATATCTGCATCTGACTGGCCAATATCTTGAATTGCCTTTCTGATTGAACCGCCCAGTGTACCTTTATTCAACTCATTAATGATCTTCTTGGTTTCATCGGGATGATTTTTTAAAGAAGAAGTGAGCTTATATAATGACTCTACATCTTGAATAACGTCTTTTCTTGAAAGGTCTTGGATCTCTTCAGGTGCTGATAAAAGTGATAAATGTTTTGAAAGCTGGCCTTTGCTGATTCTCAAAGCTTCTTGTGCATATGCTCTATCGTGTCCAATTTCCTTAGCAAAATCGACTACTCTTTTATAGCCCTCAGCTTTCTCTATCGCTGATAGCTTTTCTCGTTGTGTATTTTCATCTAACTGAGCAATGACTTTCTGAAGCTGTGTTTCGAGTGAATCGTCAACCTCCTTTCGAATTACAGCATCGATTTGGAAATCAGCTGATATTTCTGACATCGCTCTCCATCTACGCTCCCCAGCTATAATTTTGTACTTACCAGCATCATCCAAAGTAACAAGAATAGGCTGAAGCTGTCCGAGGCTTAAGATACTATCCTTTAGTGATTGCAATGCCTCTTCTTCAAAAACTTTTCTAGGTTGGTCCGGGTCAGGGTAAAACATTTCTGGAGAACCGGATATGAAACGTCCCTCTGATTGTGCAGCCTTAATTTCTTCAGCAATATTTGGTTCGTGTAAATCAGAAAAGTCATCTTTAGCCGGTCTTAACGTCTTCTCTGCTCTACTTTTTCTATGTTGTTTGAATTTATCTTTTAAAGCAGACATTATCTTCCCGCTCCCATGGCTACAAGGCACTCATCTGTTAATTCCTCAAACCGTTTTGCAAGTTCACTTTTTGGAGCATATTCCTGAATTGTTTTCTGAAATGTTCTTGCTTCTACCGCAGTTTTTCGACTATACGGAATCACCGTATCAAAAATCTTATCATGCTCTTCTCTAATTACACTTTCAAAATGTTGCTCAACAACAATTTTACGTTTGTGTCGTGCGTAAATCACAATACCTAAAAGATCTAATCTTGTGTTGACTCTTCTTTTTATTTTCTTAATGGATTGTTTCTGTTCTTCTATTCCACGAAGACCGCTTGCTGTTAACTCAGTTGGAATTAATACGTAATCAGCAGAAGAAAGCGCAGCAGTTTGAAATATAGTTGCAGAGGGAGGGCAATCAATAAAGATGTAGTCATATTGTCCAGAAAAGAAATCCAGTTTATCCATAAACTCACAAATCATATCAAACTCTGAATTAGTTCCTGATTCAGCAAGGTGCTTTGAAGCACCGATTAGATAGAAGTTCTTCTTGATCTCAATCGGTTCCGGGATTTCACCCTCTAGATATAACAGGCATGAATTACAGCTTCCTGGCTTTGTCCTATTTTTTTCATGCTTAATCACTTTCTTGATCTGTTCACTGTTAATAAGTGCATCAGTCAAACTGGCTTGAGGATCATTATCTATCACCAGTACTTTTTTGCCCTTTTCCGCGATACGTTGTGCTAAGTTATCTGTCGTTGTTGTTTTACCAACCCCACCTTTTTGGTTTGCGACAGCTATTATCTTTCCCATAATTTATCCTCTTTAATAGCCCCTTTTCGAGGTGCATTGTTCTATCAAAACATTAGTTTAGCATGAAAAATCAAAATGACAAATCTTGATTATCAAAATATCATATCATGATTGTGGACTTGAAGTATTTTATCTGCTTATTTTTATAATTTTGATAATTAAAAGATTCTGAGGTTATCACCTTCGATTCTAATAACTTTTGATACATAGGATCAACCATATTTTTCTTATTGATCAGGTTTAGGTAGTGTTTTTCCATTGTTTTTCGACACCAAATGAATTGAGAGTCACGTAAATGAAACCGTTTACCTTTTATGACAGTGAAACATTGGAGTTGATGTCCCTGAGAGTGTGACTCATAGCAAGCTGATATGAATTCGGTAAAGTTATGGATGAGAAAACTTCTGTTTGAAAGTTGCACTTCAAGCATCTTGGTTCTCTGAAGCTTTATTGAGTGGAGTTTATTCTAGCAGTATGACTAAAAATATATACTGGAATTAACAAGGAAAGATTGAAGCCACCCTTAAGGGTGGCTTTAAGATATATATCTAGAAAGATAAATACCATTAGTACTCACTGGGCAATAGAAACGTAGTAAAAGCTCCATCAGCGTCAGTGATAACCCAGACGACTTCAGAAAAGTTTTCAAGGCTAAGTCGATAAGAAGACACTACTCGCCCATGACTATTAATAGCAAGGGACTCGTAATTGAGTTGGATATCATCCTCACTGATTTCTCCAAAGTCACCATGAACGTGTCTAAAGAGTAATTCAGCAAAAGGTTCCAAACCATGTTCCTGTACTTGTTTTCCAACTAAACGTGAAAAAACAATCGCACCTGGATCAAAAAGTGGTAGTTGAGAATTAACCACTTCTACTATTCGAGTGATGTTTTCCATAATAGCCCCTATATTTAAAAGTTGAGGCGCACTTTGCTGGCAACTGTCAGCAAAGTGCTACCAGTTGCCCCAAGTTCCGAATTTAAAAATTCACCTTGGTATTAAAGTTGAACAGATAGATGAGTATCAAGCAAACGTAATCAAATCATAGCGCTCGAATTGTTCCATCATTTTATTGAATGTTGGAACCGCACGAACCGCACGCATGAGATCTTGTATTTGTTCGACCTTATCATCAAAAGGTGCGAGATTTTTCCACTGCTTAGGCAGTGTCAAAATCTCGGCAGCTTTATCAAGAACTAATTGATTAATTAGTTGAGGTATATCGTCATGTGCTCTAATAGAAATAATCAAATCATTTCTTTGAAACATATATGCATGATGATTAAACTCATCGATCAACCCAAGCATACTAATCAAAGTATGTTTCTCAGTAACTTCCTTTCTGAGTTTGTCACAAGAAAACCAACTTCTCGGTGTATTCGAAAAAAGGTCTCTCACAATTTCAAATGCAAGTTCAGAAAGTGCAGCTTGCTCACGTTGTTGAACAGCTAACTCAAATGATTGTTCATTCATTTTATAAACCCCTATTCAGAGGTGCATAACACTGGTAATGAAACCAGCGTATACACTGGTTTCATTACAATAGTGTTGTCTCAAGTACCGAGTTTTATAAACTCACCTTGAGATAAAAACATTCTATCATAATCGATCGGAATGACAATAAAATCGTTGATATTATAGGATTTTTTGAATGGTATTGAGAGGAAGGGAATTTATGTTATTCCCTTACAAGTATTGATGATTTTACGAAAGAAAGGTTGTAATTTAAACGAACCCTATGCAAGGACATAAGAGTTGAGTTCAAGAGAAAGAGAAACTCTCTTAAAACCAATGTTTTTACCCCAGGCAAACGCTCTTTCTAAGTTTGCAAAATTCCTATGCTCTTTGCGCTGAGTGTGAATGGGTCGCAGCTGATTTCGTATTTTGGCATAAAGATAATACTGGTTGATGATGACTATTTTATCTTTATCATCTTTCTCTGTTCTCTTACCCGGTCTTTTGCTCTTTTTCCCTTCGAAAATCCTATGCTCTAAAACTAAGCTACAGGATATACCCTCCCGAATGAGGACTTTTACTTCGTTTTCTGTAATTGGTTCAGCATTATCAAGATTTGCAGCTTCTTGAGACATTCGTAATACCTAGAATAAGAAAGCCGTGTACTACACGGCTTAAAAAATTTGTTTCAGACAAACTAAAAATTAATTTTTTATTTGCTGTTTCGATCACTCAATCGAGCAACTTGGTATTTTACGATAGCATAACATTAGTATCGTTGATAAGTCGAATTATGGATTTGTGATGAAAGTTACCGATGACAACAACAAAAGGTAGGAAATATTGAAGTACCAGAGAAGAGTAACACCAAAAGTGTTAACTCTAACTCTGATACTGAATGGAAGTTAAATCGCTAAATCAAGCTCTTTTAATACTCCCATTTCTTGGTGATGAAGCAAAAGCTCTATCAACTGATTGTACTGTTCAAGTCCTTCTAAAGAGTCTACTCGAAATGCAATGACATCATTGTTTCGCCTATCACGAATTGCGACGTCAATATCACCGACAATAAAGACTTCTTCTACAGAAAACCAACCAATTTTCACTTCACTCATATTAACCCCTGAATATTGCCGAGGTGCGCTACACTGATCTTAAAATCAGCGTATGCACTGATTTTAAGATTGTGCTGTAAGTGCCAGTTAAGAAATTAACCACCTTACTATTTCAAGTACCGAGAAAAACTCACCTTGAATGGTGTTTATTTTATATTATTCAGTGAGTTAAATCAAAGCTATTGTCAGAAATAACGAGTAACTTGTTGCTTGTTATTTTGGCGAAATGGAGGCAATTGTTAAAGAAAAAGTTGGTCACTTCTCAGTATCAAGTGTGCTCTTCAACTTAAAATAAATAAAGCCATAAAACGCTACCAAAAAGCCAATTACATTTTCAAGAAATAAATTCATAAAAAAGTACGACAAAGGAGCAACAATTAGAAAAGCAATAAGACTAAAAACCACCAAAAAAAAAAGACGAGCCAAACCTTTTTTGAACTTCTGAATTATTGTATCTACAGAATCAAATTTAATTTTCATCTTCAATTCCCTTAAGCCTAGCTGACTTGATCCCTAGCTCTGATAAATACTTGAAAAGATGATTGGCTGTTTTAATTGTTCTGATCCTTCCTCGCTGGGTATACAAGGCGTATATCATCCCTTCGATAAGGATATACATATGAAACCCACCCTTCACCACTTGTATTTCTACATCCGGTTCAGTAACTCTGAGAATTTTTGTAAGTTCAGTATGTTTTAAAGGTATTTTTTCCATCGTTAATATCCACTGATTTTATTGAGCTCTGCTGAAACCGTTAGTATTGAATGTGCATTTTTATTCTCTACAGCAAACTCTGATATTTTTTTTAACAAGAGATCAACTTGTAAATTTGCTAGATCAAGAATCCAAGGATACTTAATGCATAGTTCTGAATGGCTTTCGAGCTTTTTAATCGCAAGATTTAAGTCATGAAGCTTTACTGTTAAATCATCGAAGGAGATATCATGAGGAACCGTTGAACTAATCTCTGTGATAAACCTTTCAAGCTGCTCTGAATTCATTTAATACCAATCTTTTGAATAGAAAAACCAAACATTATTAAACTTTCAAAATATATTATTATGAAACTCAATAAAAGTATATATGATTTTCTTAAATAGATATAAACTAAGGGCGCTGCCCTCGCGCAACGCAAGTGATCCCCCATTCTTCCGCGCCTAGCTTGTGCAGAATGGGTGGTTCCCCCTCACTTGCATTTTGCTACCCCGACCTTCGCCAGGTGGTCAGAGGTCATGGCAGGAAAAGACTGCACATAACCTCTTTAACCGATTTTAGGAGTATTCTGTATCCATGCGTCAAAAAATGAATCAAAGAAGCCACGCTCTACTAGGAGCACGAGAACGCGCTCACCAAGAACTGAAAACCATTAAAGCGTCAGCTGCTCGCATTGAAAGCATTTTAACAACACAAGGCACCGACCTCTGCCCACAGCTGGAAATGGCTCAATTTCAACACCTGGCATCCCTACAAAAGCGGATCGACTCTGAACTGTGGCGCAGTGTTTTTCATGAGATGAACCTGCTCCGAGTGCTCGCGCCAGCGCACCTGCAACAGCTGAATCAATGGATGGATGATGAAGCTGTCCCAGACTTCAATAAAACACGGCTCAACCAGGTATTCGCGACTTTTGCTCCTATCCCAGAAAAACAGCTCCGGTGTTTGGCCATCCAACGGGTATTCACCTTACTTCTGGATTGGGATGGAGATGAAAATGCAAACGTAGAGAAAGTCCCTGAGCGGATTGAACTAAAGGATCCATTTTTTGAATTAAATGGAGCCATTAAACTCAAGTTGCATGTACGAACGCTGCTGGATGACCTCGACCGGCTATTGCGGGAGATTTACCAACTTGAGAGAAGCAAACTATCAGATCGACTGGATGCGTTCTTCCAGGAAGACTTTCAGATCCAGTTAAAGGAAATTGGTATAACGATTGAGTCAAAAAAATTGAAGTCATTGGCCATTTCCTTTGACCGGGAGACTCGGATACTGCTGGAAAAAGCTATTCAAGATGCGCCAGAGTATATGGCACTAGATATCGGAAGTGTTTTAAATCAACTCTAAATGAAAGCCTACAAACCAATTAAGGTTTGTAGGCTTTATTGATTAGATACCAGCCGAAAATATAGGCCACTCTAAGCAACTTATTAAGCTACCTGCTCTTTTCTTCGTCTATAAATATCAAGCTTAAGATCCCAATCCCCTATAAAGTGCATTGGAGTGTGCATAACTTGATTGATTTTAAGTGTAAGTGAATTGCCGATCAGAACTTCCCCTGGTATTCCCAATAAAGACATCTGAATGTATGCCATCATTGCTGCAAGAGGATCAATATCAATGCAACTAGCCCATAATTGTTTCTGCGGATTGAACCCTCTCTCTAACATTAATTCGTAGAAAGCGATGATCGTCCCGGCAGTGCCACAAGCTGGATCGGCAATGGTAATAAATGATTCTCTTTGCAGGAGCAGTTCTGTCTCTTTATCCCAGTTCAAGATAGAAATAGCCTTGGATATATCGTATGGGGTGAAAAATTGCCCCATATCTTTGTTCTCCAATCCAAGTTCCATGAATATTTCTCCTAGGAAATCACATGGTTTCATTTCCAAACCTAGAACCACCTCAGCCAACAAATCAGATAATTTTGATAAATCATCGTTTTGATAGCCTCCTGCGATTTTTAAATACTTTTGCTCAAGGCCATCAGATTTTAAAAATGCATTTTGTATGGCTATACCTGACATAGATATAAAATCCTCAAACACTCTGTAACGATTAAAAGAGCGAGCAACTTCATTAAAAAGCTTAATAAAAGCTTTTTGGTGTTTATTAAACATAATTTTCATATAACCCCTGTAAAGCCGAGGTGCGCCAATGATGAAACGATATTATAAATAAAAGCGGTCTTCTTGTCTGAAATAATGACTATCAAAATAAAATATAATGAGTGATCAAAATATTGTTTAAAAATGACAAAAATTGAAATTAATGAATTGCATACATATAATGCAAAGTTTTGAAAATTTTAGTTTAGTAATTATGCGTTACATCCCTATCCTACTAATCATTACGTGTATTATTTCTCCAATTTTGTTCACACTTAGCCCCGTCCTTATCGGTAAGCTAAACCTCCAGTCATGGATAGCGGTCCAATGTGAAATCATTAGTAATGAAATCGCTCATGGTGAAGAGCAATACCTTGAATTCGAATATACGTTCCACTACCAAGGAATGAAGTATATTGGAAGTGACTTTGACTTCCTTGAAGGAGAAACGATCTACTCATCAGATCTAGTAGAGCTTAGAAAGCTACAGACGTTTTATTACATTGGAAAAAGAACCTTATGTTTCATAGATCCCAATAATCCATCAAAGTCTGTTCTTACAACAGAAACAAGATGGAATACACTGACTGTCCCATTATTGATCCATCTAGGGCTATTGCTGATCTTCTTAAAATATAGGTTCTTTGATAAAGAAAAAACTGAAGGAATTTGAGTAAACAGGTGCATCAAGTGAAACCGATCGAGATCAGGCATTAGACCAGATCTCTTCGTAAGGGAAGCCTAGAAAGATTAAGGGTTACCCCCTTTCAATACGACATATCCAAACGCTTTATATGAACTACCACTCTTTTGCAATTCCTCTGCAACTTTGATTTCGTATTCTTCGTATAGTTCTGAGGCTTTACCTTGTATTTGTTCTAACGCTAATTCTTTATCGCTTCTGTAACGGATACGATCTACATCGATTAAATTCTCGACTATACAGAATGCTTCTTCTGATAAATCAGATTTTATTTTTCTTTGAACATGCTCTGTTATCTCGCTATCAAATAGTTCTTTAGCAAATCTAAAGTGAAATATAATCAACACTGAGAGAATAAACACTGAAACAAAAATCATCCAAGAACCTCCTTAGAAGCATCCACTGACTTTAATTTACTCATGACTGTGTTATACAAAATTACAAGTGTCATAGTTACTCCGATAAATGGAATGCTAACCTGATACACATACTGCATAAAGTTAGTTTCCAGAATGAGCCTATCGCAAAACCGAAGTATTTGAATACATGAAAACGCCATATATGCACTGGTCACGAACTTGGCGCTGAGAGATACTTTGATGCCAAGTAATTTGTGAAATTTGAAAAGAGCGTAAATGGCTATGAGATCAATCAGAGTAAAAATGATATACCAAGCATGTTTTGCAACTTCTCGATAATGCTCAGCTAGTTGGAAGAGCATCGGCTCAATCACTACCATCATTGCATTGGCGACCACGACAACAGCAGTTGTAATGAATATTGAATTTGATTGTTGTGAGTAAAATTTTATTAAAAAAAGCAGACATGCAATCTGCACAACCAAGCATGTACTGCTTAATAAGTAGAGTTCAGGGTTTAAGTTCATCTTGTTGGTTCATCCGACTGATATTAGGGATCTCTCTACCTGATCCATTGGTCATAATACGAACACTAGCGACGTTATTAAGACCGCCCGAAACCATTTCTAAGACAACTTCATCCTTTGCCAGCTCAATGATGTCTTTCTGTTTAACTTTATTCATTTTCAATACCTTATCGTTTTATGAAGGTCTAATTATAAAGTCTTCTCAAAAAAACAATCTACTTTTTTAGGCTTCCAAATTGGACAGTCTCTAGTACTCCTTTGTTATTCAAGTATGCTTTTCCATCATGAAGTACTGGCTCAAAGGTTAAATTGCGAATTTCAAACCTCATCACAAGTCCATTGAGTAAATCTGCATGCGCTAAAAATTCAGCAGCCCATTTTTCGAGAGTTTTACCAATCAGAAGGTCACAATTTGTAATACGGAATTTGTATCTATCATCACCATCAGGGATCCTCCCCTGAATAAGTCCTACCTTCGCAAAGAATAAACTACGACCGTCTTTTTTAGCCTCATTGATTCCATTGATAAAACCTTCGCATTGTAAGAGTGAATCAGAGTATTGAAGCTGGTTGATAAAATGCTTTTTTTCTTTCTTATTTTCAGTGCTGCTTTGTGGGTTTTCCTGCTCATTAAAATCAGGAAAATCTGGGTTTCCAGACTGTGGTTGTACGTTCATTTAGTGCCTCTGTGTTGACATTTAAGAATCAATTCCGTTGAATTCATTCAGTGGGTTTGTGTAGTTAGATGGATCATAAATTTCTGACGTTTTCGGTACTTCAAATTTCACAATGGAGCATTTTCTTACTCCAAATATCTCCCCGACTTTAATCAAGAACATCCAAATAGTGATCAGAATCAAAAAGAAGGCGGCAACGATAATCATTTTTTATCCTCCTATTTTGTCTAAATATAAGCTAACTCTTATAGAATGAAATATCAATATATAATATTATGATTATTGATATACATATTGTTAAATCATTCTATGACAACTGGAAATAATGCTATGGAAGAAAAAATACATATTTTTTTCAATTTATTATGTTAATACCGTTACTAATGACATCCTTATTTTTTGTTTTATTTATATTGATGATAATCGTCCATTATTTGGAAAAATTAATTGAGAAAGATAGTATGAAATGGATGGAAGCTGAGAAACGCAAAGCCGAGCGAAAGAGATTAGTCGAAGCAAAAACAGTTAGAGAGACAAAAAGAGAAAATGACTGAACCAGCATTGTTGAAAAAGAAGATCAGCTTAAGAGCTGATCTTGTACATTCTTAACTTTACTTGAGAGTAAG
>NZ_KB894509.1 GCF_000374485.1 Algicola sagamiensis DSM 14643
CGACTTTCCAGCGGAGCACTGGCAACATATTCGAACGACAAATCCAATCGAGTCCGTGTTTGCGACGGTTCGTTTAAGAACCACGAAAAGTAAGCATGGTGGCAGTCGAAAAACGACACTGGCGATGGCTTATAAGCTGCTGGTAACCGCACAAAATAAATGGCGTCGATTGAGAGGCTACCGCCTTCTAGCGGATGTCATTGCAGGGATCGAATTCAAGGATGGAGAAAAAGTAACGTCGGATGATCAACAGGATGCTGCATGATCATGTCATACACCAGATTTGACTATAGCTCTCAACTGATATGAATTGAAGAAAAGCTATCTCAATTGATTTAGCGCCTGACTACAGCTGTTTTAAACAAATAAACAAGCAGGTTGGTTTATAATTGGGTACGTAATTTGATTTTTGTTTGAAAATAACTTCCTAAGACAAAGATGATCAAGCAAACCGAACAGACCTTATTAGAACAACTTCGGATCACCGAATTTGAAATTGAACATCGTAAAGCACTATTCGGTATTACCGAAACGGATTGCATGAATCTAAAAAAGCATCAAGACCTCGTTGATAAGAATTTAGAAACTATCGTTGAAGATTTTTATAAAATTCAGACAAACATCCCTGAAATATCTCTGATCATTGGTGATATTGATACACTGGGTCGGTTAAAGTCTGCTCAGAAAAATTACATTATCGATCTGTTTAGTGGTGTCTATGATATTGAGTATGTGAATAATCGGCTGAGGATTGGTCTTGTTCATAAACGGATTGGAGTAGAGCCAACTCTATATCTTTCAGCCATTTATGCTTTGAAGACATTGATCTATGAATTGTTCGCAAGAAGTAAGCTCACAGTAGAAAAAGGCACACTGATACAGTCTTTAGAAAAAGTCTTTATGTTTGATGTGACGTTAGTCTTTGAGACCTATATTCGTAGCATGCTTTCCGAAATAGAAATGTCAAAAGAAAAGTCTGAGCGCTATGCGCAAGAATTGGAAGAAAAAGTAAAGCAAAGGACTCAGGAATTAGAGGAAATAGCACGCGTTGATATGCTCACTGGACTAATTAATGTCCGTTACTTAGACGAAACGCTCACGAAATGTCTCAGAGCAGCGGAGAGAAGATCGGAGCCAATTACGCTTGTCTATATGGATGTGGATGATTTTAAAGCATTCAATGATACACATGGCCACCAAATAGGAGACGAAATCCTAAGGGCTGTAGGTGTTGCGATGCTCAATGTTTCACGTGAAGACGATCATTGCTTTCGTTATGGAGGGGATGAATTTTGTGTTGTAATGCCGAATTGTACAGAAAAACATGCACAAGATATTTACGTTGAAAGGCTCAAAAAAGAAATACATTTACTTCATGAGGCTGTTGATGTGACGGTTGGTATAGCTCAAACAGGACCGCTAAGTTTTCTAAAACCACATGAACTTATCTCTCAAGCAGATGAACGCATGTATATCCAAAAACACTTAAAACCTGAAACGAAAATAAGTACTTCAAAAAAAGGCGCTGCAAAAAAAAGCAGTGGAGAAGTGTGATGCATCGGACATTCCATGACTTTTTGCATGGTAAGAGTTACTTTTGAATGATGTGCTTTCAATGTATCAAAGATGGCTCTCCGGATTGATAAATATTACCTTGGAAGGAATACGGTTGCTGAAAGTCCTTCAAGGTGTTCGCTTTTCTCTAAAATCAATTTCCCTCGATTCGATTCAATGATCTCAGACACGATACCGAGACCGAGGCCAGTCCCTTTCTGATCATTTGGACTGACACGATAAAAGTGTTGTGTGACATATTCTAAGTGCGTTTTTTCAATACCTGGCCCATTATCTTCAACAATGAACAGAAAATTGCTGCCTTGCAATTCACATCGCATGTTGATTTGGATCGTTGCTTTATCGTTGTAGCGTAATGCATTTTCGATGAGATTTCGGATAATGATTTCTAACTGGCTGGGATCCGCGGTGACGATAAAAGTCTCTTCTGGGACAATAGAAATCTGTGTTCGATTCATATCGAGTAATTCATGGGAGATCAAATCCCCGAGCACCTGACGGATCACCTCAGTGACATCGACGGATTGTTTACGCTGACAGTGGTTTGATTGCACACGTGCCCAATCGAGGAGTTGCGTTGTGAGCAGTTCGACACGGAGCGTTGCTTGCTCAATTTGTTTTATCGCTGGTGATGGCTGATAGGCATCAGAGGCGATATACGATTGAACTTGCGCTTTTAAAGCCGTGATCGGTGTGCGTAACTCATGTGCTGCTGAATCTAAGAATACGCGCTCTTTCGCAAGGCTATCACTCAGTCGATCCATCAGGTCATTGATCGCCTGGACCATCGGCTTGATTTCTTGCGGAACATTATCGCAGGGGAGTTGATGACGCTGTTTCATATTCAGCTTATCAATTCTTTGTGCCAGCTCATCCAAGGGTTTTAAACCCGTTCGAACGCCATAATACATTACGATAATGGCAAAACTGAAAATGAGTAATAAGACGAAGAATAAAGCGGCAATGAGAAATCTCACAGCCAGCTTTCGCTCAGAATCCTTTAGACCAACCCAAACCGTTGTTTGTGTTTCGTCGTCAGTGGCGGAGCTGACGAGCCACTTTTCGCCAGTTTTTTCATCTGTAAAGACCGTGTTTTTTGTAAAAAAGTAAAGCTGTGGACTGTTTGCTGTTTTATAAAGGGTTTGATTGCCACGGCGGACAAAAATGAATCGATCTGAATGATTCGGACATGCCTGATAGTCGTCATCCCCAAGCTCTCTTGCCATTTTCATCGTATCCAGAATATTGATCGCGATGATCCGGGCATGGTGGAAATACATCTTTCTGGTTTCTTTCCAGACCAGAAACTTTGCGCACACAAGTGCGACCAACCAGGCAACACCGATGATGAGAGCGATTCGAGTGACAAGGCGACGTTGAAGGGAGGTCATTCAGGTACCTTTGGTGTGAGGTAACCAATCCCGCGAATTGTTCTGATTACGGATGGACTTAACTTTTTACGAATTTGTGAGACGTAAACTTCGATTGTATTCTCTTCAATATATTCATCCCAGTTATATAAGGCGTCAATGAGTTGCTTCTTCGTTTTGACATGACCTTTATTTTCAACCAGATAATGCAAAAGTTTGTACTGGGTCACTGGTAAATTAACAGGCTTATTTTGGTACGTAATGATTTTACTTGCTGGATCAATGGTGACCTCACCATAAGTGAGGATTGGTGCTGCACGACCCATACTCCGACGGATCAATGCACGGACGCGTGCAAGTAATTCTTCTAAATCAAACGGTTTGACTACATAATCATCTGCACCTAAATCCAAACCGCGAACTTTATCATAGGACGCATCCCGTGCTGTAAGCACTAAAACAGGTGTTTCGACTTTTTGATTTCTGATTTCATTGAGCACCTGGAAACCACTCATATCAGGCAATCCTAAATCCAGAATGATCAGGGCATATTCCTGGATCCGGACCGCATGCAATGCCTGACTACCAGAAGCCGCATGGTCCATCTGTTGTGCGTCTTGTTGGAATCGTGTTTGGATTGCATCCGCAATGATTGGATCGTCTTCAACGAGTAAAATTTTCATTCATAAATCTCCCAGGAAGCGCATTGTAACTTTTTTTCCTGATGAAATGCTGATTGATCCTTTCAGGGAATTATCAGGATAAAGAAGTATTATCGTGAAAAATTCACTGAGTTAAAGGAAAAAATAATGACATCTCTCGTCGAGACACAACATCAGGAGTCGGAACAACAAATTAGTTCTGCAAAAAAATTATCGAAGACATCTATTCTTATGCACTGGAGTGTTGGCTCATTGATGATTGGCATCATGGCCATTGGTTTCTTTATGACTTGGAACGAACGCTATGACCTTTACAGTCTACATAAGTCTTTAGGTGTTCTTATTTTGCCGCTTGCACTTGCACGAATTGCTTGGCGAATGAAAAAAGGGTTTCCAGAGCCAGTGGCACCCATGGATAACCTCAAAGTGATAGCAGCTAAAGTTGTGCATTACTTATTGCTTGCAAGTACAGTGATCTTACCTGTATCAGGCATGGTTGGGTCGGCAGCAGGTGGTTATGGTGTGCCATTCTTTGGGATGAGTCTCATTGATGCTGTACCACAAGATATGCGCCCAGTGAATGAAACCTTGGCTAGTTTTGCACATACGACGCACTACATTGCGGGCTATGTACTTGCGGGTGTTTTGATACTTCATGTTGCTGGAGCGCTTTGGCATCATGTCATCATGAAAGATAGAACATTGAAACGTATGCTTGGTCGTTAATTGAATAGTCTCAGGCACCCGATAAGGGGTGCCTGAGGTGAGTTACTGATATTGGATTGTGATATCGGTGCCAAAGTAGGGGAAGGCATTATGTAGTGCGATATGCCAAAGCCCAGGCTTTGGGTTTTGGATTAAACATTGTTCATTGTTCCCCCATAAATAAGGGCGGCAGTCAAAGTCTTGGTGTGATGGGATTGCTTCATGTCGAATATACAGATCAGCATCACCGATACCTCCTGCAATAGAGACCTCAAATAATGTCGCTCCTTCTGGGATTTGAATGGAATAATGTCGCCATGGTCGGAAGAATGACCAAAGCTTCGGATTGATTTGCTGATAAGGAACAACTTTTCGTGCCATATCCAGCAAGATCATATCGTGATCAGCGGCACGGAACGGCCCTTCGGAATAATAGTCTTGTTGTTGGCTTGGTGTTTTATTTTCAAGGTTGTAATCTAAGACACGAGGCTCATCACTATTGGTGTGCCAGACGGATATCCGATTAATTTTTTCTGCAAGAGAATGGGTTGCAAGTGCATGATCTAACGCACCAGCATAACCATCATAAATATAGGTATAGTTGTTCGCTTCTTTATCGCGTTTGAGTAGATTGTTATAACCAGATGACTCAATCGCACGTACAGGATCTTCCATGCTATAGGCATTCAGATCACCTATGATCAAGATATCTTCATCTTGGATCCCTGTAGGGTAAGTATTGAGCCATGCGGCAAGTGTTTTTGCTGCAGTTGTTCTCGTTGCATTCCAGCATCCTTGACCATCTTGTTGATCCCTATCTTGGCCTGTCGGATTGTTACAGCGTTTTGATTTGAAGTGATTGACAGCAACCGTAAAAATCTCACCTGTGAGCAGGTTTTTAAAGCTTTGAGCGAGTGGTTGGCGGTTATGATAATCGAATGGGAATGTATGAAGGACTTTAGCCTGACCGACTTCATCAAAGATTTGTGTGTTATAGAGAAGTGCGACGGTGATGGCATCATCGCCAATTCGATTTAGTCCTTGAGGCCGGACGAATTGGAACGTTTGATTGGTTCGTTGATTGAATCGGTGAGTGAAGTCAGCAATTGCGCTGTGTTCTCCAAAGCCATCGTTTTCAATTTCGACGAGGCCGACCAATGCTGATTCAGAGTCCCAAATACTGTTGATCAATTTTTCAGTCTGTCGTGCCAGCTCTTGAGGAGTAGAGGCCCCACGCGGTGTTGGAAAACCACCACCTTGTCCGTTGCCATTAAAATAGTTTTGCACATTGAGGACACCGATACGATAGGCATCTCCTTTTTCTAAAGGACGTGGTCTTGGATTTGTTTGAGTGAAATGTACTGTCTCAATCGGATGGATTTGATATTGATCAAATTGGCCGAGGATACCTATTAAACTGGTCACTGTATCGCCAGAACGAACGGTATTGTCACTACTTAATCCTGGCAGGGGGAAAGGAATATAGGAAGGGAAGCGTGATTTGCTTCCATCATTGAGCACGATCTGACGGTGTTCATTTTCTTTTTTGATGCGGTTCGCTTCTTCACCAGGCAATGCGATTTCAGTGGGCTGCATTAAGCGTTCAGAACCCAGAGTAAGTTGACCACTGAAACCAAGCCGATAGGTATGATTCACGATCCACGGGTGTTGGTTGGTGATAAGCATACCTTCCAATGCTTCGATTTCAAGCGGATGAGCAAAAGGGAGAGGAAGGAAAGTTGGTGTGATTGAATGCCCTTGATCACATATGTTGATGGACTCTACCTGGGAAAGTTGCGTTTCGGATTTAAATTCGGCTATACGCCCTCTTACACGGACATGGTCCCCAATTTGCAGTTGTGGCTGCTGGGTTGTCGTATACACAAAAAGTCCCTCTGAAGTCGATGAGTCTGTATCCTGATTGCCCGTTTTTTCCTGAATAAAAAAACCATTCAGCTTATCATCCCCTAAATATAATGCAGAGACGATTGCCTCAACATCTACACGTTGACCAAGCATTGGACTGCGTAACTGATTACCCTGGATTTCATGAATGCGAACGACTGGTTCGCCACAAGTGGGCTCAGGCAAGTCTGGAGTGTCCGGATCATCGTTTGTGTTATGTTTGCCAAGCCCTGAAAAATCATTCTTTGCAAACATATCCCAGGTATGATCAGGGTAAAAAGGAGCATGGGCATTTAGGTCACCTGTCTGAATACCCTGATGGCGGCGCAACGTTCTATCTTTGGTGTATATACCGCCACTTGACCAAGCGTCTCCTGGGTCAACGCCAATTGTGCCAAAGCGATCAACGATCTGTCCTTGATGCGTAAGAATAATCGCATCATCACCATTAAACCAAGACTCCTCATCCGTTTGTTGCGCAACACGAAGTATCGCTTCGGATGCGTCACTATTGGCCAGAACAAATGTTTGATGCGAGTCGACCATACCACGGAGCTGGATCGTGCGCTGAGGGTGGTTTTGACCATTAAAGTACATTTGGATTTTATATTGGGAGAGGTTGATGGTTTCTTCGGTTGGATTGTAGATTTCTATGGCTTTATTGAGTGCACTTCCTTCAACATATTCAGAGATAAAAACCGAAGCTTCTAATTGAGATTGTACGACTATGTTTGTAAGCCCTAACATCCACCATACCAGAGGTTTTTTCATAGTTAATCCTTCGCTTTTTGTTTTGTTCCTGTTATCTTATTTGATTAAAATCATAGGCTTAGAGTATTTCCAAGCTGCATAAAGATTAGCCAATAGATGTGACGATGTCATGAACTTTCATTGGAGATTTAAATATGAATCGTTTGAAGTGAAAGTTATTTACTTCGATTTTAGATAGGTAACAAGCTCTGAATATGGCATCGGTTTTGCGTAGTAAAACCCTTGTGCATCATCACAACCTAAGCTTTTTAAGAAAGCTTCTTGCTCTGGTGTTTCGATGCCTTCAGCAAGCGTGTTGAGTTTGAGCTTTTTCCCAAGATGCAGAATGGTTTCAACAATTGCAGCACCTTGCTCATCATCACTGGCACTCACAAATGCGCGGTCCACTTTAATACGATCCAGGGGTAATTGCTGGAGATAACTTAAGCTGGAGAAGCCAGTCCCAAAGTCATCAATGGCGACTTTCACACCAAGCTCTTTGATTTTGAGTAATGAGTCAATGACCATTTTCGGATCATCCATCACCAAAGACTCTGTGATTTCCAGTTCAACCTGTGTGGGGGGCAAGCCAGACATCATGATGGTTTCTTTGACATTATCCACAAAGCTGAGGTTTCTGAACTGTGGCATGGATACATTCACGGCAACTTGTAGCCCAGGAAATCCCTCATCATCCAACTTTTTCGTATCTTCTAAGGAGCGTTCGAGGACCCAAGCACCGATATCGACGATCAGTCCAGAATATTCAGCGAGTGGAATAAAAGTCGCAGGTGAGATGTAGTCTCCATCACCGACGGGCCAGCGAAGGAGGGCTTCCATCCCGTCAACTTCCCCTGTTTCGAAAGACAGCTGGGGCTGATACCAGACCTCGAGTCGACGACTTTCAAAATCAGTTCGTAGTTGGCGGATGATCCCAAGACGCCAAGTGGTTTGCTCTTCCATTTCCGGCAAATAGTATTCGTGTCTCTCCTGAATCGATTTCTTTGCACGATTCAAAGAGATATTGGCTTGTTTTAAGATCACGAGGCCTGAGTTTGAGGTTTGCAATTTTCTACAAAGCCCAAGCGTAACTTTGATAGGAATGGAGTGTTCACCAGCTCGGAAGGGGGTTTCAAAAATCCGGAAAATATTCTCAGGAGTGATCTCAGTATCATGACCAATGACGCCAAAGACATCGGCACCAATTCTTGCAATGACTGTCTGGTCACCCAGCTCTTCTTGAAGTCGTTCAGAAACAGAAATTAACAGTAGATTTCCGACATCCTGTCCTAATCCATCATTGATATCGGAGAATTGGTCAATATCAATGAGCGCAACGATATCGCCTTCGAGTTTTGATGTGACGTATTGATCAAGTAGATTGATAAATTCAGTTCGATTTGGAAGTTTTGTGAGCCAATCGCGAAAAGCTGCGTACTTGAGTTCTTTCATCAAGTTCACACTTGCGTAAGCAGTTGCAATATTGCTGATGAAAATATTCAACATCTGCTCATCTAATTCGATTTGTTCCCCTTTACCAGGCAGATAAACAACAGCTTCGTAGCCCCGAATGCAAATGGGTATTACAATATCATACTCATCGATGAGCATTTCTTTTGTACTGAAAAAGTCAGTGACTTTCTGAATGATCCGGCCGTTATCTAAATCCGTGAGTTTTTGCCCAATGAGCTCCTGCTGTGTATTGCTAGCACCGACAACGATGGCAATTTTCTTATCCTTTGAGGCTGCATCAACGGGGACTTCCGCGCAAACAACCCCTTCACCACATAGATCAAGAAATCCAGAGATTGCTTTGATGACTGCCTGAGAAAAACTGGCAACATCACGCTGGGCCATAATGTGATTCACCGCATCGATGATATATTCGAGATCCGATTTATGTTGTTTGATCGTGCGGATTTGCTGAAAGGAGCGGATAGACGAAATGAGTGTGGCAACGAGTTTGCCGCGAGTCAGCTCTGTCTTTGTTTTATAATCATTGATGTCATAATCTTTGATTACGCTTTCTTCTGGAGCGAACCCAGGCTGACCTGTTCGTAACACGATCCGTACATCATCCAGCTTCATTTCTTCGCGGATATCCCTGGCGACTTTCAAACCTGCATCATCGGACTCCATCACGACATCTAACAGAATGACGGCAATGTCCTTATATTCCTGAATCAGTTTTTTCGCTTCCATCCCTGAATAGGCATGAAGAAACTCCAAGTCACGACCGAACACACTCAGGTCGGACAATGCAAGCTGTGTGACTGTATGGATTTCTTTGTCATCATCGACAATTAAAATTTGCCAGACGTCAGTGGAGCCGGAATTTTCCTCCAGCTCTTCTTCGTCGTCTTCGTCAATGAATAAAAGCTCGTCGTTTTCTTCGTTATTCGTCATAGAGACCTGCAGATACTCCGAAGGCTTAATATCTATTTTGGCTGACTTGCTACGTTATTAATTTATAGTCCAAAACGATGAAGACAGCCTAATATTCAGGCATGAAGAAGGGATAAATTCATGAGTAAAACGACTTGATTTTTGCTGATAGTCGCCGATGAGTTCTATATATTGCTGGATAAAAACAGCCCCTTCTGGTAGAACAGGAACACAGCAATTCGAATAAAAATAATGCAGTCAAGGCTCATATGAATTTGAAAGATAAAGTGATCATTGTCACCGGCGCTTCAGAAGGGATCGGTCGTGCATTTTGTTTGGAAGCGATAAAAGAAGGTGCAAAAATATCGTTGGCTGCAAGAAATCAGGAACGGCTGCAATCGTTAAAATCGGAGCTGGAGTCTTTAGGTGGTGAAGCAATATGTACTGTCACAGATGTGACTCGGCAGCAACATTGTCAAAATTTAATCGAATCAACAGTAGAACACTTTGGTCAAATAGATATTCTGGTAAACAATGCGGGTATGACCATGTGGTCACTATTCGAAGATATTGAAGATTTATCGATATTTGATGACCTGTACCGGGTCAATGTCATGGGGGCTGTCTGTTGTACTCACTTTGCATTACCTTACATAAAGCAAAGGCAGGGGATGATTGTAGCAGTGAGCAGCCTTGCAGGCTTGACGGGCGTTCCGACGCGAAGTGCATATTGTGCAACAAAGCATGCGATGATAGGGTTCTTTGACGCGCTGAGGATAGAATTAATGGATACTGGTGTGAGTGTTGTGAATATTGCGCCAGATTTTGTACGATCGGAAATTCATAAACGTGCTTTGGATGGAAAAGGGGTTGCTTTAGGCGACTCTCCAATGACGGAAGATAAAATTATGACGGCAGAAGAATTTGCTTTCTTCATGGTGGATGCGATTCATGAAGAGAAACGACTTGCGATCCCATCTCTTCGCGGTAAATTAGGGCGGATATTAAAAATAATCGCACCTGGTATGGTTGATCGTTTGGCCCGTCATGCAATCGAAAACAGGTATTGATTATGGCGAAAGTTGTCCCTTCTGTTTCGAGTACAGTCGTTCCGCTGAGTAGCAACAAAACGAATCGTGCCACCGAGCCGCAACGCCCGGCCAAAACATCTCGGCAGGATGGAAAGGATAAATCGACTGGTTCGATGAAGTCCGCAAATGCCAAAGCAAAATATACCCGCTTGTTTGCCAACCTCGGCCTCCAAATTGATGCTGTAGAAGATGCCGATGGATTAAGCCTTGATCAACGAGCCCGAAAACGACGTCATGTGATTGCACTGCGTAAGCAACGAAATTTAGAAGTTATCCTTGCGCTTGCCATTGAATTTTGCCCACCCCATGTTTCGGAGCAGGATGTTGATCCTGATTGGTTCTATAGCTTTACCGAAATGGCGGAGAATATTAGTACCAAAATAATGCAGGAGCTTTGGGGGAAAATCCTTGCAGGAGAAATTACGCAACCGGGGACATTCTCTTATAAATCACTGCAAATATTGCGAAAAATGACGTTGAAAGAGGCGCAGGCTTTTCAATCTGCTGTTCAATTGAGTTGCCGAACAGATCAGGATAGCGGCTCTCGGATCATCTCGGGTTTTTATTGCAAACCCTCATTATTGAATATATTTGGGATGAGCCAGCGGGAACTGATCAACCTGAGCAAATATGGTTTGAGCTATCCACAGTTGTTAAGCCTAATGGATATCGACTTGGTTCATCATGCTGAAATTGAATCCGGCGAAGCCACTCCAGATCAGCCGCTTACTTTGGTCTATGCAGGCAACTACCTTCCCCTTCAGCCTAAACGTCCAAAAACAGTGATGACCTATTATAAACTCACACAGTCAGGAAATGAGCTTGCAAGGCTGATGTCGGTAACCCCGTCTGGTAGTTATTTTGATGCACTCAAACAAGCACTAGGGAAGGGGTATCATATTCATTAGATTACATCCGCAGCATAATCAATCAAGATTGAGTATGTATCATATGAATCGTGAAAATGCTGACTTAAATGACTAAGCCAGCAGTAAATAATGATTAAAAATGGAAGACGACTCCACCATATAAACCATCCATATTGATATTGACAACCACCTTATCAATGTCTTCTAAATCTAAATTGAATCGACGATAGCCCAGGTATCCTGTGATATCGACAGCGGGTGTATCGACGAACTCATAAGCGAGTGCCAATGTGTAATCTGAGGCTGTATTATCGCTGATTGTGATGTAATTGCCTTCACCAAAAATGGAGAGTCCAGTTCCCGGAATACCAAATTCAGCGCGCGCATAGAGCATCGGCAAGAAGCCATCGAATGTTTCTTTACTTTGCTGTGCTGGGCTATCGACGTTTTTTACGGTAATGTCACCATCAACGTATTTCACGCTCATCCCTAAATCCAAGGAGATAAGGTCATTATCAAATAGCTCGTAATATAAATCTGTATCGAAACCACCAATGTTGGTTTCAGATAGAAGGTTTGAGTTGACCGCGTAGGTCGTTCCCCCAAATATGAACGTATTGGTCAGTGTTGTTTTCCCTGTATAATCCAGATCTTGATATGTCACGCGGACATTCGGGATCATCGGTAGTAGATGCTCAATCGCGACATAAAATGAAGCAGGTGTTTCATCCCCAAAATCAAATGTTTGTTGGTTATCTTTGCTGCTACCAAACTTTCCAGTTGGGGAGACATCCCAGCCCTCAATACCAATATAAGCACCAAGGATGGTATCCGCAGAGGCCGAAAAGGTCCCTACAGCCAGCATCAAGCCGGGAATAAGCGCGTATTTAGACATGGTTTGGATCCTTTTGATATCATTATTTTTACAGGAATAGATCCTACTTGCTGTTTTAGGTTCCGTCCATATGTACTGAAATGACAAAATCTTGCACAATATTACTCGATGGAAACGTTACTCTGACAGTCACCGCACCATTGACGGGGGCTTCGCCTGCAACCGTTGTTGTATTCGTATTGGATAAGGTAAAGGTCACGCGGTTGCCACCATAAGTATTTGGTTTGTTCGCACCGATCGAATTGGGGATCGTAAACGAAGTGGTGCCACCCAGAGCACCAACATTTGAGCTGATCCCAACAGTGGTTCCAGCAGGAAGAATCTGTCCCATTGTTGATGCGGTATCTGCAAGCGCAACACGAAGGGTCACGCTGCGGTCTTCACCCAAGGAGATGTCTTCTGTCAACGGATTCTTCGTACTGCCGATACTGAGATTGGCATCTTGATTTGCATCCGGATCATTGGTTCCAAGCACATAAAAACCTTCAAGATAACTCGGGTTGCCAGTTTGTGCGGTATTTGTACCAACGACATAAAGAGATATTTCCGCAGATGAAGAAGACAAAATTAATACAAACCCTTTGCGGACGCGAATACTCTTTTGAGACGCGCATAGAAGGGGGGCTGTACAATTTGGCCCGTTGAATAATCCATTTGCAGCATCGTAAACCCCATCGCCATCTTCATCCAAAACAATATCTTGATTATTTTTGATCCCATCTTCATCCAGATCCAAGAAGGTCTCAGCCATGTCATACCAACCACTGTTTTGATATTGAATATTACCAAAACCATTATTGATATTGGCTCCGCTGGGTCCTGCATCAAGTGCACTCCCATCATTACTATCGAAAACACCATTACCATTCGTATCGAAAAAAGTTTCCTGACCATCGACATAGGCAAGAATGGTGGCGCGATGATCACCGACGACAGGCTGCGTGCTTGTCCAAGTCACGTTACATGTCCCATTCGTCGTTGTACATTGGGAAGGGATCTGGCCTGACTCTGCAATAAATTGAACGGTAGTATTATTCGCAACAGGGTTATTGGCACTGTCCGATAGAAATACGGTCATGTTGACGGTTTCTCCGGGGCGATCCGCGGCTTCTGGATTAATTGTTGCTGGGGAGAAAGTGATGCTGTTTTGGTCAGGTAGCCCTGTATTGATGGACAGCTGACTCGATTGACTCTGCAAGACAGAATTATCAGGAAGCGTTAAGCTAGCCAACACTGAAAGAGGTGTTGGAACGACACCTGAGTTGACGACTGTTGTGACCAGTCCTTGGGAATTCGTTAAGGATGTTGTAGGGCTAAGTACAATACCGCCAACGGTTGTTGAAGCTGTGAAGTTAACCTGTTGGTTAGCCAGAGGATTATTGTTTTTACCTTTGACTAAGAATGTTAAGGTGGATGTCTCAACCCCACCAGTACCTTTCAAGGTGATACTTTGCGGGGAAGCAGAAACGAATTCGATGGAGCCTGCATCTTCGCCTGTGATTTGAATATCTTCAGAGGCAAGTAAGTCTACGGTATTGATTGTCACTTTGCCTTCAATTTTATCGAGCTTTCCTGTTGCTCCTCCACAGTTGATGTCTTCATAGGTGGCTGTTGCGCTTCCGTTGATCGTGGTGACAGTGGCATCAATGGTTGCTTTACCATCAGAGACACAACCCGATGAAAAGGTAATGGTGTTGGGGGTTAAGATCCGGATATTATTTTCATCGACAATGACGGCCGTTGCACTGAGTGTACCGCCTGCACTAATGGTTGGGGTACCCGTTTGGGTATCTGCAAAATCGATTTTCAATTTCCCATCAATAAACTGGTTGTTTGTGTCAAAATGACCAATTTTAACAATACTGGTTACAGGTGGTGCAGCTGTGATCTCATAGTTGAATTGACTGGTAAAACTGACCCCATCTTTTGACGCAGTGGCAATCGCAGTTCCTGCGCCCAAATTTGTTAAATCAGAATTGAGCGTCACTTGCGCTTTGCCCAACGACGTCGTTAAGGCACTGCTCGTGGCGAGTGTACCCAAGCCAGCTGTGAATGTAACGATCGCGTTTTCAATCGGTTGGTCATCTTCATCTAAGAAAGTTGCCTCTAACTGAACAGATTTACTTGCCTGAAAACGATTGACCAGGACACCGCTTTCCAGCATTGTTAAACTCACTTCTGGGGTAGCAGCACTTCCAGGTGAGCTTGCGCCAGAACTCACAAATTCAAGCGTTGTGGTTTGGGTTTCGCCAGTGCTGAGTGTCGTTGTTAATGTCCCAGCCCCCAGTGTACTGGATGTGCTATCGATACTGACTTGTGCAATACCTTGCGTATCGGTGAGTTTTGAAATGGGGTTGGGTGTTCCGATACTGCTTGAAAATCCAACATTTGCCCCAACAACAGGTTGCTCATTTTGAGTGACTTTTGCTTGAGCACATACAGTACTTCCTGCGAGAAAACTTGCGGTTGTGACTGCTGCACATTGATCGTCGAGCAGACTGATGGCGATTGTGGCTGCACCGGAGGGACTGACATCAAGAGCTGCAGTTTGTGTTTCAGTATTGCCAGCAATATCGGTCGTGAGTGTTAAGGTTGCAACACCTGTATCTGTATTCGCAAATGCGATTGTTGCTGTGGCAATACCTTGGCTATCTGTAAGCGCACTTGGTTTGGATAATGCGCCAAATGTTGTGGCAAAATTGACGGTTTGGTTTGGAATTACATTGCCAGAAACATCCTTGACCGTGGCTTGAATTGTGACGACTTCTGAATTAAGAATTGCGGTTGTTGCTTTATTCGCCTGATCAAGTAATGCAATTGTAATGGGTGTCTCCTTACTTTGCACGATACTCAAGGATTTTGAAACGTTTTGAGAACTGCCATCCACAGTAAATGTTGCCTGAATGCTTGCCAGTCCAATATTTGCATTCGAAACACTCAACGTTGTTTTCGCAAGCCCTGCAACATCGGATAAAACACTCGATTGGGATAACGTACCAGCTGTTGTTGTCCAATCAACTTGTACCCCTGATAACGGTTGATTTTGTGCATTCTTAAGAACAATTTCCAGTGCAACAGATTCACCGCCTGTGACTTGAGTGACAGGATCGCCATTCGTGTTTTTCATTTGCAAAGTTGGGGTGACGACTTCTGTTGATGAGACCTCAACGTTCGTTGTTGCTATTGTATCGGTTGAACCATCCAGTTGAGAAGTTGCAGTAATGGTTGCAACACCAGCATCAGAAGCGTTAAACGTCAGCTGCACAATTGCTTCACCATTCCCGCCGGTTAAAGCGGTTGCTGAGGAGAGTGTCCCGAGTGTGGTGGTAAAGCCTACGGATTGATTGGTGAGTGTTGGTGTTGTTTTGGCAGTGACTGTAACGGTGTCATTTGCGCTGACTTTACTCGCGGTGCTACCGGATGAAGTCGTAGCATTAACGCTTAATCCGGTGGCTCCAGTCGTCGGATTTTTCCCTGAAGAACCATTACAACTCATGAGCGATAACGCGGTGAATAGAAACAACGTCCATCTGATCATTATGTTGCCCCAATGTTGGTTTTCGGGCCTGTTTATCTTTCCTTAATGCTCAAAGAGAAAAGGACAGACTGGATTATTCTGTTAATTCAGCTTTGAGATATTGGAATAATTCCCGATACGCCTTTGGGGGTTTCTCAAGCTGCTGTTCTTTTTGTGCCTGTTTGACGAGCTGGCGTAGTTTTTGGCGCTCGAGTTGGTGATACTGCCCAACGATTTCGTTAATCGCCTTATCGCCATCTTTGATGAGCGCGTCGCGCATTGCTTCCAATTTATGCAACTCTTTATTCGCTGCGTTTTCTTTATTCAGGATCACATTGAGTGCTTGCTGTAGTGGCTCTGGATCCCGTCCACGCATCAGCTTGCCAATATATTGAAGTTGTCTTCGATAGCCTTCTGATTTTTTGCGAATTTTTTCAAGCTCATCAAAAGCAGCGGCTAAAATGTCATCCATGGGAATGGTTTCGCGCTTGCCTTTGCTGAGCTTACTGATTTCAACGCCAAGCGATTGAAGCTCATGCATTTCTTTTTTTCGTTGAGTTTTACTCTTATATTCTTCTTCGTGTTCCGATTGAAAATCTTCTGATCCTGTCATAGCGCCATATATCGTTGTAATACTTTCATCTAATCTCACTAGTATACCCAATCCCCGCTCGATTTTCACAAAGCGAGCTATTTTTCATTGCGACGCCCGTCGGACTCAGTTGGTATGGTATGCTTAGGCAAACGAAAAAAAGCGATGAACTTGCCATGTCAGAAAGTTTAAAAAATATTCAAAATGAAATTGATGAGGTAAAAAATGCGGTTGAGCGTGTGCTAAAACTTGCAAAAGATCAGGGGGCAACATCCTGTGAAGCTGCGATTAGTCGTACACGAGGTTTATCAGTCTCAACACGCCTCAGTGAAGTAGAAACAGTCGAATTTAATCAAGACGGTGCTCTTGGTATCAGCGTGTATCACAATAATCGAAAAGGGACTGCATCGACATCTGACTTATCTGAAGATGCGTTGATCCGAACTGTAACAGCCGCAACAAATATCGCAAAATATACATCGGAAGATGAGTGTACCGGTGTTGCGGATAAAGACATGCTGGAAATGACTCCCAAAGATTTGGATTTGTTTCATCCGGAAGATATTTCACCAGAACAAGCGATCCGTATCTGTCAGCGAACAGAAGACGCAGCTTTCGCTTATGATAAGCGAATCAAGAATTCTGATGGTGCGAGCCTTTCTTCCCATTATGGTTTCCGCGTGTATGGCAATAGCCATGGGCAGATTGTGGGTTATCCAAGCTCTCGACATAGTGTGAGTTGCTCGGTGATTGGTCAAACTGAGAACGACATGCAGCGCGATTACGCCTATACCGTTTCTCGTCGCTTTGCAGGTTTAAAGAATGCAGAAGAAGTGGGAATAGAAGCCGCTAAAGAAGTCGTCACTCGAATGGAACCTCGCAAGATGGCAACCACCAAAGCACCGGTGATGTTTCGTGCCGATATTTCTAGTGGCTTATTTGGCCATTTAGTTGCTGCAATTAGCGGTGGCAATCTCTATCGCAAGTCAAGTTTCCTTCTCGACAAATGTGGTGAACAAGTCCTTGCAAACCATATCAACATTCATGAAGAACCACACTTGCAACGTGGTTTAGCGAGTTCACCATTCGACTCAGAAGGTGTTCGCACACACCCGCGGAAAATTATTGAATCCGGTCATTTACAAACCTATTTGACCACGTCTTACTCTGCCAGAAAGCTTGGTTTAGACATGACGGGTCATGCTGGTGGTATTCACAACTGGTTTGTTGATCCGACACTTGGCGGTTTTGAAGCTTGCTTGAAAGAGCTAGGTACCGGCTTACTCGTCACGGAACTCATGGGGCAAGGTGTGAATATTGTGACAGGAGATTATTCTCGTGGCGCAGCTGGTTTTTGGGTCGAAAATGGTGAGATCCAATACCCCGTCAGTGAAATCACGATTGCTGGAAACCTCAATGATATGTTCTTGAATATGGTTGGGGTCGGTGAAGATGTGGATAACCGCGGCTCGATTTGCACAGGTTCCATATTACTTGAAAGTATGCAGATAGCGGGTAGTTAAACGGAATGACTTCAGCTGATGATTATCAGCTGAAGTTGTATGATTTATAAATGTAATTTCAATCTTGTATGAGAATCGACAAACCCAAGACGATGGTAAAATGAGATAGCTTCGAATACTTTCTCATATGATTGGGGAAGTGGATTCGAATTTTGCGCTCTTTGCGCGCTCAGAGGGTCATCAGCAAGCATGTCGATCAGCGCTGATAAATCTTGCTTGATTGCTAAACATCTTGTTTCATACAATTCCCTAAAAATTTCAGTGGATACCTTGTAAATATAAGCGGATACCCATGCGGTTGAGTTGTTCTTTTTCTTGCTCAAGTCCTTCCCGAAGAATGGGGTGTGATTCGAGCCAGGATTGTGGCATTTTCAAGGTTAATTTTTGTTGTGAATATTGCACTTGAAATTCCGGTAAGATTTCATCTTTTCGTTTTTGATTGAGTAAAATTGCCAGACGCAAAATACAGATCATGCGATGGACTTGAACCCCATCAAAAATATTAAATAATGGGATCTCTTCTGGTCGGATTTTTTTCTTATAAAAACGAACGAGTGTGGCAAGTAGCAGCTGTTCTTCCTGATTAAAGCCGGGCAAGTTACTATTTCGAATAATATAGCTGGAGTGGCGATGAACACCAGAAGAATTGATATGTAATCCAACTTCATGCAGGATTGCTGCCCATTCCAAAAGTGATTGGAACTCAGGGTTATCTAACTGCCACGCCTGCTTCAGTTGTTCAAAAAGTTGTGCTGTTGTTTCAAGTACTCGTTTTGCATGAGATGTATCGATATGATAATGCTGGATCAAACTTTCTACTGTTCGTTGACGAATATCATGATGGCGCATGCGCTCTTCCATTTCATACATTACACCTTCGCGCAGTGCCACATCAGAATAATTGATTGAATCTATCTCGAACTGTTTGAAGATGGCAATCAGAATGGCGAGTCCGGCACAGATCACGGGTTTGCGGTCATCGTTCAGTCCAGGAATGTCCAGATCATCCACATGGCTAGCAGAAATCAACTGTTGTTTAACATTCAGTAGATTCGACATCGTGAGTCTTTGTGTATTTTCTGCTTCGCAAATGGCTTTAATCGTTCCAGAGGATCCAAAGCAGTCCTCCCAACCTATCGAAAGGAAATGTTGTTGAATGTGTTCGAGCTTGGTGCCTGCTTCCAATATGGCTGCTTCAAATCTTTTTTTAGTGATTTGTCCGTTTTTAAAAAAAGCTTGGGTAAAGCTAACACAACCCATGTTTAATGAACTGACAGCAATGGTCTGAAATCCTTGACCTAAGACTAATTCAGTACTTCCGCCACCAATGTCTATCACCAAGCGCTTTTCATCGCCGTGAATATGATGGGCGATCCCTTGATAAATCAGTCGCGCTTCTTCCTGGCCGGAGATAACTTCAATCGGAAAAGGAAAGACATCTTTGGCCCTGAGTAGGAATGCATCTGCATTGGTAGCAGCACGTAATGTGTACGTTCCAACGACACGGACTTGTGAGGGCGGTAGGTTTGATAGTGTGGTCGAGAATGCTTTGAGGGTTTCTAAACCTAGCGCCATCGATGATTCGCAAAGAATATTACGTTCATCCAGGCCTAAGGCAAGTTGGACTTTTTGTTTTTCTCGATGAAGAATTTGTATCGTGCCATTCACCACTCTGGCAAGGATAAGATGAAAACTATTCGACCCTAAATCAACCGCAGCAATCGTATCGTCTTTCCTTTCGATTCGGCTTAATAATTCTTTTTTAATCAACATATTTCAGTGAGTTAGCACGTAGACTTTTTATCGGTATATAGGAATAGCATAGTCGATGCTATCACAACGGTATATTACATCTTAACAAACATAGCTAGTAACAATAAAATTTAATTACTATTCATATATTTATATCAATTTTGCTGAGTTGTATTGTAACATACAACGATACTCAAATATGTACCAAAAAGTCGATTTGTGTACCAAATCGCGTCCTAAAATCAGTTATTATTGTGGCATGTATTAATTAAAAGGATGTGTTATGTCATTAACGGTTTTGAAGTTAAAAAGTTTGCATGGCAAACCATATGAAGGAAAGCCAGAAATTTCTGATGGTGATGGGCTCTCCATTAGAATTTCCCCAAAAGGAAAAATTGCGTTTCAATTTCGGTATCGGTTTGGTGGTAAGCCAGCACGTATCAAATTAGGTGATTATCCATATATGGGTCTAAGTGATGCCAGAAATAAAAGGGATGAATACCTAAACCAATTATCAAATGGAAAAGATCCTCGCAGCGTAAGAGCTATCCAACTTATAAGAAGAGAATCAGTATCTCTTGATGATTGTATTGATTTTTGGAATAAATCTTATTGCTCTTTAAAAAGAAAAAACAGTAAAGCAACTTACAGAAGGATTGTAAAACGAATTGATAAAAAATGGCTTGATGTTTGTGTGAATGAACTCGACGTTACAGATTTTTCACGGCTATTTTCCCATATAGCGAAACGTCATCGTGAAGATAAAGCTTCTTCTGTTGCCACTGCGGCTCTAACAGAGCTTCGATCAGTTCTTAGATATTGCGTTAGGCAAGGAAAGATTGAGAATACCAGTTTCGAAGGTTTAAAACTTAGTGATTATGCTGAAAAGCCGCCATCACGAGACAGGGTACTAAATGATTCAGAGATAGGCATGCTTTGGATTCATTCTGAAGAAGTGCTATCAATGGAACAACTCATTGCATTGAGAATGACTATTGTATTTGGATGCAGAAGAGGCGAGCTTGTTACTGCCAGAAAATCTGATTTCAATACAGATGAGCTAGTGTGGACAATTCCCAAAGAGCATACAAAAACAAATAAAGTAATAAAGCGCCCGATCCCTGCTTCAGTTGAGCCGTTAATCAGTGACTGGATTGATAGTCAGAAAGGCTCTCCTTGGTTTTTCCCTAACAAGAAAAACGAAAATCATATATCACCTAAACCTTTGGCAAATATCCCTGGAAAATGTGAAAAGTATCTAGGTATAGAAGACTTTGTATTACATGATTTTAGACGAACAATATCGACGAGATTAACTGACTTTGGTTGTCCAATTTATATTACTGAGAAAATATTAGGTCACCACCTAGGCGGGATCATGGCTGTCTACAACAAATCTGAAATGCTGGATGAAATGGCTAAATGGCTTGATGTTTGGGTTGATCACATTGCTAAATGTGTCGATGACGTGAAACATAAAAATCCAAGGGCTGCTTAAGTGCAGCCTTGGTGCTCAATGACTTTGCCTCTACCCAAATCATTTTCCCACTGGGCTATATCTTCTTTTAAATAGCGGTTAGGATTACCGTATATTTTGGGCTTTGGAAACCCTCTTAACTTCTGCCAGCGACTAAGTGTTGGAGCTGTGATCCCGTACATTTGCAGCACATCTCTGGTGGTACAATAGCGGCAATGTACAGGTAAAGTGATCCTCTTCTTCGGTCGTGGCTGACTGACTTGGTAGCTACCGAACTGATAGCTTTGGTGTATTACTGGATAATCCATCGTTAAATCTCCTAACTCGCTTTATCAATCGTTTCATTTAGGCCAGCACACAACATCAATTCATGTGTGCCGTTTGCGTCTAATTCAAAGTACTCAGCAATGCGGTGTATCATGCTTTCCGTAACCTCGATTCTTCCAAGTTCAATACCGCTCAGATAACTTGAGGTGAGCTGGAGATCCTTAGCCATGATCCCCAAATGGATCCCTTTCTGAACCCTCATATGGCCTAGCATTTTGCCGAGCTTGGTTTTCTTCATTTGAGAGGTGCTTAACCAGTTTGGTGTGCTCATCATGCTACCTCCATCTCTTGGTAGATTGACCAAGCTCCACTTATTACAGCCTGAAAGATTTTCCGTTCGTAGAGGTAGTGCCAATTATCTCTATGGGGGACTGCGTGGTGATCACCTCCATATATGCGAGCTATAAGCTTTTCATTCTCTGCTAGCCAAATACAAACAAACTGCTTAAAACTGACACTGTAAAGCTTTCTTGCTGTTATTCGGTCCAGTTTCTTATTACGTCTGAGGTGTAGGATATCTGATTGAACCTTTTCACCATCAATAATGAATTGCTCAGAACCACTCAAGTAAGCTTGCAAGTATTCCACATTCATAGAGCTGATAGTTTCAATAAATGATGATTCTTCCGACCATACTAAATGACATGTCCAAACTTCATAAGAGCACTTCACCATGAGCTTTCCAGAACTCTGGCCTAGATCCTCTAAAATCACCGTTATCGGCTCAATCCCTTCAATATTAGAGATGTGTATTTTCGTTACTTGAGATGTTTCGACTTTCATCAGTTCGCGCCCTATATTCGGTATTCGTCTATTAGCTTTCCAAGCTTCTCAGCGAATTCATTACGACTTGCCCCGCATATGTAGAAGTGGCCGGATAATTCGACGGATGTGTCCTGTTCTTCCTGGTCAATCACTTCAATTTCGTATTCCATGTATACATTGTGCGAAGGCCGTAAACTCTCAACTTTTTTGGTTGGTTCCATGATGAATCTCCCTTTAAACACGCTTGGATGTAAGAAACAATATGCCCATTTGTTGTCTGATAGCTTCATTAGCGCATTGCAAGAATGGGCTATCATCATCCATTTCTTCTCTATGCACCGCCCATGAGCATTTAGAACATTCGACACCGCAGCAGCCATCGCTTTGAAGTACGTTTTCAATGATACGTTTAACAAGCTTGCCGTTTTTGCTGATCTCGAATGTGACCTGAGCATCCAAATCAGCCCACGCTTTTATAGTTGAATTGCATTCTGGGCATGAGAAGTTGTTTTTTAGCTTTGGCATGTCTCATCCTCCACCTTCTTCCCAAAATATGCATAAGGCCCATCCTCATCATGAAACTTCGCGAGCAAGGTTGCGCCGCGAGGAACACGAGGTTTCCATAAAGAGATATCCAGACTGCCTTTATCAAACACCTCATCAAGGAGCGCTTTGTCCTTACAGGTGCTTTCCATCCAAACTCCAGTGACCTGAATACCGTTTTCATTCCCCCATTGGGTGAGAGAATCGTGGTCGAACTCTTTTGGGATATCCGGGTGAAAGTAGATACCGAATTTGTTTGTGTATTCTGCTTCATTTACTTGTCGCATGGTATTTCTCCAATTAAGAGTGGATCCAGATTTACAGCGATATTTGAAGGGAAATAGCTAATGGGTTTGTTCTTCCTCAGTGCTGCGTTTAACTTCTCCACTAAATCCATGCACTCGTTGCTGAGAACTTCATCGGCATAGCTGTCCTCTGCCAGAACATCAGTAAGGTGTTCATCTATGTCGATTTCACCTGGGAAACAAGGTTTGCATATATAAAGCCGTAAACTCTCAAGTGTTTCACGGTTTTCAGAAGTGAGCTCTGAGAATTGCTCAGGGTAGAAAAAGTGATCTGTTTTTTCTGAATAAATAACATCATTCGGATAAACATCGCGCTTTTCCGCGTTAAGGTACTTTTGGATCGCTTTCTGTTCTTCGCACTGATCGCAATATATCCAATCACTCACATCATTAGAGCACTCATCGATTTTACACGGACGAATATTACTTGTGATCATCCTTGCTCCATGCTCATCAAACCCCAGAAACCGCTCGCCATGAAACCAAGCTTTGACTTCCCTTTGCTCAATCGGTGCATCGTTATAATGAATTTGGTTATTACTCATTATTCTTTCCTTCATAGTCAAATGGTCACAAAGATGTTGGACAGCATGTATTGCTGCTGATAGAGCATGTTTTGCAGCACAATTGGGTTGTCGGCCTGTTTGCACTCATGCTCATATGGCTTTGTATCAAGCGTTTCCTTGTGCTGGCTGACCAATTTATCCATGGGTAATTCAAGCGGCTTGTTCATCGTTTTCCTCCATGATGTCGTTTGCGATGGCTTCTAGGAGTCCACGTTCAATTTGAACCGTATGGGGCTTGCTGGTGGGTGCGAGCCATGGATCGAACAAAAAGAGGGCTGAGCCTTGGGTATTCCCATGCACCCGCTTTTTCGATTCAGCGTTGATAAAAGAAATACGCCCTTTGGTGATCCGAAGAACATTCACACCCGATTGAGGCCACCAACCGACAGAAGCGGTATCTGGCACCAACATGACGGTGAAGACGCCTTTTGCTTGTTGCTCTTTCGCTTTATCAACCCAGGGCTGAATATTGGAGTAGGGTGGATTGACCCAGACTTTCTTATCCTGGTGTCCATCCGAGTCCAACAGTGCAAACCAATCAATGGACAATGCGTTGTCTTTTTCGCTCAGGAACCTGTGGCACTTTTTGTTTTTATCACTGGCGGCAGCATCCAATTGAAAGGGGCCGTAGATTTCATCCAATGCGACAAACAGCCAAGGGGGTGTTTCCCACAGGTCACGGATAGATGGCTCAGTTTTTGATTGGTGGCTGAGGCTCATAACGCACCTACCACAACTTTATCTAATGAATGAAGCTGAGAAATCTGTACCGGCTTTGTTTGACCTGAGATCCAAATCACATTTTGACGGTCTCTATTTCTCCATGCAGGGGAATGCAGTGTGACGAATTCAATCTCATCACCGTGTTGATAGGCCATCCGTTCCCCCTGATCATGCGTCATATTGAATTCACAGAGGATCAAGCGATCGATGAGTTGCTTGCGTGTGATCACTTCGGCGTTTTTCCTCTGTTCTGATACATAAGCGGGGAATAGTCGTGTTTTGTGAGCACTTATCGTGATAGCTTCCATGATTTCCCCTCACTCGTAGTCCCAGATATACAAATCCTCACCATAGGCGTCATCAATCCCGGTGATCATGGTTTTTCGACAGTAAAGCTTGTAGAAATACTGTGTTAGGGTGTACAAGTCGCTTGAGTTAGCCGCTTTATCTGTGGCCGCTGTCGTATTCTCTCGTACTGAATAGATGTAGTAGCTGTTTGAATGAGCAGCTCTATCCAGAGAAAGGTGGATATCTTCAAAATCACACCCAGGGTGCTTGAGTGTCAGGTATGTAAAGTCACAAGTTCCTCGTCTCCATTCGAGGGTGATCTCGCTTTCTTGTTCAGACTCAGCATCACTTCGCCATCTGGTGGTGATCTCTTTAAACACCTCATGAATGTGAATTGCTTCAGGTGCAGCACCCATCTTTTCACTCAATAACCGAAGGACCTGTTGCTTGCCTTCCGTTTCAAGGATTTCATTGAGAGTTTCGTTCACGCAATCTGCGAGAAAGTTGTTGTACTCAGGGAGACTGACCTGCTCTAATGACAAAGCCATTGTTTTGTTGACTAATGATCCAAGTGCTTTGCCAAACTCACCATATGAGCGCATGGATTTATCGACGACTTCCTGCACTGTTTTTTCGAGGGCTTTTCTCAGCATGCATTCAAGTGTCCCATCAGCAATCATTTCGTTCATTTTATTGGTGACAACATCTTGCAGTTCTTTCATTGTTCTTATCCTTCAAATTTGAAAAATGGCGGGGAACGCCCCGCGTCTAAACAATCGACAGCTTAATTCGTCACCCACGGCTTTGAGTTCATTGAAAACTTGGTTGATTTTTCAATGAGGCCGTCACCGTTCAAATGGTGTTCTCGTTGCTCAACCTCTTCGATCTGAAACATTTCTTTCAGATTTGGGAATGGAAGATCAGAGGTAACCGTGAGTTTGAATACTTGGTCATCATCAGGAGTAATGTTTAACCCTTGAACGTTAACCCCGGCACCTTTACCGACCATTTGGATCATGAGCCCCAGTTCTTCATGTGAAATATCGGTTGAATGGATAGCTGTTTTCTTCATCGTTATTCGTCCTTTATCAGTTCTCGAAATTGTTTTACGCCGATTTAACGGCATTCAATGGATGTAGATATCCCACCTCAATAGGCTGACGATGGCCTGAGATATGGACGTATGTTTTTCCGTTGCTGGACTCCCAGGCGGCAGTGCGAATGGTGGTGAACTCCACACACCCTGAATAAGGCTTGAATAGGATTTCGTCGCCTGGACTAAATTGGGCATTGAATTGTTTACTGTTCATGCTGAAACGCCTTCTTTCTTTTGGAATTTACGTCCACAAAAACAGCAGTGGCTTGCGAGCATATGTGTTGTGAAATGATTCTTTTTGGAGTAAGGCGTCCCGTCCTTCTTAGTTTTACGGTAGCTACATGTGATCGCGGGGTTAGATGGCGCTGTTTCGGTATCCGAGAAAATATAAGCGCTATCATTCCAATAAATTTCAACATGAGTGGCACCTTCAGGAAGCTCTTGCTGGATCATCTCGGTTCTGGTTTTCAAAATATCTTCGAAGCATGTGCAGGTGTTCATGCGGCCACCTCTGGACGTTGTTCAAGGGAGAACTCCCAGCCTGGGGTGGGTTTTAATTGAGTTGAAGGCGAGCCGAATACCATGTCGCCACCATCCCGCCAAACAAGGCCATACCGCTGGGGCTTATTCATGAAATACAGCCAGCTTCCATCCGCATTTCTTGCGCGCCATTTGAAATTATCGGGCGCTTCTTCCCAAGTCGGAGTGGGCTTTTCAAGGCACAAGAATGCATGGAAGATATTCAGTAATACCTTTGCTTCATGACGTGCATCATGAAGGGCGTGGTGTTTGGTTCCTTCAAATGGGATATCGTATTTTGGGTCAATCCCCAGAATAAGTCGGCCTAACCAGACTGCGGTGCGAAGGGATTGATTGCCTGAGAACTCCCAAGATGGAGAAAAAAGGACCTTTTTGAAGGCTGTTTGCAGAATGACATTATCAAAATCGCAGCCATTGCCCATTAGTTGTATTGTTGAGGGGTCAACAAAGTGCTTGATGAGAAAGTTATTGAACTCAATTAATGCCAGTTCAAATTGGCCACTTTCTTTGATTGAGTTAGATTTTTCGTACTCTTTCCATGCCGCGGGGTTTGTCTCTTTTTGTTCTTCCCACCAGCGAACTGTGCTTGGCATTGCATCTCTGTTGTAAATGGCTTGGTAGTAGGTGTCCGTTACACGGTAAAATTCATCAACGGTTTCTTGGGTAAAGAGGTTTACAATGACGCAGCCGATAGAGACGATGGCTGCATTGGGCTGTGTACTGAGTGTTTCAATGTCCACGACAGCCACGAGTGGCGAGATTTTTAATTCATTGAGTGTTTTCATTCTTTTATTCCTTCAATAAAGGCGGTACTGCTCAATCTGCCAAGGTCAAAGTTTGTTTATTTACACTTTCAACAACAAAAGTTGTTTAGGTTGTTTTAATGGTTGATCATGGTGTTTAAATTGTCAATAGAGTTGTTGTAAAAATATATTTATGTAGTATTTTAAGTTGTGGATGTTGATGGAATTGTTTAGTTCTAAGATTGTTTTTATTGTGAAAATAAGTCCTTAGGTATTACCTTTCATGGGTAATTATGGTAAATATAAACTTAGGTTTTATTTACTTGTGCCCTGACTTATTGCAGGGTATTAGGTTCTTTTTTGGCTATGGGAAAGATTAGGTATGAGCTTATTGGATAAGTTTTTGGAAACCTCATCACGTGAGCAATCAACTCCGAATGACTTACCATCCATTGATATTGTTTCTTCTGAAGAAATCGAAGTTATTTCAGGAGGAAAGAAACAGGCGCATGCGATGGTATACAGTCGATTACAACAAAATGATTCGTCTCCTTCGGATATTTGGGGGGGGGATGGTACTGAGCCTTAATAAAAACGATGAGAATGATTATGGATGGAATTAGCCTTTATCTTTTTAAGATCAGTGAGTATTTAAATATAGTTCAAGTTGTCATTACTTTGACATTTATCTATTTGACTAAACGGAAGATATTTGATCTGTTGAAAGGACATGGAACACCAAAAGAATCGGTTATTCTTTCTTCTTTTATATGCTTATTCTTAAATATGGTAACTTTCCCTTCGTTTTCTTTTATGAACGAAGCGATTCTTTCTCTTGAAATGCCGATAGAAACTAAAAGAGTGCTGCATTACTTGTGTCATACATTTTCAATGCTTTTCTATCTTTTGCTTATGTCGTATTTCCATATTTTGTACAGAATAAGATTTAGTCAATACTCCCTTCTTTGTAGTGTTTTAGCTTTCGTTGTTTCAGTGTTACAAGTATCTAGATATTTTGATCGGATGGTATTTGAAACAAATCAACTAGGCTTCATTTATAAGGTAGGGATTGTCGCAGTGGGTATTATGATTGTTTTTTGTGGGTTTATTTACGTTGGATTTTTAGCGTATCTACGGATCAAGCCACTTGTACTAAGGAGTTTATAATGCAGAATCCTGAGATTAATATCCTTTTCATTGGGTTGTTAGTGTTGACCGTGTTGATTCTACTTATGATCGTAAGGCACTTTAAGCAGGGAGTGTCATTGTCCCCCCCCAAAATAAGGAGTATTTACTGTTCAAATCAATACATTTCATCCTTAGTTTCGTTAATTGAGGATGCTCTTGAGACAGATCAGCAGATGCTGGAAGTTGATTTGGATATAGATAAAGTGTCTGAAAAACATATTAGATGGAAGAATGATGCAAATAAAAAAATAAAAGAATACAAAAACTTTTTAGGAAACAGTCAAGTTTAGAGAGGTGCATATGGTTGAGGAAATAAAATTAAAACTAACCGAAAATGAGTTGAGTCAAAAAGAAATTTCGGACATCTCAGGGGCTATGAAATGCCAAGGTAATCAATCCTTAATTGACAGTAGAAGTGAATCCATTAGGTTAGAATATAGGTACCTTGATGGGATTGGAGGAAATGGGTTAGATCACTAACCGATAGCTTCCCTCTAGTACCATCAATACTGGAGGGAAGTTATACAACAACTAAGAGTTTTTAGCTTCATCGTATGCCATTTCAATAGCTACTGAAAGGTAGTCACCACCTAATCGAGTCACTAAACATGCTTTCATTGCGTGTTTAATCAATTCACTATCTTTTATTGCATCGACGTTTGGATCGTCATTTCGCCTGATTTTCACACTTCTGATTGATTTTACAGCTTCATCAAAACATTCTAGAGCTAAATCTGCAACTTTGTTAGCATCGAATGACTGCTCTGGCTTAGGAACTTCAGATAGTTCATTTGGGGAACCTTTACCTTCCCTTAGGTACTTTTCAGAAATACTCAGTATCTCTGCTATTTCAGGTAGTACTTTAGTTCTAGTTATATCTCCATTTTCTAACTTTTGGATCGTTTGCTGGCTTACACCAGCTTTTTCTCCCAACTCTTTTTGAGATATTTTTTTTCGTTCTCTGTAGTAACGAACGCGGTCTCCAATAGTTTCCACAAGTGACAATTGCATTAGTTGTTTCTCATTCCTCAGATATTACCCCCTATGTTGTAGTATGACAAACAACTTTAGGTGTTGACAAATTTTTATTTAAACACTATTTTGCTAGTTAAAATATATATAAAGTGTTTTTCTAATGTGTGACCCCCTAGAAAAAGCAATACAGAAAGTTGGAAGTCAAACAGCACTAGCGAAGGTTCTAAACAAAAAACAGGGACATGTTTGGAATTGGTTAAACAGAGACAAAAAGGTTCCGGCAGAGATGGTGATCCCAATTGAAAAGGTTTCTGGGGTATCCCGCCACGAACTCCGTCCCGACATTTACCCACTGCCTGAAAAACCCGGATAGCTCACTATTTGGCATCGTATCTCATCGTTTAAAAACAAGAACAAAGGTCAAAGAAATGAGCACTTTACTCTACGAATTTTCAGGGCAAGGCCAGAGCATTTCAATCTGTCGCCCATTTATCAAAATCACGGGCTCACTCCGCGATGCGTTGGTATTGGGTCAACTCGTCTTTTGGGCGGGCAATATGGAAAAATCCGGTCGAGCTTGGTTCTACAAACGCCATGAGGATCTTGCTGAGGAATGTGGTATCTCCGCAGATCAAGTCAAACGCGCAGTTTCTGAACTCAAGAAAAACGGATTTGTCAGCACAAAACGCATGAAAGCCAATGGCGCACCAACAACGCATTATCAAGTGCATTGCGACAAAATCAAACAGGATATCTATGCGCTAAGGCACGAAAACATTGGTTCGGACGAAACCGCACAATCAAATAGGCGAAATCGCCTAAACCAAAGTGCGGGATCGCCTAATGGAACAGGCGGAATCGCCTATTCCAAGGATTGTGCGAAATCGCCTAAACCATTAACAGACACTAACCAGATCAATAATACAGATCATAGATCTGCACTTAAGCCTAAAGATCCCGAACCTGACAAAGTGACACCCCAACAGCTCAACAGCGCGTTTAATGAGTTCTGGTCGGTTTATCCCAAACGCAAAGGCAAAGCGAATGCTAAATCAGCCTTTGCCAAACTCGCCAAGAACCGAACGAGCAACGAATTTAACGACTTGATCACACTGATCAACAACCACCTGACCCACCGCAGACAGTTTGATCCAGATTGGCTCAAAGACGGCGGTCAGTTCATTCCAAATCCATCGACCTTCCTGAACGGGGGCCGTTGGGAAGACGAGTATCAAACTGGAGACAGCCATCATGCAGCAGCTCAACAGCGTACTGGACAACACCATGAATTCAATCCGTTCGGCTTCGAACACCAACTCGCAAACTTCTAGCGGGCTGAGTGATCCGCAAAAGCAGGTGATCGTGGCGTTCACTTCACGGTTGAATGCTCTGTATGGTCAACGGTTTGTGAAGGCATTCCCAAGCGAAGAAACACGAAAGATCATGAGGCGAGAGTGGGGACCAAGGATCCTCCAGTTGAGCGCAGCGCAGATAAACCAAGGGTTTGAGGATTTAAAAGACCTGTTAGAGGAGAACCACGATGACTACCTGTGGCCGGATATCGGCCGGATCATCAACTTATTCCGTCATGGAAGACCAAGAAAAACCAAAGTCCCATGCCATGAATGGGGAAAGCCCTTCGCTTGCATCAGCAAACTGACATGGAAGGAGCAAAAAGAATTAGGCGAACAACAGATCGCGAATATTCGCCAGAAATTAAGACCACGGAGGGCAGGATGAAGAAGTTGACGACTCAAAAACAACGCGTCGCAGCAGTCTTATGCAGCTCACATTTTTACACACTGGAAGAAGCCAAACACGAGATCACACGTCGCTTTGGCAAAACGGATACAGAAGCGGCGATCAGTGCACGGTTTCGAGATCTAAAAAAGACTGGGCAATTCACGTGTTACAAACGCAAGCGTGAGTCGTACAAGAACCTTTGGGAATATCGATTGGAGCAAGTAGGCCAATGAAAACAGGCACCAAATTAGACCAAAACAAACTTGATCATTGGCTCGTCCCGGTGAAACCGATGAACGAAGTGATACGCGTATTGATGTTTGGCGCAAATAAGTATGCGCCAGATAACTGGCAAAAGATTTCAGATCCAAAGCAACGCTACTTTAACGCTTGCCTCCGCCATGTAAACCAATGGCGGGATGGTGAAATACACGATAAAGAAAGTGGTCGGCATCATCTAGCCCACGCGGTGAGCTGCTTGTTGTTTGTGTTGTGGTTTGAATTGAGGGGGGAAGGGAAATGATCAACCAAGACTATATAGAGCAACTCAGACTGGATTGTGAGTCGAACAAGATCATGTACGAATACAGCCGTCAAGAAGTAGAACATAAAGCCAGAGTGATCCGAGACCTCATCGCATTTCAAGACCGCTATCGCGTGGTTTTATATGTATTGACGATGGTTTTTATCATCTCATCACAGTTCACATGGGAACACTTCAAACTCATGGCGGTTATCTATGCGGGGATTGTTCTGTTTTTGGAAGCAGAGCTGAAGTCGTATGACGTGATCCGGATGTCCATTCAAGTCTGGTGGGAGGCAAGGAAGTGCTCATGAAAAAGGAAAAAGAACAGCGAGACTGTGCCACGTTGATGCAGCTTAGAAGATCAACAAGGAACTATAAGGTTGAGATATTTGTATTACGACTGCTTCTTGCTGCTGCGGTGGCTGTGTTTTTGATCCAGCAGGTGAGTTGAACAATGTTGATATTCAGTGGTCCATTTCTGTTCATGATTGTTGAGGTATGAAAATGAAGCATTTGAAATGGGTTGGATTGACAATTGCTGGTGGAATGATGGCTGGTTGTGAGCACCATTTTGGTGATTGCTGTCATATCAATCCAGATATTGATATTCGTATTCTTAGCGAAGCCGTTGATATGTATCACTTCTGCTGCAAGAGGTACCCTCAAAAACTTGAGGAACTTATATCTAAATCTCCATGTGAAGGACTTGATGATCAAATTCTAATTAATTTGATAGAACATGATCGGTGGGGCAACGCAATTCAATACAATTTCCCAAGCCAAGACCCATCGCGAGGTGTGCCATATGACCTTTATTCAGCAGGGGAAGATGGTGTTGTTGGTACAGAATATGATCTGTCGAATTGGGCTTTGAAAAGAGAAGAGGAGAGCGGCAGTGAGAGTACACGTTAAGTTATCGATCCTTTCTGTTCTTGCTATCTCAATTAGCGGCTGTGACAACACAGTGGGTACGGCTGTCTCAGGCCAAGGGATAAAGTTTGAGTTCTTACAAAGTGCCCTTGAAATGCATGTCGAGATTTGTGGCGACTATCCGAATGATCTCCAGACGCTGACTCGTCCTGGAAAATGCCAAATATTGAAAGAGGATACTTCGCTCAACGATATCTGGGGGAACCCATATGAATACAGCTATCCAAGCCGATTGCCTTCTAGGGGCGTGAAGTATGATCTGTTTTCCCGAGGGGAGGACAAGCAGTTGGGTACTGAGGACGACATCGCGAATTGGATCCCAAAAGAAGTTTGGGAAAATTATTACCAGAAACAAAAAGAGGCGTTCTATCAATGAAAACAGGCGAATTCCTCAAACATTGGCGCAAGGTGTCAGGGAAGACCCAAGAGCGGGCAGCAATGGAATATGGGATTGGTATCCGAACGTTGATTGCCTGGGAGCGAGGGGAGCATGAGCCGAAGTTCTTTGATGTATTGAATTTAGTTACTCGGGTTTATGGGGTGGATGTTGAAGTTGGAGGGCAGGGAATTGCATGATAATAAGAAAAAAGAACTATATGAACTACAGTTAGCATACAACTTGGAATGATTCTTTAGCCAAATGTGACTTAGGATTTATGGGTCACAAGGAGGAAGTATGTCAGAGGTGTATGCAAAGGATTTTAGTGAGATCGAGTCTACTCTAAAATCCAATTATGTTCTTAAAAATTTGGTTTTAAATCTTGCTCAAAGTGAGCCGATTATTGGTAAGGTAGTGGAAGATAGAGAAGAAAAGTCTCGACAAATTCTCTTAGATTACTTTAAAGGTAATATCACATATAGCGAAGCCGTTACTCAAACCGAAAAAGGCTTACCTAGGGGTGAGAGTAAATATTCTCAAGAAAACCATGCATTTGCCAGTGGTTGGGCAGAGAGGCACGTTAAAACACAAATAAGTCGATTCTATAATCATGCAGTATTGAAGAAGATCATTTCATCAGGATCTAACGATTGTTATATTCATCACTCTCAAAGTGAAGATCAAGATTCAAAGTGTACTCGGGAGCTGGCTGGTAAAACACACTCTGCAGCTGAAGTATTAAAAAATATAAAAGCAGCATATAGCGAAGGCAATTATAGCGAAACACTAAAAGTTCCTTATCATCCTCACTGTTCTCATACCGTTTATCCAGTAGTATAAGTATCCCAACATAATAAAATTGTAGTGGCACAACGATCTTGGCCACTACAATACTCTATTCGAAAAGTTTGCATATTCTTGGAAATTTTTTGATGAGATAAATTTGGTAATACGGGCTTATGAGTTGGATCTGGAACTCTTACGTTAAAGAAAGCAACAGCTATTGAATATCACTTATCCAGTCTTTATCCCATTGTCATCCTTCTAGAATAGAGGTATATTCTTACCCCATATTTACGGCCTATCAATATAATTCAAAAAGGAATTTAGCAAATGGATACCCAAGTTGCACATCGTTTAACCCCTCAAGAAATGCAACGTCAACAAAACATCGAATCACTCCTGAAGCAAAACCAACATACCTTTGTTCAAATGAACAGCCAAGAATTCTTTCAGCTTGCTTGGAATGTGAAGCGGCTTGAAGGCTACTCATTCGAACAATTTAGTGCTTGGGTGGATACAACCCTTGAGAAAAGTGGTGTTGTCTCTGAGCAATGGCAACAGTATCGAGGAACCATTAAGAATTCGAGTGGTTGGATCCCAGTTGTCATGGACAGCCTTGCCTTAACTGCTATCGCAAGAGAAATGCATCGTGGTGGAAAAGTCTTTGCAAAATACAGAATCAAAATGTTTGGTGGAAACCCGCACATTATTTTTGAGGGTTATGCCGGCTTACGTCGCCACTTAACTGGGACCAAGTATTTAGCGAGTAACCCCAAAGTCGTGACGCTTGGTGTGGGGAAACTTGGCGCAAAGCAGGCGATCAAAGGTGGCTTTATCATCTCTGTGATTGTTTCTGCTGCGTTTCATTTCGTTGATCAGTTATTCAATGATGAAAAGACTTGGCATGATTTTGTTGGTGGGGTCGCTGTCGATGTTGCCGCAGGTGCAACTGCCGCCGCAACGGCAATTGTTACTCCTATCGTCGGTGCGGTGAGTATGGCTGCGGTTGGTCCACTAATAGCAGTTGTAGCGGTCGGTGCTGGTTTAGTTATGCTGACGAACCTGTTGATTGATACAGACTCTATCGCTAATAGTATTGCAACAAGCTTAAGGGTTGCTGAAAATAACCTGAAAGACAGCATGAGAGATCTGAAAAGAGGCATTCAAAAAGTTGAACGCTCATTTTTTGATGATCCTATCGGCTTTATGCATCGACTCTTTGCCGTCCCTCAGATAAGAATTTAAAGATGAAAGCTTCTGAAGAAATAGATTTAAAAGAACCAGAGAGTCATACTGAAAAGCTCAAGCTTCTTGGGCTTATCATTTTTGTGATGGGTTTAAGCTGTGTCTCAGTCTATGGCTCTATCCAAGAGATGATGACCATATCCAGCTTAGTTTCAAAGCCTGTATTTTTTAAGTCTTATACTTTTGCCTTTGCTATCTTGTTGCTTGTGCCGATATTTTTAACTTGTGCATATATTTACTGGCAAAAATTCATTGGCACCATGACGCAACGAAAGTCAGATCTTGCGATGAAACTCATCATATTTTCCTCAATCGGTTTTTTTGTGATCCGCTTGGTGAGTGGTTACATTCTGCCCTCATACTATGAAGGTCGTGGTTATATTCATTGTTATTATCTTTCTGGGACGAACCTGGGCTCATACAATATTTGGGTAAAAGATAATGGATATTGCTTTGAAACATCATCTTCGGTCAGAGTTGATCTGCTTTCATGGATGGAAGAAGAAGTGAAGAAAGGGAGAAAGCCAACCGTGACCGAGGTTCAAGAGAAAGCGGCTTTGTTGAAAATGGAATATGAGATGTAGTTCCAATAAACTCTTCATTTATTCGTTCAAACCTGCAACAACCTGCACTTTTATCAATCGACATGCTGTTATCCTTTTCATATCCCTTGAAATGATTTGGAGTCAGCATGTTTATCAAACTCTGTCGCATCGGTCGTGATACCGAATGCCGTTACACCCCGCAAGGTACACCAGTTGCCACGATTTCTTTGGTTTATGATATCGGTTTTGGTGAAAACAAAAAGTCACAATGGATTGAAGCCACGCTTTGGGGTAAGAAAGCGGAAGGGATCACCCCGCATTTAACAAAAGGAAAACAGGTCCTATTAACTGCGGACGATTTAGAGGTTGAAACCTTCACCCGTAAATCTGATGGTACTGTCGGTGCGAAGCTCAAAGCCAAGGCCATCGATATTGAATTTGCTGGTGGAAGCCGTGAAGAAGCCGCGCCAATCCAACAGCAAAAACCTCAAGACCAAAACCCACCAACCCAACAACCAAAGAGTCAAAGTTCGGGGCCACCCCTTGATTTTGATGATGATGTGCCGTTCTGAAAGGGGGAGGCAATGGAACAAACACAGCTCAAATGGCGTCATGCGAGTGAGATCCCTTCGGATGAACTCCTCATAGAATATGAACATCGATCACCCCGTGGGATCTTCCTCTGTTATTACCCAGATAAGCCCCCAATGGGGAACATCATTCAACTGATATACGAAAAAGAATTCGGCTGGAACTTTGATGGGTTTACCCACTGGGCGCCGATACCAGAACTACCAGACCATCACGAGCCTAAGAAAGTGCTGCGTCGATTTTTGGAGTACTTTGGAGAAGAAAATAGGGAAGGGTTAGCTCGCTTTCTTTATCGTGTGAGAGATAGAGAGTTATTCAGCATATCCAGTGTTGCAGCTTTCATTGAAAGAGAAGAGCATCAAGCCCATGCGTTTATCACTGATGTCCTTCTGAAAGAAAACCTGATTGAAAGGGGTAGTAAGTACAACCGTGACTCTTTCAGATTAACCAGTCGCGGCAGCTTGTTTCAGGAAATTTCGAAAGAAGCGGGGAAGGACAATGGTTAAATTAACCCTGCCGTACCCACCCACAGTGAATCACTACTGGCAATCATTCACAGCATGGAGAGCAGGCAAAAAGATCGTCAAAAAGACACTCTCAGTCAAAGCAAAAAAATTCGTCAATGATGTGCATTTTCATGTGGTGAAGGAGAAAGCCGCAAAGCGCTATGCAACGCCTGTAGAAATCAATATCGGTGTGTATCTGCCGGATAAGCGCAAACGCGATCTCGACAACCTGCTGAAAGGGCTGTTTGATGCCCTGACGAAAGCGAGAGTGATTGAAGATGACTCACTGATCCACAGCTTTTCGATCCAACGTCTGGGCATTGAATCTCCAGGCAGAATTGAGTTAACGGTGACACCGATTGAGGGGGAATGATGAAAAGTGGTGAATTGCTGCGTTTTTATCGGACTTATTTGGGGTTCACACAAAAGGAAGTCGCGGAAAGGTACGGTGTGACAGAAAGAACGTATCGGCGTTGGGAAAATTCAGTCACACAGCCTGGACACGATGACATCAAGGGCGTCATTGAAGGGGTATTCGGGATCACAGTCGAATCCGCAATAGAGGCGTATAAGTATGTTGAACATCAAACAGTTGCGGCATGAGCTGCAAATCTGGGGGAATTATTGGTATTCAAAGGAATTCGGAATGGGTTACAACCGCCGCGCAGCCACGGAAAAAATTGGGTTAGGAAGACATGTTTTTCAGAGCAGTGCGGATTTCTCTGTACCGACTTACATTGAGAAGCTTGATAAAAAAATAGGGCAGTTACGGCCCGAGTGTGTCAAGGCGCTGCGTGTCGAATACATCGTTAGAAAACCTGCACGGCTGGTGGCGAAACAATACGGTTTTGACTCAATACAGTCATTTCAATTCTGGCTGGCTAGGGCAGAAAGAACCCTGATTCTCAAAATTAATCATTTCAGAAAAGTGGATAGTGGCTGTTAAGCACAAGCAATTTGCGGTGAATGACATTTAATTATGATTATTGATATTTTTCTTAGATAAAATCAAGAATTTTGCGATTAATCGACTATTAACATTTCGATTTTTTATTTTATCAGGTTGGATCGTTTTTTGATCGCCTTGAGTGTTTGTTAGCCATGACTTTGATGGCTAATCATAGTTTATGAATTTTAAAAGTTAATAGGCATATCAAATAATTCATAAGTTAAAAATGGAACTTCTTAGTAGTGTTGACAGGAACAAAAAGCTCCAATAGAATTCGGTCCGACTAGCGGTACAGCAATACTGGCGTAAGTTCAACTTTGGATTTTATTTCATAAATATCAATGAGTTGGATTTTGGTTTGTTTAGGTTCGGGCTATAAAATTAATTGCTGCTAGTGTGTAGATTAAAAAATATGATCTCAATATTGAGAATAGTATTGTACTAAGGAAAATCGGAATGCGTATCATTAAAGGAAAAACCCTCCTTCTTATTACTGGCGCTAATTGCGAACAGAAGTCTATTAAAAAGGAATTTTTGTCACTTACTTGCCATCTTTTCCCTCCAGTGCCAGATAGAGGCGCATTTAGTGGGGGCTTCATCATACAGGTTCCACCTGATAAATCGCAAAAAATTGATTTGGTTTAATTGTTGTTTGGCTGGGGCAATGAATATGAGCTTTAGTCATTCATAACATTCAGCTTTGCGTGCAAACAAAATTACGCTGGTATTTCATAGGTAGTCCAAATGCCATTATTTAGAAAAGAAGCAATTGATCACCAAAGTGAGCGGCTGAGAGGAGCCATTTCAATTAATCAGCCATTACCAATACAACTCTGCGTATTTGGGTTGGTATTGATACTGTGTATTATTTTGACCTTTTTGTTTTGTGCAAATTACGCTCGAAAAGAGACGGTCAAAGGGTACTTGGTACCATCTGGTGGCATGTTAAAAAGTTTTGCGCCACAAGGAGGTAGTATCGAATCCCTCTTTGTGAAGGAAGGGGACGTTGTTAAAAAGGGACAAGTTCTCGCAGTTCTTATTATTGATAAAAAGGATTTAACAGGAGCTGATATTAATGAGCAATTAATCACTCGTTTAAAACAGCAGATAAGCTTAGCGAATAAAGAAATACAGCAGTATACAAAACTCTATTCAAAAGAATTAGATGAGGTCGATGAAAAAATTCGGTCTCTTCATGAAGAAAAGTCTGCCTTAGAAGCACAGTTGGAAATATTACAGCAAAAACTGGCATTACATTTAAAGCAAAATACAGACTTAACAGCACTCAATAGCAAAGGGTTTATTTCTAATATTGAAATGGATCGACAAAAACAGAGTTTATTAGAAACAAAGCTAGAAAAACAGCAAATTGTACGGCAAATATTTCAGTTTGAAACACGGTTGCAGGAACTGTCGATCAAAAAAGAAAAGCAACCCTATGAACATAAGATCAAAATTTCACAGCTTTTGAGACAGAAGGATGATCTATCGCAAAGGCTTGAAAAGTTTCAAGCAGAATACAAATACACTGTAACAGCGAGTCAAGATGGTGTGATTGCAAGTATTCAAGTAGTACTCGGTGAGGTTGTTACCCCGAGAAAACCTCTTGTTCATATTGCTCCATTAGGTTCAGAGTTAGTTGCAGAAGTATTAATACCAACACGCTCGGCTGGGTTTATTGAAAAAGGAAAAACGGTTCGTTTGAGGTTTGATGCATTTCCATATCAAAGATTTGGCTCTATTGAAGGGCAAGTCAAAAATATTGACCAAGCATTGATATCACCTGGAGAGGTTCACTTACCAGTTGATTTTAAAGAACCTGTTTATCGCTTAAAGGCCCAACTGAATGAACAGGAAATTAAAGCTTATGGGAAAGCTTTTCAGCTAAAAAGCGGTATGTTCTTCGAGGCAGATATTATTTTGGAAAGACGAACATTGATTGAATGGGTTTTAGATCCAGTCCTGAGTCTCAAAGGGCGTATTAACTAAATAAGAATTGTAGGAGTGATTATGAAACAACTCAGTATTCAAGATATTAAGCTGGTTAGTGGTGGGTTCCCCGCGATAATCGTAGCAGGTCCAGTCATTATCAACAGAGCTTAAAAAAATTTATTCCAAAAGCGGAATAAAGAGTTGCTGGTTTAACCGACTTTAGCGAGAAAGAAAAACCAGCATTTGAACCGCAAGCTCAGAGAGCTTGCAATTACAATCCGACGTGAGTCGAACATTAAGGAAAGTATCACAATGCGTGAATTAAATCTATCAGAAACTAAGAATGTAAATGGTGGTGCACTATTTCTAGTGCCTGCGGCAATTGGGCTCTTTGAAGCTGGTAGTGCAGGTGCTTTTGCTGCTGGAGCAATTACTCATTTGGCTGTACGTGGTGCTGCTGTTTATGGGGCATATAGATTTTTAGGTCGTAACTAAAAGGAATTTTAAAGAAATGAAAGAACTTACAAAGAAAGAAGTAAGGGAGGTTTCTGGTGGCTTTTGGGGAAACGTTGCATGGACTGCTTTTACAGTATATAAAGGTCACACATATTTGAAAGAAAATGGCTTTTATCTACCAGCTGGTAAATGGCTTTACAACGATGGTAACTTAAGGCGTATGCCGATTTAAAGGTAACCTCTTATTGATGAAGGTATTTTATTACCTTCATCTTCTTATGTTGTCAGTATGCAATGCATTTTACAAGGAGTATCAGTCTGATGAAATGCCAAGAATGTGGGAAAAAAATACCTTTTTTAAACTATTTCAAAAACTTTCAATATGTGTTTAGTTGTAGTTTTTGTAAGAAAGATAATCGATTACCTCTTTTGACTTCATTATCTGGTAATCTAACGATTGCTTTGTTACTTGCTGCGACCGCATTTTTAAATGGCTTTAGTAAAGAAATTACCCTTGTTTTTTGTATCTTATTTGCTGGAGTCTTTTTTAGAATCTGGTGTTACTTTAAAAACTGAAGGTCTTAACATTGATTTATAAATGGATAATTTCATTTACTCTATTAGCTACTATAGCTTTGTTGTATATATTTGATGCACCTTACTATATAGATATAATTCTATCTGGCTTTGGTATGTTGTTTGTAATGTTTAGGCTCCTTTTCAGCTCTGAGGAGTGATGTCATTTATTCAAACAACAAATAATACGTTCGTTGATCCTTGAGACAAACGAAATAAAGATTTTCCAAATTATCATTTCTCGCCATCAAATCAAAATACATATGGAAATATACGTTAGATAGATTTCGAAGAGAAATTTATTGCATGTAGCTTTTAACTACTCCCTAAGAAAAACCATGTCAAGAAACGAACAAAAACAAATGGATAGCAGCTGGTTGATCAAGTTTTCGGTGACAACTTCTACCCCACTTATTCTTCAAGCAGAAGCAGCTGAGTGCGGACTAGCTTCTATGGCAATGATCGCTTGTTATCATGGCCACCAAATCGATCTTCCCTCGATGAGAAAACGGTTTTCAGCCAATTTACAAGGAATGAACTTACAACAAATCATTGAGCTTGGCGATAGTCTCGGGCTGGCAAGCCGGGCACTACAATGCCCGATTGAGGAAGTTCATAAACTGGCAACACCTTGCATTTTACACTGGGATATGAATCATTTTGTTGTGTTAACGCAAGTGTCTGGCTCCGGGGAAAAAACAAAATACTCTATCAATGATCCAGGTGTAGGAAAGCGAGTTTTAACTAGAGATGAGTTCAGTAAACACTTTACAGGGATTTGTCTTGAGCTGACACCAACCAGTCGATTTCAAGTCAAAAAAGAAAAAAGTCAAATGAGACTTTCTCAGCTATGGAGCAAAATCTCTGGGTTGAAGATGGGTTTGCTGAAATTATTCAGTTTATCAATCATTCTCCAAGTCTTCGCATTAATGAGTCCCTATTATATGCAGTGGGTCGTTGATGAAGTGCTCATTAGTTTTGATAAACAGCTACTCATTGTTTTAGCAATTGGGTTTGCGCTCATTGCCGTGATTAATACCATCACAAACGCGCTGCGAAGTTGGTTGATCCTTCGGTTATCAAGTCTTCTTAACATGCAAATGGGTGTCAACCTACTCAGGCACTTGCTGCGACTCCCCATGAATTACTACGAGTCAAGGCATGTTGGTGACATCGTTTCAAGATTTGGGTCGCTCTCTCAAATTAAAGAACGGCTTACGACCGGATTTGTTGAGACTATTGTTGATGGGCTTATGGCAATCGCTGTTTTGGTAATGATGTCTATTTACTCCGTCAAGTTAACGTTGATTATTGTTGCAACGGTCATGATTTACAGCTTGATCCGCTTCACTCTATATCGGCCTTTACATCAAGCAACGGAAGATATGATCCAGTGTTCAGCTAAAGAGCAGTCCAATTTTCTGGAAAACATTAGAGGGATCCAGACGATTAAGTTGTTTAGTAACGAGTCTCAACGTCAAAGTATTTGGCAAAACCGTTACGCAGAAGTCATTAATAGTGAGATCCGATTAGGGCGACTCAAAATCAGCTTTGATAGCATGAATAAACTGTTATTTGGGATTGAAAATGTCATTGTTGTCTATATTGGTGCGACATTGGTTATGGGGAACAGCCTCACTGTTGGTATGCTTTTGGCATTTATTACCTATAAAACCCAATTAACAGAAAGACTCTCCAATTTTATTGAGCAGCTCATTCAGTTTAAGATGATGCGTTTACATCTGGATCGTATTGCTGATATCGCTTTAACACCTGAAGAAGAAAACAGGGATGGTGAAGCCGTTATTCGTAAACCACAAGGGGTGTTGACGATAGAGAATGTGAGCTTTAGTTATGGCACAGATCAGGCAGCAATTCTGAATGATATAAACCTGACTGTGAATCAAGGTGACTCTATTGCAATAACAGGATCATCAGGGGCAGGAAAAACTACGCTCATGAAAATTATGCTTGGCTTACTTCAACCAACATCAGGAAGAGTTTTATTTGATGGAATTGATATTCAGACAATTGGTTTAAAAAATTATCGTAAGATGATAGCTGCGGTGATGCAAGACGATACGCTGCTTGCTGGTTCCATTGCAGATAACATCAGCTTTTTCGATCCTCAACCAAACTATTTAAGAGTTGAGCAATGCGCTCATTTGGCTGCTATTCATGAAGATATTGGAAAAATGACAATGGGATATAACTCCCTTGTTGGTGATATGGGTGCAAACTTGTCTGGAGGGCAAGTGCAACGATTACTGCTTGCTAGAGCACTTTACCGTTCGCCATCCATTGTATTTTTGGATGAGGCTACAAGCCACTTAGATCAGAATAATGAAATCAAAATTAGTGAAAAAGTAAAGAACCTTTCTGTATCTAGAGTGATGATAGCCCATCGTCAAGAGACAATTGATATTGCAGATAAAGTCTATGTATTGGAAAAAGGTTTTTTAATTGAGCCAGATATACCCTAACAAAATAGAGCTATGATGATTTCTGGTGTATGAGGTGAGAAAAAGAATGTGGTGCTAATCTGTTGATTGATCTCGCAAATCAATAGTCAACAAAGAGAAACACCACATGGCAAATCATAAAGTATCACCACTGAAATCACCAGAAATAGATCCACTGAACGACGTTTTAAAACAAGGGGCACAAGC
>NZ_KB894510.1 GCF_000374485.1 Algicola sagamiensis DSM 14643
AAGAAACACAAAATCACATTGATGTACATCCAGCCAGGTAAGCCAACTCAAAATGCTTATGTGGAGCGATTTAATCGAACAGTGCGACATGAATGGCTTGATATGCATGCATTTGAATCAGTGGAAGAAGCCCAACAACAGGCAACTGAATGGTTGTGGAATTACAACAATGAACGGCCCCACTCGGCCATTGGAGGCATTCCTCCAAGACAGTTAATGAACGTAGCTTAGGAATTTCTACGAATAACTGCTGCTAGAAATGGGGGGATTACATTAGGTGTGTACCAAATTGTGTCCTTCTATAAATACATCGATTAATAAGAAGAGTAAAAACAACTAAATATCAATTTCTTAAGTTGAGTCTTGCAACTGTCTGGAAAACAACCCGAATATCATCGACAGCTTATATGTCCCGCGTCATTGTGTGTTGCATAGTAGCTCGATTGCGGAGCATATCCGAGAAAATCGACAGTTGTTTTTGCATAAAGGATGTTGGCATAAGTTTAAAGGCTATGCCTATGGGCAGCTGAATAAAATGCGATCCAAAGAGCCGATAGGTAAGCGTAAAGAACTCATTGAAAAGTATGGCTATGATGTTAAATTTGCTTATCATGTTGTACGGCTCTTGAACGAAGTTGAACAGCTGCTCACGGAGCAGGATCTCGATTTAATGCGGAATGCTGAGCAGCTCAAAGCTATTCGAAATGGGGATTGGTCACAAGCAGCACTGGAAGATTATTTTTCTCGAAAAGAACCACACTTAGAGTCGCTTTATCAGGCGAGCTCGTTACCTGATATGCCCAATACGGATGCTGTGCGGCAATTACTCGTTGATTGTTTGGAACAACACTATGGCTCATTAGACGCAGCGGTTACTAAGATGGATAAATCCAGTCGAGCACTGGCGGACATACGAAAAATTCTGGATGGATATGAAAGCTGAAATGAATGAATACGTGGTGCTATTACATGGATTGGCACGGACTCCTCGTGCAATGGAGACGTTAGAGAAACAGTTGACGCAATCGGGTTATACGGTGATGAATGTTGGTTACCCATCACGTCAATATCCAGTTGAAGAGCTTGCACAAAGGACCTTTTGTCATATTTTACAGCAGCTGCCTGAAGGGATGATTTGCCACTTTGTAACCCATTCGATGGGAGGGATTTTATTGCGTTATTTTCTCTCTAAAAATAAATTCCCGCAGTTGGGGCGTACGGTCATGCTTGGCCCACCGAATCAAGGGAGTGAAATCGTAGATAAACTTCATCATTATCCAGGATTTTATCTGATGAATGGTCCTGCAGGGATGCAACTTGGAACGCAACAAAATAGCATCCCTAAAAATTTAGGTGCGGTGGATTTTGAACTTGGTGTCATTGCTGGATATCGAAGTATCAATTTACTGCTTTCATCCTTCATTTTACCGGGTAAGAATGATGGAAAAGTGACAGTCGAAAGTACTAAAACTGAAGGGATGTCCGATCATCTCATTTTACCTGTGACCCATACTTTTATGATGAAAAACAAACAGGTGATCCAACAAGTGATCCACTTTCTGTGTCAAGGAAAGTTTGCGGGAAATTGATAAGTTTTTGATCGAGGTCAAATTGACTACAGAAATATGATTTGATAAAAGTATTTCCCTTTTGGAGGTACTTATGTTAAAAATTCGTAGTTTATTGATTTCCCTAATCTTTGTATTCTCATTTTTGGCTCAAGCAGAGGAGACTTTTATTTTCTGTGCACACCCACAAGGCGACTACTGGTATTGGCCACTAGATGAAAATGAGGAAAAATATCCAATAGAGGGTGAATGGGATAGTTATGATTTTGTGGCGCGTTCATACTTCCATGCACTGACGATTTCCCAAGAACAATACCGTAATGCGAAGCGTTTATGTCGCGCTGGGGATGTACCACAACCCGCTGACGGGACTTATTCTAAGTGGCATATATTCCGTGTTAAAAGAGCAAATGGGAGCTTCTATTTTGCACCAGGGAGTCGCTCTAACTATCGGTCACTTGAGGACTCTTTCCAGTTAAGAGTGTAATGGGTATTTCAGCCACCTCTTTTACTGAGGTGGCTTTCATTTCATCGTTGGTCGTTGCTTATTCTTGGCTCAAACTTTTGAGAGCTTCTAAAGCTTTTTTCCCTTTAAGTCCAGTCAGACGAAACGAGTAGGGTTGTGTAGTCGACGTCGAGTTTGAGTAGACGGCTTTTCCATTAATCAGGAGCATGACTTCCTGGTCTGCTTCTGGAACGATTTCCTTTTTACCAAGAGTGGTTCTGATCGTTGCAGTATTGATTTCTTGTTCGTCGACCAAGGTGGTCATAAGATGACTTTGATACATATCAGTAAATGACGCGAGTTCATTTGCAGCACGATCTTCTAGTGTGATCACCAAGGCATAATCCTGATTTGTTTTATCATATTTGAGTGCTGCATTCAGTTGCTCATTTTTTACAGTTAATTTGGCGGGTTTTGGGCTATGGGGTATCCCGACTCGAAACTCCAGTGCTGCTTGTGACTGTGCGGAGAAGAGTACGATAAGTGGGATGAGCAAGTGTTTCGATTTCATGGTCGTTCTCATAGGACTTGAAAGAAAATTAGATGATCGGGTTTGATGAAAGTTCAGCACTTTACTGAGATGACAGGGCCGTTGTCAAACTGTAATTAAAACCATACAAAAATTATGGGAATAAATTGTGATGGCGCATTGCTTTAATCGTTATTCAGGCCCTAATATGGAGCGGTTGGCGTAGAGTATTCAAGTTGGACTCGTCAATCTCAATCAACGGAATAGAATAAGGAAAGACTCAATGTTCAAAAAAATGATGTTAAAAAAAACACTCTTTGTTGCTGCATTATTTGTCTCTCAATCAGCCCTTGCAACCGTGACTGTCTTTGTCGAAAATGATTCTCGTACAGAAGACGCAGTATTTTTTAGTAAAGACTCGTCCATTTCTGTTTTCTCACCAGATCCTGCCCTGGTGATCCCAAGCGAAGGGAAGGTTCAATTTCAGGTGAATAGTACGGTATCCAATGTGACAGTCGTCGATTTCGAATATGGCTTTGAAGGTGGTCTTGAGCCGAAGTGCCACTTCCGTTTTACAATTATTCGTGATTATAGAACTGGGAATATGGTTCCGCAGCGGATCATCGCGGATGACGAAGATGGTAGTTATCGTGATAAAGCGGTTTGCTCTGGTCGACTCAAGGCATTTAACCTGCAAACTGGTGAAGCGATTGTCAATTTTTCCATCAATCGCCGTACATTCTAATTGGTACTTAAAAATTGACCCCATCTTCTGATGGGGTATTTGACGAGCTTATCTTTTAAAGCTCAGAGGCGTACTGGAACAGCGCTTTTAAAATTCCCATTTTATGGGCATCGGATTCATACTCGTGAACCAGATTTTCTAATTCCATTGTAAAATCTGCCATGGTAAGGTTTGGTGAGTCTTCGCCATCCATCAGCTTTGCCTTCCGATAAGCTTGCCAAACATTTGACTCTTCAATCGTTAATGTACCTGGGTAATTCCGTGCTTTATAGCGAAGAAATAGCTTCTCAAGGCGTGGGTCTGTGAAATCCAATGTCAGTTGTCCCAGCGCTTCTGGTGGGCAGTTGCGGATCCGTTCCATTTGTTCTTTATCCGCAGGACTGAAAAAGCCATCATAAAGTTGATAGTCGACATTTTCTGTTGCCGGGTAGTCTTTTTGTTGCTGGTAGACTTGGGCAACGATTTCTCTGATTTGTGAATGCGCTTGAAGGACTTGTAAATGTTTTAAGCAACGTTCGCGATCAATACCAAGTCGCTGTGCGTTTTCTGGAAGTAGTGTTTTAGCGGGTGCGAGAACTGGGCACTTGTTGATATGCACGAGCTTTAAGCCGATCCGTTCTTCTGGATCTGGCAACTCATCCATTGGTGTATAAAGACGCTCAATGATTTCTTCAACAGATAAATCTAACAAGAGCTGCGGGTTATAATTTAAATTAAAGCAAATCACCGCATTTTTATTGTCTGGGTGATAGGACAGCGGCGCCACCCAGGTTGTACAACCGTTTTGTGAAGGTAGCTTGGAAGAAACATGCACCAAAGGTGTCATTTGATAGACATCAATGAGTTCGCTGACTTTTCCTTTTTGACGGAGTTGGAACAGAAAGTCATACAATTTCGGCTGTTTTTCTTTAATCAGTTTTGCCATAGCAATTGTTGCGTACACATCAGACATCGCATCATGTGCACTTTCATGGGCAATACCATTCGCTTTGGTCAGATCTTCAAGCTTAAAACTTGGACGCCCATCTTCGTGGGTAGGCCATTCGATGCCCTCAGGACGCAGCGCATAACATGCTCGAACCATATCGATGATATCCCAGCGTGTATTCCCATTTTGCCATTCACGCGCATATGGGTCGTAAAAGTTTCGATAAAAGCCGTAGCGTGTCACTTCATCATCAAAACGAATACTGTTATATCCAGCCACGCACGAATTTGGCTGACTCAATTCTTGATGGATCTTTTGGAAAAATTCAGCTTCAACCACCCCATGTTTTGTTGCATGTTGGGGAGTGATCCCGGTGATAAGACATGCCTGCGGGTGGGGAAGGTAGTCATCTGCGGGCTGACAATACAGTGTAACGGGTTCGCCGATAATATTGAGATCCAGATCGGTTCTTACGCCAGCAAACTGGCTCGGCCTGTCTTTTTGTGGGGTTGCGCCCCAAGTTTCATAATCGTGCCAAAAAATTGTGGGAGGATGCTTTGCCATGCTGAAAACTGATTCAATTCTTTATTGATGGGGGCGAGTATATCCCAGATAATTCAGGGGTTCTATTGCCACAGAGATAAGACCCTTAATCAGTTGAGTATTGACCAAGGGTCGCGAAGTATGATTTATCTTTATATCACACGGCCTCGTATGCCAAAGGATCCGTTGCATGGTTCTCAGCGAAAGCTTCCAAACGCTCACGGCATGAACCACATTTTCCACAAGCTTTTTCGCGACCATTGTAGCAGGTCCAAGTATATGCATAGTCCAGCCCCATCGATAAACCATCTTTGAGGATCTCAATCTTATCGTTATTGAGATAAGGGCAAACAACATCAATGGTTTCGTAGTTGGCGATAGCACATACATCTCGCATTTTCTCGACAAACTCTGGTCGGCAGTCTGGATAAATGGCGTGGTCGCCAGAATGAGCACCATAATAGACCTTGTCCGCACCAATAGACACTGCATAGCCAACAGCCAATGAGATCAAAATCATATTTCGATTTGGGACGACAGTTGATTTCATGTTTTCTGAAGCGTAGTGACCTTCTGGGACATCAATATCATCTGTGAGTGCAGAGCCACCAATCAGTTGGTTAATCGCCGTAATATCGACTATTTTGTGATTAATCCTGAACATATCACAAACATTTTTTGCAACATCAAGTTCTTTTACATGACGCTGACCATAATTAAAGGAAAGGGCATATACGTCGTAGCCATCTTGTATTGCACGGTGCAGCACAGTATATGAATCCATTCCACCAGAATAAATGACAACAACTTTTTCCGACATAATTCTCACTCTTGGATTAGTTTCGATATAATACCCGGCCGCACGGAGCTCTGACGGTCGTCGGGCTTAGTGAAATTTGAAATATAAACACGGTACGCATTGTACTGCATCGCGTGTTGATTAAGAAGTAGTATCCATAAGATTTAAGGTGGTTAATTTGTACAAGATGAACGAGGTGTTCGAAACCATTCAAGGTGAAGGAAGCTTTACTGGAACACCATCAATCTTCGTCAGACTACAGGGATGTCCAGTCGGGTGTGCCTGGTGTGATACAAAACACACTTGGGAAATCGATCCTGAAAAACTGACGTCAATCGAGTCGATTGGAGGAAAAACAAAAGAAGATGATTGTTGGGCATCGATGAATGCTGGATCACTTCTTGCTTATTTTCAGGTACGTCAATTTTCTGCAAAACATGTAGTGATCACCGGGGGTGAGCCTTGTATGTATGACCTAGTTCCTTTATGCGAAAGTTTGCATCAGGATGGATACACAACGCAAATTGAGACCAGTGGTACATTTGAAATTCAAGCACCGGAGAATACATGGGTAACAGTTTCGCCTAAGATTAATATGAAAGGTGGTTATCCAGTTTTAGCATCAGCGATGCTGCGTGCCAACGAGGTCAAACATCCAGTCGCGATGCAAAAGCATGTTGAGGAGCTGGAAGCGTTATTGAATGAAACGCAAACACAGGATAAGCTGATATTTTTACAACCCATTAGTCAACAAAAACGAGCAACTGAGCTTGCGATCAAAACGTGTATTGAGAAAAATTGGCGATTATCTATCCAGGTCCACAAATATTTAGGAATTGAATAATGCCCGTAAATGATCTTGTAATTCAATTTTTTGAGAAGTATTCCAAAGCATATGCTAGTTATGATTTGGAATCTGTTGTGAGTATGTTTTATGTGCCATCTTTGCTCATGTCTGATGATGATAAGCTTGCCGTGACAAGTACAGAAATACTTCGTGAAAACACAGAGTTGGTTTTGCAACAGTATAAAGATTTAAATGTTGCATCAATTAAGCCGAATATCCAGCATGTTTTAAAGCTTTCCGCGAGTATGTGGTTTACGACTTTAGAGTGGCACTTTTATGATGATCAAGAGAATGAACTTTACGATTGCCGAACATCATATACCTTGCAAAAAAGTGGTGAAAACTTAAAAATCCTTGCTGTCGTTGTGGATGATGAAAAAGATGCTTATGCGAAAGCGGTCAATAAAATGCAGCAAGATAGATAATAAAATTAAATGATTTAGAGCTTAAATAAAACAACAATGACTGAATTCCTGCTTCCATTCATGATCACGGCAGGCGTGCTTCTCGTCGTGATCTTACTCCTTGTTATCCAAATCTTACGCCGTCATAACCATACTGAGCTGACATTGGCAATGGCGCAATTGCAAGAGCAAACATTACAAATTATACAGAATAATCAGGCGTTTCAAACCCAGCTCAGCCAACAATTGCAAGAGCAGTTGGGACGCATCGATCAAAAAAATGCAGGGCAAGCATCACTTCTACAGCAACAAATCGCGATTTTTAGGGAGCAGTTATTAGAAAAGGTGCATCAACAACAGCTCCAACTATTGCAAGGTCAGTCGACATCATTTGAGAAGCTCTCTGAGCAATTGAATCAAACCACAAGGTCCTCCCGTGAAGAGTTGGCCAAATCTCTACACCAATCTACCGAGACGTTGAATCAACGGATGGCCGAGCTGAGTGATCGAACCGATCTTCGCTTAAAAGAAATTGGTGGCCAGGTCGAAAAACGGCTTTCAGAAGGCTTTGAGAAAACGACACAAACTTTTCACGATATCCTTAAACGCTTGGCACTTATTGATGATGCGCAAAAGAAGATCACTGAGCTATCGAGTAACGTCGTAAGTTTACAGGAAGTTTTAGCGGATAAGCGCAGCCGTGGGGCATTTGGAGAAGTGCAACTCTCTGGGCTGATCCGAAATATGATGCCGGAGCAGCATTTTTCCTTCCAGCATACGTTGAGTAACGGCAAAATAGCGGACTGTGTTTTATTCTTACCGCCACCAACCGGAAACATGGTGATTGATGCGAAGTTTCCACTGGAAAGCTACCGGAAGATGATGGACGAACAGTTGCCACAATCAGAACGAAAATTCGCCGAGCGGCAGTTTAAGCAAGATATCAAAAAACATGTGACTGATATTCATTCCAAATATTTGATCCCGGGAGAAACATCGGAAGGAGCGATCATGTTTATACCCGCAGAAGCTGTCTTTGCAGAAATTCATGCGCACCACCCAGATATCTTGGAATATGCTTATCAACAGCGGATCTGGTTAACTTCACCGACCACGTTAATGGCTGTTTTAACGACGGCTCGCTCTGTCTTAAAAGATGAAGCGACGAATCAACAAATTCACTTGATTCAGGACCACCTTGTCAAATTAGGCCAGGACTTTGGTCGATTTAGAGTCCGATTTGATAACCTTGCGAAGCATATCGATCAAGCAGCTTCTGATGTGAAGCAGATCCATACCTCTGCGCATAAAATATCCAGTCGGTTTGAACAGATTGAGCAAGTTGATTTAGGAGAGTTGGAACAAGGGATTGGACAACGTATCGAGCTTCCATAAATGGATAATCATTGCCCAGCGTGAATTGACGAAAGATCAACAGACCCTCTAGAACTGAGTAGGAATATGTTGACTGTGTTTGAGTAATAGTTTAGTTAAGTCATCAGCACTCATGGGCTTGCAGTAATGAAACCCTTGACCAATCACACATCCATTTTTGATAAGAAAATGAACTTGCTCTTGGGTTTCGACGCCTTCAGCGATGACATCTAACCCGAGGTTTTTTGCAAGGGTGATGATGGTTTGGGTGATCTGGCTGTCTTCTCGATTGCTTGGAATATTAGCAATAAACGATCGATCTATTTTTAAACAGTCAATGCTGGAATTTTTCAAGTAGGCTAAGCTCGAGTAGCCAATTCCAAAATCATCAATAGAAACTCGGATCCCATGGTTCTTCAGCGAATTTAAAAAATCCAGATGGAACTGAACGTTCTCCACAAAAATTTCTTCGGTAAACTCAATCTCTAACTTGCCCTGTGGGATCTCATTTTCTGTGAATGAACTCATAACCACATCGGTAAAGTGTGGGGACTGAAGCTGCCGAGAAGAGACATTCACGGATACAGAAAGGTCTGTAAACCCAAGATGGTGCCACTTCGCAAGTTGTTCACATGCCGTTTTCACCACATATTCACCAATGGGTAAAATGAGACCTGTATCTTCTGCGATAGGGATAAACTCTGCGGGTAAAATTAAGCTGCCATCATGATCAACCCATCGAACAAGGGATTCGACTCCGATAATTCTGCCTGATTCCATCTCAACTTTAGGTTGGTAGTAAACAATGATTTCATTTTTGGACAAAGCGGAGCGTAAGCGTTTGTTTACTTCAAGCTTCGTGGCGTTATATTCGTCAAGATCGGATGTATAAAAGTGATATCGATTTCGTCCGTCTCTTTTGGCCTGAGCTGTTGCTTGCTCGGCGCGGCGGATGACTAAATCAGCTTCTTCTCCGGCAAGTGGTGCAATAGCAACGCCGATGCTGGATGTGACATAGACATCATAACTTTCAATGATAAATCGTGTATCTAACGCTTTAAGAATTTGATCAGCAAGCTGGAGGATCTTCAGCTGATCGGTGATTTCGTAAAACATGACGCCAAATTCATCGCCACTAAAACGACAAACGAGGCTGTTTTGGGGCATGATTTTCGCAAGGCGTTCGGCCACTTTATTCAGCAATGAGTTCCCAATATTGTACCCTAAAGCATTATTGATATCCGCAAAGTGGTCGAGATCAAGAAAATAAACTACCAGGTTTTCGCCTTGGCTGATTGCACTTTTTAATTTTTCTTCCAACTCGCGTTCGAATGCTCTTCGATTACTGAGGGATGTGATGGGATCGTGTTCCGCCAGAAAAGAAAGTTGCTGTTGAACTTTTTCATTTTCCTCAACTTGCTTTTTGAGCGCAAGGTTGGCGTGGTTCAATTCAAGGGACTTGTAATGGGTTGCAAGAAGTAGATAGCTGAGAAATGACAGGATACCTGTTAAGAGGATCCCAATATACAAGGCTAAGTATTGAAAGTCTGTCCAACTCACATCGATGCGTTCTTGAGTCGGCCACAGGTCGATAATCAGGCTCGATTCATTGAAAGTAATTTCAGCGCGGTTGCCCCAATCTTCTTTTAAACTTTTATCGGCGTAAAATTGATACACACTGTCTTTATTCGAGAATATTTCCAGTTGATAATTTTCGCTGAGATGGCTTCTGATCATGTTTTCAAACAAAGATTTACTATTGTATGAAAACATAATTAAACCCACCGTATGGTAATCATCAATAATCGGTGAAATGAGCACCAAATCTTTTTCATTTGCCAATAAATTTGGCTCACGGCTTGAAGAGCTTTTGAGTAACGCAAAGCTACTCGTGACGATGAGAGAGTCCTTATCCAGTGTTTGTTTAATTTTTCTTGGAGCGGCATTTAGAATTTCTTGTCGGCTGTTGACATAGGCAATAAATTTGAGATGGCGATTTCTCTTAATAATACTGTTCGCTTTATTTGACCATTGATCTCTGGTGGGAAAATAAATGGTTTCATCGGATTCACTGAACCATTTAACTAGCAAAGCCTGCTGGGCCAATTGTTGCGACAGTTGTGTTTTGACCTTGAAAAGCTCGTTTTTGAAGCCTTCCGAAAGATGGGAAGATTGATCTGCATTTAGTCGAAAAAAAACATTCCCTGAGATAAACAAGCCCAGGAGGAAAACGGCAATGGGAATGAAGTGTCTATATTTCTCAACAATTTGAATCAAGGCTCATAGTTTCTTTCATTAACTTCTTGAATTAAAAATAATCCTCCTACAGTACAAACGCAAACTTTCAGTTGGATTAACTTTACTTTAAACCTGACTGCGTCAACAATTTATACAGGCGCGATCGGGGATTGAGTCGTGATATTGAGTATGAAGAAAAAAGATGAATGGGAATCCTGCACATGTCGAAAACTATTTTAATTGTTGATGACTCTGCTTCGCTACGTCAGGTTGTCAACATTGCTTTATCCGGTGCGGGGTATCAAGTCATTGAAGCTGAAAATGGCCAAGACGCTTTGGATAAGCTGAATGGGCAGAAGATTCATCTTATCATTAGTGACTTTAATATGCCCATTATGAATGGCTTGGAATTTTTAAGAAATGTAAAGCAAAACCCAATTTATCGTTTTACGCCCGTGATCATGCTTACAACGGAGAACCAAGACCAACTCATTCAACAAGCAAAAGATGCAGGTGCAAAAGCATGGATGACAAAACCTTTTAAACCGGAACAGGTCATTGCAACTGTCTCTAAGGTAATCGTTTGAGAAATTATGCAACAGAAAATTAATTTGCCAAATGAACTGACATTACCATTTATCAGGGAAGTTTATTCTGACATTCATTTTCAGGATGGTGTTGAAGCATGTCAATTGGATTTTAATCTGGTTGAAGAGATTGACAGTAGTGGTATGCAATTAATGTTATTGGTCATGAAAAAAGCAAGATCAAAGAATATAGAGCTCGAATTTATCAATGTCTCACAGGGTATTGAACATTTTCTGAAACAATTTCAGCTTTCGCCGGAATTCGAGCCATTGGAGTGATATGTTTTGGATGTCTCCGCCGCATTTCATACTTTTATTGAAGAAAGTGCAGAGCTTCTTATTGAATACGAAGAAGCAATGCTGGCTCTGGAATCCAACCCAGATGATCAAGAGCTGCTCCACCAAGCATTTCGAGCTGCACATACGATTAAAGGGAGTGCGGGGTTATTTGGCTTAGATGTACTTGTAGATTTTACGCATCACCTTGAAAGTGTCCTCGATGCCCTACGCGATCAACAACTTACTGTTTCTGAAACAATCCTTTCTTGTTTAATTGAGTCGAAAGATCATGTCAAAGATTTATTGGATCACCTATCGGAGGACTTTGAAGGGCATTATTCGGAATCGGTGATGGAAAATCATTCACGATTGACTCAAAAGTTGGCTAGTTTTTATCAACGAGAAAAACCAATTCAAGAGACAGAGACAGAGACAGAGACAGATAAGGACAATCCGTTGATGAGTCCTGAAAAGAAACCGTGGATCCTTTACAGTAAGTTTGCACCTGATTGCTTAAAAGATGGTTTTGATCCGGCTGCAATTTTCAAATATTTTAGCCAGCAGATTACTTTGCATCGAATTTTTGTATTGGAACAGGACCTGAGAGAAGACTCACAGTTTGATCCTGAGGAATTCTACCTTTCATTTGTCTTAATATTCGAAGCAGAAGATGGCCCCCAGGCAATGAAAGATGCATTTGATTTTGTGCTGGATAGCACGACGCTCAAACTTCAGCGAGTTGAAACTGCGTTAATACATAATACTGCTTTTTGGAGTCTTTTTTCAGACAATCAAATCAGACAATCGATTGAAAGCTACCTGAATATGCATTATGCCAAGCAACTTGCACCCCAGCCGCCTGTTGAACATAGCAAGCCCGAACAAAAAGGTGCTCGCAAAAGCACAATTAAAGTTGATGCATTGAAATTAGATACGCTGATTGATCTTGTTGGGGAAATGGTCATCGCAGGTGCCAGTACCCGTTTACGTATTCATCAAAGTGGTGATGAGCGTTTAATTGAAGCAATGAATACGTTGGAACAATTGTTGGAAGATGTGCGTGATAGTGCGCTCAAACTCCGAATGGCACCCATTGGGAACGTCTTTAGTAAATTTAATCGAACCATTCGTGACGTCAGTAAAAAGCTCGGAAAGCAAACTCAGTTGGTGATCCAAGGTGGTGATGTGGAGTTGGATAAATCTTTCGTTGAAAGGCTGAGTGATCCACTGACTCACTTGGTAAGAAATGCGCTCGATCATGGTTTGGAAACCAAAGAAGAACGATTGGCAAGTGGCAAACCAGAAGCCGGTATTTTAACATTAAAAGCCAGCCATGAAACGGGAAGTATAACAATAGAGGTCAATGATGATGGTCGTGGGTTAAGTCAGGAAAAAATCCTCAGCAAAGCGATTGAAAATGGGTTAATCGAATCTGCGGATGGGCTTTCACCTCATGATATCTGGATGTTGATCTTTGAACCCGGTTTCTCGACCGCTCAATCCGTAACGGACTTGTCGGGTCGTGGTGTAGGCATGGATGTGGTCAAGAAAAATATTGATGAGTTACGAGGAACGATTGATGTCAACAGTATTGAAGGAGAAGGTACATCTTTTATCATTCGGATGCCACTGACGCTTGCGATCATTGACTCTTTTCTGGTTCGTGTAGGGACCAGTGTTTATGCGATTCCGATGGATGTTGTGGTTGAATGTATTGAGTTTAGTCCCTCGTTGTGTACGGATGTCATGAATGAAGCATTTATCAAACTTCGTGATAAATCAGTACCCTTGCTGAGTTTATTTCATGTCTTTAATGAGTCGATAGCAGAGAAAGCAAACTTTGCGGTATTAATTGTGCGTGTGGGAGACAATCTGTTTGGGCTGGTGGTTGGGGAAATACTTGGAGAATACCAAACGGTCATCAAACCGCTTGGCAATATGTTTGAGTCCTTGAAAGGGTTATGTGGTGCAACCATTTTAGGTGGCGGTGAAGTCGCTTTGATATTGGATGTTGCTGGTTTGGTCGATATGGTGTCAGGGAGTTACCCCCATTTAACCAACCAAAACCTGTCTATATCTGAGCATCTGGAGCTGTGATGGATGAAGATAAAGCAAGCTTAACATCAAGAGATCAGGCTTCAGGTGGTTTGATCCAAGTACTCACTTGTTTTGGAGGAGATCGAATCGTTGGGTTTCGCTTAAGCTCAATCTCTGAGGTGATTGAGTATACTATCATGACACAAGTGCCTCATATGCCCCCGGTACTCGAAGGTTTTGTAAATCTGAGAGGTACAGAGCTTCCTGTGATTGATCTAAACCGTCAACTCGGTGGATGTGATATGCCACTGACAAGAAAAACCTGTATCATCATCGTCGCGACAGAATATCAAGGAGAAAAAATTGAGTTTGGTATTAAAGTGGATGGTGTGTGCCAGTTACTGTCTGTGAAAGAAGAGCATGTCCTGGATCCACAAACCATGGGAGGACAGCTTCCGATTGCTTTTGTAGACTTTATGATTGATCTTGGTGCGGATGATGAAGCATTACTGGTCTTAAAAATTGATAAGGTCATGGATTTGAGTGATCTGGTGGAGACGGACCATGCCAATCATTGAATCAACGACATCCATCGATCAAACACAGCTTTTGTTCTTCTCGGTGTCTGAACATCTATTTGCATTGGGAATCGATCAGGTAAAAGAAATCCTTGAATGCCCAGATGTGACTCAAATCCCGATGACGACAAATGTGATTTACGGTGCGTTCAATTTAAGAGGACATGTTGTGCCCGTCATCAATATAGCGCTTCGATTGGGGCTTGAGTTTGATGGATTACATAAGCGTAGTAGTGTGATCCTCATCGACAAAACAACCGTTTCTTCCACAACACATGTCGGGCTATTGGTGTCTTCTGTCAAATCAATCCGTCCAGTGGATATCTCAGAACTGGAGCCTGCTCCGGTCTATGGCCTACCACTGGATCGTGAGTTGATTCATGGCATGATGTACGTCAAAGAAAAGAGCTGCTTATTACTCAATATCCAAAACCTACTCTCTCTGGATGCATTGAAAGAAACAATATTTGCGAATCAATGAAGAGATGGGTTGTAATTTTTCGGTAATTCAAAGAAAATATGCGACTGGTCAAAAGATTTTCGCTCGTGAGAAAGTCTTGGCCACGAGCAATTTTAATCGCAATCAATTTCAATATATTGACATGTGACACTTGGTAGGTGTCACCACTGGAAAGGATAAAAAATAATTATGCCTGTCATTACACTCCCTGACGGAAGTCAACGCGTTTTTGATCACCCTGTTTCTACTCTTGATGTTGCGAAGGACATCGGTCCAGGTCTTGCGAAAGCAACGATTGCAGGTCGGGTGAATGGAGAACTGAAAGACGCTTGTGATCTCATAGAAATAGACTCCAATCTTCAAATCATTACATCAAAAGATGATGACGGTCTTGAGATTATTCGCCACTCTTGTGCGCACTTGATTGGTCACGCCATTAAACAACTTTGGCCAAATACGAAAATGGCTATCGGTCCTGTCATTGATAATGGATTCTATTACGATGTTGATATCGAAGAGCCATTGACACCAGAAGATCTAGAGGCGCTTGAAAAACGCATGATGGAACTGGTGAAGACCGAATATGACGTGGTTAAAAAGGCCGTCAGCTGGCAGGAAGCACGTGATACGTTTGCATCACGTGATGAAACATACAAGATGGAAATTCTGGACGAAAATATCGACAAAGAAGACCGTCCAGGTTTATACCATCACGAAGAATATGTCGACATGTGTCGTGGGCCACATGTGCCAAACATGCGTTTCTGTAAGCACTTTAAACTGATGAAAGTTGCAGGTGCTTACTGGCGTGGTAACTCCGACAACAAGATGTTGCAACGAATTTACGGCACAGCATGGGCAGATAAAAAGCAATTAAAAGCTTATCTTCTGCGTCTTGAAGAGGCAGAAAAACGCGATCACCGAAAAATCGGTAAAACATTGGATCTGTTCCATTGGCAGGAAGAAGCACCTGGCATGGTTTTCTGGCACAACGATGGTTGGACAATTTATCGTGAACTAGAGACATTTGTTCGTCAAAAACTTGTTGAATACGACTATGAAGAAGTCAAAGGCCCATTGATGATGGATCGCTCCCTGTGGGAGAAGTCTGGTCATTGGGACAAGTATGCAGATGGCATGTTCACCACATCTTCTGAGAACCGTGAGTATGCAATTAAGCCAATGAACTGTCCTGGTCATGTGCAAATCTTCAACCAAGGTTTAAAGTCCTACCGCGATTTACCATTGCGGATGGCTGAGTTTGGCTGTTGCCACCGGAATGAGCCATCAGGCGCACTTCATGGCTTGATGCGTGTGCGTGGCTTTACACAAGATGACGCCCATATTTTCTGTACAGAAGAACAAGTACAGGAAGAAGTGATCTCTTGTATCAAGATGGTGTATGACACATATCAGACTTTCGGTTTCGATAACATTGAAGTGAAATTATCAACACGCCCAGAAAAGCGCATCGGTGATGACGATATGTGGGATCGTGCAGAAGAAAGCTTAAAGCTTGCACTTGCAGCACAAGATATTTCTTATTCGATTCTGCCAGGAGAAGGCGCATTTTACGGACCCAAAATTGAGTTTACCTTGTACGACTCACTGGGCCGTGCATGGCAATGTGGTACTGTCCAGATGGACTTCGCACTTCCGGCGCGTTTAGGTGCAAGTTATGTTGCAGAAGACAATGAGCGACGTACACCTGCGATGATCCACCGAGCGATTCTTGGGTCGCTTGAGCGTTTTATTGGTATCTTGACAGAAGAGTATGCTGGATTTTTCCCATTGTGGCTTGCGCCAAAGCAGGTTGTAGTGATGAATATCACGGACAAACAGTCAGACTATGTCAATCAAGTCATCGAAAATCTACGAGAAATTGGAATTAGGGCAACAGGGGACTTGAGAAATGAGAAGATTGGCTTTAAAATTCGCGAGCATACTTTAAAACGTGTCCCGTACCTATTGGTTGTCGGTGATAAAGAAGTTGAAGCAGGCGAGGTTGCGGTCAGAACACGTAAAGGTGAGGATCTTGGCAAGTTTTCACTTGATGCATTTAAAGAAAAAGTACTCGAAGAAGTGAATGCACGTGCAAGATAGAATTAAATATTTCGTGGAGGAATAAACTATTAAAGGCGGAAAACGCGGGCAGGTACAAGCCCCAGAAAACCGTATCAACGGTGATATTACAGCGAGAGAAGTTCGTCTTACAGGACTCGATGGTGAACAAATCGGGATCGTCAGCCTGAAAGAAGCCTTAACAAAGGCAGAAGAAGCAGGTGTTGACCTGGTTGAAATCAGCGCAACGGCGAACCCGCCAGTTTGTCGAATTATGGATTACGGCAAATTCCTCTACGAGAAGAGTAAAGCTCAAAAAGAGCAAAAGAAGAAGCAGAAACAGATTCAGGTGAAGGAAGTGAAATTCCGCCCTGGTACAGATGAAGGCGACTATCAGGTAAAACTACGCAACCTGAAGCGCTTTTTAGAAGGTGGCGATAAAGCTAAAATCACACTGCGTTTTCGTGGTCGTGAGATGGCTCACCAAGAGTTGGGCATTGAATTGTTGAACCGTATCAAAGCGGATCTTCAAGACACTGCTCAAGTGGAGTCTTTCCCGAGTCGTGTGGAAGGACGCCAGATGATCATGGTACTCGCCCCACTGAAGAAGTAGTAAGAGCTTCCAAGTAACAAAAGCAGGGCTTGCTTGCAAGCCCTGCTTTTGTTCGCCTTGCTACATGTTGTATAACTACTCAATGCGGAGTAAACAATGCCTAAGATGAAATCAAACAGCGGCGCTGCGAAACGTTTCAAGAAAACAGCGTCCGGCGGCTTTAAGCGTAAGCAGTCTCACCTACGTCACATTTTGACGAAGAAAAGCTCTAAGCGTAAGCGTCACCTACGTCCAAAGGACATGGTGCACAAATCTGATACAGGTCTAGTCGACCGTATGTTACCGTACGCATAAGATAGAGTGGAGACTGAATAATGCCTAGAGTAAAACGTGGTGTAGTCGCGCGTGCGCGCCATAAGAAAGTTCTTAAGCAAGCGAAAGGTTATTACGGTGCTCGTAGTCGTATCTATCGCGTTGCGTTTCAAGCAGTAACAAAAGCAGGCCAGTATGCTTACCGTGACCGTCGTCAGCGTAAGCGTCAATTCCGTCAGCTTTGGATTGCTCGTATCAACGCGGCAGCACGTCAAAATGGTCTATCTTACAGCCGTTTCATTAACGGTCTTAAGAAAGCATCTGTTGAGATCGATCGTAAGATCCTAGCGGACATCGCTGTTTACGACAAAGTTGCATTCACTGCACTTGTTGAAAAAGCGAAAGAGAGCCAGGCTTAATTGGTTTTCGAAAAGAGAAAGGAATTTTCCTTTCTCTTTTTCCTATTTATACATGTCTAGTTTTTGCCCTTCAAAGTTATTCAATTGATTTACCTCCTGGATTTGTCCCCCGCATTATACTTCAGTAGTTTTACCAGACCTATGCCCAGAATGTCACGATAAACAAGGGATTGACGTTCCCAATATGACTCCTTATGATGCGTAGCTCTTTGAATCATAAAAAGTCAACGAAACTATGTATGAAGACCAACCATGTAAGCAAAACCAAGGAATTTCTAGTACAGATTTCTCCTCAACTATGCTCCAGATGATGAACCAAGGGATGTTATGTCTTGCAGTGAATCTCGGCCATCGCACAGGCCTATTCGAAGCCATGTCTGGTATGAAGCCTGCAACCTGTGATGCGATTTCACAAAATGCTGGTTTGAATACGCGTTATGTTCGAGAGTGGCTTGGGGCGATGGTGACTGGTGGCATTGTTCATTATCAATCTGAGCAAGGGCTTTATTCTCTGCCGGATGAACACGCATCAGTACTCACTCCGCAGGCAGGGGCGAATAATATGGCTCGTATGACCCAGGCTTTACAATCTCTCGCGATGGTTTCCAAGGATGTTGAGGCATGTTTCCACAAAGGCGGTGGTGTGTCATACGATGCATACCCTGAGTTTATGGATTTATGGTCTCAAGTAAATGCACAACGACTGGACTCGACGCTGATACAAAAGGTGATCCCACAAATTCCAGAGCTGGCTGCGGCATTAGACCGTGGGATTGATGTATTAGATATTGGTTGCGGTGATGGACATGCGCTTTGTCTATTGGCGAAGTCATTTCCAAGTAGCCGATTCAAGGGCATCGACCTTGTTGCTTCGAATATTCAAAAAGCGACAAAAAAAGTAGGAACACTCCAACTTACGAACCTTTCATTTGAACAATGTGATCTGACATCAACTCAGCCAAGAGGCAACTATCATTTGATCACCGCTTTTGATGTGTTGCATGATTTAGCGGATCCAGATGATGTGATGGCAGCGCTGAATAGTATATTAGACAGGGATGGCGCGTTATTGATTGTGGATATTGCGGCTTCATCAGCATTAGAAGAAAACCTCCAACACCCGGCGGGTCCCTGGCTCTATACTTCCTCTTGCATGCATTGTGTTCCGGTTTCTATGGCTCAGAATGGTGTGGGACTTGGCGCAATGTGGGGAAGAGAGCAAGCTGTTGAACTTCTAGAGAAAAATGGATTTTCTGATATCCAAGTCATGTCAGTTGAAGAAGATCCCTTTAACCATTACTTTGTTGCAAAGAAGGTATGAAACGATGGATAGTATTGATGTTGAATTACCGTTTATTGAAGAAATATCTGTTGATCGGATGCAAGTACACTGTGAATCTCCGCAATGTGAAAGGATATACCAAAATGGTGAAGCTGCAGTGATTGGGATCAGCCCATTTAATTCCTATTTCTCTGAACAACGGATCGCTGCTTTGTATGCATGGAGTCGTGCTCAATTTAAGCATACATGGTTATATATTCCAGATGAGCCAACCAAGTATACGCTAATCGCACAGGGTTACGATGAGAAAAAAGCGATTTCGAAGTCGAAAAGGCAATGTCAGTATTTAAAAAATAAAATTAACAGAGCCGTTGATTTAAGCCACGAGCAAGTCACATTGGTTGATTCTGCTTGGCTCGAAAACTCAACAGGTTATCAGGAGAAATATTCTGAAATTTTAAGTCTGTTTGAAAGCAACGATGACTTTAGAGAAGGATGTCTTGCATCTTCTCACGCAATATTGAAAAAACCACTGACGGGTCATACGCCAGTCACTAAATCTGCTTTGGATATTGCTGTAAAATATTTTTTGGCGGAGCTACCAATCTTTCTTTCAAGTGCAGAGATTTTTGAGCAAACGAGCGCTGTTTTTTGCTATCACGACCATCCTACATTCTTGAAAAATCTGTTTCGAACAAAGTCTTGGGATTTGGTGTCTGAGCAACAAGGGTTGGTGACATTGAAACCAGCGATACCAGGTGCATGATAGGGCTATTTAAAAAGGAGAGGGCGATGTTTCATCTTTTTCAAAATCATATTCACTATGATAAAGAATAAACACTTGGACAGTTCATAAACAATCAATCTATATGTCAGTCTAAATAATTAGAAAATATGGGCTAATACACAACTTTTTCTGTAATTTTGTGACATACTTCATTTTAAATACTTGATTCAATTATAAAGTGGTAGATTTCAATGACAAGTTTATTCAAACGCGCATCTCTCGTTGCACTTGCAACGCTTACATTTTCTAATGTTTCAATGGCTGCAACTCAGCAAGGTGGATTTACAGGGCCTTCTGCCTCCGCATCTGTGACAACGGTTAAAGCAGCGCTTGACGCGAAAGACAAAACACCAGTCATTTTGACGGGACATATACTCAAATCACTCGGTGATGAAAAGTACACTTTTAAAGACGCAACTGGTGAAATGACAATCGAAATTGATCAGGAAGATTGGCGTGGCGTGAATGCAACGCCAGAGATGGAGCTTGAAATCCAGGGTGAAGTTGATGCTGATATTTTAAGCACAACTGTGGAAGTTAATATTGTTCGTTTGAAAAAATAGAACGTAACATGTTTCGAGAAAGCGCCATTTGGCGCTTTTTTAGGTCTGACAATTCGCAGCAATTCGCTCAGATAATCGTTGTATAAACTGCCGGGTTTTGTAAGGTTGGTAAGCGCGACTTGTGTAGACGGCATAAACAGAGAAACCGCTCACTGGTTGATGAGGAAGCACCTCAACAAGCTTGCCAGTATTCATATCTTCTTGATAAAGCCACAATGGGCCTGAATTAATCCCTGCACCACTACGAACCAAAGTTCGAATCGCTCTGAGACTATTGACCATCAGTCGGCTATGAATGGCGCTATGAGTGAGTTTGCTGCCATCTTGAAATGCAATGTCGACATTGGCTTGTTGCCGTGTATAAAGCACAAAATGGTGCTCGTTGAGATCTTCCGGCTGCTGAGGTATACCATGTTTTTCAAGATATCCGGGGCTTGCAACGAGCACTCTAGGGATATCATTCAAACGCTTTGCGATCAGATTGGAATCTTTGAGTGAGCCTAAGCGAATTGCAACATCCAAGTTTTTTTCAGCTAAATTATCAATATCACTGCCTAAAATCAGCTCGATGGATAAGTCTGGTGACTCTTTTTGCATTTGTGTGATCACAGGCAGAATAAACTGCTCTCCCAGATCAACTGTTGCACCAATCCGCAGATTACCTTTCATCGAATTCGCTTGATGAAATACTTCTTCTTCAAGTGCTTGTTGGTTATCAACGAGCTGACGTAAACCTGCATAGTAAATTTGGCCGAGTTCAGTCGGGCGTGTTTTTGTGGTTGAACGATACAAAAGTTTTGCTTTTAAGCGATCTTCCAACGCAGCCACTTTCCTACTGACTGACGATGTTTCAATCCCTAACGCTTCAGCTACTTTTTTAAAGCTGCCAGCTTCAACCACATGAAGAAATAAGGCTTCTGGACTCATGTTTATTTATTGCAAAAATGACAAACAATAGATGTAATATTGAACCTTCCTATAAATAATTACAATAAGCTATTCTGAGGCTCAACAACTATTCAATATCAACGATACGAAAGTAGGGTGGTTTATGACCAAGGTTTTAATGCTTCAAAAGCTTTTTATCATGATCACGTTGATGACAATATCATCAGCAACGATTGCCAAAGAAATATCCAAAAACATCCATCAAATTGCCCAGAATGTGTACTCATTTAGTACAAATGGAGAGTACATTTCTATGTTTGTTGTCACGGATGATGGCGTGATGGTGTTCGAAACCATGAACTCTTATCATGCAAAGGCTATGATCAGTGAGATTAAAAAAATCACGGATAAACCGATTCGATACGCTTTTCATAGTCATAACCATTGGGATCACGCCAGTGGGGGAGCGCCTTTCATCAAAGCAGGAGCAACCACACTCGCTCATGAAGAAGCCTATGCATGGATGAAAGCAAACCCGGGTGGAGATATGACGCTCCCGACACAAACTTGGTCTGGAAACCGTAAAGATATCACCCTCGGCGACACAACAGTTGAGTTGCATTATCTTGGGATGAATCATGGATTGGGAATGACAATCTTTGTTCTTCCAGAATCAAAAGTCGCCTATGTTGCCGATATTGTCACGCCGAACCGAGTGATTTTCTCAGTTGTTCCTGATTTTAATCTGCGAGAATGGGAGCGGAGCTTGGCTGAAGTACTTGCACTAAACTTCGAAAAAGTTGTGTTTTCTCATAATGAAAAGAAACACCCGCTCAAGGCAGGTAATAAAGCTGATATAGCATCTCAGCTGGCGTACATCAGAGATTTGAGAGCAGGTTTTTTTGCCGAGTTGAAAAAAGGTACAAACCCCATATTGATCCCGAAAGTACTCAAGTTACCAAAATATAAAGATTGGGTTGGTTATGATGCGTGGTTAGAAATGAATATCTGGCGCGTCCTTGCAGATGAGTTTATGGGGCCTTTTCCCTGGAGACCAGAGCAAGCTGAGTCAAAGCAGTAATTTCGGTTTGATTTTGGTTCTTGCTTAGAATGTTCCGCATGGTGTCCTTGTGGCACCGCTTTTCAGTGTAACGATAGTTGGCATCAAAGGATGATGAATTGTGAATTGCCCACGATGCTCAAGGAACAGTCGCGTATTGTTTCTTTTCTGGATGTCAATATCATCACTATTTCTCTCCTTTTTTCAGTCAACTCATCGTTGTTGAGAGTGATCTCCCAAAAGTTTGTCGAAGCATCCTGCGTTTTATCTTGATTTATTGTACTGTACTGTACTGTGCGGTATTTCTGCCTTAAAGATGTTGATATCAGACTCCATGCTTTGCTGAGTGATTTGATCACAGGGCCAGCCCAACCGTATCTAATTGAGCGTGTAAATTTTCCGTTGGTGTTTTGAGGTATATCTTGGGTTTTTCAAAGCCGTGCATGTTCTTCTATCTCCTAATTATTTTTGAGATAGGAAAATTCAGGATGTGTGGACAGCACATTGAAGGTTCACAGAAAAATTAGCCAAAGATTTTTCCTAATTTTCTATTCAATTTTTGTCATTTCATTGAGTGCGAAAGTTTCAACCGCGTCTTCTGTGACGCTAATATAGTGCTGGATATGTGCGGAAGCCATATGCTTTTGCCAAAGCGCCCGGTTTGTCCATTGTTCAAAAAACAAGAAGAAAGCAGGGTTGGTATTATCTTGATGCAATTCATATTGTAGACAGCCTTCTTCTTTGCGGGTGATTTCGAGCAGTTTTTCAAGTTCTGTTTTTACGAGTTCAGCTTTATGGGGTTTGGCAGTAATTTGAGCAACGATAGTCAGATGGGCCATAAGTCACTCCTTCGTGTTTTTGTTAAAATATTGATTTATAATAAATAAAATAAATATATGTAATAGTTTACTGTATCTTTTGATCTGTCAGGGTGTCAACTCTTTGAGTTGAATTTGTTTCATGAGGAGTTTTACAGTTGTCAGGGGCTGTTGATCTTTCACCAATATCAGCATGGATGACCAAAATATCAACAGACCTCAGTGTTTTGTCTTATATTTAAAACGTCCTCGGGTGTTCTTTTGGTGTTGGGGCCGATGAAATGAATCGCTATTTCTCAAAGACAAAACTGTTTCCATTATTTGTTATTGTTGCACTTTCAGCTTGTTTTGGTGATGACAAAAAAGAAAGTACAGATACATCGGCCAAAGAGGTAGCCGTCAATATTGATGCCCAGTTGAGTATTGGTGGGCAGATCAAGCCAGAAAAGCTTCAAGTTACCAAAGGCAGTACAGCAACGATGACAGTGACGCCAGAACCAGGATTTGCGCTGAATTCTGTCACAGGTTGTAATGGTACTTTAGTTGAAAATCAATTCTTCATTTCAAACGCCGATCAGGACTGCACAATCAATGCAGAGTTTTTAACCAAGGCAGAAATAGCAACCCGCAAAGAAAATCACCAGCTAGCGTCAGAGAAAGAGCTGATTTCATATAGCCTCAAAACCCTTGAACAGAGCGAAAGTCAACGTAAAGATATCGTCCAACAATTATGGAAGGAGATTGCTTCCCCTCTATCTTGGCATCCAGGCAAATTTAGTGTGACTTTAACCAGCTATAAACCAGGGAGAACCTTTCAAATACTTCGATCAACACAAGATGAAAGCGGAACTCCTTCATCAGAAGGGTTGATTTATGTAGGAAAGCAAAATGAGCACCGATATGCAGCGATGGCAGGGAATATGTTTGCAGTCGATCCATCTGAAGAGACGAGTAAATTATTGAAAAATATGATCCAGTGGCTGACCGGAAAACTACCCTCCGAGCGCCTTCAGATTGTCACATCACATATTTATAGCCGTTCAGATAGCCACTATGCGCCATACAATGAAAAAATACGTGAGTGGTTCAAAACATCTTACGCTGTTGATCATGTGGTCAACGAAGCGAATACTTGCGATCAGGAACAGCTCAAGGCTTGTATTGAGAATGTGAAGCCAGATTTGATTATTCTGAGCAATAAAGATAGATCAAATCAGGGATATGAACGTCTTCGTTCGGGTGTGGAGATGGCGATTTCACAACAAATTCCGCTCATTATGAGTAACTATGAGCATGGAGAGACATCCATCTCCCGCCCGATATATCGATATATGGGACTCGTCGGAAAAAATAACTATGAGAAACGGCATCATACAAGCGGCTTAGCACAGAATGATCTCACTGCGTTACAGGAATTTGGAGCAGTACAGCAATTGCTGAAGAACCTTGAGCAACAAAAGTTCGATATGGACGCACTTCATGAGTGCGACAAAAACTATATTCATTGCGAAGATAAGGAGTTTCAGTCAGCATTTCGTGAAGGTGCACAGTGGTACCGTACAACTGCACAAACATACGATGAAAGTGGTCTCAGTGTATTTCATTCAGAGAATGATAACCCTGTGTTTGCAGCAGGTCTATTACTTGCAGATAAATATCGAAGCGAGATTGACTATCCTATCCAACAAGGTGCCTCGGCAGATTGGCAAAAAGCAATGTTTGCAGATTGGGCTGTCAGTTATGCAAGAAGAAAAAACATTGCTCAACCTGATCTCGGCACGTTTGTTCTGGATAAAAGTGACGTTGTGAAGGGAAAAAATGCACACTACAAATATCCAGACACAACGGAGGAAACGAAACAGTTTACGATCCCATATTCAGGTCAATGGACTACAACTGGGTGGTACGCTTTACCAGGAAAGGAAATCGAAATTGAACGGCTTGATAGCAGCCCAGCGATTCTAAAGATACAACTGAATTATCACCGTTCGAATACGAATCGAGCCTATCAAAAAAAGATTTATCGATTTCCCTTGGAATTGATGCAGCGTAGGTTGGTATTAAACCAAGGAGAGACGATTAACTTTTCAACACCTTATGGTGGCCCAATTTATGTCTATATGTCAGGTGATATGGACTCCTTGTCGGTTCGACTATCAGCAAAAGGGGTTGCAAAACATCCAACAATCACAGATTTTACCGATGCGGAGCAAATCACCAAGTTCGAAAAACTCGTCCTAGACTCAGAGATCCCACACGTTGATCTGCGAACAAATGGCGCTGAGCAGCATTTACGTAAAGATAAGTTTATGAAGGGTATTTCAGGGGATATACCCGATGTAAAGACGCTCTTAAAATTCATCGAGAAAGATCACTTAAAAACGGTGTACACATTGGCTGGCTTTAAGGTTCAAGGAAAAAATTTGGAGGAGTCTTTACCAGCAGATGTAAAAGAGATATGCAAAAGTGCCTTTGGTGAGAACGACTGTTTTGATGCCGATTTGCATACCCGTAAAATTATCCAGCATGCAAATTATGATCAAAATGCACACTGTGGTTCGGGTTGTTCTGGTAATCCGTGGGATGCATCTTGGGCAATCGATCCAACGGGTTGGGGAGATAATCATGAACTCGGTCATAACTTACAGGTGAAGCGCTTAAATGTACATTATGTTGAAGCGAAAGATCGAGACAAATGGACAAAATACAGCAAACGTTCAGGTGAAAACTCAAATAATATCTTCCCTTACTTTGTGAAATGGAAATCACACTTTATACGAGACAAGCAGACAACCATTATTTCTGATGGGCATATGGATCACAAAGATTTATTTTTTGCATTTATGTCTGATGCGGGTCAAGTCAAAGATAAGACTGGGAAACGCGTGGTGTTGACCCCTGATTGTAAAATCATGGATGATGGAGGAAATCGGTTCACAGCGCCATGGAAGAGTAAAAAATATGCTGTTCACAATAGTTTCCGGATGGCCTTTTATATACAAATGGCACTAAGAGCTCATGAAGAACGATTGCTGAATGGAAAGCGCTTAGACAATGGATTTCACCTTTTCACTTTGCTGTATCAACATCAACGCATATTCGGAAAATATGCGCGTTCAAAAAATGATTGGGAACTTGCACGGGATGGTATTGGGTTTAGTGAATTTCCTTTTGATGGTCATGCTGTTTACGATGGCAGTAAAGTGAAGCAAATACCAGGTAATGACTTTATGCTTGTGTCATTAAGCTACTTAACAGAAATGGACTGGCGACCTTATTTTGATATGTTTGGGCTTCGGTACTCTTCTTTAGCAGCGAATCAGGTCTTAAAAAACGCTAAAAAAGGTATGGTGAAAGTGGGAATGTATGTCTTAGAAGACGATTTACCACCGGCAAATATGACCCGTGGGTTGGAATTCCTAGAGATGAATATCTCAAACTCAAGCACAGTTTGGCCACGTGCTAAATCAGGCGCTGAAAAAACACCACTAGATTGCTCGATTTAATCGAAAGTGATCTAATTGAGTTGAATGACGTCTGGGTGTTGCTCACTGGCATGTTCATGATAAATGTCAGCGAGAAACAAAGCGATTTCACTCTCTGATAATTCGCTCGGGATGATCACTGAATATTCCCGACTTTTTAGACCCTTGTCAGAGTTATGAAATAAAAGCCACTCATGATCATGCCTTTGTACAGACATGCGTTGTCCGAAAACGTTGAAATGCAACTGCTTCATATCTCTTCCGGTTGATAGACTGCACTCATACTTTAATAGTATTGTATGAGGCTCGTCATTTCAAAACGAAAAAAGTGTGATTATGAAAGAAGTCAGAGTCGCTATCGCAAGCATTCTTTTTTATTTAGGCGTATTTTTATGTGTTCTATTTTTTTACTTTGACTATCACGGGTTATATTTGCTTGCTTGTATTGTCTGTTTTATCAGTGTGATGTTTATTTGGCCAAAGCGGAAAAGGAAAGAAGAAGTACCGTCATTTTTTGTTGAAAAAATGATGAACTTATTCGAAGCCGCATTCTGTCCGATTGAAATCCTATTTTATGTATTTAGGGTAATTTTTACCTTGTTTGCAAAGTTGGCCCAGAAGACAAAATTGTTGTCTCTAAATTTATTGAGGCAATTCTATTTTATTGATTCGCAACTTCTGATGCATGTCTTGTGGCGATGTGAGAGTAAACTTGTAAGATGAATGCTCCTAATCTTAACGTTGGCAAGGACTATTTCAAGAGTCGCCTCAATCCATGAGGCTCAGGGGAGATAGAATTGATTATTTTTAAATCTTGTCTGATTGTCGGAAGTCGCGACAGAGGAGAGATACAAAAAAGCGGAATCCTCTGAAGCGACTGCCATTTCCTTAGAAGCCGCTGTTAAGGCACGCAATGAAGTAAGCAGGTTTGCTTCTAAGGCGATGGGTATTATAGAGGTACAACCTGAACCGAAACTGAACCTAAAACAAAAACAAGAAATAATTTTAATCAGTTGATCAATCCCTATTCTACAACCACACTTTTTACCTAAATATCAACACGAATTTCTCATCCTGCATACGCATTCAGTATCAATATTCCATGTAGTGACCATGAAGGAAACTGGTATGAACAAAGTCTCACTATTGACGCTCTTGTTATCTGTTTGCCATATACACATAGCTGGTGCATTTAATAGTGAAGAGCATAAGTTGATTGCTGATTTAGGTGGGGAAAAGGTGGTGATCCACCAAAACATCAAGCTGCCACCCTCAGTGACGAAGGAAAAAGATGAACATTATTTGGCATTTCTGAAAGAAGCTAAGCGATTTGCGGTAGGGTTTGATACGAATGACAGCGGAAAAGATTATGATAAAAACAGAAAAGGTGTCCAAGATAATGCATTTTGGTCAACGGTACTCAAATATCGACAAATAGAAGCTAACCAACGGATCTGGATCCCAAAGCCCTCTGAAGTTCCTGCCTCTGTAATAAAGGTTGATGCTTATACAGGCGTGAAGCCAACACCATTTAGTCTTGGAGAATTAGTTGCACTATATGGTGACTTTCGCAGAACAACCTATTGTGACACAAGTGCAACATGTTATTTAACCAACCATGATATTGAACAAATGAAGTTTGAACGAGCAAACTATCCTGACTTTGCGCCAAAACCGATCCCTGCTGCCACTTACTTAAGATACATTGCTTCTGGTATGGAGCCGCCGCATGGTGGACTTGGTAATGCAGTTGTGAATTCAGAAAAAGATGACGAGATCGATCAGGCAGGCTGGTGGGGTGATGAAATGCTGCGTTTGGCGAATTCGAATGATTGGCATTTTTCTAGGGTGGGGATTGCTTTTTATATTGGTATGCATCGTGCGGCTTTATTCTATGTAAAAAAAGCAATGAAAGATCCTAAATATTGGGCAACGGCTCTGCATTACGAAGCCAATGCCCTGCATGCACTCACTGATTTTTTTGCTTTGGGTCATGTCATCACCAATCGTGATGAAACAACCTTTGGGATGCTCAAAGATGGCAAGCTACTGAACAAACCCCCTGTTATATGGCAGGAACAGGTGATCCAGCTTGGCAGCGGGCAACGTGACCCCTCAAACGGTCGTGTTTTATTAACCGGTTTTTTACCACCAATCACACAGCTCAAAAACCAAAGAAGTGATTTTCTTCCCGCTTATCGAAGTCTTTACACCTGGCGCTCTTATTCCGAAAAAGACTACCACGATGTATTTAATGAAGCAGGAGCAATGGTAACGAACCTGAACGGCCGTCAGTTCAAAGTCCTCGGTGATTCATTCTTGTATCAACTTTCTGCAGAAGATAAACAACCGATTATTGATGCTGTTGCTGCTTCCGTTCAATCTTTATTTGATGCGTCTATTGCGCTTAAGAATGGTATCACGATGAAACGGATAGGCGCTGTAGGTTCTTCTTTCTTTCGTGCATTGCAATACTTGCCTGTATTTATTGAGCAGGACAGAGAGAAGAACTTCGTGGGCAGATATGCCTTATCAGCCCATGCCATCATCAACATCGTCGGAAATCGAATCTTTCAACAATCGAATGTGATCAGCTGTGTTGTTCCCTACTTATCAGGAGCGGATTGGGTCTCTCCCACAAAAGACACCAAGGCATGCACACAAATGAAGCGATATTTTCCTCCCATGGATACTTACAAATCGAATTGGCTGGCATCCGGTGGTAAAAGTTCAACGGCAATCGGCAATCATCCCATTCAATTTGAGGTGACAACACCATCGAAAGTCACGATTGATCTAAAGTCATCCACAGTGGACGCATACCTCTACCTGTTAAAAGACAATAAAGTCCTCGCATCAAATGACAACCATGGAAAAACGAAAAACGCCCAAATCAGCATGACACTTAAACCTGGCGTTTACACCATCATTCCTGCAACGGCTTATCCCAAAAAGAGTGGCGATTTCGAGTTAAAGCTTCGCCAAGGGAAGTGAGTTAGAGGAAGTTAGCTGAGAAAAAGTTGAAGCCGTAACAAGGTCAAAGAGTGAAGGACCTTTCTACCCAGATACGGCTTCAGAACCAGATACTCAAGAGAATGAGTGTATTGAGGCTATTCACAAAAATCTGATTCGCTGGTTATTATAAGGGAACAAACTGAATCAAAGATGAACCTGAAGCAGAAACGGAATATGTTTTTAATAAGTCTTCAACGGAAATGAGCTTGATAGTGAAGGATAGAAACTGAAGAGGTGGACACCGTAAAAGTGGCAAAAGGGGAAGATATTTGTCCATCTGATACGGCATCCATTCCGGCCAAAAAAGTGGTTAACTAAATAGAGTGATGAAGCCAATTTAGTGGTTTTTAAGCCGAAAAAACACATTATAAATGAATAACCTGAACAGAAGCTGAACCTGATCGATGGACGATGAATAATTCTTGCAGGGTAGGTTAGTGACTGTTAGTTGGTAATTTGGAATTGTTCTTAGACGAAATAGGTCATTGATTACTTAAAACCAAATGAAATATATGACCACGTAACTTTTTCAGGTATGTGTTGATGGTGCCATAATCAGTGACTCAGCTGGGATCCCTAAACCTTGATGTAGATTCCGGATCATTTTTAATGTCAATGAGCGTTTACGGTTTAATATCCCATAGACTCGAGTACTTTGACCAATCATCGGCTCCAGATCTTTTATAGTTAAGCCCTTACGCTCCATTTCAAACTTGATAACTTCAACTGGATCTGGCAAATCCATAGGGAAATGTTTTGCTTCATAAGCTTCAATAAGTGTAACGATGACGTCTAGCTTTTTTCCCTCTGGTGTATCATAGGGACCCCCCATCCCAGCAGCGCATCTTCAACTGCCTTAAAAAACAGTTTTTTTGTTAGATGTCGCTGTCACCATATGAGCTGTAGGGTATAATCACCGCCATTTTCGCCAGATTGACTACAAGAACTTATGACCAACAACAATTTCTCCCAAACCGCTGCCTTTATCTGGTCGGTCGCTGACCTGCTTCGCGGTGACTTCAAGCAATCTCAATATGGCCGCGTGATCTTACCGTTTACGCTACTTCGTCGCCTTGAGTGTGTGCTTGAACCAAGCAAAGATGCTGTGGTTGCAGAGCATGAACGCATCAAAACGATGAATCTGCCAGAAGAGGCACAGGAAAAGTTCTTGCTGCGTGCTACACAGTCACCAACGGATCCTGATGGTTTGTCGTTCTTCAATACCTCGCCAATGAACCTTGGCAAGATGGGCCAAAGCAACATCAAAGCGAACCTTGAAAAGTACGTGCAGTCATTCTCCAAAGATGCGCGTGAGATCTTCGAGCATTTCAAGTTCGATGAATTTGTTGGACAGCTGGAAGATGCCAACCTGCTTTACAAAGTGGTGAAGAAGTTTGCCACCACCGATCTGAGCCCAACGAGGATTTCTAACTATGAGATGGGCTTGGTGTTTGAAGAGCTGATCCGTCGCTTTGCCGAATCGTCCAACGAAACGGCGGGTGAACACTTTACCCCGCGTGACATCGTGCGCCTGACGACCTCATTGGTGTTTATGGAAGACGATGAAGCCCTCACCAAAGATGGCATCATCCGTACCATCTATGACCCAACAGCGGGCACAGGCGGCTTCCTCTCTTCTGGCATGGAATACGTGCACGAACTCAACCCGAAAGCGGTGATGCGTGCTTTTGGTCAGGAGCTAAACCCAGAGTCCTACGCGATTTGTAAGGCAGATATGCTCATCAAAGGGCAAGATGTTAGCCGTATCAAGCTGGGTAACACGCTATCAAATGATCAACTGCCAGCCGACAAGTTTGACTACATGCTGTCTAACCCACCGTTTGGCGTGGATTGGAAAAAGATTGAGGGTGAAATCAAAGATGAACACCTTCAGAAAGGCTTTGATGGACGCTTTGGCGCAGGTTTGCCGCGTGTGTCTGATGGCTCGCTGCTGTTCTTGATGCACCTTGTCAGTAAGATGCGTCCAGTCTCTTGGCAAAAAGAGAAGAACGTTGCTAATCGAGTCACCGATGGTGGCCGTATTGGCATCATCCTAAATGGCTCGCCGCTGTTTACCGGTGGTGCGGGTAGCGGTGAAAGTGAAATTCGTCGCTACATCTTAGAAGCTGACCTGCTTGAAGCGATTGTCGCGCTACCAACCGACATGTTCTATAACACAGGTATTGCAACCTATGTTTGGGTTCTGACCAACAAGAAAGACGCAGAGCGTAAAGGCAAAGTGCAGCTTATCAATGCTGCCAACTTGAGCCAAAAAATGCGCAAGTCGCTTGGCTCTAAGCGTCACTTCCTGACCGATGAAGAAATCCGTGCTATCACCAAAAACTTTGGTGAGTTTGTTGAAACCGATACCCTGACCGAAAGCGGCAAACAACTAACTGCTAAGATTTTTGATACCCATGAATTCGGCTACCGCCGCCTGACCATCGAACGTCCATTACGTTTGTCTGCGCAAATTACAGATGCAGCGGTAGAATCACTGCGCTTTGCGCCGAAGCCGTTTAACGCCGTGATGCAGGCAGTCTTTGCGCAGTTTGGCTCGGAGTGGACGGAAGATACGTATGGCACGCTGATTGAAGTGGAAGCTGAAGTGCGTGCGCTGATCAAAGCGGATTTCCCTGAGCTAAAAGAAAAGCAAATCAAAGACGTACTGGATAGAAAACTGTGGCTAAGCCAAAAAACATTAATGGATAACGCCAAAGCCCTGCAAGTTGCGGTTGGTGATAACCTTGGCGGTAAATCGAAACAGTCTGATGACTTCAACCAGTTTGAACTGACTCTGAAAGGCGCATTCAAGGCAACTGGTATCAAGTTCGATGCCAAGCAGAAGAAACAGTTTATTGATGCGGTCACTTGGAAGAACCAAGATGCCGAACCTGTGGTAAAAAAAGTGCGAAAAGAAGATGCACAGCCACTATATGGTGCTTTTGCCTACAGCGGTAGCGTCAAGGAATGGCAGGGTAAAGTGGTTGAATTCCAACAAGATGGAGACTTGCGTGATAACGAGAACGTTCCGCTAGATCCAAATGTGAGCACATCAACTCTGATTGAAAGTTACTTTAAACGCGAAGTGCAGCCACACGTCGCCGATGCGTGGATGAACGCGGACAAGCGCGATGACAAAGACAATGAGATTGGTGTGGTGGGTTATGAAATTCCATTTAACCGCCATTTCTATGTTTACCAACCACCACGCGCACTGGAAGCAATTGATGCCGATTTGGATGCAGTGAGTGCCGATATTATGAAGTTACTGCAAGAGGTGCATTCGTAATGGCGAAATATTCACGTTACCCTTCATACAAAGAAGTGGATTTAGATTACGTCAAAACTATCCCTGACGGTTGGAAATATGCTTCATTATCGAAGCTCTTTCGCATACAAGCTGGGGGAGATGTCCAATCTAAGTTTTTCTCCACAGTGAAAACAGCGTCCCACTCATATCCGATTTATACAAATGCTAACGATGCAAAGGCTGTATACGGCTATACGTCACAATCAAATTACTCTAGAAATTCGATTACAGTTAGTGGAAGAGGTGAAGTCGGGTTTGCCGTATACCGAGATCATGATTTTGATGCAATTATACGATTGTTAGTGCTTAGCCCTATAGTTGCTCTAGACTGCCGATTCTTCGCTTATTTCATAAATGAGGTCATAGATTTTAACGTTCAAAGCTCTGCTATCGGGCAGTTATCAACCCTTCAGATTTCACCATATAAGGTACTAATTCCCAGCAGAGAAGAGCAAACCCAAATCGCCAACTTCCTCGATCACGAAACCGCCAAAATCGACACCTTGACCGAAAAGCAGCAGCAACTGATTAAGCTGCTGAAAGAAAAACGTCAAGCGGTGATCAGCCATGCGGTGACTAAGGGCTTGAACCCTGAAGCACCAATGAAAGATTCTGGTGTGGAGTGGTTAGGGGAAGTGCCTGAGCATTGGCGTATGAAACCTCTTCGCTACCTAGGTTCGTGTCAAAATGGGATAAATATCGGTGCTGAATTCTTCGGATCTGGCTATCCATTTGTAAGTTATGGCGATGCATATAAAAATTACTCTTTGCCAACAAGTGTCGCAGGGCTAGTGCGTTCAACAGAGAAAGACAGAGAAGCTTATTCACTTCTACGTGGAGATGTATTGTTTACTCGAACATCGGAAACGATTGAGGAAATTGGATTATCATCTGTTTGTCTAGACTCTATTCCTGAGGCTACTTTTGCAGGTTTTCTAATTCGTTTTAGACCCTCTGAGTTAACGCTACACCCAGAGTTTTCAAAATTTAGCTTTAGAAACCAATTGATAAGAACATTCTTCGTAAAGGAGATGAACTTGGTCACCAGGGCCTCATTGAGCCAGGAGCTATTGAAAAAACTTCCTGTTCCACTTCCTCCTTTGGAGGAGCAAATAGAAATTGCGGAATTTCTTGGTGCTCAAGAGGAGCGTTTTCAGAGCCTGTTTGACAATACAGAAAAGGCTATTCAGCTCTTAAAGGAGCGCCGAACAGCCCTCATCTCCGCCGCCGTCACAGGCAAAATCGATGTGCGCAATTGGCAAGCACCAACACCACAAGTTCAAACGCTGGAACAAACCGCTTAGTCCTATTGCCACTCTAGCTTAAGAAAGCAGAGTGGCTTTTTATTTCAGTTAGCTAATTTAAAGAACAAGAACAAGAACAAAATAATGAAAGACACCACACAAGAAAAAGTATTTCAGGACGATATCATCAGTCAGATGGTTGCTAATGGCTGGGTGCAAGGTACTGGCGAAGGCTATAACCGTGATTCAGCATTGTATGAAGCAGATGTGCTGACCTTTATCAAACAGACGCAACCGAAAGAATGGGAGAAGTTCTGCAAAGTTTTCCCGACTGACTCAGAGCGTCACTTTCTTGATGCCTTGGTCACGCAGCTTAAAAAAGCCGATGAGAACGCAACTGACCGCGCATCCCGTACCTTTGGCACCTTGGGAGTACTGCGTCATGGTTTGAAAATCCGTAATGCGCGTTTTGGATTGTGTCAGTTCAAGCCAGAGCATCACCTCAACCCTGAAACCTTGGCGCGTTATCAGCACAACATCTGCCGTATTGTCCCAGAGCTGGTTTACAGCCCGCACGCGACTCAAGAACAAGAATTGGAAACGGGTAAAAAGGCTAAGAACTGGCGAATTGACTTAGTGCTGTTCGTTAATGGTTTACCCGTCTCTACCCTTGAGCTGAAATCTGAGTTCAAGCAGGCTGTAGAAAACGCGATTGCGCAGTATAAGCGAACCCGTCGACCGAAAGACCCAGCCACCAAAAAGCCGGAGCCACTGCTCAGCTTTAAACGCGGTGCGTTAGTGCATTTTGCGGTAAGCCAGTATGAAGTTCACATGGCTACTAAACTGGTAGGTGAAGAGACATTCTTCCTGCCATTTAATAAAGGCACCCATGATGGCGGCAAGGGCAATGATATACCAGAAGATGAAAACCGTTACGCCACAGACTACCTATGGAATGAAGTATTAGCCCCAGATAATCTACTCAACATCATCGGACGCTTTATCCATCTTCAAATCGAAGAAGAGGAAGACTGGGAAGGGCGTAAAACCAAGAAAGAAACTCTGATCTTCCCACGTTATCACCAGTGGGATGTAGTAAACAAGCTGGTTAATGCCGCGTTCGAAGAGGGCACAGGCAATAAATACCTGATCCAACACAGTGCAGGGTCAGGCAAATCGAACTCGATTGCGTGGACTGCACACCAACTCTCGACACTGTACGACGCCAGCGGCAACAAGCAGTATGATTCGGTGATAGTGGTGACAGACCGTACCGTACTGGATGACCAACTACAAGACACCATCTACCAGTTTGAACATGCGGATGGTGTAGTGGGGCGCATCAACCATAAAGAGGGAGATGGCTCTAAATCAGAAAAGCTGGCAACTGCATTGGAAGCCTCTCAGCCAATCATCATCGTGACGATTCAAACATTCCCGCACGTGTTAAAGGCGATTGAGAATTCAACGTCACTGAAAGAGTGTCGTTACGCCGTCATCGCCGATGAAGCGCACTCGTCACAAACAGGCGCAACCGCTCGCCAGCTCAAAGAGGTGTTAATGACCGATGAGGCCGACGATGATACTGAACTGTCATCAGAAGACATTCTGGATGCCACGATTGCTGCGCGTCGAGGAAGTACTAACCTGAGCTATTATGCATTTACCGCGACACCGAAAGCCAAGACTCTGGAGTTGTTTGGGCGCAGACCCGAACCAGAGCAACCCGCGTCTAAACGTAACTTACCAGCGGCTTACCATATCTACTCAATGCGCCAAGCGATTGAAGAAGGTTTTATCCTTGATGTGTTAAGGAATTACACCAACTACAAAGTGATTTATCAGCTGAAACAAAAGCTTGAAACAGAAGATAAAGAAGTAGATTCAGGAAAAGCCAAGGTGAAGCTCAATAACTGGGTGCGCCTGCATGACCACAACATCTCACAGAAAGTTAAAGTCATTATCGAACACTTTAAAAAGAACGTGATGGGTTTATTGGGTGGTCAAGCGAAAGCGATGGTGGTCACTAGCTCACGCAAAGAAGCGGTTCGTTATAAACTTGCTTTTGATAAGTATGTGGCAGAGCATGGTTACGCGGGCATACGTGCAATGGTGGCGTTTTCTGGTGAAGTTGAGTTTAACGATACTGATCCAGATAGCACTACATTGATGGATCAGAAGTTCACCCAGCACAATATGAACCTTGATCTCAAAGGTCGTGAGTTACGTAAGGCCTTTAACAGCGATGATTACCAAATCATGTTGGTTGCTAATAAATTCCAAACGGGTTTTGACCAACCGAAACTCTGTGCCATGTATGTTGATAAAAAGCTTGCTGGCGTTGAGTGTGTACAGACTCTCTCTCGCTTGAATCGTACTTATCAAGGTAAAGCAGAGTGCGGCACCTTTGTGCTCGATTTCTACAACGATCCGCAAGACATCCTCGATGCTTTTCAGCCATATTACCAAGTGGCAGAACTTGATGATGTGTCTGATCCTGACAAGATTTTTGATCTCTCAGAGAAGCTGCGTGCCAGTGGCATTTTCTTATGGACAGAAGTAGAGCAGTTTGTTGATGCTTTCTTTACCAAGAACAAATCCCATGCAGTGATCAGCAACATCTGTAAGCCTGCTGTAGACCGTTGGCGCAAGCGTTACACTTCTGCGGTAGAAGCATACGTTCATGCTAAAAACGTGTTTGAACGCACCAAGAAAACGGGCGATGCGGTGTTAATCGCTAATGCCGAAAACACCTTTAAAGAATGTAAGCAAGAGAAAGATCGCCTCGAGATTTTCAAAAAGGATTTAGGCAGCTTTGTGCGCTTCTATGAGTTTATGTCGCAGATTGTCGAATACGACGATAAAGAGCTAGAGAAGCTGAGCCTGTATGCACGCCACCTTCGGCCAATGTTAAGGGAAAAAGTGATTGAAGAGGATGAGCTGGATCTTGATCATGTGGTGATGAGCCACTATCGTCTGTCGAAGATCCGTCAACAGGACATTCAGCTTCAAGAGAACTCGTTGGAATACAAACTCCAACCGAGCAATAGCGTTGGTTCAGCCAAGCCAAAGGACAAGAAAGAAGAGTTCCTGTCCCACATCATCGAGCGACTCAACGAGGTGTTTGTTACCGACAACCTGACCGACAAAGACATGATCAACTATGTTTTTACGGTGCGAGACAAACTAACGGAAAACGAGACGGTAATGAGCCAAATTGCCAACAACACCCGCGAACAAGCGATGCTAGGCGATTTTCCGCGTGCAATTGATGATGCGATTTTGAATAGTAATGAAGCGCACCAAGAACAGATGATGCAGTTGTTGTCTGACCCGAACAAAACCAAACAATTTGCGCGGGTTATCTTCGATATGTTGAGTGGGGATAAAGGGTAAGGAAGTTGACTTTGTGATGAAAGGGCTGATTGGATCAGCTTAAAGTAATTTGAGTGAATTGGGTGGGCCAGTTTATGGCTGGCTCATGCCTTAGGATATTCAGTTCTTTCCGTTCATTCAAACGGTTCTTTCAAGCGCTCCATGCAGCCCGTAAAACCAAGCAAGGTTTTAAAATTGCACTGACAGTTGAAGAAACCCGCGAGAATTCCCTCAAATTCTGTGACATCGTAAAAACCCAAGGTAACGGAACGCATCCGAAGCGCTTGTATGTGATCATTGAAGAATTACCCCAAGTGACGAAATCAGTCGGCAAAGAAAGCGGCCCATATGGCTGGTTACTGACTGTTGGTCGGAAATTTGGGTTTATCGTGCATAGTATTGGTCAGAGATCAGTTGAGATGTCTAAGACTACGTTGTCACAGAGTCCTTATATGGATTGGAGTCCAGATGAGCCGTGCTGATGCTGAGAGGATGGCTAAGGAGGCGGATATTCAGGTTGATAACATCTTACAACTAGAACCACTCGAATATTACTTTAAATCCCCCGGAGTTGGAAAACATAGTAAAGGTTTACTAAAAATCTAGTTGTTAAATATTTGAAGGGGATAGGCCATGAAAGATTTTTTTTCGGGGTATAAACGCGTGATATTTTTTGTGGCACTGATAGCTTTTTTCCCGGCTGTAGTAGAATTTACGATAAAGATATCAAGAGATTTTGAAACGGGTTTCCTCAATTGGAGGGAGAGAATTGATAGTTGATTCTACAGTCGTAATTAACAAAACAGCAGATATTCCCATTTAACACTCATCATTGATTTTTCAATGAATGTTTAGAGTTTAAGTTATTGTAATAATAGTTTTTACCTACTTTCATATATGTGTAATAAATGAGAAAATCTTGCTTCGGAGTTTTATCAACGGAGCAATAAATGGCCCAACAAAAACAGACTGTCATTGTCAAGAAGACACCGAAAACGGAAAACAAAACTTCTAAGGAAGATTTACTTACCTTGATTCCGCAGAAATTGAACTAGCCATTTCTCAAATGGAAAAAGCTTACGCGAGAGACAATTCAAACCATTATGTGATTTACGAATATGAAGAGGTATAAGTTTGAGCAAGGATGTTAAAGTCTTCATAGACAAAGTATTTTATGAGTATGTACCGCAAGATAAAGCAAAGGAACTTGCACAAGAGAGCTATAGTCAAATCTGGTGTATGACATGATCATGCAGCATCCTGTTGATCATCCGACGTTACTTTTTCTCCATCCTTGAATTCGATCCCTGCAATGACATCAGCTAGAAGGCGGTAGCCTCTCAATCGACGCCATTTATTTTGTGCGGTTACCAGCAGCTTATAAGCCATCGCCAGTGTCGTTTTTCGACTGCCACCATGCTTACTTTTCGTGGTTCTTAAACGAACCGTCGCAAACACGGACTCGATTGGATTTGTCGTTCGAATATGTTGCCAGTGCTCCGCTGGAAAGTCG
>NZ_KB894511.1 GCF_000374485.1 Algicola sagamiensis DSM 14643
GAGCTATGATGATTTCTGGTGTATGAGGTGAGAAAAAGAATGTGGTGCTAATCTGTTGATTGATCTCGCAAATCAATAGTCAACAAAGAGAAACACCACATGACAAATCATAAAGTATCGCCACTGAAATCACCAGAAATAGATCCACTGAACGACGTTTTAAAGCAAGGGGCACAAGCGCTCCTCGCGAAAGCCATTGAAGCTGAAGTGGCCGAGTTGTTGGCACAATACGAAACGCTTCAAGTGGATGGTAAGCCAGCGGTCGTTCGCAATGGGCATTTACCAGAACGGACTATTCAAACTGGCCTTGGCGATATTCAAGTTCAGGTGCCGAAAGTCCGAGATCGCTCAGGCAATGGCGTGAAGTTCAATAGCACATTGGTGCCCCCGTACCTGAAACGGACGAAAGCTGTTGAGGAATTTATTCCCTGGCTGTATCTCAAAGGGATATCCACAGGGGAAATGCAACCGACACTCGAAGCTTTGTTGGGTGAAGGTGCAAAAGGGCTTTCTGCAAATACAGTGAGCCGTTTCAAGCAGCTTTGGGAGCAGGAATACGATGATTGGCGTCAACGGGATCTCAGTCATCGACGTTATGTTTATATCTGGGCAGATGGCATCTATAGCCGCGTTCGCATGGATGACCGCTTATGCCTTTTGGTCATTATCGGCTCAGATGAAACAGGCCGAAAAGAAGTCTTAGCCGTCGTTGATGGCTATCGTGAGTCAGAAGCCAGTTGGCTAGAAGTGCTGACCCAATTGACAGCGCAGGGATTAACCATCCCACCCAAGTTAGCTGTTGGTGATGGTGCTTTAGGTTTTTGGAATGCTTTAGCAAAGCACTGGCCACAGACAAAGATGCAGCGCTGTTGGGTGCATAAGACAGCAAACGTTTTAAACAAAGTGCCGAAGTCTGTTCAGCCCAAGATAAAAGAAGCGTTGCATGATATCTGGCAAGCGGAGACAAGGAAAGATGCTTACCATGCTTTCGAGACCACGTTAAAGCGGTTTGAAGCCAAATACCCAGGTGCGATGGCTTGTTTGAAGAAGGACAAGGGAAGTTTATTGGCCTTTTACGACTTCCCAGCGGAGCACTGGCAACATATTCGAACGACAAATCCAATCGAGTCCGTGTTTGCGACGGTTCGTTTAAGAACCACGAAAAATAAGCATTGTGGCAGTCGAAAAACAACGCTGGCGATGGCTTATAAGCTGCTGGTAACCGCACAAAATAAATGGCGTCGATTGAGAGGCTATCGCCTTCTAGCTGATGTCATTGCAGGCGTTGAATTCAAGGATGGAGAAAAAGTAACGTCGGATGATCAACAGGATGCTGCATGATCATGTCATACACCAGATTTGACTATAGCTCTTTAGATCATTATTTTAGGTCGATTGGTATAAAATGCGATTTCATTCATGTTCCTCTTTTCCTGTACCGAACCTCTACCTGAACATGATGATCGATTGTATGAAATATATCAGCTACAAGATTTCATCCTTTGTATACCGCTGAACTTCGCAATTTTTCGTAATCTACGCTTTACTATTAAAAATCTACTTTTTTCTTAATCTAGAACATTTTCGAGGAGGAAGGTATTCATGGCTTTAATGACAGTAACCGAGGTCGCTGAATTCCTAGGTATTCAAGATGTACGCGTCGAAAGACTCGAACGTGAGCACCTTTTGATTTCTAAAGAGAAGGATGCTGACGGGAATCCGCTTTTTGATGAAGAAGATGTAAAGCGTTATAAGACCTTTGCAGAGAGGATCGGCGGAATTTAGTCGCGATACGCGTCGAGTATATGTGTATATCGTTTGGCTGCATTTGGCTCTGGATGTGAAGACTGCAGCCACCATTTCTGGCAAAGCCAGGCATAGACTGGCTTGAGTAATTCAACGCGGCGTTCAATATGGTAAGAGCTTATATCTGTGATAGGTGATACTGATTCATATGAACAGATGAGCTTTTGGGTTTGGGTTTGTGTGAATTGAAATTCAACACTGATCTGGGCAAGGTCCCAACCTATATCCTGTAAGTGTACATATTCAAAGTCGATAAAAAAGCACTGCTTTTGTTGCCACAGGATATTTTGTGGCACGAGATCGCCATGGCTCACCACATATCGAGGTTTCATGTCTTGAAGTACGTCCAGACTCTTACTTAATTTAGCATGTAGCCTTTGATCATCAGATCTCACCTCGTCATATAGTGTCTGAAGGTTTACTTTAGATACATTGAAGGGAAATTGATGAAATTGCGCAAGCTGCCTACCTAAATACTGGATTTTTTGAACAGTGAGCTTTGTATGATGTTCACCGATAACAAACGCTTGGATAAACCCTAGAGACTCTGGTAATTCATAGAGTACTTTTGGGCTTAAATGAAGCTTTGATAGGTATTTTTGGATTTCCAACTGCTGTTGTTGGCTTGCTAATCCTTCTTTTTCAAACCGACGGAATAATACTTGTTTTCCAGATGAACAAGTTATTTTGAACACCGGATTATTCCAGCCACCTTTGAGTGGCTGGATATCCTCGATTGGGTCATCCGAAAAGAATGCTTGGATCAGCTGTAGGCTGGCTGAGTCAATGGGGTGGCACGATTGTGCTCTGATTTCCATTGGAAATATCCAAAAATAACCAAGACTGTGTAAAGCACGAAAAGAAATGCAGTAAGGATTAAAGACTTTTCGAAATAGATATAGACTGAAACTGAGTCAATTACGATCCAGTAAAGCCAATTCTCTAAGACTTTTTGAGCGACTAAATATGTGGTAAATACGCTAAAACAGGTTGTAGCACTATCGATATATGGGAAATCAGCTTGCGTATAGTTATCCATCATAAAACCCAAAATTAAACTGATACAAGCCAACGAGATGATAAAGATAGAATGCTTCTTAAACGACCAACTTTGTATTCGAAGCATCGTTTTTTCTTTTTGTGAAAACTGCCAGATGTACAAGCCATAAACAGCCATGATGAGATAGTAAAACTGCAAAATAGAGTCCATCAGCAGGTTTACTTCCCAGAAAATAACGAGGTAAATTGAAGTACTGGCGAAAGCTGCGAACCAGCACAAACTATTTTGGCGCATTGCAAGCAGCAAGTAGGTTATGGAAAGCAGCATTGCCGCGATTTCCCAATAACTTGTTGCCATCAAGCTTTGCAAAAGATGATCGATCATTTGGGGGTAAGGTCCTTATTGAAAAACTTACAGACGAACACTTGTTTTCCGTATGTCTCAAAACTCTTTTTCATCTCCTGGTGCAACAGTGGCATAACGATATCAATATCACCAAATATCTGAGTACTCATTGTATTGGTGATGATTGTCACGTTCTCATGCTCATTGAGTCTTTCGATAAATGCTTTAATGGCTGGAATAAACTCATCCGCAAGGGGGTATTTGCTAATTTCAACGGAGATTTTCATGCATATATTCCTATTATTCGAATGTCATTGTGAAAGTGAGTCCAAATTCTCTTGGTGCACCAAACTGATAATATGCATGTTCAGTGTATCCATCTCTGGGGTCGTTTCCAAAATAAAACCCGCGGACAGGGTAAGTCTCATCTGTTAAGTTCTTTCCCCACAATAAAATTTGCCACTGTGTCTGCTGATAAGTAATGTCTGCATGGAGTAAAGTTACATCATCAGTTTTGGTATCATGATTATCGGAAAGATAGTATGCACTTTTTCCTTCTATCGTTGTATTGAAGGAGAAGGCATCTGTGATGTCATATAAGAGGTTGGTGCTGTAGCTGAGATTTGGTGATTGTGCTTGTTCTCTTCCTGACTGATCAATGCCAGTTGAAGTCACAAAATCTTTGAGTTCTGTCTTTAAATAGCCAACAGCAGCAGACAACTCTAGGTCCTGTGCTACTTGAAATTGGAATTCTGCTTCAAGGCCATAATTAGTGCCATTTGCATTGACAATAAAGCCAGTGAAGTCATGCTCAGAAGCTTCTATTGCCCAGCCTTTCACTTGCATGTCCTGACGTTTGCTGTGAAAGAAAGTGAGTTGATACTGTAGGTTTTGATCTTGGCTAACCCCTTTCAGACCAAGCTCTCTCGAAATCAGCGTTTCTGCTTGAAAGTCTCCATGTTTTGCTAAAATATCAGCAAAGTGTGGATTATCTTTTGCTTTACTTAATGCTTCACCATTAAAGCCACCTGCTTTGTAACCACGAGACCAGCGAGCAAATACAGACTGATTGGCATGGATTTGATAATGAAGCGCAATTTGGCCTCCCCATAGATCTTCCTGATGTTTAAGATTGAGCTGATGGGAGTTGGTAAAATCTGACTGATATTGTTCGAAACGTAAGCCAGTGATCAGCGTCAAGTCGCGAGATAACCGAGTATCTAACTGCGAGTAGAGTGCAACTTGCTGAGTGGTTTCTTCACTGTGATAAGATTGCTTTCGGTTGAGATTATTTTCTTTGTGGCTCGTATAGAGGCCAAATATATAGTCTGTTCGACCAGAAAATACAGGTGTTTTTGAAATGGCTCTACTATCAAGCGTCAACTGTTGATGCTTTCTGTCATAATGATCCTCAGAAGCATATCCATCAGGGTGAAAGCGGGGATATGTCCAATCTTCATCATAACCATACTGCGTTTCGGTATCATTCAAAGTGACTGTTGATTCCAAGTCAAAAAGGTTGAAGCCACTGAACTTAGCATTAAGCGCGTGGGCAAGTGTGTTTTGTGTATCTTGTCCGGGCTTATCCGAAAATGTTCGACGCGTGTTGTCTAAGCTAAACCCATCATAACCATTGTCAAAATCCATCCAGTGCGTGGTCCAATGTAGTTTTAATGTATCGCTTGCTTGCCATGCTAGCTGAAACCGCCCAGTTTGCTCGTCAAAACCTTGGGTGTCAATTCTTCGGAGGAATTGGTTTTCTTGATAACCATCATGTAAAAATTGACTGTAAGAAAATCGATAGTTGAGAGAGTCAGAAAGTGGTCCAGTATTCGCAATATTCAATTGTTTGCCACCATATTGCTGAACGCCGAGTTTTAGCTTTGTGATTGATTGGTCTTCTGGTGCAGTAGACATCATATGGATCATGCCAGCCATTGCGCTGTTACCGAAACGGGTGCCTTGTGGACCACGAAAGATTTCGATTTGGTTGATGTCAAATAGACTACTCCCCAAACCAAGACCACTGTAATCTATGCTATCAATTGTCATGCCGACCGATGGATTGATTGAGTCTGTAAATTGGCTGCGCTCGCCAATGCCACGAATTTGAACAAATTTCCCTCGCGAAGCACCCGCAGAAAAGTTCACATTGGCGAGGCTTTGATAAATGCTTTCAAGGTGTTGTGCTTGGCGTCGCTCAATCTGGGCTTCATCAATCAGTGTCACATGGGAAGGTACATCCATGATATTGGTTTGGCGAAAATCACCTTGAACTTGAATACGTTCAATATTGTTAGATGCTTTCGCGTTTGCTGCGCTTAACAGGCTTGCTGATAGGAGAGATAGTACTAACTTCATTCTTGGATCTCATTATTTCGAGATCCGGCCAACTGCCAGGAGATTCTTAAAGACCATTCCTACGCCGGTATTAGCCGGATCAGGTGCGAAGGGTTTGTTGATGGCAACATCTCAGCTCAGTGAGCACCCCTTGGTACAATCTTGATGGCTGAGTCTACAGAAAAATGGTGAGGTTGTTAAGTTAGAATTGTCTTGAGCCTTGTTCAAATTTTTCAATTGGTGCTATTAAATTTTTTTTGCTAGTAGATAGATAAAGGACCAATTATCCTGAATAGGTACATTAGAAGGAGTTAAACCATGTATCAACTTGATCATATCGTACTCAATTCGACAAATGTCGAGAAAACCATGAAGTTTTATGGCAAAGTACTCGACATGCTATTTGTTCATTGGCAAGAGTATTTAGATGGTGAGCGTCACTTCCCTGCATTAAGATTATCTCCGACCTGCGTGATTGATATTTTCCCACCAGAAATGTGGCAAAAAAAAGCACTCAAGGCACACAAGAAAATCTCAACCATTTTTGTATTGCTACGTCAGCCGAGCAGTGGTTGCGGGTCTATCATCGTGTTCAACACATGAATATTCCAATTTTGAATGGACCGGGTGAGTACTTTGGTGCAAAAGGCGATGGGCTGAGCATTTTTATTCGTGACCCAGATGGAACAACCATCGAGATCAGAACTTATGAACAAGATGCGATCAATATTTAACCTTTTCAATCTTTAATACATCAGAAATACGTCTTCCGTCCCAATGGTATTGATAATGACTCCCTTGTTTTGCTGGTGTTAAACCTGTGGGGCGGAATATTGCGATACAATGTGTGTCTTGTCTACGAACAGACTCATAAACCAAGCCCCAGACATCTTGTTCTCTGACTCGTTTGGCAAATGCCTGTGAAGGCTGATAATTCGTTGGATCATATAAATGCGAGTAATCTTGAGAACGCACATCGAGAAGTGGTTTTTGTGTTTGACTGATGTAGCTTCGCATTGTGATTTGGCATGGTGGCTCATTGGTTGCACCCAGAAACTTTTCTCGATGGAAAACGGTTTCTGCGATAGCGGTTTCAATGGATAGGCCGGCATAATAGACCCCAAAACTGCCATCTGTGAATCGGCTGGCATAGCCCGCATGGGTAAATGCAGCCATGATCGCACTGCTTCCAGGACCTACCATGCGATCATGAGGCTCCACTAATGCAATATCGCCCGCTTCGTCGCGTAGTCGATCATTTGTGAGTGCTTCCAATGCATAAGCCACTTCCAGCTCCTCTGGATCGAGAAGATGTTCAAAAAGCTGAATCGGGGGAAAGTGACTGGGGATCAGTCGATAGTTTCTCATGCCTGAAATCTCGACTGGTGTTTTGGTTTGCTCACGATCAAAGGCCACGTTATCGTCCTCGCTGTGCATCCAAGTATCGGCGAACATCTGCAAGATCCAGCACATTTCCTGCCAGCATCTTATCCAAAGCGGTTTGGCCACCAAAAACTTTATTCGGCTTATGGACCCATTGTGCCCATTGCTCTGGCAGCGGGAGCAAAATTTGAAGTGCTTTGTAGATCCCACTGATATATGACAGCCGCTCAAGAGTGTCTCGGCTGAGGTGGATTGGTTCCTTCGCCATTGATTTACGTTTCCAGTTTGCGATGGTTGAACGAGAACTGACGCCAGCAAGAATGAGTCGCTGTTCATCAGTGAGACCCCACTCTTCCGTGATATTTAAAAATAACTTCGCCGCAACCTGGCCGAGTCGACCGGGTTCAATCGCGGTATTGTTTGCTGTTTGGATCATAGTTCCTCCGTGTTTACGATGTATATAAGTGTACAAAATAATATCAAATGTACAAATATAGACAATATTAAACACGATTTAATCCTTGAGATCCATTGAATTTTGTGATTTCGAGGCGTAGACTTGGCTCGAATTAAATCTTGTCGGAGTGCTCATGGTCGATGACCTGAGCTGAGATCGCATTAGCGGGATCCGCTGAACCTGAACAGATTCACATCTGCGGAGGGAACAAGTATCCAACCAGAGCAACAGCATCACTATTGTGAGTAAAGCTGTTGTTCACGCTTATTTGCTCTCAACTGGCAAGCTCAACCTTGAAAAACAAAGGAAAAAGTATGAGCACCAGACGTGAGAAACGTGCCACTGCAAAGGCATTTATCGAATCACTATCCCATCAGGCTTATCCAAGCTCAAAGAAAGTTTATGTATCTGGTGAATGCCATGACATACGTGTGCCAATGCGGGAAATCACACTCCATGATACGCCGATCCAAGGCGAAGTCCCTCAATTCGAAAAGAATGCACCCATTCGCGTCTATGACACTTCTGGGCCCTATACCGATGAGCACGTCAAAGTAGATGTGCAGCAGGGGTTGGAGAAGTTAAGGCATGCCTGGGTCATATCACGAGATGATACGGATGTGTTGAATCAAAAGTCGTCGACTTATAGTCAAGCTAGAGCGCTAGATTTCAGCCTTGATGATTTTCGCTTTCACTCTCAGACGAGTATTTTACGTGCAAAATCAGGGAAAAATGTTTCCCAGCTTCATTATGCAAAGCAGGGGATCATTACGCCAGAAATGGAGTATGTTGCCATCCGAGAGAATATGGGGCGTGCAACCCAACAAGCAGTTTGCCAATCGAAAGGGCTTCCAATCGAAATTACACCTGAATTTGTGCGTCAGGAGATTGCCGCTGGACGCGCCGTGATCCCTGCGAATATCAATCACCCCGAGCTAGAACCAATGATTATTGGACGTAATTTTTTGGTGAAAGTGAACGCGAATATTGGCAATAGCGCTGTAACTTCTTCAATCGAAGAAGAGGTTGAGAAGCTGATTTGGTCAACTTACTGGGGCGCGGATACAGTGATGGACCTGTCCACTGGCCGGAATATTCATGAAACAAGAGAATGGATTGTCCGAAATAGCCCAGTACCGATAGGAACGGTTCCCATTTATCAGGCTTTGGAAAAAGTGAACGGTTTGGCAGAAGATTTAAGTTGGGAAATCTTCCGAGATACTTTGATTGAACAAGCAGAGCAAGGTGTGGATTACTTTACCATTCATGCAGGCGTATTGCTTCGTTATGTCCCAATGACCGCAAAACGTGTGACGGGTATTGTCTCTCGTGGTGGCTCCATCATGGCAAAGTGGTGTCTGTCGCATCATCAAGAGAATTTCCTATACACGCACTTTGAAGAAATCTGCGAAATCATGAAGGCCTATGATGTGACGTTTAGTCTCGGGGATGGGCTTCGCCCAGGCAGTATTGCGGATGCAAACGACGAAGCACAGTTCTCAGAGCTAAGAACTTTGGGTGAACTGACAAAAATTGCCTGGAAGCATGATGTTCAAGTCATCATTGAAGGACCCGGACATGTGCCAATGCATCTCATCAAAGAAAACATGGATGAACAGCTCAAACATTGCCATGAAGCGCCATTTTATACACTTGGCCCGCTCACGACAGATATCGCGCCTGGGTATGATCACATTACGTCAGGGATTGGTGCCGCGATGATAGGCTGGTACGGCTGTGCAATGTTGTGTTACGTCACACCGAAAGAGCATCTCGGCTTACCGGATAAGGAAGATGTTCGAGAAGGAATGATTGCTTATAAAATTGCGGCCCATGCGGCAGATTTAGCCAAAGGTCACCCGAGTGCTCAGAAGCGAGATGATGCGTTGTCGAAAGCTAGGTTTGAGTTTCGCTGGGAAGATCAATTCAATTTAGGCCTTGATCCACAACGCGCGAAGGAATACCACGATCAAACCTTACCGCAGGAATCGAGTAAAGTGGCCCACTTTTGTTCCATGTGTGGCCCTAAGTTCTGCTCGATGAAGATTTCTCAGGATGTACGTGACTATGCTGCCACCATGGAAGAAGGGATGGCTCAGAAGTCGAAAGAATTTCAAGAAAAAGGTGCTGAAATATACCAACCTGTGAGTCCCTCATGAAGGTTGCCATTCTGGGTGGGGGATTGATGGGGCGCTTGATAGCCTTAGCCTTCAATGATTTGAAGGCTGAGCTGACCCTATTTGAAAAGAAGACACTTGATCACAAAGGGAATACAGCGAGTATTGCTGCGGCAATGCTTGCGCCAGAATCAGAGTCTGTTCATATGCCAACAGAATTGCTCCCGATGGCTGATCGTGCGATTGAGCGATGGTCTGACATTTTGAAGCAATTGGGGATACCTCACGCCCTACACCGACAAGGATCGTTGATTATCTGCCACCCCCAAGATAAACATGAACTGACTGACTTTATTCAGCGGATCCCCAGGCAGAATAAGAGCCACCCATTAAACGAGCAGACTTTGTATGAAATGGAGCCCGGACTGGCAAAAGGGCTGGAGGGGTGTTTGGTCACGGGAGAAGGCCATTTAGATAATGATGTATTTCTCGAGAGGACCACACAGTGGCTGTATGAGCATGTTCATGTATTTGAAAAAGCAGAAGTGGTCCAAACCTTTCAAAACCGAGTCCATTGGCTCGAAGTCTCAGGACAGGCCAAGCAAAGCGCATTTGATTGGATCATTGATTGTCGAGGGATAGGCGCAAAAGTTGAATATCAATCACTACGTGGCGTACGCGGTGAAATTATCCGTATTCGTGCACCACATGTGAATTTGATTCGTCCTGTTCGTCTGCTTCATCCTCGTTATCCATTGTATATCGTCCCGAAGCCAGACCATCGTTTTGTGATTGGGGCGACGGAAATAGAAACAGAATCACAAGCGCCAATTACGGTGCGCTCTGTCCTTGAATTACTTTCAGCGGCTTACAGTGTTTCGGATGGATTTGCAGAGGCGCAGGTTGAGGCGATGCAGGTTGGACTGAGGCCTGCTTTTTCTGATCATCGGCCAAAAGTGTCTGTCCATGAACAGGTGATCCGAGTGAATGGTTTATATCGGCATGGGTTTTTACTTGGTCCGGCAATCGCTGAGTCCGTTTTCAAAGTTATTCAGAACCCAATTGAATCAATTGAAGGAGGTTATGTTGAACATTTGGCTTAATGGGAAACAATTCACAATTTCATCCAGTTCTTTGAGTGCCCTGATTAAAGCGCAGTCGTTTCAGCCGCCTTTTGCAGTTGCGATTAATGAAGTCTTTTTACCACAAGCGAAGCATGCGACATATCAACTCAAACCAGACGATGTCATTGATATTGTCTCGCCAATTCAAGGAGGTTAGTGTGACAGATAATTGGCATTTATTTGGACAAGAATTCACCTCAAGGTTGTTATTAGGCACAGCACTTTATCCATCCCCTCAGGTCATGCAGCAAGCGATAACAGCCTCTGGGGCAGAGATCATCACAGTATCATTGCGACGCCAAGCGTTGGGAACAGAACAAAATACGTTCTGGAATATGATCAAGGAACTTGGTTTACAGCTCCTGCCCAATACAGCAGGGTGCCACTCTACACAAGAGGCGGTTACGCTTGCGAAGATGGCCCGAGAAGTATTTGAGACGAACTGGATCAAGCTTGAGGTGATTGGTGATGACTATAATTTACAACCGGATCCATTTTTGTTGGTTGAAGCCGCTGATTTGCTCGTGAAAGATGGATTCCATGTTTTACCCTACTGCACCGATGATTTGATCTTATGTCAACGTTTGCTGGATATCGGTTGTGAAGTGCTGATGCCCTGGGGAGCACCGATTGGAACCGGGAAAGGTTTGCTCAATCCATATGCGTTGGAAGTGCTACGAAATCGATTTCCGGAGATCCCAATGATTATTGATGCTGGGCTTGGTCGTCCTTCGCATGCTTGCCTTGCAATGGAAATGGGCATGGATGGTGTTTTATTGAATACCGCGGTAGCCAAGGCACATTTACCCGTCATGATGGCGCGTGGATTTCAGGACGCGGTAAAAGCTGGACGGCAAGGTTTTTTGAGCGGGATCATGCCTGAGCGAGCACTTGCAAAACCAAGTACACCAACCATTGGTCAACCCTTTTGGAAACAGGAGAATTATTGATGGATCACAAACCTGTTGTTTGGATCATTGCGGGTTCAGACTCTGGCGCTGGGGCTGGGATCCAAGCCGATTTTCTCACTTGTCATGACTTTGGCGTGCACTGTTGCACCGTGATCACTGCAACCACGGCTCAGAATTCAATGGGCATCAATGGGATCTTCCCTGTATCTGATGAATCTTTTCTCGCACAGTGCAATGCACTTGCAGAAGATATTCAACCTGATGTGATCAAAATCGGATTACTTGCAACCCATCGTCAGGTCGAAATTTTGAGTGCGTTCATCAAACATGCAAAATCAACATGGGAGAAGCCATGCAAAATTGTTTACGATCCCGTTGCTGTGGCATCGACAGGAGAAGTGCTGACAGAAGGGGAGTTGCAGCCAATTATTCGCCAAGATTTATTGCCAGTTGTCGATGTGATCACTCCGAACCTCTTGGAAGTGACTGCACTCACAGGGCTGTCCTTATTTGATGATTTACCCTTACGACAGGCAGCGGATGCTATCCAAGACTTTGGGGTTGAACATGTTGTGATCACTGGGGGACATGGTGAGCAGACAGATCGTTGTGTCGATTCATATTTTTCCAATGAAAAAGAATACACAATAGAAAATTATCGTGTGAAGACGCCTCATTCCCACGGAACAGGGTGCTCTTATGCATCTGCATTGGCTGCTTCTATGGCGCTGTCTTATCCAATCCCAGATGCGATGGTTTTAGCGAGTGCTTATATTCAACAAGGGCTCCGTGCTTCTGAACGAATAGGACAAGGTGTTGGCGCGGTGAAACATCTTGGTTGGCCAAAAGACTGGGAGCATTATCCAACAGTACAACTTCACACAGCAAAACGCGACATGAGTCACCATGAGTCAGATTTTTCTTCCTGTAGGCTCAACCCGCTTGGCTTTTACCCTGTTGTGGATAGTGTTGAATGGGTGGAAAAGCTGCTGGATCTAGGCGTAGAGACGATTCAGCTACGGATCAAAAATGAGTCAGGACTTGCGTTGAGAGATAAACTTGACAAAGCGATCCAACTTGCCAAAAAATTAAGCGCACAGCTATTTATTAATGATCATTGGGAACTTGCGGTTGAGCTTGGGGCATATGGTGTCCATTTGGGGCAGGAAGACTTGGAAACCGCAGACTTACTAGCTATTCAAAAAGCAGGGCTTCGCCTTGGTGTAAGTTCTCATGGGTACTTTGAAATTTGCACAGCGATGCAATGCCGGCCAAGTTACATTGCCTTTGGTGCCATCTATCCGACAACCACAAAAGATATGTCAGGTAAGATCCAAGGGCTTGAAAAGTTAAAACGGTACGTTGCTCTCATTCAAGACATCCCACATGTCGCCATTGGAGGCATTGATCGAAAACGTGCGCCAGAGGTGCTCGAAACGGGCGTGAAAAGTCTAGCCGTTGTTCGTGCGGTGACAGAATCCAAGAATTTAGAAGCAGACGTAGAAGCTTTTCAGAAGATGATTGGGAAATCGAATGCTCACGGATAAAGACTTCCAAAGATATTCCCGGCAAATCATGCTCCCAGAGGTAGGTGAGCATGGACAGCACAAATTGATGAATGCACATGTTGTGATCGTGGGTATGGGAGGGCTCGGGTGCCCGGTTGCACAATACCTTGCAGCAGCGGGCGTCGGGAAACTGACGCTGGTCGATGATGATAAAGTGGAGCGAAGTAACTTGCAGCGGCAAATCCTGTATCGTCCAAATCATATTGGCCAGTTCAAAGCAGAAGTCGCTGCGATTCAGTTGAACTCACAAAACCCTGGCATTCAGATCTTTCCAGTAACGGTGCGGCTTTGTACAAAGAATATCAATACGATAATTGGGGATGTGGATGTCATATTAGACTGTACCGATCAGCGAAAAACTCGATATTTATTAAACCAATTTGCCAAAAACAACCGTCTTCCATATATTTTTGGTTCAGCACTCCAAAGCGCTGGACAAGTGGGGTGGTTTGACTTTGGCCAGCATGATTCGATTTGCTTTGAACAGTTGTTCCCTCGCGAATATGAAAGCGAAATTTCACAAAATTGTGAGACAATGGGTGTTTTCGGTCCAATACTTGGCATGATTGGTAGTTACCAAGCACAAATCACACTCCAGATGATCCTTGGATTACTTCCGAAGTGCGCTGCTTTCTCTTCCTTTGAATCTCAGACAATGCAATGGAAATCTCTGGGTTTTGGTGAGGAATGACTCTTATCCAATGGATAACATAGACCCAAAATGGAACGTTCAATCATGGATACTGATTTTTGCTCATGAATCGGATATTGATTTGGTCTCTTGGTTGGGTTTAGCGTAAGCATAACGTTGAATGCGTTGTGTTTCATAATAACTATCCAGACCAGATACAGCAACGGTACCTGCTTTTTCTATATCAATAAAACCGGAGGATAAGACAAGTGATGGATCAAGATGAACCGCTTCTATTTGGCCAATAATCAAGACTGTATTGTTTTCAGGGATAGTCTCTGTTCGAATCAGTTTCAACCCAATCTTGATTTGACTTTCTTTGACATAAGGTGCGGGAAAATCATTCAGAAATTCGGGTGTAAGTCCAACAGCATCAAACTCCGAAATGTCCTGAACATATCGTCCCGAGGTTTGATGTGCTTGTGCTGTGAAGTCTTTGTGGACATGGTTGATTGTAAAAACACCCAGTTCCAGTATGTTCTCAAGCGTATCTCTTCTGGTGACGTGAGGTCTAGAGATCATACCCATCAAAGGCGGATGCGCGCCAAGATGGAATACTGAGCTGACGATTGCTAAGTTATTTTGTTGAGTTGTGTTTGTGGTGCCGATAAGGTTTGCACTTTTAAAGCCAGAAAGGCTATTCACGAATGATGCTCGATAACGATCATCCAGTTGTGCAATATCGGTTGCAGAAAAAAGTTTTTGAGTCATATTCACCACTTGATCGGTTGATGGTTCCAGTCTAAATAGGATAATGCACCATCAGGTTGAATTGATAAAGTTAAATGAGAAAGTTGTTTTGCCACAAAATCAGGCGCAAATAGTTTTTCAGGTTTGACATTTGCCTGAAATGGTTTGGAAAGAGAAGTATTCGTTGTTCCAGGATGAAATGCGATGATTTTGACGTTTTTTGCCCTTCTCGAAAATTCAATGGCAGTTGTTTTTAACATCATATTGAGTGCAGCCTTTGATGCACGATAAGCATACCAGCCACCAAGTTGATTATCTTCGATACTCCCAACTCTGGCACTCAATACACTGACAATCGTAGCGTTTTTTCTACGAAGAAGCGGGGTAAGATACTTGATAAATAACATGGGAACAACCACATTCGCATGATAGACTTTTTCCATGGATAATTCAGCCAGATCTTCTAGTTTTTTCTCTGGAAAGAAATCAGTACCATGAAGTACACCAGTACAAATGAAAACTCGATGAACTTTCCCTTGAAGTGAAGCCAACTGCTCACAGCAAGATTGAATGGCATCTTCATGATACGCTGTTTGAAACCAGCCTAACTTCGGGTCGTAATCAAGTGGCTTTGTACTTCGACTGATCGCGACCACTTGTTTGATGGGCTTTTCCTGTATAGATTGCTTTAATACAGCATCACCGAGGCCACCACTTGCACCAATGATGACATCAAAATCATGATCTTCTATCATCCAACACACCTTCTTTTTTCTTACTTTCCATCCATTCCAATTCTATATAAATAGCATCACAGGAAATATGGATTTCATAGATTGAGATGAGTAGGGAGATACTCAATGAAGCCAAGCTTAATCCAAAAATCCAGCGCCCTAGCATTTGTTGTTCTAGAAATAGTGCTGCCATTGAGAATGTGCATAAAAGAAAGCTGAGTGCACCAAAGGCTTGCATTGTTTTGGTGAGTACGATGCGTTTCTTGAGATTATCGATTTGACGGATGACCATCCCGCGTAAATTTTGATTATCTCTTGTATTGAGCTGCCTAATCAATTGAGCGAGAACGAGAAAGCGATTGGTATAAGCCAAAAGAAGGAGCGAAATCGCCGGAAACAAGAGTGCGGGTGTCGTTAAATTCATGCAAAATTCCTAAAGATATTCTTGGTCAGCGTTACGGCATATGATAGCCTTTTAGCCGTCTAAGAATCCAACCTTTGTTCCAAGTGAAACCAAACCACTTTAAGAACTTTTCTATTCAGCAGCTATGTTGAATAAAGGTGGTTGTTTTATAGACGAATATGACCAAATTTAATTTTAGTGCTGAATAAACCACATGGGGGAACAATGGATACATTATCTGCGGCAATTACTTTATTTCTCATTATGGACCCGCTAGGCAATATGCCAATTGTGGTGTCGATATTGAAGGGCGTGCCGCAGGAGCGAAAGCGCAAGGTATTAGTGCGTGAGCTACTGATCTCACTTGTATTTATGTTGATGTTCCTTTACGCAGGTCAGTCAATTCTCAATTTCCTGAGTTTGAAGCAAGAAGCGGTGAGTATTGCTGGTGGGATTATTCTATTTTTGATTGCGATCCGTATGATCTTCCCACAACCAGGCGGTGTAGCAGGTTTGCCAGAAGGTGAAGAACCTTTTTTAGTACCTCTGGCAGTCCCAATGATTGCTGGCCCATCGATTTTGGCTGCACTCCTTCTATTTAGTAACCAAGATCCAAATCGTATGGTGGACTGGACCATCGCATTACTTGGTGCATGGGGTATTTCATCGATTATTTTGATGTTCTCAACGACTTTACATAAGCTATTCGGAGAGAAAGGATTAACCGCGATTGAACGCTTGATGGGGATGATCCTTGTGATGATCGCTGTACAAATGTCTCTTGACGGTATTGGTCATTACTTTAAATGGAGTTAGATTCCGTTTTAAATTACTGTTTTTATTGATTTTAATTTTAGTCTCAATTTTGAATTTTGTTTTTTGGTACACAGTTTGGTACACAAATGCGAGCTATTCAATTTTGTACGCAGTGGCAGTGAAAGGGTTGCCTCGCCTACTAGGGCGAGGTGGGCTTTCAATTTAAATCAATAATCACATTCTGGGTTGTATTCACTTGAATCCAGGATTCGACTTCTGCTTTTAAAAATCGATTAGGGTTACTTTGGATCTTCGGTCTGGGGAACCCTTTTTCGTCTTGCCATTTATACAGTGTTGGTGCGGTAATGCCCAGTATGTCTAAGACCTCTCTTGTCGTATAGAAACGACATTCAATTAACGATAACTCTGGTGCTTTTTTCTTTGCTGGTGGTTTAATTTGCTGATAGCTACCTATCTCGTAGCTGTGATGTATCACTGGATAATCCATCGTTAAATCTCCTAACTCGCTTTATCAATCGTTTCATTTAGGCCAGCACACAACATCAATTCATGTGTGCCATCTGCGTCTAATTCGAAGTACTCAGCAATGCGGTGTATCAGATTTTCCGTAACCTCGATTCTTCCAAGTTCAATACCACTTAGATAACTTGAGGTGAGCTGGAGATCCTTAGCCATGATCCCCAAATGGATCCCTTTCTGAACCCTCATATGGCCTAGCATTTTGCCGAGCTTGGTTTTCTTAATCTGGGAGGTACTTGACCAGTTTGGTATGCTCATAAGTCGATCCCTTCTTTAGGTCTTACGTAAACTTCACAATCAACCCATGCACATGCATCAAAGTGCATCCAGTCATAGAACAATTCATCCAATAAAATGCCTTCAATATCATCACTCACGTCATCAATGTTATTTCCATTAAGAGCGATGATTGAATCCCCACCAGTCCCATACATTTCGAACCGAATACCTTCTTCAATACATTCGTCATAGGCTTTTTTGAACTTGCGAAATGCTTTGCGTTGGCTAGGCGTCATCAGTAGCTTTTCTTTGAGTTTCTCACTTTCATACCCAGGTGATGACTGAAAATTCATGCTGCTTCCTCATCTTGATACACAGCTAAAAGTCCATCTGAAACGGCTTTAAAAACCGTTCGTTCATAGATGTATTGTGAACTTTGGACTCGCGGGACTTTATAATTCAGGCCACCATATAGGTGGTTTATCAGCCGCCTATTCTCACTCAACCAATCGAAATGAAAATCGCTTGAACAAGAATTAAAGAGTCTTCTTGCTTGGCGCTGGTTTAGCCTTTTTGCACGTCTTAAGCGCAAGATATCGCTTCTAATGCTTTGCGTATCTACTGAAAACCGTTCTGAATTTCCTAAAAGATCATGTAAACGCCCAGGCGTGTAGATTGAATAAAACTCATCAGAAGCAACGTACTTTTCAATAGATGGCTCATGCTTCCAAGTTAGTCTGATTATCCATATATCTTTGCCACACGTGACTGTAAGTCTTCCCGAGCAATTTTCTACGTCCTCCAAAATGACTGTTACAGGGGGAATTCCCTCGACATTGGAGATATGAAGCTTATTCACCTTTGAGGTTTCAATATTCATCACGCAGCTTCCTTATCATGACAAAATGACGCGATCCCATCCTTTACAGCCTGAAAGATTTTCCGTTCGTAGAGGTAGTGCCAATTATCTCTATGGGGGACTGCGTGGTGAGCACCTCCATATATGCGAGCTATAAGCTTTTCATTCTCTGCTAGCCAAATACAAACAAACTGCTTAAAACTTACACTGTAAAGCTTTCTTGCTGTTATTCGGTCCAGTTTCTTATTTCGTCTGAGGTGTAGGATATCTGATTGAACCTTTTCACCATCAATAATGAATTGCTCAGAACCACTCAAGTAAGCTTGCAAGTATTCCACATTCATAGAGCTGATAGTTTCAATAAATGATGATTCTTCCTCCCATGCTAAATGACATGTCCAAACTTCATAAGAGCACTTCACTATGAGCTTTCCAGAACTCTGGCCTAGATCCTCTAAAATCACCGTTATCGGCTCAATCCCTTCAATATTAGAGATGTGTATTTTCGTTACTTGAGATGTTTCGACTTTCATCAGTTCGCGCCCTATATTCGGTATTCGTCTATTAGCTTTCCAAGCTTCTCAGCGAATTCATTACGACTTGCCCCGCATATGTAGAAGTGGCCGGATAATTCGACGGATGTGTCCTGTTCTTCCTGGTCAATCACTTCAATTTCGTATTCCATGTATACATTGTGCGAAGGCCGTAAACTCTCAACTTTTTTGGTTGGTTCCATGATGAATCTCCCTTTAAACACGCTTGGCTGTAAGAAATTGGATATCCGCTTGTTGCCCAAGCGCTTCACCAACAAACTTTGCGAATGGGCTATCATCGTCCATGTCTTCTCCATATACTGCCCACGAACATTTAGAACATTCGACACCACAACGACCATCGCTTTGCTGCACATTTTCGATGATGCGTTTAACTAGCTTGCCGCTTTTGCTGATCTCGAAAGTGACTTGAGCATCTAAATCAGCCCATGCTTTTACGGTTGAACCACAGTCTGGGCATGAGAAGTTGTTTTTTAGCTTTGGCATGTCTCACCCTCCACTTTCTTCCCAAAATACGCATAAGGTCCATTGCCATCTTCATCATGGAATTTAGCGAGTAGGGTATACCCATTTGGTGTAACAGGCTTCCACTTGCGTATGTGGCTGATCTCATCAAAGAGGTTTTCTTCGTAGCTCTCATCCATCCAGCACCCTTGAAGCTCGATGCCGTTTGATTCACTCCATTTCTTCAATGACTGATAATCAAAATCTGCTGGAATATCCGGGTGGTAAAACTCACCATTTTTGGTTGTGTACAGCGCCTCATTTACTTGTCGCATGGTGTTTCTCCAATAAAAATCGAATCCAGATTTACAGCGATATTCGAGGGGAAATAGCTAATGGGTTTGTTCTTCATGAGTGCAGTGTTTAACTTCTCCACCAAATCGATACATTCATCGCTGAGAACTTCATCGGCACTGTTTTCTTCTGCGAGATCATTGGATAGGTGATCATCCATATCAATGTGTCTGGGATAGATTGGATTGCAAAAGTAAAGTTGCAGTCTGTGAAGATCCCCTACCGCTATATCATCCTCTTCCATGAGACTTTCCAAGTCCTCTAAGCTAAAGAAGTATTCATCAAATTGATTCGAGTAAAGAACGTCCCCGTCTTGATAGTCTCTTGATTCTGCATCTCGATACTTTTCTTCTTCTTTTTCAGCACGTTTTTCAGCACGACATTTATCGCAAATCGCGTAGAACCTAGGGCTGAATTCATGGCACCCTTCCGTTTCACAGTCCTTCACATGACATGCGGCCAATCGCGCTCGATGCTCATCAAACCCCAGAAGCTGCTCCCCATGAAACCACGCCTTTACTTCCTTTTGCTCAATCGGTGCATCGTTATAATGAATTTGGTTTTTACTCATTGTTCTTTCCTCAAGCCGCACGTAAATGTGAAATGAAAGGACATTCAGCAAGGCGATTGCCATAGTCCCAGACGTACCACGCGTATTCGCATGAATCGTTACTTCTGCCGTTGATAGTGACGAACCTTGGTCTTGGTGTGATCACTTTTAGCTTTTGTGGCACTCCGAATTCTTCCCAGAATGAAACACGTTGTTTTGTGCCGAGGTAATCCAGCTTGAGCAAGTAAATCATCGTGCCACCGTAGGCCAATTCACTCTTCGATTTCCAAAGGAACTCTTTCGCCAGTGAGAAAGGTGGATTCGTAATGATCACGTCTGCTTTCTCAAATGGTGTGTTGAGATAATCCACGCCTTCGTGAATTTCTGCCCAACGCTTTTGGTGACCGGGCAAAGGAATTTGATCATAAATCGCACCATCACCTTTGCAGGGTTCAAGGAAGGTATCTCCCTCCTTGAATGTGAGCTCTTTGAGTAACGCCTTGACTGTGTCTTCTGGTGTCGGGTAGAACTCTCTGGGTTGAGTTTTTCCGGTTGTGCGGCTCATGACTCCCCCACCAAAATCTTATCCAAAGTACGAATACGGTTGAGGAAAACTGGCTCTTTGTGACCGGACACACGGATCACATTCTGGCCTTGCTCGTTTCTCCAGGCGTCAGAATGGAGCGTGACAAACTCCACCCCTCCTCCATACAGTGCAACTCGTTCACCGATGCAGTTCTTGAGGTTGAACTCGATTAACTGCTTTTTGTTGTTGAGCTGATTACGCATCAGCCGTTCAAATTCTTCCCGCTCTTCTGGTGTTTCGTCGGGGAAGGGCTGTGCTTTGCTTTCTAATTTGAGTGCTTCCATTGTTCTTCCCTTATCAGTTCATGAACTGTGGCTTTTTTCGCATCGCTTCAAGGACACACTTCTTAATGTGTTCTTCGTCATGTGTAATAGGTTTGGGTTGCGCAGCTAGTTGGTCCTTGAATACTTCCTTTAAAATAGGAAGTGGTTGCTTTGAGCCAACGAAAAGCTTGAATATGTCAGCATTATCTTGCTCAATTTTCATTCCCTCAGCCAAGACACCTAAGCCTTTAAAAAAGAGCTCGATAATGAGCCACAGTTCTTCTTGCGAAACCTCAGCAATGTAAAAGTCTTTTTTATCCATTATTCTTATCCTTCGAATGCGTAGGGTTTGAGTCGATTAGTTGATGGTCTGTGGAGTCGTATTCATTGTGAATTCAGTGAGTCTTTCAAGCGTCTCTTCTTCAGCCATGTAACGCTCTCGTTGCTCAACTTCTTCGATTTGGAACATCTCTTTTAAATTTGGAAATGGTGTATCAGAGGTAACAGAAAGCTTGAATATAGAGGCATCATCAGCAGTAATATGTAACCCTTGAACTTTAACTCCGGCACCTTTACCAAAAATTTGGATGATGAATCCGAGTTCTTCGATTGAAATTTCAGTTGTGTACGAGTCTTTAGTATTCATTGTTCTAATCCTTCAAATTTAAAAAAGGGCAGGGAGGGGAATTCCCTGCCAAAGCGCACTTCTACTCAATCACTTCTTTTTCATTCAATGCAGCAAGGCGAGCTTTATAAGCGCTGCGGGCTTCGATTTGTTGTTCTTGGGATAACTCAGCGGCAAGGTGAGCGACTTGCGAAAGCGCTTCTTTACTCTCTGCCGCATTGATTTGGTCCAGTACCGAACTCAGGTTGTGGTCGATGACCTCAACAATATCCTCATCACTGCTTTTTAGTTTTTGCATAAGCTGAGATGAGCGTTTCTGTTTTTTCTCTGGTGGCTCGCTCGGTGTGACATCTCGTTCTTTAGGTTTTGGTGTATCTTCGAATTCATCGACGGTGTATACACCTAGGATGACATCTGGGCAGTAGAGACGAGACCAGTATTTAACCGCCAAGTAAGCACTTTGTTGCTTGGGCGCGGTCTTCCAAAGAGGGCTATTTTTGACTTTCACTGATGCGGGGTGGAGCCATTCCCCCCAGGTGATACCATCTTCACCTTGAAGTACTGCACCTACTCTTACGCTTGCGTCTGGAAACTTCTCCCAATTGATTTCACCTGCTCCCTTAGGCCAATCTCCCTCATACTCGTATTTAAACCGTCCAACAATTGCACGTGATGATGCAATGACGGCATTCACAAGTTGCGCTTCATATCCCAATTGCCCATTCACAAAATGAGTCTTCTGAGCAACAGCAAAAGGATTCATCCGCCATTGAGCAGCCTGCATCACAACAGCTAAACAATCAGCCTCTGCTCCCTGCAAATGTTTTGGAACTGTAACCCGGCTTTGAGACATCAATTTCGCGACACTGATCATTTGTTGCATTACCGAAGGGTCAAGCAAGAAGTCAGTTGTATTCGAAAGATTGTCAGTGGTAGATAACTGGTTCATCGTCATATTCCTTAAGCCCGAAAGACTCTAATTTCGGTTGGTTTGATGAATTGGTTAGCAAGTTCAGGGTGGTACTTCTTAAACTGAGCGGTATCAAAATGATTGAATTTTTGTTTTTTCCATGAGCACATTCTTTTTCCTTCATCATCGATGAGCAGCTCGGTGCTTTTGCCCATGAAGTTCTTGATCTCAAAGTCCAATCCACCAATTGGTTTACCGCCGACAGATGGCCCGTAAGCCTCAGTTTCAAGGGCTTTAATTTGATCTTTGATCATTCGTAAGCGTTTAAACTTTTCGATGATCTCTGGAGGCGCTACCGTGGAAAGCCCATCTTCAGCTTTATAAAACGTTTCAAGGTCTGTATTGTTCTGTGCTTCTGGCGGCACATCCGCAATCACATGATCAAACCAAAATGACTGCAGCTTTTGTTGAATAAAGTCCGCTAACTCTTCGTCCAAATCAAAGCAGTAGATCCGAAACTCATTCCCACCAACCAACACCGCTAAATCTGCTTTGTTCCAGCCTAAGACGTACATATAGTGCGTCACTTGAAGAAGGTAAGACTCTGGGACTTCATCCGTACCCGCTTCGCCCCAATCTGCCATGGCAAATGCGCCAGCCGTTTTACATTCCAACACTTTCTTTTCACCGACGACTACACGGTCGAGGTTGGCACGTAGCCAGGGCATTTCTGCATGAATAAAGGGCTTGTTTCGACGTTGAACCTTACACCCAGTTCGACGCGAATATTCTTGTGCAACCGTATCTTCCAACACGTTTCCAAAGTGAACGCGCTCATTGTCTGAGAGGTCTTCTGGCTCTGCGCGGCCTGTTTTTTCTAGCCAAACTTGGTAAGGGGTCTTGTATTTATTCACCCCAAGAATTGCCCCGACATCACTGCCACCAATGCCTAAACTGCGCTCGAAGTGCCAAAGGCTATCTTCTGACATCTCTGTGCAATCATGAGTGGACTTAATTTTTTCGATGTAGTCGTTGTGGGTTTGAATGTGCATCGCTCAATCCTCAGTGTAAGTAAACAGAAACAAAGTCATCTTCATTACATGCACTCATCAGCCGGTGCATATCGGTGATCAGCTTCTCCATGACATCCGGGTCATCCATGCAGAAGGTGTATTCATTAACCTTGGGGAACATGTTTCCGTGAGGACAAACAAGGGTGTCTTGAATGAAAACAGTGATAACCCCGGTTTCTGCACAGACATTTAGCAGTTGAACAATGCCCGAGTTCGCTGCGATTTCTGTGTATTCCCTCAGAACCGTTTGGAACTGAGGGTTAGTTTTGAGGTTTGAGATTTCGACGTTGTGGTGTTGCATGGTCTTATGCTCCGTGTCTTAGTTGACCGCTGCGATACTGCTCTTTTCGCTCGGTGATGATGTTGTATGCGCTTTCTAGAATTTCGTCTGTAAGAGGGCCTAACAATTCGCACTCAGAAATGGAAACACCGTTCTCAAATAAAACGTCGTGCATTTCGATTTCATCATTTGTGAACCAGAACGTTGCAGTGAGCTTGCTATTGCCATGTGCAAAGGTTTGAGTGCATAAATCGTTGTGCATTTACCTAATCCTTCTAAAGAGGCAGTACTGCTCAATCTGCCAAGGTCAAAGATATGTTTTGTATAAATGATACATCAAGTATCACAATGATTGTTTTTTTATCATTAATTGTCAAGAAGAATAATACAAAAATATTTTTGGTATCATATGGCTTATTTTTGTATTAATGTTTTGGGAGGGGTTTTAGAATGAGTAAAGAGTGAAAATAATTCTTTAGTTTTGATTTTTAGCTTTAAAGCATTCTTTTTTGCGATTGTTTTTTGATACAGAGTATATATGGTTAATTACCCAACCTAGATACGACAAGTATCATGATTAGAGGACTCAAATCATGGAAAAAAAGAAAGTTGAATCAACACGCCAAATACAAGAATTAAAAGAAGATGATCTTTTACTTACGCAAGGAGGTAACTCTCATTTTGATTTCAAAGTAAATGTCGCAAGTCAGGCACTGCATCAGAAAAGCGATATAGCTGGAGGTGCAAACGGAAATATACCTTAAGGGGAGTAATCAGTGAGTAATTTAACTTACGTGTATTTATACATATTTTTATGTTTATTGTATTTCAAGGTAAATAGAAGTTTTTTCTGGCTTAGTGTCGTATCGTTAACACTCGCAGGGCTGGGAACAGTTATTGGTCCTATCATCCTTTCACTAAGCTATGCCAAGCAAGTATGGTTTCTTTATGATGCAATAATCGCTCTTATCTTTTGTTTCGCAACATTTTTCGTTTTGAAGCGGAATGAATCAAAGGAAGATTTAATGATTTGCTTTGTACTTATCATAACTTGCGTCTTGACAATATTTGTCGATCTTGTAATGCACTATGACTATGTCATTAAAGGGAATGTTGGAATGAAGAGCTTTTTTTCATCTTTTTCTTTGGCAATGAATATTATGCAGCTCATTCTACTCATTTCTCCTTTGATGTTGTTTTTTGTAAATAAAATTAAGGTGTTGAAATGGAAACAACAGTAGCCTTATTGATCTTAGTTTGCTTTTTATTAGCTCTGTGTGTTGCTGCGAAATCATACTTTATCTCCATAAATAGGTTAGCTATTGAAAAGGAGAGAGAGTTTAGTGAAATAGTGCTGAGAAGAGTCAAAGCAGAAAAAGCTGATGGTCTTGTAGAGAAATCAAAGTTAATTCACTTTATTGATCGTGACCTGTTAGCACTTGGAAAAAAGACTATAGAGCATAAGGATATAACTCCCAATAACTCAAAGGAAGATACTCAATCTAGTGATAATGTCATTTATTTGAATGGTGCAGGCTAAAGTAAACTTTGGATTGCTCTGGGGCAAGGAGGAGGTAGGTAATCAAATGTTATGATTAGTACAGCTTCCATCCTCCCCGATAAATTTATGAATTCTTACCAATCACAACTTATTCCTAATTGATTCCAAATCGATTAGTGCGGCCCCAACATTTCCAGATCTTTCTGCTCTTGCGATAATATTGTGAACTTTAACAATGTTTTCTGGGGTTATATCTTCAATAACATCGTAAATAATCTGAGTAGTTTTATCATCATAACCTTTTGAACTACAAAGAAGTTGGAAAGCCTGCATTAATGGCCCCGCTTGGATAGCTGTAGTATCGCTAACAAATTTGGGGTTATCTGTCTCGCCTAAAAGATAAGCGACACTTGTATTTAACTTATTTGATAAATTTTGAGCCTGAGCAAGAGACAGATCTCTTCGACCAGTAAAGTAATGACCTACTGCGCCTACTGTTTTTACTTCTAGTGCATCTGTTAAATCATCCCTTGAAACTTTTTGCTCTTTCATAAGCTCACTAGCCCGCTCTACCCAAACAGGTCTATTTAGCATTTCTAATTCAGCCCCAAAACTCACGTATTTATTCTCCATATGATACGGATTGCATCGCTTTGATTCAATATACATCAATTTTTTATATTACTCCATATTGTATAATTCTTCCCTTGATGTATATTGATACCATGAGTATTGATAAACTATAATACGTATCATGAAACTACAAAGATGGTTTTCAAGTCAAGATGAACCGAACATGAAAAAGTCGGCTCTTGCAAAAAAGCTTGGTAAAAGCAGGATTACGGTTAGGAGCTATCTCAATGGACACAGAAGGATACCCGCTGAGGATGTCCTAAAAATTGAGCGGTTCACTAATCGTGAAGTATCCCGCCACGAACTCCGCCCCGACATCTACCCACTGCCTGAGGAACCCGGATAGCTCACTATTTGGCATCGTATCTCATCGTTTAAAAACAAGAACAAAGGTGAAAGAAATGAGCACTTTACTCCAAGAATTTGCAGGGCAGAAAAACCGCCTCTCAATACACAGAGTTATCATTAAAATTACTGGCTCACATGCCAGGGGGTTTGTATTAGATCAGCTGATGTTTTGGCAGAGTAAAACGAAACGTCCCGACGGTTGGTTTTATAAAACCCATGCTGAGCTTGCCGAAGAATGCTGTATGTCTCAAAACTCTGCACGATATGCAATTGATCAACTGGTAGAGCTTGGATTCGTTGAAAGTAAAACGCGCAAAGCGAATGGAACCCCAACGAAGCATTACCGTGTTCTCTATGAAGCAATTGAACAAGCGATTTATGCTCTAAGCCCTGATATTACTGGAAATGGGAAAAGTCCCGAATCCGATATGGGAAAAGTCACAAATGGAAATGGTAATAGCCCCAAATCCTTGGAAGTGGGAAAAGTCACAAATGGATATGAGGAAATTCCCATTCCCTTGGAATTGGGGAAATTCCCATATCCAGTAACATACTCGAACATACACGATCATACAGATCAAATATCTGTCCCTAAGCCCAAAGATCCTGAGCCCGAACCTGAAAAACCCAAAAAGCGACAAACCAAACCTGATGCGTTCAAGGCCATGTTTGCTGCCTACCCAAAACACCGCAAGGGTGGAACAGACGCAACCGCCTGGAAGGTTTGGAAATCTGAAAATCTCACTGAGCAAGACGCTCAATCGGCGTTGGACTGGTTAAGCCTTGCAGCACAAACCGACCCAGACTGGGGAACCGATGCGGGCGGATGTTTTGTCTACGGGATCACAAAATTCATTCGGGAGCGAATGTGGTTAACGCCCACACCGCAACCAAGAGTTAACCCACAACCTTTGAACCAACCTGTGCAGGATGACAATTACACAGGCTGGCGGCACGACCTCGGATACTAGGAGACTCGCATGGAATCCATTCAAAACATTGCACAGGGCATGAAGTTCGAACGGACCGGACAAGCGAATGCTCACCATGCCGTTGCAAGAGCAGAGCAAACTGCAAGCGTGTCTGAGCAATCAGCAGAGGTGGTCAATACGTTGTTTGCTGAGCTCAGATCGATTTTTCCAGCTTGGAAATGGGCTTTTCCTGATGACCAGTCGCAGAACCAAGCGAAACGCACCTGGGCCAAGGCATTCATTGAAAACCGCATCCACTCGATGCAGCAAGTCCAAAGGGGATTAAGTAAGGCCAGGGCATCAGGCTCACCACACATTCCAAGCGTCGGACAGTTCATCAAGTGGTGTCAGCCTGAGCCGTCAGATTTTGGATTACCGGACGAGCGTGAAGCGTATTTTGAAGCGCTGAGAAATGCAACGGAGTTTGAGCAGAAGGAATGGAGCCATCCAGCGGTGTTTGTTGCCTCACGAGAGACCACAACGCATGTACTGAGGGCCAAGGCTGAAAAGGACTCTTACGCGATGTTTCAACGCAACTATCAGATTGCATGTCGTCGAGTATTCACTGGGGAGGATTTGAGCAAGGAAATCCCATTGGCGTTGCCTGAGAAAGCAACCTACATGCCTGTAGCGAAAGATGTTGGGTTAAAGAATTTCAGACGAGCGAAGTGGGAAATCAATCAAAGCAAGTTAAGAAGGTTGAGAGAAGGAGTACGGCCATGATCCAAAAGTTGAGCAAGCAGAAAGACCGTGTGGCTCATGCATTACAGGGCGGGTATTACACCCTGGAAGAAGCCAAGTGGCGAATTTATGAAGAGTTCAAAGTCAGGGATATGGAGACCGCAATTAGCGCACGGTTTAGGGATTTAAAAAGAACTGGAAAATACACGTGCTACAAGCGGAGGCGTATTCCGTATCGTTACCTTTGGGAATATCGAGTGGAGTTGGTGAGATGATTGATAAAAATTACATAGGAAAACTCAGATTGGATTATGAGGTAAGCAGGATGGAGAATGAGCTCAACCGGGACGCCTTGAGTCAGCAAACCAAGGTTGTTCAAGAAATGAGAAGATTTCAAAGTCGCTATCGTAAATCACTATTTGTTTTGACGATGGTTTTTATCATCTCATCACAGTTCACGTGGGAACATTTCAAGCTTATGGCGGTTATCTATGCGGGGGTTGTTCTGTTTTTGGAAGCTGAGCTGAAGTTGTATGACATTGCTCGGATGTCCATTCAAGTCTGGTGGGAGGCACGGAAATGTCGGTGATCCAATCAGAGTGCTTCGATGCACAAAACGTGATTTCAATTAGCGGTGGGAAAGACTCACTCGCGATGTGGTTGCTGGCCATCGAGAACGAAGTTCCCAATATGCATGTAGTTTTTGCAGATACGGGCCATGAGCACCCGCAGACCTATGAGTATATTGAGTATCTGGAAAAGAGGCTTGGCCCAGTTCAACGGGTAAAAGCGGATTTCTCAAGACAGATTGAAGGCAAACGGAAGTATATCAAAGAGCATTGGCCTCGAAAGTTGATGGCAGAAACGCCAGGAAAATGGAAAGCGCTTCGTAAAACCACACAAACGACACCAGAGCTATTGCAAGATGATACGCGTTTTCTTTCCGGAAAAATCGTCGGTGATTGGATGTGGCTCCCAGCAAGGAAGCCAATGACCGAAGCTGAAGCGATGGAGGTGGTTTCTCGCGCCTTAACCACACTTCATCCAACAGGAGTCCCTTTTTTAGACCTCTGTATGTGGAAAGGCCGTTTTCCATCCACGCGAGCAAGGTTTTGCACGTTTGATTTAAAGCATGACCCGATCAAGCATCAGATTGTTGAGCCTTTGCTTGATGAGTTTCCAGAGCATGAATTGGTGAGCTGGCAGGGAGTCAGAGCGGAGGAATCCCCAGCGCGTGCAAAACTCCCAATGTGGGACTGGGACGAGAAAGACGATGTGAATATTTACCGCCCGATACTGAATTGGAAAGTTGCGGAAGTGTTCGAAATTGCGAAGCGTCACGGTATCAAGCCAAATCCACTATATCAACAAGGTTGCTCACGCGTGGGTTGCATGCCCTGTATTCATGCCAGAAAAGATGAATTACGGGAAATATTCAATCGTTTTCCAGAAGAAATAGAGCGTGTTGCTCAATGGGAGAAACTTGTATCTGCTTGCTCCAAGCGTGGAAATTCAACGTTCTTTGCAGCCTCAAAAGACCCTGTCCGTGCTGAGTACGACAACATGAAGATCACAACAAAGGAATTCGGGATTGAATCATATTCGGATTGGATCATGACTGATAAGGCCCGTCAGTTTGATTTGATAGCAGCAACCAACGAATACATTACCTGTTCCAGTGTGTATGCGGGTGTGTGTGAATGAACAAGGAAAAAGAACAGCGAGACTGTGCCACATTGATGCAACTCAGAAGATCAACAAGGAACTACAAGGTTGAGATATTTGTATTACGACTTTTGCTTGTTGCTGCGGTGGCTGTGTTTTTGATCCAGCAGGTGAGTCGATGAAAACAGGAACCAAGTTAGACCAAAACAAGTTAGATCATTGGCTCGTCCCAGTGAAATCAATGAATGAAGTGATCCGGGTGCTCATGTTTGGCGCGAAGAAGTACGCCCCAGATAACTGGCAGAAAATAACAGACCCAAAACAACGTTACTTTAACGCCTGCCTACGCCATGTAAACCAGTGGCGAGAGGGGGAAACACTCGATAAAGAAAGTGGTCGGCATCATCTGGCCCATGCAGTGTGCTGCTTGTTGTTTGTGTTGTGGTTTGAATTGAGAGGGGAAGGGAAATAACGATGACTAAACCACTCACCAGTACGGAACGAAGTCGAAGACAGCGCGAGAAATACAAAAGCATGGGTGTTGAACGCTTAGAGTGTAACGTTTCAAAGAAGGAGCGCGAAATGGTGAAAGAGGCGATGCATATTCGTGGTGGCCTCGAACCTTACACTTTCGATGAGTATATAACGGTCTTAATCCGAAAAGATTTCGAGGAAATGAAGCGTCTCCGGGGACGCGTTAAGAAATGCGAATACTGTGATAAAAATCCAGTTGAGTCCAAAGGTTGCGACGGGATGTTCAAAGGTGATGCTCGTTGTTATTGGCATAGTCGATACAAAGAATTGATGCTGTAGTCGAAAGTCAGATTTGTTATATGGGGGAAACATGAGCAGTTACACACAACAAGACATGGACCAAGATGAATGCGCTGTCCTGTTCTCAAGCGGGAAGCTAAGAACGCTTCAAGATGGCACGTTGAAAATAGAAGTAACTATTGAGCCAATGTTTGCCATGAAAGCGTTCGAGATGTTTTCTGCACCTGGAACACCAGGCGCAATTGCTCGGCTCACCGTTGATGCAGCAAAAAAATACCAACAAAACCAAATGATCCAAGAAGAAGCCAAGGACAGTGTTCGAGCTTATGGAGAATACGCCAAGAAGCTCAAACAGTCGATGTTCTTTCGCTCCCAGGATGTCTTACGCGCAATCGGTAAAGATTCAGACTATCAAGCATGGTGTCGGACTCAGAAATGCGCGGTCACGGCAAAGCAAGACTTCACGCAGCCAGACGGCAGATGTGTATACGCGCATGTTAGACGGGCGGATAGTTCAGGGACAGGATACAAGCCGATTTATAAAGGAATGCCACTACTCAATGAAGTACATCAGCTGCAGCATCAGAAAGGAGAAAGGGAAGCATTGCTGGCGTATGCGAATTTAAATTTGAGTGTCGATGAGGCAAAGGCTTGGTTTGATAAGAGAGCGGATGAGCACTTGCAGAGGTGGGCATGGGAAAGGCTCAAGGGACTTTTAAATTACAACTCATGGGCAAATGTACCACCGAGCGTATTGGTCGAGTGGGCCAAGGAGAATGAGGTTTTTCAACATTTACCGTTGTGTTATCGGGAGTGGGTATGAGAGCTGGGGAGTTGTTGAGGTTTTACCGGAAAAGGCTCGGAATGAGCCAGCTTTTTGTTGCTGAAGTTTACGGTGTGACTGAGAGAACAATTCGAAACTGGGAGTCTCAAGAGCGGGAACCTGGATTTAATGATGTTGTAACGATTGTCGAGAAAATTTTCAAAGTACCACTAGATCAAGCCTGGGAGGAATTGCGCGATGACCAAGCGAAATATAAAGCAGCTGCGTAGAGAATTGAAAACCTGGGGAAGTTATTGGGCAAGTAAGGAATATGGAGCGGGGTACAGTAACCGCTCATCATTCGACCGTATGGTTGAACAAATCAAACTAGGCTGTCACATCAAAATTGATAAGCATTTATATTCTCACCATTCGGATATGATCATTGTACCTGAGCATATTAAGGAACTTGATAAACAAATTGAGAGGTTACGGCCTGAGTGCATTCGCGTGATCCGGGTCCGGTATATCTTGAATTTAAAAGGGGTTATGGCTGCAAAGATTGCACAGATGGAAAAGAGGACTTTTGAGTATTGGCTACAGAGGGCTGAGTTGGTGTTGGTTTGAGTTTTAGATACGGCAGCACTTACTACCGTATCGCATGTCTGAGAATTTATGCTGCTAAAGTAATGACTTTGGCAGATACCTGTTGGTATAGGTCATCAGGAAGTGTTTTAATAAAACAATTAACAGCACCTTCATCGTTTAACTCAAGTAGAAGGCTAGATAAAGAACATATCATTTCTTTAATGCTAACTTCTCTATCCCATTGTTGAACATACTTCTTTCTTCCAACTTTTTGCTCTACACGTAGCAAATACCGTTCAAGATTGTATATGTATCTCATTTTATGGATGGCAGGTGGTAAACCATCATCATCATCTTCCAAGAAACTAATGTCGTAATAAACCAGATCTTCTTGCTTACTTACTTCAATGGCTTGGTAACTTTTTTCGAAAATAGCGTCAGAAATTTCTGAAGGTTGGACACCCTTGGTGAGATAAGTTGCTGTCAACTTATCGAGCAGAGATTGTATTTCTTCATTAATTAACATGATAGCATCTTCCTTAGCTCATTGATTATATTGGATATTTCATCAATTGAACGCTGTAACTTTAAGTTATCCCTTTCTTTTACAGGCCCAAATTTATCGTACAGTTTAGCATTAATGTACCTAACTAATGTAGCATCATTTGGACTGTCGATAGTCAAGCCTCGAATATGTTGCCGGAAAATAGAGGCCAGTTCATTTCCTTTTTCGTTAAGGTCATTGTCACCCAGTAGATCAGCAACAGAACTTTCAGCTTTATTCTTAAGTATCTTACGCATTTCTGATCTAGCTTTTTCGGGTCTTTTTTCAATCAGCTGTTGATCAATCTCTTTTGTAACGCCTCTACTTTCTTTTTCAGACATTTGACGCCTGAAATCTTCAAGTACATCTTCATCAATGTTCCCAGCTGCGCGTATCTGCTCAATGGTATGATTTACTTTTTCTTCTATTTCTTTTCTTTTCTTCTCGAACAGATCGTTAAAGTCAATATCATCCAAGTAAGAGCTTTGATCGCTTGTATAAGAGCTACTTGAGCTAACACCTGCCAAAAGGTTCTCTTTTCGGGAGTACTCTTTGGTTAGGGTTTCGTCGTTTGAAATATCGTATGTTACTTTGTGGCTTGCTCTTGAGACTTCATTTTGAAACTCAATCCACATATCATCCAACCCAGTTTCTTTGTGATATATAACGACACCATTATTATCTATTTGATGATCGGTGATCTCACTTTCTGGAATTGCTCTTAAAATTCGTCCAACAACTTGTGCAAAGGCATTTGAGCTTCTATATGGCCGGAAAATACCTAGGACAGTGAGGTACTTATGATCATACCCTTCCATCAACATATTTACAGAAATGACAACATCACATGAATGGCTTTCGATGTCTATAAATGCTTTCTCTTTTTCTTTTGGGTCTAATTGGCTATGGATAAGCACAGAATTCATATTTTTGGATTTGTACCAGTTCATTAAGTCGTTTGCATGCTGAATACTACATCCGACTGCAAGGATCTTATGAGGAACTCTTGGAGATACTTTTCTTATTTCCTGAAGTTTTTCGATTGTTTTGGAAACAACATCAAGAGAACATTCTTCCGATAAGGCAACGCTTTTCTCTAGCCACTCCTTATCTTTGAGAGTTAAGACTTGTGATTTAGTGAGTTTTTCTCCAGGTTTATCTGGGATCGTGAAATATAGGTCATGTGCATTAACCGTTTCTTTTCTTAGTCCTTTAACATAGCCATCTCTCATTACTTCTGATAGAGAAGTTTCATGAATTGTTTGGCCAGGAATTTCTTGCTGATCGCCACGATAAGGCGTACCAGTGACAAATAGTTGCTTTGCTTTTGAGAAGTACTCAAGAGCTTCTTTCCATGTATCAGCTGGAGCGTGGTGAGCTTCATCCACAATGATCATATCAAAAAAGTTGCTTTCAACTCGATTTAATAGCCCATTCTTTCTTGATTTACTTAGCTTTTGTATATTGGCAATAACAAAGTGACTTGAGCGAAGACTATCTTCATGCATTTCAGGATTATATTCACTGATGATTGGTAGATCACTGGGGTTGAAAATGACATCAAAATTGACCCAAAAATTATCTTTAATTGCCTCTTGAGCTTTAAGAATGCTGTGTTTTGTAACAAGCCCAGGAGTAATAATTAAAACTCTCCCATTTGAAACATCGTAGGGTGATATAGAAATCAAGCCAGACTTTCCTGTTCCTGTAGGGAGTACTACCAAAGCTGGAATATCAGGGGTTGTAGAAAAGTGGCTATGAATTTTTAGATATGCTTCAATTTGTGGGGTGCGTAATTTATTGTTTCCAATAATGTTTGCAACCGTATCTTTAAAATAAGACATGGCGTTTCCTTGAGCTAAGTTTTTGCTTGTGAGGGATGTGATCCATCTTTTATCAGAAAAGGTTTTCTGGCGGGATATACTCAAAAGACTCTCCTTGTGTTCCCTGTTAAAAAGAAAAATATAATTGAGAATGGTTGCGAGCTGAATCCCCTAAACGTATGGATAAATTTTGAGATAGGAAACTTCTTTCCGGTTTTTACTCCAGAAAATAGATAAGATTTCACTATGCTCGCAGGAGCTTTGAGCAAAGCGAGTACACCATTTTTTGCCATAGTACCTTAGCCACCTCAATCCGGGAGGCTTTTTGTTTTTATCTTGGGGATTTTTGTTATAATAATGCACCTAAAAACATAGGGTTGTTGTGCCTATGTTGATTCTTGGAGAGCAAAGCTAAACCAAATAGCTTACACAGGGAGAATTTAATTTTTATGCAAAAAGCGATTCCGATCACAAATGGAAAAATCAACGGGAAGCTATTTCCGTTAGTTATTGAAGCAGGAAAGCATGACATCATTCATAAAACCCTCTTTAGTACAAACAAAAAAATCAACCGAATAGCAACCGAAAACGCTCAGCAGTTGTATCGTGATATGCTTGCAGGTGGGCGACAGTGCAGAATGAATATTGTTATTCTTGAACCTCTGACAGCTGAGAAAGCGGACGATCTGAATCATAAAAGATATCAAGTCGCTTTTGGGGCTGGCTCAGCGGTTACAGGAGCTGTTTCTAAGGCTCCTTTACCTTTTGGAGCCAATTTTGTCGCGGGAGTGGGTGCAGGAGCTTTAACGAAAAAAGTAATTCTGAACAACCTGCCAAGAAGCCATGCCGGGGATGTACACATTACTTTAGATGCATTTATAAGTGGTGGAATTGGCCCTCAGCGAACAACAAAAACCATCTCGGTTCAACGAACGGAATACGAATAAGATAATAGGGTTTAGGCTGATGGAACCTTTTTATTACTGGGTTGCTATATCTATGATATTGCAGATAGCAGTCTGCAAGTTTTTAATACCAAAAAAATACTATTTGGTGACATCAATTGTCTTAGTAGTCACGGGTGTTTCAGCGATATTTTTTGATTATTCAGAAGTATTTGAAGCATTCTGCTTTGCTAGTATTGGTGTCGGGGTTGGGCTAACCAACTACCGAAGAGCGAACTAAATTTCACGATCAACCATCATCGAGAGCCATCCATCCGGGTGGCTTTTTCATTTCTGGAACCCCAACAATGCTAATCGAACAACTCAAAAGACACGAAGCGTTTCGTCCTGATGTGTATTTATGCACCGCAGGTAAACCAACCATTGGATATGGACGAAATCTCGAAGCTAATCCGATCACACCAGAAGAGGCTGAGGTTTGGCTTCGAAAAGATTTAGAAGTGATCCAATTAGAGCTGAAACGCCACTTCAATTATACCCGCCTCAATGATGCTCGTGCCGCAGTGCTGATCAACATGGCATATAACCTGGGCGTACCTCGCCTAAAAGGATTCAAGAAAATGTTTGCAGCCCTTGAAGATGGGTTCTTCGAAAAAGCAGCCAAGGAGATGTTAGATAGTCGATGGGCAACACAAGTAGGGAACCGCGCGTTAGAACTTTCCGAACAGATGAGAACCGGAGAATGGCAGAGCCAATGAACACAACGACAACATCTGTCGCATATACCACAAACGCCGCAGTTGTTGTCATTGGTGGTCTGAACTTGAACGAATGGGCCATTGTGTTTGGTATTTTGTTTGGTGCCATCACCTGTGGGGTGAATTGGTTCTATCAACACAAGCGCTTTAAGCTGGAACGGGAGCGGGAAAAGAAATCATGAATGCAATGCTAAAAATCATCATCAGCAAGCTATTCACAGAGAAGTTCTTGGTCAGGGTCAGTCTGCTGATCCTGAAACACTTGGCGAAGAAAACAACGAATCAGTTGGATGATCAGATGGTTGGAGAGTTGGATAAAGCGTTGGTTGAAAAATAACCGTTGGTATGTATAATGCTTCGGTTGTTTTTTGTTCAGGTGGTAGATGTGATGCAGTACTTCTCTCGATTATTCCTAGTATTATTTGTTGTTTTGGTCAGTGGATGTGCGACGAACAGTAAATATTGTGCAATACAGCAAGTAGCAAATGCTGAAGATGGAGCGAAAGTAACAATATATAATGCTCATATACTTAGTGAGAAAATATCTATAGACAGATGCCGCCAAGACAATGTTGACGGGAGAGGTTCTTCAACTTTTATTCTTCATGCTGGGATGCATAGAGTCGCTCATGAATCATTTGATTTAGACGATGATAGAGTAATTGAACAAAACTTTGAGGCGGGAAAAGAATACCATATTTTAATCACTAGCAGGCTTGAAGAAATGTACTTCATTGGTCCCCAATTGGTTGCAGTTCATTCGAAAATATTTAAAGTCACATCTAAAAGTGAAATCTTTGAAGCAATACCAACGCTAGCTCCAGATTACATTCCTCCCCAAGAGCGTTCAGATTATAAAGATTGGGATACTATCAGATAGCTTGTATTGTCAGGAGGGACCCTGACCAATTTAGAAACACCGAGCGGGTTATAATACGCGCGGTAAAGAAACATTTTTTGGATTTCAACGCATCGGCAGCACCCCATACCGCGAGGGTGCATTCCCAAAGGGTTTGACCCCCTTTGGGGTGCCGAAAGTTTTCAACTTCATTTCACAGTCCTTTTTTTCTCAACCCTGATTATTCAAAGGCTCGGGCATGTTCAGGTGCCGAGTCGCTCGTATAGGCACCTTGTTATGCCCCAAGACACACAGACAGATGACAACTTTCTTTGGAACCTGACCCAGCTTGGTCGGGCGTTTGAGTTGAACCGTGATACCGTCCGAAAGCGATTGGTACAAGCGGGCCTCAAATCCGCTAAGACCGAAAAAGGGATCCCTTTATACAATTTGGCGCAGGCCGCGGAGGCTGTCTTTGCTGGGCAGCAACATCAGGTGGAATACAACCCGAATGAGCTCAGCCCCAAAGACCGCAAAGAGTATTTCCAATCGGAGAATGAGCGCCTGAAGTTCGAGAAGGACGAGCGCCAACTCGTGCCCATCCATGAGATGGCATTGGAATTCTCCAGAGCGCTGAAACTGTTTATTCAAGCCTTGGAGAGCTTGCCGGATATCTTGGAAGAGCGCTGCGATCTCAATGTGGAAGGCCAAGAAACGGTGATCCAGATCACCAATGAAGTGCGCGAAGA
>NZ_KB894512.1 GCF_000374485.1 Algicola sagamiensis DSM 14643
AGACTAAGGTTACTAAAGAATTTGGATTTAGAAGAAATCAGCTTTCGAATTGTGAATAAAGACGAAGAACGAACGACAAAGCAACGAATTTGCCTGGTGGCAATAGCATTGTGGCACCACCTGAATCCATTCCGAACTCAGCAGTGAAACGCAATAGCGCCGATGGTAGTGTGGGGTTTCCCCATGTGAGAGTAGGACACCGCCAGGCTCCCAATTGAGAACCCAGCCCGAAAGGCTGGGTTTTTTTATTTGTGGTGTATGAATTTTACCAAGAGACTGCGTTGTCAGTTCCTCACATAGTCGTACTATGCTGCGTCACTTCCGCCTTGTCTCTCGTAAAATCTCCGCTAAAACCTGTCTGTATCTGTCTCTATATCAGCTTTAGCGAAATACTTGCTGCCTCACGGCGTGCCTCTTCCCTGAAATTAAGATCCATGATTGATATGATGCGTTATCGCTCGTTCACATCCTGTTTGGGATGCTTCACGCCCTCTGCCTAAGTCTTTGCTAAGACCTACCCTTATGTGTACTAGCAATCTGGTTCTTAAAGTATCTTTATATTCATACCTCATCATAACTTCATTCTTATTTATCACTTTCAATTTTTCTGACTAATATCTAATAATGAAATTCCTATAAAGGGTACTTCTGTGTGAAGCTGCCAAAAAAGTGCACTGTTGAGCATATCGAAAAGATTTATGAAGACATTCGAGACGCACTCGGAGACAAAAAAGAACTTGAACTGGACTTGCAAGATGTCACTGATGGAGATGTATCCTTTTTTCAACTGATTCTGAGCTTACAATCATCACAAATCAATCTCAAGTTTAAGAATTTTAACGACGATATCTCGACACTTTTTCAACTATATGAACTAAATGATTTTCTAGAGGGTTAGAGGCTCGCCATCATGATGGAAATGGGAGATTTTCTTCCCACATTTTTGACTGAGTGTAAGGACAACCTTCATGTTTATGAGGATTGTTTGATAGAACTGAGTCAAGGTGGTGGCGATGAAGAAACAATCAACACTGTTTTTCGAGCGATTCACTCTATCAAAGGTGGTGCTGGCATGTTTGATGCGGAGCCACTGGTTGGGTTGGCCCATGTCACAGAGTCGGTACTTGACCTTGCAAGAAGTAATCAATTAGTCATTGATGAGGCACTATTTGATCTCTTTTTTAGTGCGAAAGATGCATTAGAAAAATATATTGATGAACTTGCCGAAGGCTCAGTCCAAGAAAATGAGACTGCAAAAGACCTGATTGTAAGTTTGAACGCATATCTTGATAATCGTTCCTCAAATCAGAGCCAAACGGTCGCGTCAACATCTCAGCTAACCCAGGATAAACAAGATAAAAACCGTCTCGTGATCATGCTTGATAAGGATGCTCTGCGGTTCGGTTTTCGGCTTGAACCCATTCTGATGGAACTTTCTGAAATCAAGAAAGTTGAAGAAAAAATTATTCATTATCAAGGGCCTCAATTTCAAGATCTTGATCCGTTGACGCTCAACCTTGAACTTCAATTTGTTGTCAGTCCACCGATTACAGAAGATGAGGTCGATGAGTTACTGAGCTTTAGTGCTGGTGCTGAAGGGCGCATAGAAACGATTGCTGTTGAACAAGTGAGTTCGAAAACAGAGCAAGATAATAAGAAAGCCACAGACACGCCGGCTCAAAAAACGGAAGTAAAGGATGCAGGGCAAGTTATTAAGGTGAACTCGCTGAAACTGGATCAGCTCGTTGATGATGTCGGAGAGCTGATTTCATTAAGGGTTCAGTTATATTCTGCACTTGGAAATGATTCTCAAGATGAAATGAAGCGTGTGGTTGATGAGATAGGGAAATCATTAAATGGTCTTCGGGATACGGCGCTTTCTCTACGTCTAGTGCCGGTTGGAAATACGCTACAACGTTTTCATCGTGTTGTCCGTGAAGCTGCGAAAGTGACGGATAAACAAATTGAATTAGAGATTAAAGGCGCTTCCACAGAATTAGATAGAGTCACGGTAGAAAAGCTTGTTGACCCCTTGACGCACATTATTCGAAATAGCTGCGACCATGGTATCGAACAACCCCATGAACGGTTGGAGAAAGGGAAACCTGAAAAAGGATGCATTTTAGTTGAAGCGAGTTATGTTGGTTCGGGTGTCTCTATTCGGATTTCTGACGATGGTAAGGGATTGGCCAAGGAAAGAATACTGATTAAAGCACTTGAAAATGGAGTGGTTCAGGAAGATGAGCGTTTAACCGATCACGATATTTATCAACTCATTTTTCACCCTGGATTATCGACGGCTGAGAAAGTGACAGATCTTTCTGGGCGTGGTGTTGGTATGGATGTTGTTCGGAAAAATATTAATCAATTAGGTGGTGAGATACTGATTGACTCTGCGCCAAATCAAGGCACCGTCCTCGATATTCGGTTACCGCTGACAACGGCAATATTAAATGGATTTGTTGTGCATTGTGGTGATGCCACGCTAGTTTTCCAAATGGATCATGTTTGTGAATGTATACGCCAAGATGAGTTAGTCCGGGCGAAAGTGACGGAGGAGGAATGTCTGCTTTTGCGTGGAGATTACATTCCGATGATTTATCTTGCCAATATGCTTCATTTGAAGCCCAAAACTGAGAAGCCAGAAGCGATTATTGTCCGAACACAACACGGTCCAATCGCCATTGTAGTGGATATTCTTGTTGGAGAGCTTGAGACCGTTGTAAAACCACTCGATCCAATATTAAAGCAGTCTCACCTATTTTCCGGAATCGTAAAGCTGTCATCTGGTGATTTAGGCTTTGTCTTGGATATTCATCAAATTGTTCAAAGAGCAAAACAAAGTGTCACTCAACCTTTTTAAACTCACAAGGAGTTAAAGATGTTTAGGCAGTTCATTGCAAATAAAAGTGTCAGAACACAATTAAAAATGCTTGTGGGTCTTCCCATTGTGATCCTGGTATTGGTGAGTTTGTTTACGCTCACAAAGAGTTATCGTCAACTCGCAATTTATGGCGATTTTGCTGCGATGACGACACTTGCGAATACGGGGCTAACCGTCATTCATGAGATGCAAAAAGAGCGAGGTATGAGCGCGAGCTTTATTGGTTCACAAGGTGTGAAATTTCGTAAAGAGCTGCCAAAACAAAGGCAAAAAGTAACCAAGCTCATCGGTATTTTGCGAGCTGAGATGGGCGATAATCAGAAAGGTCTGAGCCGACTTGCCCAAGAAGAGTTAGCGGAGACGCAGCGGTTATTAGGTGAGGTCGAGTCAATCCGCTCGAATATAGATGGGATGCGACTCAGTCTATCCGATAGCTTGGAGGCTTATACTGATGTGATCACGCAAGTATTGAGGATATTAGCCTACACGGTTGAACACCCACCATCGGTAGAAGCTGCAAGTTATGTCAATGCGCTTTGGAATAATACGATGAGTAAAGAAAAAGCAGGGTTAGAGCGCGGTTTGATGAGTGGTGTATTTGCCAAGGACAGCTTTCAGGGAAATCAAAAAAGTCGGTTTGTTCAACTCAATTCCGAGTCAAATACTTACTGGTCGTTGATGAAGCTTTATTTAAACTCAGATCAGTTAAAAAAAATAGAATCAATCGAGGCACAAGATGCATTCAATGCAGTCGCGAAAATGCGTAAGATTGCTTTAGATAAAAATGACAGTTTTGGTATCGATTCTCCAACTTGGTTTGCTGCGGCAACGAAGGTGATTAATTTAAAACGTGATTTTGAAGTGGCTCTTGATAAGAAACTAGTTACCTACAATGACCAAAACTTCTCTGATCTTAAAATGAACTTTATGCTTGTGTTATTGGGTGTTTTTTTTGCATTGGGGGTGACAATTTATATTACAGTTTGCATTGTCAAGCAGATGGGAGGCAACGTTGAAAATGTAAACCATGCCTTGAATATGCTAAGCCAAGGTCATCTCGATATTCAAGTAGACAAAATCTCTAACGATGAGTTTGGCATGATCATTGACTCACTGAGAGAGCATCGTGATGAAATGAAAAAAGTGATTAGTTTTGTTCAACAAAATACCCAAGAAATTGCACTTGCAACACCAGAGATCAGCGATGCATCGTTTAATTTAAGTTCATCCGTTACAGAACAAGCCTCGAGCATAGAAAGTTCAGCAAGCGCATTGGAGGAGCTTAGCTCAGCGGTTGAAGCGAATGCAGAAAACGCATCAAAAACAAAGGATATCGCGGAGTCCGCAGCAAAAATTGCATCTGAAAGTAGTGAAGCTGTCGTCAAGACAGTAGAAGCAATGCGTACCATCACAGAAAAAGTATCGCTGATAGAAGATATTGCCTATCAAACAAAGATTTTAGCACTGAACGCTTCAATTGAAGCAGGTCGAGCAGGTGAACATGGCAAAGGGTTCACGGTTGTCGCTGATGAAGTACGTGAATTAGCTGCAAGTTCAAGAGACTCAGCAGGAGAGATTAATCAACTGGCGAAGAATTGCCGTGAGATAGCAGAACACTCCGGAAACTTACTCAATAATATGGTTCCAGAAATTAAGAAAACGGCAGAACTTGTTCAAGATATTTCTGTTGCTTCATCGGAACAGGCAGTCGGGATCACGGAGATCAAGGAAGCCGTCATGCAAATGGATAGTGTTACCCAATCCAGCGCAGCAATGAGTGAAGAGTTGGCAGCGACGAGTCAAATCCTTGCGGATCGGGCTAGGGACTTGAAAAAAACAGTGAGTATTTTCAAACTGAATGAATCCCAACCAGCCAAGAATGATTACGCAGAACCGCCAGCGCCAATGACAACTCGAACACAACCTGTAGAGCCAAATCGTGCTGAAAAAAAATCTGCGATACATGATGAAGACGAAGCTTGGGATGAGCAAAGTTTTACGGAGTACTGAGCATGATGGATGCACAAAATCAAGTGAAAAAGCTATTTAAGTTTACACTCGCAGCGGAGCACTATTTATTGGCGGTAGATGTGATCTCGGAAATCATCCGCTATCGCCCTGTGACGCAAGTCCCAACAATCCCTGAGGTTGTTCATGGTGTACTCAATCTTCGTGGAAAATATATTCCAATCATTGATCTGGCAAAGCGTTTAACAGCGAATCAACATACAGAGGTAGATGCCAAAACCTGTATTGTGGTGACCGAGTGTTCAAATAAAGAGCAACGCGTTGCTGTTGGTCTTCTCGTAGACGAGGTTGTTGATTTTATAGATATTGACGCAAATGAAGTATCTCAGCCGCCTGAATTTGGGCACAGTATCGCCTCAGATCTTGTGGAGGGTATGATCAGAATGGATGATGAGGACTATCTGATCTTAAATGTAGAGAAGCTACTCGACCTCGATAAGCTGATTGAGATCTTAGAATCAAACAAAGAAAAGGAAGAGGATACGATTGAGCCTGCTTAATAAATTTCAACAAAGTGAGTTAAGCCAAGAAAATTACATGTTGGTTTGCCAATGGATGAGAGAAAGATGTGGTGTTGATCTTGGTGAGACACGCCAGACACTCGTACAATCCCGACTCTTTCGTCGAGCAACTAAATTTCGTCTGCAAAATGTGAATGAATATATTCAGTTCTTAAATCAGCAAGATGACCAACATCCAGAGTGGGTATTCTTTGTTGATCTATTAACGACTCACGAAACGTATTTTTTTCGAGAAGCACAGCATTTCGACTTCCTACAACAAATGATTTTCAATGATTATCGAAATCAAGAGTTGAGCATTGCTTCAGCCGCTTGTTCAACAGGGGAAGAAGTCTATACACTTGCATTTGTGTGTGCTGAGTTTTTTGGTTTAAAAGGAAAATGGCATGTTCATGGTATGGATATCGCAAAACCTTGTTTGGAAAGTGCGCAAAGTGCAATCTACCCAGAAGCGAGGGCAAAGCAGGTGCCTCAGCATATGCTCAAAAAGTATATGCTCAAAGGTGTCAATGAAGCGCAGGGACTCTGTCTTGTCAAAGATAGCGTAAAGGAGAAAGTATCTTTCTCTAACCAGAATATTTTGCAGCCGATGAATTCAGAACAATTTGATGTTATTTTTTGTCGTAATGTATTAATTTACTTTGATAAAGAAACCAAGCAGAAAGTGGTTGAAAATCTGTATAGGATGCTCAAACCTGGCGGTTATCTTTTTGTGAGCTTAACGGAACAGCTTCGTGAGTTTGCCAAAGAAGGCGATTTAATCAATACCTCAATTCTAAGGAAAATATAAATGAGTCAAAAGTCGCCACCGATGGTTGAATTAATCTACTATAGTCACTCAATTTCTGTGCTCAATGCGGAAGACGTTGCCCTCATCCTCGAAGGTGCAAGAGAAAAAAACTCAGGAATGGATATAACAGGCTTATTGATATACAAGGGTGGATGTTTTTTACAGGTTATCGAGGGACCTCGAGATAAAATTAATCAGCTATTTCAATCGATTAGTCATGATGCGCGTCACTTTGATATCACCCTTGTTTGCTACCGTGAAACCGATCGCCGTAATTTTGAAGCCTGGCGAATGGGTTATCTTGATGAACAAGCTTTAGCTGCTCAAGATCTTCAAGTTGGCAATCTAGATGCTTTGACTGCCTCAGAGGCAAGAAATATTTTATTAGATGCAGCTTCTCTAGAAGAGGTGACCTAAGTCACCTCTATGAATAGCGAAGCTAAAGCAGGGGAACAGTATCATGCAGTTCTTTTAACATGAGATAGGCTGCACCACCTGTCATTTCATAAGGGTTAAATCTTGGGTCGACAGAGTAGCGAATATTAATCGGGTCCGTAATTTTTGTTTCAGGGACATATCCCATCTCCCAGGAAGAAAAAGTTCTCTCTTGTATCTCACTGTAATCAAGTAATAAAAGCGTATGATGTCTTTTGTCATTTGCAATTGAATGATACAAATCATTGACGTCAGTATTTCTTCCTTCAATACACTGCAAAAAATAGTTTCGATTAAAGCAGAGAATCCCGGTGAGGTAATGTGTTTTGTTATTTGTACGCGCTGTTGAAAGAATATCATCAATGCTTTGCGTTGACTTAAATGAATCTGAATGGGTACTGCAATAGATAAGGCGAACCAGCGACATAATTATTTTCCTATTGCGTAAAACTTTAAAACTAGATGATTTTTAGGTGAACGCAATAAATAAAGGAGCTGCATCGCTCCTTTATTTAAGAGTAACTTTCTGACTCTAAAACACGAAAGTAAGTCCGATGAATATACAACCCGATACAGAAAGGGACGAGTAGGCTAAGTGCAAGGGCAACTTTCTCCTGAGCGGAAAATACGGTTAAGCTAATTAATCCTGATAACAGGCAAGCCCCAACCATTTTTAACGCCCCCATAATTGCAGCCGAACTTCCTGCACAATGCTTAAAGGGTGCAAGTGCAAGGCCAGATGACGTACCAATAAACAGGGACATCCCGATGGTCGCAATACCATAACTCATGAAGAACCAATAGGGACCACTTTGAGCGTTAAATTCAATGAATATGGCAGATAGCAAACAAAGTGTGACTCCGGCCATTATGGTTTGTATTGCTCCAAATTGTTTAACAACTTTTGGTGCAAGAAAGTTAAATACGACAACCAGACAAGCATTGGCAGCGAAGAGCATTGCAAATCTCATTTCTGACATGCTCGCATCAACAATGGTCAAAATAGGTGCTTGTGTGACATAGACGAGAATTGCGCTAATGCCCACAAGGTTCAGGCATGTAAAAAATAGAAAGTTCTTATCCAATAAAATGCTGGAGAGATCATCCATCAAGCGACTTGGCGTTCCTTTTTCTACCATACTCTCATAACGCCCACCCCGAAATGCCCAAAGGCTTAAGAGGAGCACAGGAAGCATTGCAATCACCAGGAAAGCAAAATTTGAACGCCATCCCCATTGTGCCATCAAAGCGCTACCAATAAGTGGGGCAATGGCAGGAATAACTCCAATGACACCATTCAGGTAACTGATCCAGCGCCCAGCCTCTTTTGCTGAGAATAAATCTCTGACGATAGCCATTGCTGTGACTGCTCCACAGCCACATCCAATACCTTGCAGTATCCGTGCAATATAGAGTGTGTCAATGGTATCCGCTGCATAGGCTATTGACGCGCCAATCATACTAAGAATGATACCGATAATGACGATTCCACCGCGACCTAAACGATCAGAAAGTGGGCCCGCAATCAGCTGACAGATTCCCATCATGGCGATAAATAATGGGATGGTAAATTTAACTTGTTCCGTTGTTGCATGGAGTGCATCGACCAACGCAGGAACGGCTGGTACATAGATATCAATCGCAAGAGGATTGAGCATAATCAAGCAAAACGACATGATCAGATAGAGGCGATGCTCAGACTTCATAACTACTCCTTTTGAAAAACGCGATCATTTTATCACCCAAGATATGATTTGAGGTGATATATTCTCATTACTAAAATGAATTTTTGGAATATCAGATGGCGATAGTTGAATTATCAAGAATAAATTTGAACTTACTAGTGACGTTTCAGGTATTAATGGAGGAAGGAAATGTGACACGTGCGGCCGAGCGGCTCAGTGTATCACAATCAGCAGTAAGTAAAAGTTTAGCGCAACTTAGAGATGTTCTTGGTGACCCTCTATTCTTGCGATCCGCCCATGGTTTAACACCGACAGGGCATGCCATCCAACTTGCAGAGCAGCTGGCACCGACATTAGAGCATATTTGGCACCTCGTGCAAGCGCCAAGTTTTTCACCTGCTTTTGCACAGCGGACGTTTCGTATTGCTGTATCAGATTCTTCTTATTTGCAATTAATCGCAGGTATCGTCCCAGAGCTTTTAGAAGAGGCACCAGGGATTCAATTGATTACGCATCACTTGGATATGGAAAGTATCCACGACTTGGAAAAGGGTGCACTTGATTTGGTGATCATGCCTGAAGATGTTGAATTGTCACAATCTGCTTCATCAGAGTTTCATTCTTCGATTTTATATCGGGATACGTGTGTTTGTATATGCCGTCGGGATCACCCTATCATGTCTGAAGCATGGAGTTTAGAAAGCTATCTACAGCAACAGCATGTCCAAGTTGCGATTAATGATTATATTTCAACACATAATATTATTGATGATGAACTCATACGGATGGGAACGCCAAGAGATGTTGCTGTCGTTGTTTCTGGCTTACCGCATGCTGCCATTCTTTGTGAAAAAACAGATTTGATATTTACCTGCTCTAACTCTTGGGCGAGTTATGCTGTAACTCGATATGATGTGGTGAAAATTGATGTTCCATTTCCGGTTGCTGTGATTGCGAATCGTATGTGGTCACATAAACGCAGTGAATTTGATTTAGGTGTTTTGTGGCTACAAGAAAAAATTTCAGAATATGCGAGACATATCAATCTTGATCTTGGGGAAAAGTCATAGCAATAAAGAGTTGATGAAGTATGAATTCAGTTGAGAAGGTTCACCCGCAACTCATTGTGAGATGCGATTATCCAGTTGATAAATGTTTGCCATGCCCCCGTTGAGGCAAGCATGTATCAGCATGTTTAAAGCTCCACAAAAAGAGCGGGTGATCCAAACTGTCAGGAATCAGTTATCTTTTTTGCTCATAACTTGATTCGTGGGTGAGTAAAACAAGGATTGGCTTCAAGTCCGTATTGCTTCAAAGGCTCGCGGTGGTGACTTGGTCCATGCAATCACGTTGAGATACTTCACAAAAATCTCTTCCAAAATAATATGTTAAATTACAACCCTTAACTCTAGAGGGGATCTATCAACATGAGAATAAGTAAAATTCATTACTTTCACTGATTAAGTAACAAGAAAGAATAGATTGTTGCAAAGAATGAATCGAATTTTGAGGTGTAGGTGCTCAAGAGAGCACCATCGTACTTAGTTTGAAGGTTGAATGAGTTTGTCTAGGAAACGAAAAAGTGCTTGGTTCATCGCCGTATAATCATTTCCTCTTAACTGTGAAGGTGATTGAACATATTGATAATCAAGGTTTTTATCAAGTTCATCTTCTGAATTTTCAATGAGTAGCTCGATCAAGTCTGATGTAAACTCTGGGTGGCATTGAAAGCCATAAACACGCTCAGAATAAGCGACGATCTGTCGGGGGCATCCCGCACTCGTTGCAATAATTTGCGCCTCTTTTGTCAATCCTGGCATGTCATTGTGCCAGTGCCCAATAGAAATGTTGTCAGGCCAATCTTCAAATAAAGGATGTGCTTTTCCATATTCAGTGAGTGTGATTGGGTAGGAGCCGATTTCTTTCTCTGGGCTTTGACTATGTGCAGCACCCAGTGCTTCGCCTATGAGTTGTGCGCCTAAGCACATGCCAATCACGAATTTATCATTGTTGATTGCATCACGGATTAAAGCCTGTTCAGCTTGACTATCAAAGTGGGCACACTCGGCAACCGTTGTCGCTGGAGATTGTGGCCCACCTAAGATCACGAGCATATCAAATACTTGTGAGTTACTCGGGAGCGGATCTCCTTGGTAAACACGAGAATAGGTCACCTGAGCACCTTGTTGTTCAGCCCAATGCTCATAAGCGCCAGGTCCTTCAAAAACTTCGTGGATAATAAAATGGATATTCATGAGACTCCTTCTTGAACTAAGCCGCTATTCACTTATTAATTTGGTAGAATAGATGGTGCAGGGAGGTATTGTATTCGGATATCCCTTCATATATAGATGGAGATGATCCGCTTCATTTTCAAGTTTTAATCGTTGGATGGTTTCATGCAGTTTCAGTTTTTAGGTACTTCCTCTGGTGTGCCGACGCGACAAAGAAATGTCAGCGGGTTTGCAATTCGCCATGCCCATCAAAAGTCTTGGGTTTTAGTCGATTGTGGGGAAGGAACACAGCATCAGTTACAACAAACTGAGTTTACGCTTCGTAAACTCAAAGCAATTTGTATCACACATGTGCATGGTGATCATACATTTGGTTTACCAGGGCTGATTTCCAGTTGTGGCATGTCAGGGCGAAAAGAGCCGCTCACGATCATTGCACCAAAAGATGTCGAGCATTATGTGCGTTCTGCACTTCAATTGACAGACTGTTTTATCCCATTTGATTTGAATTTTGTTGATGTCGAATTGTTCAATGAACCACGAGAAATCGCTGGATTTATTTTGGATCGTTTTCCCTTGTCCCATCGAGTGCCAAGCTTTGCTTTCCGCTTTTCTTGTACAATCACGAAGCTGCGCTTAAACACAGAAAAGCTTACGCAGGATAATGTACCGAAAGGGCCACTTTGGGGAGAATTACGCGCTGGTAAAGTGGTTAAATTAGATGATGGTCGTGTGCTTGATGGCGCCAAATATGTCGAAACAACTTGTGAACAGCAGCGTGTCGTTGTTGGTGGTGATAATGATACGCCTGAATTACTTGCAGAGGCTTGTCAGGAACGCGATGTGCTGGTTCATGAAGCAACATTTACTAAAGCGATTTCAGATAAAGTGGGTCCAGGGCCACAACATACGGATGCTGCACAGATCGGTGCGTTTGCTCAGATAGTCAATCTTCCCCATTTAGTTTTGACACACTTTAGTGCGCGCTTTCAATCCAGTAATATGCATGAGATCCAAGATGAAACAGCAAGCTTCTATCAAGGCCAACTATTTCTTGAGAATGACTTTGATAAATTTCAGCTTCAGTTAGGTAAACTGATATGTGTTAAGGACGATTCATGCGATTAGATAAGTACTTATGTGAGAATACAAATTTAACGCGTACACTTGCCAAAAAGGCGATTTCCAATGGTGAAGTAACCATCAATGGAACCCCAGCGAAGAAAGGTTCAGACAAAATCACAGAAAATGACGAGGTTTATTTTGAAGGCACAGTAATCGATAAGATTGGCTTTCGGTATATCATGCTTCATAAGCCGCAAAATATGATCTGTTCGACGATAGATGAAGCTTATCCTTCAGTCTTAAATTTACTGGATATAGTAAAGCGAGAGCGACTGCGTATCGCTGGTCGACTTGATGTGGATACAACTGGATTGGTGCTGGTTTCTGATGATGGTGCGTGGCTGCACCAAATTGCTTCGCCCAATCAACAGTGCGACAAGTGCTACCACGTTTCACTGGCTGAACCACTCAAAGGTGAGGAAGCAAAAATATTTGGACAAGGCTTGTTGTTACGCGGTGAAGAAAAGCCAACAAAGCCTGCAAAGCTAGAAACTGTATCGTCCAAGCAGGTCAAGCTGACCATCTCAGAAGGGAAATATCATCAGGTGAAGCGCATGTTTGCAGCGGTTGGGAATCGTGTGACGGCACTTCATCGTGCATCCATTGGTGCTGTCCTACTTGATCCGGAATTAAAAGAAGGGGAATGGCGTTATCTGACGCACGAAGAAATCAAGGCGCTGGCATAATCCTGCGCCTATCAAGCAGGTTATTCCGAACGGTGCAAGGAGTAGCCTTCCAACCAATGCGTTTCGTCTAACTGATATACATCAATCAAGAAGCCATCTGGCGCGGCACTAAATCCGGGGCGCTCTTTCAGCATTTCAACCGCTTCCTTAGCTTTTGCTTCTGAGCTATAAATCCCCACCATTTTGATATCGCCATCTTCATCATCGTAGACGTGCTCATGCATCACGACGTATACGTTTTTCATTTCGATTTCCAACTTCATATTTGAGATGCACTAATGCTAGCAAGAACTCGGGTAATTCTGTATAAAAAATTATCATAACTATAAAAAAGAATAGTTCTGTACCGAAATGATGCAGAAGTACCAGCCCAATTTCAATTTTGGCGATATAGATGTCCAAATTTCACGAAAGAGGATTCAAAAATGGGCGCTTTTGCAGTAGTATCCGGTGTCAAACACCCCTAATTCAAGTGAATCAGTCAACATGAAAAAAGTACTTATTGCTGTGTCTTGGCCCTATGCGAATGGGGAGAAGCACATCGGACAGATTGCGGGTACCTATTTACCTGCGGATATCTTTGCGCGTTACAATCGTTTGAGTGGCCATCAGGTCTTAATGATCAGTGGTTCCGATATGCATGGCACGCCAATCATGTTGATGTCGGAAAAGGCAGGTCAACAACCCGCGCAGTTCGCGACTTTTAATCATGAGCAATTCGTGGATGGCTGTAAGAGCCTTGATATCTCTTTTGATATTTTTACCCACACGCATACAAAAAACCATGCGGCAGTTGTCAGTGAATTATTCAAATCGAATATGGATGCAGGGATCATTGATAAGGGTACTTCTTCTCAAGCATACGATATTGATGCAGAACGTTTCTTACCGGATCGTTATGTTGAAGGGTCTTGCCCACACTGTGGTTATGAAGATGCTCGTGGTGACCAGTGTGATGAATGTGGCAAAATTGTTGAGCCGAGTGAGCTGAAAAACATTCGTTCAAAATTAAATAAAGAAAACCGTGTTGAATTTCGTGAGACGGAACATTTCTATATTGATCTTGCGAAAAACAAAGATGCATTGAATGAGTGGCTCGACAGTAAGCAAGGTCAATGGAACAAGTCTTTGCTTGGTATGAGCCTCTCCATGACGAAGTCTGGCGAGCTACCAAAGCGTTCTATCACGCGTGATTTGGATTGGGGTGTTGATATTCCAGTCGAAGGCTTTGATAAAAAGCGTTTTTACGTATGGTATGAAGCGGTGATTGGTTATCTCAGTGCCACGGTTGAAGCTTGTAATCGATTCCCAGAATATGGCCAGTGGCAGGACTGGATCTCAGAAGATGCACAGAGCGAAACCTTCTACTTTATCGGAAAGGATAATATCCCATTCCATAGCATCATCTGGCCGTCGATGATTTTCTCTTCGAAGTATGATGGTCGTGGGGTAAAACTACCTGATCAAATCATTTCTTCTGATTATCTGACCTTGGCAGGTTCGCAATTTAGCACTAGTCGTGGTCACGTGATTGGTTTTAACACAATCGCGCAGCAGTTTCAGACTGATTCTGTTCGTTATGCGCTTGCTTCTTTGTATCCGCAGTCCAGTGATGTTGAGTTTACATGGGAGAAGTTTGCAGAACTAATTAACAACGAGCTAATCGCAAACTGGGGTAACCTGGTTAGCCGTACTGTGAACTTTGTTTGTCGTAAGATGGAAGGTAAAGTGGAATTTCATGGCGAGTACAGCGAAGCAAGTGCAAGCCTATTGAAGGAAGTGACAGAAGCGAGTGTCAATGTTCGTGAGTTCTACGCAAAAAGCGATCTACGTGGCATGATGCGGGAGCTGCTTCGGGCAACATCACTGGTCAATAAATACTTCAATGACGAGAAACCTTGGGAGCATATCAAAGAAGGCAATAACGATGCGTTGCATGACGTGATCTATACGTCACTTGCTGCAATTCAGCAATTAAACCTACTTTGGGCACCTATTGTGCCAAATGCAGCGCAAGCAATCCATGATGCGTTAGGTGGTGAAGGTCAGCTCTTCTCAGATATCGAAACACCATTTGTCGGTGAGTCGGATGATGAGCATAAGATCTTACATCAGGATCCGAAAGGATATGTGAGTCGCTATGAAGATAACGAACTACCGCATTCCTTGCATATCACTCAGGAAGTCCGTCTATTTGATCGTGTGGATGTGAAGGCATTTTTAGAAGATTAATCCATCGCAAGTCAGGTAACGCATTGGCGCTACCTGACTATAATTCTGCTCTCAATTGTTCTTTGATATGTGCTGTTTCTGGTCGTTTCCCGACCCATATCTCAAAGCTTGCAGCCGCTTGTTCAACAAGCATTCCCAAACCATCTAAACATATTTGCACACCCAGTTGTTTGGCTGTATGCAAAAAAGGTGTTGGTTCTTTGCCGTACATCATGTCATAGCAGCATAAGGCTGCATGATAGTGTTTTGCATCAATCTCGACTGTTTGACCGGACAGGCCCGTAGAGGTGCCGTTGATCACTAAGTCATAAGGAATATCCAATATATCCTGCAAAGAAGCGCCCATGACCCGTTCATCAAATGATTTTGCGATGAGTTGCGCCTTTTCTTCGGTACGGTTTGCGATGAGAATGGAAAGAACGCCTGCATCGAGTAATGGCTGAATAACCCCCCGAACTGCACCACCTGCACCGAGAATCAAAACTTGAGACTGTTTTAATTGAACTTTTTCATTCAATAAATCGGCCACTAACCCAATTCCATCTGTATTGTCGCAGTGGAGTTGGTCATCTTTCCAGTAAAGCGTATTGGCTGCACCAGCTTTTTCTGCACGCTCACTTCGCACATCTGCCATCGCAAAGGCTTCTGTCTTAAAAGGAACGGTGACGTTTGCGCCTTGACCACCTTCAGATCGGAACGCATGCAAAGTCCTCGCAAAATCATCTAGAGGTGCTAGAATGCGCCGATAGTCGATATCATCCCCAGTTTGTGTTGCAAACCCAAGATGGATTTGAGGGGATTTTGAGTGGGCAATAGGATTGCCAAAGACAGCCAATTTTTTCATCAGTGGTGTTCTATATGCAGTGGTTATCATCAGTATTCAAACGTCGTAACGCTTCAGAACAAAAAGAAGCGCCAACGCCAGAGCGTACACCTTATCAGATGATAGGGGAAGCCAAAGGCACGCGAAATCTGGCAAATCGTTTCTATGACATTATGGAAACAGACGATGCTGTTAAAGAACTACTGCAACTGCATCCGATGCCGCTTGATCGGATCAGAGAAAAGTTTTACGAGTTTTTATCGGGTTGGCTCGGTGGGCCGAGTCTGTTCGAGGAAAAATATGGTCACCCAAGGCTTCGGATGCGCCATATGCCATTTTCTATTGATGAAAAGATGCGTGACCAGTGGATGTATTGCATGACCCGGGCACTGGAGCTAGAGGTTGATAATCCACTCTTGCGCGAAGGTTTAAAGGAGTCGTTCTATCAATTAGCGACGCATATGATTAATCGGGAAGTGTGTTCAATTAGGGAGCCAAAGGCCCCCTAGAATATGAATCAACTTATTGGAGTTCCAGTAACCAATCTCTTGGTCTGAGGAAGTTCTCATAGAGATTCGCTTCGGGTGATCCTGCTTCCGGTTCGTAGCAGTACTCCCAGCGAACAAGCGGTGGCATAGACATCAAAATTGACTCTGTACGCCCACCGGTCTGCAATCCGAATAAGGTTCCTCTGTCATAGACCAGATTAAATTCCACATACCGTCCACGACGATACAACTGGAACTGGCGTTGTTGTTCACCGTATTCCAATGATTTGCGCTTTTCTACAATTGGTACATAGGCATCAACGAAGCCGCGCCCAACTGCTTGCATAAATGCAAAACAGGTTTCAAAGCCCCATTCATTTAAATCATCGAAGAATAATCCACCCACACCACGTGTTTCTTTACGGTGCTTTAAGTAAAAATACTCATCACACCAGGATTTGTAGTTCGGGTAGACTGATTCACCAAAGGTGTCACAAAGCGACTTGGCTGTCTTGTGCCAATGGAGTACATCTTCTTCGAATGGGTAGAAGGGTGTTAAATCAAACCCACCACCAAACCACCAAATCGGTGCTTCGCCTTCTTTTTCTGCAATGAAAAAGCGGACATTCGCATGGGAGGTTGGGACAAATGGATTTTTGGGGTGGATCACTAAAGAAACGCCACAAGCATGGAAATTCCGTCCTTCTAGCTCAGGTCGATGGGCTGTTGCAGAGGCTGGCATTTTTTCACCGAATACATGTGAAAAATTGACACCAGCTTGTTCAAATACATCACCATTGGTCAATACTCGGCTGCGGCCACCGCCACCACCTTCTCTGTCCCAAGCATCTTCGACAAATGTTTCTTTACCGTCGCACACTTCCAAAGAGTGACAGATATGATCCTGTAACTCCAGTAGAAATGATTTGACTTCTTCGAGCATAGATTCTTTCATCAGCGATACTTCTTTCCGGTTAGGGCATCAAAAATTTGACTTGGTTGCTGCGCAGATCCGAGCGGTCCTTTGACAATATGTGATACCAATGGCTGGAAGATGCGCTCCAGCTCCACCGGGTCCTTGATTTCTGGCTCTCCAGATAAGTTTGCACTGGTTGAAACAATGGGCTTACCAAAGTGCTGACAGATTTCCCTTACGACCGGATGCGCGGTGACACGACAAGCGATCGTTGGGCGATTGCCTGTTAACCAACCCGGTGTTGTTGGGTGGCTAGGCAGGATCCATGTGACATGCCCAGGCCAACTCGAAACAATCTGTGTCCTGCGGTCCATCGGTATCGCCTTGTCATCGATATAAGGCAGCAACTGCGAGTAATTCTCCGCGATCAATATTAACCCTTTTTCGATCGGGCGTTTTTTGATCTCGAGCAAGCTTTTTACGGCTTTTTCATTATCAGGATCGCATCCGAGACCAAAAACGGCCTCGGTTGGATAGGCGATGACACCGCCTTGTTGAAGTGCTTCGAGTAATGTCTCTTGTTCAACCATAATGCTTTATGAATTCTTGAAGTTATGATGAAAGGCGCTTTTGTAGATCCGCGTCTTTCTGGATAACCGCTTCTGCGGATTTTTGACGCTCTTGCTTCACTTTTTTCGCAAGGGCTTCATCACCGACAGAAAGCATTTGTGCTGCAAGATATCCCGCATTCTTTGCGCCTGCTTTACCAATCGCGACAGTCGCTACTGGAACACCTCCAGGCATCATGACAGTAGAAAGAAGCGCATCATGGCCTTGAAGTGGACCCGCATCAATTGGAACACCAATCACTGGGCGTGTGGTGATCCCTGCGACAGCGCCAGCAAGATGTGCTGCAAGACCCGCTGCACAAATAAAGACACGGCATCCGCGGCTTTCTGCATCTTCAACATAGGCATGTGTAGCTGCCGGTGTTCTGTGTGCAGATGTGACTTTCACTTCATGTGGAATATCAAAAGAGGAAAGGATACGTAGGGTTTCTTCCATTACAGGTAGGTCAGAATCAGAACCCATAAGGACAGCGACAAAAGGCGAAGACATGTGATGCTCCTGTTTGCTTTAGATATTTACAGGACAACCTCAAAACTGCCAGCTCTCAGGTGACTTAAATTGTCTGAAGTTGCCACTAGGAATTTGCGAGGCACATTATACTGATTCCTTCCTATAGCTGCATTCTTTTTTCGGACATTGATGAATGGTTTGTCCAGCTGATTTCTTTTCAATGAGAATTGGCCAGTCACATTTTGGACAGCTTGTTTCTATAGGAAGGAAATTAACGGTGTATTTGCACTTCGGATAAGTATCACAAGCATAAAATGATTTGCCGTAACGACTGGTTCGCTTTGAAAGTTGTCCTTGCTGGCATTGAGGACAAGATATAGCACTTTTTTCTGTTGATTCCTGTTGAGCAATATAATGGCATTCAGGATAATGGTTACAGCCAATAAATAACCCGAATCGTCCTGACTTTACGCTGAGGCTTCCTTGGCATTGAGGACACTCACTATTTGGGATATTTTGAATGATGTGGAGGCGTTCTGTCAGTGGCTTCGTATAATGGCATGATGGATAGTTGGCACATCCCAGAAATGGGCCTGATTGGCCTGACTTGATATGAAGCTCACCTTGGCAATCTGGACATTGCTCATGTGCTTCTGCTGTATTGTCTTGTTTCATTCAGCTGAACTACCATAAAAAAATCAGATCATAAATCGTACGAGGGGAGATGTCGAGGCTACATACCTGTAACCTCGTAACTAAATTAATGGATCATACCATCCAGCGGTTCATCAAAGAGAAGATCTTCCATGCGTTCGTAGGCGGATTCATGCCCAGGTACATTGAACAGCACCATAAAGACAACCCATTTTAAGTCATCCAAACTAATTTCACGAGAATCCAGCTCCAGGAGCCGATCAATGACCATTTCTCGTGTTTCTGCTTTTAGAACTTGTATGTGTTCCAAGAATAAAAGAAAACCACGACATTGCGCATCTAAACGGTGCATTTCTTCTGCAGTGTAGATACGAACCGAGTTGAATTCAGTTTGTGTCAGGTAAGGCCTTGTATCCGATTGTTGAAGTTCTGCAAGCTTTTCAAGCCAGGATAAAGCTTTATAAATCTCTTCCTGATGAAAGCCCGCCCGCGTTAGTTCATCCGTCAACTCAGCATGATCAACAAAGACTTCCGCTTCACTGTGGATGTAATTTTCGAATAGGTACATGAGGATATCAAACATGGTTAGCTTCTCCTCTGTTTTATATAGCCACCTGGTACAGCAGCCACGAACCCTTGCATCTCAAGATCCAAGAGCTGCGTTAATACCTCATCCACGGATAAATCTGTACGTTGGACTAGGATATCAACGGGCGTGACCTCGAACCCTAAGTTATCTAACAAATCGTGATTTGCCAAGACCTCCTTACTATCCTTTTTTTGCACTTCTTCTTGTATATATAGACCCTTCGCGGAAAAATTTCTTAATTCTTCTAAAATATCTTCAACTGTTTCAACCAGTTTTGCCCCTTGTTTTAAGAGAAAATGGCACCCTTGACTCATCGAATTATGGATAGAGCCCGGAACAGCAAAGACTTCTCTGTTCTGTTCGAGCGCATATTTTGCAGTGATAAGAGAACCGCTTTTTATTCGTGCTTCAGTCACTAAAACACCAAGTGATAAACCAGAAATAATCCGATTTCGCCTTGGGAAATTCTCAGCTTTTGGCGGTGTATCTGGTAAAAACTCACTGATGATACAGCCTCGTTCAGTAATTTCATCAGCCAACGTTTGATGTCTTTTGGGATAAAGATGCTGAAAGCCTGCACCTAAAACAGCAATTGTGTTGCCATTAGTGGCGGATAATGCGGCTCGATGAGCGATACCATCAATACCGCGAGCCATACCACTTGTGACACATATTCCTGCTTGTGCCAAATGCTGTCCTAATTGAAAAGTCACATCTTTACCATAGGGTGTCGGCGTGCGTGAACCGACGATTGCTAATTGGGGAACACAAAGCCACTTCACATCGCCTTTGATAAATAAATGTGTTGGCGCAGCGTGGATCTCTTTTAACTGAGGTGGATAGTAAGGGTCTCCCCAAAGGATAACTTGCCAGTGACCAGACTCTAAACTACGCAAAATAGTGCTTATTTTTTTCGAGTTTGCTGGTTTCTGGAATTTTACAGCTTGTGCCTGGGTTTCATTGAGACCGGCATTTTTCAGGTCGGAAATACTTGCCGCTATTGTATGTTCCGGTGTTTTAAAGTGAGCAATGAGTTGGCGATATCGAGCCGCACCAATACCTTTTGTGAGTGCGATACGAAAGTACGCTTCGAGCGTGGACATGTACTCTTCCTTGAGGATTGATTGTTTTGAAGCACAATAGAAGAGAGCGGCTGTAAAAACAACCGCTTATTGTAGGCAGATTATTCTGGTGTTTCCAGATAGTCTCCAATCCGAACGGCATAGGTCGTATCCATGATCATGGCATAGCTCATGTTTTCATAGACTTTAAAGATGACCGCTTCTCCGATTTTTTCACGTGGGAACGCAATATGTGCACCACCTGCTTCATCCATTGTGTATGCTGAGTCAGGTTCGGAGAAAGTTCTTGTAAACGCATTGGCTTCTTCGATGTACACAGGGCCATCATCTGAATCAATGACTTGTGGCGAGTCACGCATGATATCTACGAAGTGACCAACTTTTACATCGTCAGCTGCGCCTTGATCGATCACGATAATATCGTAACGACCCACCTCCCGGATATTGGTAGAAGTATCAATAATACGTGCACTAAATCCTTCAGGTCGAATCAACGAGAAGAACGCAGGTAATAATTGGCCTTCTCTAGATGGAAGAACAATATCACCCTGTCGTATCTCTTTATGCGCTGAAGTAATCTCGAGAGCACTTGGAGAGCCCGCAGCTGGATCGCCAACTTGTGTCGCTCTCCCCGTTGCGGTTAAGATTGCACGGTAGCCTAAAATTTCGTCCGTTTCTTGATCCATATATGGCTTGCCAATGTTGTAAATGGCATAAAACTGATCCCGCTCCAATCGTCCTTTGACAAAGATCGTGTAGCCAGAAGCCATATATTTGATGTTATGGTTTGCACCGAGAACATAGGGGCGAGCCTGAATGTCATCTTGCTCCATGATTTGTTCAAAGGTGAGATAAGGACGAATAAAGCGAAGTGGTAATGTCGGGATTGCAGTATCTTTTTTGAGAGACTTGCGTGCCGTAGGACTGATCTTGACGACCCGTTTGTTTGGATCGAATGCAGTCGTAGTGCCACCACCACTGTCGACAGTAAGGTTACCATCAGCATCTGTCACTGTTGGAGAGCCGTCTGCAGAACTCACAACCAGCATTGGTTGACCATGTTCATCGTAGACAAGCGCAATCACATCACCTGGGTAGATCAAGTGTGGGTTATTGATTTGTGGGTTGATCCGCCAGAGGCGAGGCCAGAGCCAAGGTTGGTCGAGATACATCCCTGCAATGTCCCAAAGTGTGTCGCCCCGTTGTACGACATAAGTATTAGGTGCGCCTTCTTTGAGTTCGATTTCTTCAGCATTTGCTGTACATAAGCTGGTCGCTGCAACCAACGATAGAAGCAGTTTTCTTAACATGCGTAATTTCCTAGCTGCCATTGTTGTTATAATTCCGCATGAAACACTATAAATTAGGTTTCTAAATGGCTAAAATTAAAACATAACACAGATTACGTAAGAAAGCATTGTTTGGTTAACATTTATGACTGTACTTAATGTCCTGAAATTTCCTGACGAACGCCTTAGAACTGTAGCGTCTGAGGTATATTCTGTCACTCCAGAAATTAAAAAAATTGTTGATGATATGTTTGAGACCATGTACGAAGAAAATGGGATTGGACTTGCGGCAACACAAGTTGACATACATCAACGCATCGTTGTGATCGATATTCCAGAGGATGAAAGAACGCCTTTGGTCATGATTAATCCTAAAATTGAGAAGCTTGAAGGCAGCACGACCTCGGAAGAAGGTTGTTTGTCCGTGCCTAGTTATTGGGCAAAAGTGGATCGTGCTGAGACGCTTCGATTGATAGCGACCAATAAGGATGGTGAGGAATATAGCTTGGATGTCGATGGTTTATTGGCGATCTGTATTCAACATGAGTTGGATCACTTAAAAGGTAAGCTGTTTATTGATTATCTTTCTCCATTGAAACGCGAAAGGTTACGTAAGAAGCTTGAAAAAGAAGAGCGTCTCAAAGCGAAAAGCCAGACAGCTTAAATTATTTGTAAGGAATCACCTTGTCAGAATCGTTAAGAATTATTTTTGCGGGGACGCCGGATTTTGCTGTGCGTCATTTACAGGCGCTCATTCAATCAGACCATGAAATTGTTGCGGTTTACACACAGCCAGATAAACCTGCGGGGCGAGGGAAAAAGGTTCAAGCAAGCCCAGTGAAAGCGTTGGCTGTTTCGCATGAACTCCCAGTATATCAACCTAAGTCATTAAAAAATGAAGTCGCACAGCAGGAGTTGTCCTCACTCAATGCCGATCTGATGATTGTCGTTGCATATGGATTAATTTTACCAAAGGCGGTCTTGGAATCTCCAAGGCTGGGTTGTATTAATGTGCATGGTTCTTTATTACCCAAGTGGCGTGGTGCAGCGCCAATCCAACGTTCAATATGGGCTGGTGATGTTCAAACGGGCGTCACCATCATGCAAATGGATGAAGGGTTGGATACTGGACCAATGTTGTTGAAAGCAACATGTGATATTGCTCCTGATGAAACCTCTGCCTCTCTTTATGAAAAGCTCGCAAATGTAGGGCCGGATGCCTTGGTAGACAGTGTTAAACAACTTGCACAAGGTCTTTTGACGCCAGAAGTTCAGGATGACAATCAGGCAACACATGCGAAGAAGCTTTCTAAAGAGGAAGCGAAAGTTGATTGGGCGCTGTCGGCTACACAACTTGAAAGGAATATTCGTAGTTTTAACCCTTGGCCAATGGCTTATACACAAATGCAGTCGCAGCATGTGAAAATTTGGTCTGCAACAGTCGTGAATGATCAGAGTGATTCGACACCTGGAACCATTCTCCAAGCTTCAAAGGAAGGTATTTTAGTGCAAACAGGTGAAGGCCAGTTGAATATTACACAATTACAACCACCAGGTAAAAAAGCAATGTCTGTTCAAGACTTTGTCAATGCAAGGAAAGATTGGGTGACCCCAGGTACGTGTTTACAGGAAGAGGTATAAGAAATGAGTGCAAAAATTAGAGCTTATGCCTCACAAGTTTGCTTTGAGGTCGTAGATGAAGGGCGATCATTGTCCGCTGTGATGCCTGAATATACATCAAAGGTTGACCCAAAGGATCGTGGGTTACTACAAGAAATCAGTTATGGTGTGATCCGATACTTACCGCAAATGGAGTATTTTTCTCGTCAACTCATGAAAAAACCATTGAAAGGGAAACAGCGCTCTTTTCAATTTCTGATCTATGTTGGTCTTTATCAGTTAATGCATATGCGTGTCGCCGAACATGCGGCTGTTGCTGAAACCGTGAATGCGACGAAAGTACTGAAAGCACCTGGGTTAAAAGGCTTAGTGAATGCCGTTCTGAGAAGCTTCCAAAGGCAAAAAGATGAACTCATCAAAGCGCTTGATGACAATGAAGTGCTCATGTTTAACCATCCAGGCTGGTTCATCAAAGTCCTCAAAGGTGCTTATCCAGAAGGTTGGCAATCAATTCTTGAGCAAAACCAGTCACGTGCGCCAATGTGGTTGCGGATCAACCAGCAGGCGATGTCATCAGAAGCATTTTGTGCAGCGCTGGATGCAGCGGGGATTGAGTTTACGACTATAAATGAACAACCCCAAACTGTTTGCTTGAAAAAGCCAATGGATGTCACCGCGATTCCTGGCTTTGAAGAAGGACACTTCTCGGTTCAAGATGCAGCTGCGCAATGGGCTGCGACTTTCATGGATCCTAAAGACAATGAGAGAATACTTGATGCTTGTGCTGCACCAGGTGGTAAAACATGTCATTTACTCGAATCCGCAAAAAACCTTGACGTTGTTGCGCTTGATCAAGATCCAAAACGTCTTGAACGTGTACAGAATAACCTCGAAAGGCTTTCACTGGGTGCAGAACTCATCGCTGCGGATGTGACTGAGTTAGCTACATGGTGGGATGGCCAACAATTTGACCGGATCCTATTAGATGCGCCTTGCTCGGCGACGGGCGTTATCCGTCGACATCCAGATATCAAATGGTTGAGAAGAAGCGAAGATATTCCACAGTTAGCGGATCTGCAATCGAACATGTTGAATGCACTTTGGCAAACATTGAAACCAGGTGGCACACTTCTCTATGCGACATGTAGTATTTTTCCGGAAGAAAATACAATGCAGATTGTAAAATTCTTGGAAAGCACGCAAGATGCTGTTTTACAACCTATAAGTAGTGACGAAACAAGCGAAAACCCAGGTTGGCAGATCTTACCTGGGCAGCAGGGTATGGATGGGTTTTACTACGCACGAATCATAAAAGCAGACGAATAAAGCGCATGAAGATCATTATTCTTGGGGCTGGACAAGTTGGTGGCACGCTGGCCGAAAACTTGGTCGGTGAACGAAACGATATCACATTGGTGGATACCAATGCGGAAAGGTTACGGGATCTTCAGGATAAATTTGACTTGCAGGTTGTGCATGGACACGGTGCACATCCTGACATCCTTCGTCAAGCCGGCGCTGATGATGCAGATATGATCATTGCGGTAACCAGCTCTGATGAAACAAACATGGTCGCGTGTCAGGTGGCGTATAGTATTTTTAATACGCCGCGTAAGATCTCCCGTATCCGATCTGAGCAATACCTTAAGTATCGTGAACAGCTCTTCCAGACCCAGGATATGCCCGTTGATCACCTGATTGCGCCAGAGCAATTGGTGTCTAACTATATTCAGCGTCTCATTGATTACCCAGGAGCCTTGCAGGTGCTTGAGTTTGCAGGCGGGAAGCTGAGTATGGTCGCAGTCAAAGCTTATTATGGGGGTTTGCTGGTGGGTCATGCTTTATCGACGCTTCGTGAACATATTCCAAATATTGATACACGTGTTGCTGCAATTTATCGTCAAGGGAGACCGATCAAACCACTTGGCACAACAGTAATTGAAGCGGATGACGAAGTCTTCTTCGTTGCGGCAACGAAGCATATTCGAGCAGTGATGAGTGAGCTGCAAAAGCTTGAGCATTCCTATAAGAAGATCATGATTGCAGGTGGTGGACATATTGGCGCAAGCTTAGCGAAAACCCTTGAACGTCACCACACTATTAAGTTGATTGAGCGAAATCAAAAGCGTACAGAGTACTTATCCAGTGTGCTGGATAATACGGTTGTCTTTTGTGGTGATGCATCGGATCAAGAACTGTTGATGGAAGAACACGTAGAAAACGTGGATGTCTATATCGCAGTCACGAATGACGATGAAGCAAATATCATGTCCGCCATGTTGGCAAAGCGGCTTGGTGCGAAGAAGACCATGGTTCTGATTCAACGTGGTGCTTATGTTGAGTTGGTACAGGGAGAATCGATCGACATTGCAATATCACCTCAGCAAGCCACGATATCTGCACTACTGACTCATGTCAGGCGTGGTGATATCGTCAATGTTTATAGTCTGCGCAGAGGTGCTGCGGAAGCGATTGAAGCCGTTGCCCATGGTGATGAAACAACGTCCAAGGTGGTCGGAAAGGCAATTCGAGATATTCGTTTACCAATGGGAACGACAATTGGTGCGGTTGTTCGAGGTGACGAAGTCATGATTGCTCACGACAACACCGTCATTGAGTCTGATGATCATGTGATCATGTTCTTGATTGATAAAAAATATATCACGGAAGTGGAAAAGCTATTCCAGGTCAGCGCGATATTTATCTAGTGCTGTATAGCATGAAGAGAGAAGGGCTGCGTTGCAGCCCTTTTTTATGCGCGCCAGAATGCTGGTGTAAACAGAACGAGCAATGTGAATATTTCAAGACGCCCAAACAGCATAGCTGCCATGAGGACCCACTTACTGGTGTCTGAAATGCTGCCATAATTCACTGCGACTTCTCCCAATCCTGGACCAAGGTTATTTAAGCAAGCTGCGGTGGCAGAGAATGCGGAGATGTTATCCAGACCACACATCAGTAATAGAAGCATAATGACAACGAAGACCAATGCATACGCTGCGAAGAATCCCCAAACGGCTTCAATCACTTTTTCGGATAGCGGTTTCCGTCCGAGCTTGATGGAAAAGACAGCTCTTGGGTGAACAAGGCGGTTGAGTTCACGGATCCCTTGCATGTATAACAGCAGGATCCTGACCACTTTCATTCCTCCTCCAGTAGAACCTGCACAGCCTCCAATGAAGCTTGAGAAAATAAGCAGTATGGGTAAGAACAAAGGCCACCCAGAAAAATTCTCAGTGGAAAACCCTGCTGTGGTACTGATCGAAACCGCTTGGAACAATGCTTGATCGAGGGCGTCCCCAAAGTCCTCGGTGATATTTTTACTGAGGAGTACGAAAAAGCACATGAGGGTGAGAATGAATTGGATTGCAACGAAAGTTTTGAATTCTGGATCACGAAAGTAATTCAAGATGCTTCGGTTTCTTAATACAGCATAATGAAGCGAGAAATTGACCGCAGATATGATCAAGAAGAATACGCAAATCCCGTTAATTAATGCGCTATCAAAATGCCCTAAGCTGGCGTCATATGTTGAGAACCCACCTATAGCGATTGTCGCGAAGGCATGACAAATTGCATCGAATAAGCTCATACCCGCTGCCCAGTATGCAAATGTACACACTAAGGTTAAAGAAACATAGATGTACCAAAGGTGTTTTGCAGTATCAGCAATTCTTGGGGTCATCTTTGACTCTTTCACAGGTCCAGGCGTTTCTGCGCGATAAAGCTGCATTCCTCCGACACCAAGCATGGGCAGAATGGCAACGGCAAGTACAATGATCCCCATGCCACCGAGCCATTGAAGTTCCTGACGGTAGAATTTGACGGAGCTGGGTAAAAAATCAATCCCTGTGATCACCGTGGCCCCAGTCGTTGTCAGGCCAGAGAATGATTCAAAAAATGCATCTGCAAAGCGCATTTCTGGATTTTCGAGGAGTAGAAAAGGGATTGCACCAACACTGCCGAGAACAGTCCAAAAGAGTACAACGATCAAAAAGCCTTCTCTGGCTTTCAAATCTCGCTTCTCTTTTCGATTTGGATACCAAAAGGTGAGCCCGATAATCAGACATAAGATAAATGCCAGGACAAACGGGAGACCACCGCCATCTTTATAGATCAGAGCGACAATCGCAGGTGGCACCATGGTGACGCTAAAGAGAGCAACCAGCATGCCTAAAATACGAATAATTGAACGATACTGCATGGGTTAACGCATTATTTGAGTGAAAAAAAATGAAAACATAAGGCGTCTCTAGTTGGTCCCATTTTCATTAATGATGAGCTTAGCATTTGTTTTTTCTTTGGATTGTTCAAGAAAAATTTTAACTTTTTCTTCTTCGATCTCAATATGACAGTCAACTTGAGTGCCATATTCCGTTTCCAGCCAGTGTGCATCATGGGATTTCACCAAATAACGCATTGTGGATTCATATTCGAAAGGAAAAGCAAGATATAGAACGGTTTGTGGCTTCTTCGTTTGCCAAGTGACTCCACGAAGCCCTTCTTTTACTGCATCCGCATAAGCTCTTGCCATACCGCCAGTGCCGAGCTTGATCCCGCCAAAGTAACGTGTCACAACGACGCAAATTTCGCCAATGTTTTGACCTTGAAGCACTTTTAGCATCGGGCGGCCAGCGCAACCTGACGGTTCGCCATCATCACTAAAACCATAACACTGACTATCCTTCGGCGCACCTGCAACAAAGGCAGAACAGTTGTGACTTGCATCTGGATATTCTTCTTTCATCTGTGCGACAAATTGTCGAGCAGAAACCACGTCAGGTGTATGCGCAATATGGCAGATAAATTGACTCCGCTTGACCTCTATAGTTGTCGTGCACGGCGCCTGTGGAATTTGATATTCGGACATCTCGATTCAGGAGGAAGTTGTTTTCTTCCTCCTGTTTTTCTGTGAGTTATGTGAAACGCATCATCATGCGGTCAAGTTCACGCAAGACCAAAGTCTCGTGTCATATTTTCATTACGCTCGCGGTGAACGATCACATTATCTTCGATACGGATCCCACCAAACTTTCGCATTTGGTCAACTTTTTCCCAATTGATATGGGATGCGTGCTCAGATGACTTCAGAATTTCAAGGAGCGAATCGATGAAGTATAACCCTGGCTCAATTGTAAAGACCATGTTTGGCTCAATGACACGGGTGGTTCTGAGGAATTGATGCTCTTCTGGTGCTGGCATATGTGTGCCACGTTCATCCGCCATAAATCCGCCCACATCATGGACTTGTAAGCCGAGGTGGTGGCCAAGCCCATGTGGGAAGAAAGTAGAGGAGATTTTTCGCTCGACAATTTCTTCAGCATTGAGGCGTACAATACCTGTCTCGCTGAGAATACTTGCGATACGGTGATGTGCATCAATGTGCAGCTCACTGTATTTTACATTGGGCTTGAGGCCATCGATCATCGCCAGCTGATGCTCATCCATTAAGGCGATCATGTCTTTAAACTCCCCGTCACGATATGCATATGTCCGTGTAAGATCAGATGCATAGCCATGGAATCCAGCTCCTGCATCGATTAGGAATGAATGGCGATCGGCTTCTGATGGTGCTTTATGATCAAAGAACATATAGTGCAAAATCGCAGCATGTTTGTTTAAGCAAATAATGTTTCCATAAGGTGCTTGTTCTTGTGTCTGATTCGTTGCAGACAAATAGGTCTGAAGGATCTCAAATTCTGAAGCGCCCGCAAAAAATGCATCTCTTGCTGCTTCGTGACCTTTGACAGCAATTTGATTGGCTTTGCGCAGGCATTCCAATTCATAAGGCGTTTTATATGCACGATGATAATGAAGGTAATTGAGCACTTCTTCTGGGTTGATGTATTCAAAACCAAGTGCTTTGGCAACCTCAACATATTCACCAAGGTAAGCAAGGCGACCTTTATCATAAGGAAGTAACTTCTCGACTTCTTCTGCTTTTTCCAGATACTGGATGTTAAACTGACTGACCCAGAAATCAGTTGGCTCATCTGGCACAAGATGCCAAAAATCAACTGGGCGGTAGAAAATGAGTTTTGGTTTATCGCTTCCGTTGACGATTAGCCAACAATTTGGGTTATCAAGAACAGGTAACCAAGCTTTAAATTGTGGATTCACTTTGAAAGGATAATCCATATCATCGAGAAACTGGCGCTTAAGCTGCCCTGCGTGGATCACCAACCCTTCTAGGTTTTCACGCTCAAGTACTTTTTTGACACGTTGTTGTAATGTTGCAATGTGCTCAGGATAGAGCGAAGAAAGTTGGCTCATGGTTCTCCCTCATTGGCAATTTGTTGTCAGCGAACGATAGAAAACCCCACAATCAATGCGAGGTTTTTTGATTTTGGAATGATGTTATAGCAAACAAGCGCGAATAGGAACTTAAAGTGCGCTTATTTCCCCCTCAACAACGTCGTTGATAAAGGGTTGTGTTTCTCCAAGTTGAATGGCGTAAATTTGCTGGAAAGCAAGCACACTCTTCACATAATCCCGAGTTTGACTAAATGGAATGGACTCAATCCAAATATCGGTTGGCATCGTTTTGTCATCATCTGGCAACCAACGACGAACATTCGTAAAGCCTGCATTATAGGCAGCTGTCGCCATCGTGTGGTTGCCTTTAGTCATTCTCAGAAGCTGTTTTAAATACTTCGTACCCAGCTTAATATTTGTTGTTGGATTATATAGGTGGTTCTTCTTCAGCCTTCTTTTTGCGACTTCTTTTGCCGTACTCGGGAGTAACTGCATCAAACCTAGAGCACCAGAGCTGGAATGTGCATCTGTCATGAATAGACTTTCCTTCCGTGTGACCGCAAAGGCCCAGGAAGGGGATATTTTATTCTGACGAGACATTCTTGAAAAACTGGCTTTATAGGCAAGTGGAAATCGCATTTCAACATCATGCATGTAGCCAAGTTCAGGAAGAATCAATATCACGCGATCGAACCAACCGTTTTGTTTCGCCACTTGTGCGAGTGCAAATTGCTCTTCTCTCGGCAGAACACTCTTTAAGTAGTGCCACTCTCGGCGAGCAGGCACGTATCTTTTCAGTTTATAAAGCTCCGCCGCGCGAAGGACCCCCGCATGTTGCGCAACTTTTGGTATTGCTGTGCGGCCTGTGGTCATCGGGCGATGTTGTAACTGAGGTGGAAGACCAATTCTACTGGCAGCAAGGAAGCCATAGTAGTTGCGTTTCATCGCCAACTCTTGAAAGAAAATGGTCGCATCCTTTTTCGCGGTATCTTCTTGTTCAAGCGAACGAGCAAGCCAATATCGCCAAGCATTTTCTTTCGCCTTTTCTACTGGAAGTGCATTGATGACATCTCTTACACGATCCCATTCCTGAAAACGAAGCGGTGCAGCAACCTGCCATTGTAGCAAGGTCTTATCTTCGACAGCTGCGGGGAGCTTAGCAAGCCAGTCTAATGCGCGACGATCGTGCGCCGTTGCCAAGCTGACAGAAATCGTTCGGATCACTTGTTGTGCTTGCTGTGGTGCAAAGTCAAAGTGGTCTTGGAGCATTTTCCAGGTTTTAATGGCGAGTTCTCTATCTTTCCAGATGAGACGCTTCATACCGAATATCGCTATTTCTTTTTCTTTTTCATTCTTATGAATAAATCGATCCGGGTTGCGAATATATGAAGAGGAACGACGAACTTTGAGCCACAAGTCTGCTAGATACTTTTCGTCCTTAGGCATTTGTTTATGGAGATAGGGGATTAAAGCATAATTACCATTTGTGATCGCCAGTCGAAGTCGTTTCCAAATTAAGTCTTGAGTAAGATTGCCCGCTTTTTTCCATTTTTTGAATAACGCATTACATGAGCGTGGCTGCGTTTTCCCAACGAGCCAGAGCTTTTCTATCTCGGGCCAAACTTTCTCTGGTGGTTGCTTTTCTAATTGATAACGATAATAGGTGCATTGTAAGCCGGCATTTTTTGTGGGACGGTAGAACTGAAGAAAAAGTGTTTTTTGGCCTTTTTGTGCTAAATATTCCAGCCATGGTCTACGAAGTGGCCAATCCATAGGGGTGCCTTCATATGCTTCCAAGAAAGCTTCTATTTTGCTTTTCATGGACATAAAAGGACGCCGTTTGAGGTAGGCTAATTCAGCATAAGGTTGTAAGGGATAACCATCGAGTTGATCGTAGAGCTTTTTATAGCCAAACTTCTTTGGATCTCTCGCGGCGTACTCAGCCTTGAGAAATATCTGTCGCTGTTTCGCGTAGTTTTGCTCTGTATTTTCACTGGCTGCTTGGGAAAATAATGGAAAAGACAATGAGACGCCCAAGCATACAGTTAGAATCCAGTGTTGCATTCTGTATATAGTCTCTTTAATAAAGTGTTGATGTTCTCATTGTCATTAAACCACCTACAAAGGAGTGATGCCAGAAAATAGGGTGGATTTTTTATAAGCGATTTCAAAAAGGGTTGTAATTTGCAGCTAATATCGCTCACAATAAGAAAATTTCATCTCATCGTACCAGTTGCGAGATAGAACAAAGGTCCGCCTATAAGACGGACTAGGGAGAATTGATGATTTACAAAAGTACAAGCATCACCGTTGATCACCTTCAAGATGGGATTGCTGAGTTTCAGTTTAACTCGGAAGGGTCAGTCAACAAATTTGACCAAAAAACCCTTGCTGATTGCGTTGAAGCCCTCAATACACTCAAATCTGACAGTCAACTTAAAGGTATTATTTTTACCAGTACAAAATCTGCTTTTATTGTTGGTGCTGATATTACGGAATTCCTGGGGCTATTTAAACAGCCAGAATCTGAGTTATTGAGTTGGATCAAAGGGGCAACTGATTTATTCGATTTACTGGAAGATATGCCAGTTCCAACCGTGTGTGCAATCAATAGCTATGCGTTAGGAGGTGGGTGTGAGTGGATCTTGGCAACCGATTATCGTGTTGCTGATACAACGGCACGTATTGGGTTACCAGAAGTCAAACTTGGCATTATGCCTGGATTTGGTGGAACCGTTCGTTTACCACGTCTGATCGGTGCAGACAATGCCATGGAATGGATCACAACAGGTAAAGAACACAAAGCCCATGATGCACTGAAACAAGGTGCTGTTGATGCAGTCGTTGCGCCAGAGAAGCTCAAAGATGCTGCCATTTCAATGGTGAAAGATGCGATTGAAGGCAAATTGGATTGGAAAGCAAAGCGTCAGCCGAAGCTTAACCCAATCAAACTCAATAAGATCGAATCCATGATGAGCTTCACCATGGCAAAAGGTATGGTTGCAGCAAAAGCAGGCAAACATTATCCAGCGCCAATGATGGCTGTGAATACGATTGAAGCGGGCGCTCAGCAAGGCCGAGCAGAAGCGATGGCAATCGAAAACCAGAACTTCGTGAAGCTGACTCAAACAGATGCAGCGCAGGCTCAGGTTGGATTGTTCTTAAATGATCAAGTGATCAAAGGCAAAGCAAAAAAAGCTGCGAAAGCAGCAAATAAGCAAGTCAACAAGGCTGCTGTCCTTGGTGCTGGCATCATGGGAGGCGGCATTGCTTATCAGTCGGCTTATAAAGGCACTCCGATTGTCATGAAGGATATCAATGACGGAGCACTGGAACTTGGCCTGACAGAAGCAACCAAAATTCTGAATAAGCAATTGGAGCGCGGTCGCATTGATGGTGTGAAAATGGCTGGTGTTTTGAACAACATTATCCCATCACTGAGTTATGACACAATTAAAGATGTCGATGTTGTTGTAGAAGCCGTTGTTGAAAACCCAAATGTGAAAGCATCAGTCTTAAAAGAAGTCGAAAGCATTGTTGCAGATGATGCAGTGATCACATCAAACACATCGACGATTTCAATTAATAAGCTGGCCGAGAGTTTAGATAAACCAGAGCGTTTCTGTGGGATGCACTTCTTTAATCCAGTACATCGGATGCCGCTGGTGGAGATCATTCGCGGTGAGAAAACATCGGATGAAACGATCGCCTCAGTTGTGGCTTACGCTGCGAAGATGGGCAAGTCGCCAATTGTTGTGAATGATTGCCCTGGGTTTTTCGTCAACCGTGTTCTTTTCCCTTATTTTGCTGGCTTCAGTAAATTGATCCTGGATGGAGCGAATATTCAGCAAGTCGATAAAGTGATGGAAAAAGAGTTTGGCTGGCCGATGGGACCTGCATATTTGCTTGACGTTGTTGGTATTGATACGGCTTACCACTGTACAGATGTCATGGAAGAAGGTTTCCCTGATAGACTACATCGCCTTGAGAATGACCCGGTTGAGATCATGTTTAAAAATGATCGTTATGGTCAGAAGAATGGAAAAGGCTTCTATGTCTATGCACCGGATCGTAAAGGAAAACTGAAAAAAGATATGGATGGCTCGAGTACAGCGCTACTTCAATCGGTCTGTGCTTCTGAAAAAGATTTCTCAAAAGATGAAATTATTGCGCGAATGATGATTCCAATGATCAATGAGACCATTCGTTGTTTGGAAGAGGGGATCATTGAGACACCAGCGGAAGCGGATATGGGCCTGATTTATGGGCTTGGTTTCCCCCCATTCCGTGGTGGTGTATTCCGCTATATTGATACCATGGGCCTCGATAAATTTGTGGCACTTGCAGATCAGTATCAGCATCTAGGCGCAATCTACGAGGTGACCGAGAAAACCCGTGAAATGGCGCGTAATGGCGAAACTTTTCTATCAGTGAAATGAACGGAGATAAGCATATGAAAACTGCAGTAGTTGTGGATTGCATCCGGACGCCAATGGGGCGCTCCAAAAACGGCATCTTCCGTCATGTTCGCGCGGAAGAGTTATCAGCACATATCATGAAGTCATTATTGGATAGAAACCCGCAATTAAAAGCGGAAGAGATTGATGATATTTATTGGGGCTGTGTCCAACAAACACTTGAGCAAGGGTTTAATGTTGCTCGAAATGCCTCATTACTTGCAGGGATCCCTCATAGTGTCCCGGCAGTTACTGTTAATCGCCTTTGCGGTTCCTCGATGCAGGCGATTCATGATGCCGCGAAAGGGATCATGACAGGTATGGGCGATGTTTATCTGATTGGTGGTGTGGAACACATGGGTCACGTTCCGATGAATCATGGCGTTGATTTTCATCCTGGTCTATCAAAATCTGTTGCGAAAGCATCGGGTATGATGGGGCTCACTGCTGAAATGCTTGGGAAGATGCATGATATTTCTCGTGAGCAGCAAGATTCGTTTGGTGCGCGTTCTCACAAGCTTGCCCACAAAGCAACATTGGAAGGTGGCTTTAAGAACGAAATCATCCCAACGCAAGGCCATGACGAAGATGGTGTCTTGAAACTTTACGATTATGACGAAGTGATCCGTCCTGAAACAACAGAAGAAGGGCTATCACAATTACGCCCTGTCTTTGATCCTGCAAATGGCACAGTAACAGCGGGTACATCTTCAGCGTTATCCGATGGTGCTTCTGGGATGTTGCTCATGTCCGAAGAGAAGGCGAAAGCACTTGGTTTGCCTATTCGAGCAAGAATCAAATCGATGGGTATTGCTGGTTGCGATCCATCTATCATGGGTTATGGTCCGGTTCCTGCGTCGAAGAAAGCTTTGAAATCAGCAGGGCTGACAATTGACGACATTGATGTGTGTGAATTGAATGAAGCATTCGCTGCACAATCTTTGCCTGTGATTAAAGACCTTCAGCTTATGGATAAGATGGAAGAGAAGGTGAACCTAAAAGGTGGAGCTATTGCGTTGGGTCATCCGCTCGGGTGCTCAGGTTCGCGTATTTCGACAACATTAATCAATATTATGGAAGAAAAGGATGCCAAGTTTGGCCTGGCAACAATGTGTATTGGTTTGGGTCAAGGGATTGCAACCGTCTTTGAGCGTGCATAAAATCTCTCAGGGACAGAAACCTTCTATAGTGAAGGTGAAATGACATGAGTCTAGGGCGAATCGCCTTAGACTCTATTTCTTCTCTTAATCTTCACCATCTAAGTATTCATCCTTGAGTCTGACATAATTGTCAGATGAAACTTTTAAGAAACTTAGCTCATCTTTGGTGAGTGGTCTGGCTTTCTTCGCTGGGCTTCCTATATATAGGTAACCTTTTTCAAGCGTCTTCCCTGGTGGTACTAGCGCACCGGCCCCGATGATGACATCATCTTCAACAGTCACGTCATCCATGATAATGGCACCCATACCAACCAAAATGCGATGACCGAGTTGGCAACCATGCAACATGACCTTATGGCCAACAGTGACATCTTCACCAATGATTGTTGGAAAACCCTCTGGGTGTGATTGGGATTTACGTGTGACATGAATGACCGTTCCATCCTGAATATTTGAACGTGCACCGATTTCAATACGATTGACATCACCACGAACAGAGACAAGAGGCCAAATACTCACATCCTCATGAAGGGTGACTTCGCCAATAACGGTCGCGTCTGGATCGATATAGACGTTTTTCTTTACAGTTGGGAGAATGTTTCTATACTTTCTTAGTCTCTCTTTCATCTTTTTGGATTACCCTAGATTAAATTCCGGTTAAAATTAATACTAAATTAGTGTTTTTTGATTTGTATTTGTTCAATTAAACCTGAGATGAAAGAAAATTACAAAAAAAGTGAAAAAAGGGGTTGCGGAGATTTGTGAAATCTCTATAATGCGCTCCCACACCAACAGGGGGCAGGGCAAACAAGCCGGCGACTGAAGGTGAGGTTGTTGAGAAGAGGTTCTTCGAAATTAACTTTCAAAATAAAGGTTGACTTCGAAAGAAAACATCGTAAAATGGCCGCCTCGCTTAGGAAAGCGATTCAAAGCGAGATTTTAGAAGGTTAAGGTTCAAATTAAATGTT
>NZ_KB894513.1 GCF_000374485.1 Algicola sagamiensis DSM 14643
GCCATTTTGCCATTTTGCCATTTTGCCATTTTGCCAATCAGGAGATCCTAGCACCAGTATTGGGTCAACTATTGGAAGAATTTGGTATCGGGATTACCGAGTCACAAGGGAGACACACTTCTTCTGATAATTTATCAACAGATAGTGATGGCCACTTACAGTTGCATGTGCACCATGAGGCAGATTTGGACTGGTTAATGCAGGAAAGTGGTACAACGCAGTTGGATCCCGACGCAAGTCATATTGCGGTAGATTTCGCATTGCGAATTTTAACTGACGATGTAGCGGGAAAAGTGACACCAACATTGCTAAGCCCTGTTGCTGTTGATTATCAAATCAAGCATCTGTAGTTATATGAGTATGAGTGTGTTTACTTTCCCAAAGGTAGACACACTCTTCAGTACCTTTACCTGCACTCACTATCGGTACTTCGCCAATATCTCTTCAAGGCGACCTGCTTTACGGATTTCATCAATACCTTCTTGTAGATCCGCCACATATTCATCATTCACATCAGAGCTAAAGCTAAAATATAAATGCCCTTCTGTGAGCACATAGACTTCTTCATATGCATTGGTGTTAATCCCCAATTGTCGCATCACCCATTGCGCTACACGTGCTTCATAAGCCCACATGTCCACACGATCGGCATGGAGCTTTTTGGCCACCACCTCTGGAAACGGAGACAATTGTAGGTGCTTATCTTCTATTCCCAATGTATTGAGTGATTGCTCTCCAATATCATCACGCACAACGCCTATGGTGTATAACTTAAACTGATCAGGTGAGGTGATTTTGATTTCCCGGCCTTTTTTCGCTAAAACGACCACTCGTGTATCCGTAATGGGGCCTGCCCAAAGAAATAACTTTTCTCTTTTTGGTGTACGCGTCATCGAAAAAAGGACTTTCATGCGTCCTTTGAGTACTTTCTGATAACCTCTTGCCCAAGGCTCCATATTGACCATTCTCGGCAGCACGGGGGGACCTTTTGCTCGGCTCGCCAACTCAAGCAGTTCCACCGCGATACCTCTTAGTTGACCTTTTTCTTTAAAATTATAAGGTGGATAGTGCTCCGTTATATACTCTAAATCTGTCAGATCTGCTGACTTAACGAGACTCGCATAAAGCACAAATACACATAAAAAAAATCGATGCATGTAATTTCAATTTCCATCTGACACATTCTAAAAAGGTAGCTACCAGAGTGCCATTTGACTAGGGTGTATTTCTCATCACTTCCAAATCCATACAATGAAGAATTGCCATCTGAATCACCAACCCTTACGATGGAGTCTTTTTTAATCTCCCAAGAACATATGAACACACAACAAAAACCTTACACCTTGAAGGATATTGCGCAAAAACTCGGTGTTTCCAGCGCAACTATTTCCAATGCCTTCAATCGACCCGATCAACTCTCACCAGCTTTAAGAAAGAAAATCATGAAAGCCTGCGAAAAGCTTGGATATACAGGGCCAAACGCAGCTGCAAGGAGCTTAAGAACAGGTAAAACAGGTATTATCGGTGTCTACTTGGCCGATCCAATTCAGTACAGCTTTTCTGATCCAGTCGCTGCGCAATTCCTACAAGGCGTTTCTGAGGTCGCAGAGGCTGAGGGGATTAATATCCTTCTCTTTTCTAACAAACACCAAGGCGCACAAAACTATAGCGTAGAAGCTGTACCTGATGGGTTTATCCTCTATGGTGCGCCGGAAGAAAAAGAAACATTGAATCGAATTCAACTCCAACGAAAGCCAATGGTTACTGTTGACTTTGACCTACATGACTACGCTTCAGTCCATATCGACAACGAAGATAGTGCTTATAAAATTGCAGACTATACCCTCTCACACAACCCGGCAAAACAGGTTGCCATTCTCGGGTTAAAGTTATCCAAGAATCAACACTTAGGTGAACTGGAGATGGCTGACTGTTATGGGGCTAATACTTCGATTTCCAAGCGTCGTTTAGATGGGTATATCAAAGCACTGACTGATCATAGTATCACTGAATATAGCATCTACAGTATCCCTAAAAATGTGGCAAGCCAATCAGAAATTATTGCACAGCAAGCCATTGCTCAAGGCGCTCAAATTTTACTCTGCATGAGTGACCGTATTGCCCTAAGTGCTATGAATGTTGCAAGAAAGAATGCGCTTCAGATCCCGGCTGAAGTTTGCATCGTTGGTTTTGATGGAATTGATGATGGAGAACATATTTACCCAGGACTGACAACCATGTGTCAAAGAAGTATTGATAAAGGCAGAGAAGCAGCAAAACGTTTGCTCAATATCACCGAACATGCACACCTTATACTCCCAACCGACCTCATTGTTCGTGGCAGTTGCTAGCAAATAAAATGAGTGGCTTAGAGGGTGACTCTTCTAAGCCTTTGTTCAATTTACACCTTTTCATTGACGTCCAACTCTATAGTTCTGCGTACCAAAAATGTTTACAGCATTGATTCTATCATTTAATCTTAATCGTTAAAGATTTAAAATAAATATAATAATTATCATGTTAGAATGGATAGACTACAGCATTTTATTGCTGTTTATGGCCTACAGTTTATGGGTTGGTTTCCGCTTAAAAAGCCAAGCTTCGCACTCGTCAACAGAGTATTTTCTTGCTGGTCGAAAGTTAAAAGGCTGGCAAGCAGGACTTTCTATGGCTGCAACACAATTTGCTGCCGACACACCATTATTAGTGACAGGTTTGATGGTCACAGGTGGTTTATTCTCGTCATGGAGACTATGGATTTATGGTCTTGCATTTTTGATGCTCGGCTTTTTAATCAGTGGCGCATGGAGACGCGCTGGCGTCCTCACAGATGCAGAGCTGACTTTGGTTCGTTATAGTGGAAAAGGTCAGAATACACTTCGAGCATTAAAGGCCATTTACTATGGTACTTTTATCAATTGCGCGGTCATGGCTATGGTACTGATCGCAGCCACTCGTGTATTTGAAATATTCCTCCCCTGGCATCTTTGGCTACCAGAAAGCTTTTACCATTCACTTTCTGTTTGGGTTGATAGTACAGGGGTTTCCATTGCTTCTGGGTTAAGTGGATTGACTCAGGGAGTCGCAACGACAAATAACTTAATCAGCATTACCCTCTTGTTGCTGTTTACAACACTTTATACGACATCTGGAGGCCTCGGTGGCGTCGTCAAAACAGATGTGCTGCAATTTACAATCATGATCCTTGGCACCCTGTTCTATGCTTATTTTGCAGTCGATGCAGCAGGTGGCCTAACTCAATTAAGCGACAATGTCATCGCACATTATGGGCCAGAAAAAGGTGCGCAAATGCTCAGCCTTTGGCCAACTATGGATGAAATGCTATTGCCATTTCTTGTGATCCTTTCTCTTCAATGGTTCTTCCAGGTGAATAGTGATGGCACAGGTTATCTAGCACAAAGAACAATGGCTTGTCGCAGCGATCAAGATGCGCGAATTGCGTCTATTGTTTTCACCTTTTCACAAGTCGTGATCAGAAGTCTGGTCTGGTTACCGATTGTTATCGCGCTTTTGATTATTTATCCATTTGATCCAGATACACCTGTAACAGAGAATTTTATTGCCGCACGGGAGACACTATTTGTCCAAGGCATTGGCGATTTATTACCAGTCGGTGTCAAAGGATTGATGGTGACAGCGCTATTTGCAGCACTCGCATCCACAATTGATAGTCACCTGAATTGGGGGGTCAGTTATTGGGCAAATGATTTGTATAAAGGTTTATGGGTAGAACAAAGAAAGAAAAAAAAGGTCGATCCACGAAAAATGATTTTGGTTGCGCGAGTATCAAGCCTGCTCATCTTAAGCATCGCACTGCTCATTATGATCAACCTAAATTCCGTTCAATCCGCTTGGCAAATTTCTTTGTTATTTGGTGCCGGGACGGGTTCAGTCCTTGTATTAAGATGGTTTTGGGAGAAAGTAAACATTTACTCCGAACTTGTATCCATCACCTTGTCTATACTTTTAGCACCACTGTTACTCATCTTTGTCGAAGCGGACTGGTTACGACTCGCCATCATGTCTGGCGTATCCTTGAGCGCTGTCATTTTCGTATCTATTTTTGCACCTCAAACAGAAGAATCTAAACGGGTCGCTTTCTACCAACAAGTCAAACCATTTGGTTGGTGGCGACAAACCGCAGTGGCAGCAGGAGATAATCCCAATACTTCAATTCGTGGATTTCAAGAAAATCTCTTTGCACTTTGTGCCGGTGCAGTCAGTGTATACGGATTTCTCATTGCTGGAACACTTTGGATGCTCCAAGGCGCTGGGTATCAGATTCTATTGAGTAGTTCATTCGCGCTGATTGCCATTCCATTTTGGTGGAAGATATTGTTCCAACCCGATCAGGCATTGGACAGCACAGAAACAACCGAGTTAAAAGCAGTGTCATCATGAATCAATCACTTATTTTTCCTGTCGAGCCGTGGCATTTGTCACAGTTTGACTGGCAACCAGACCAACAACTATTCGCGGAGAGCTTACTGAGTTTAGGCAATGGTCACTTGGGTACCCGAGCCACATTAGAAGAAGGTTACCCTCATTCTGTAAACACCTTGGAAGGTACGTACATCAACGGCTTTTACGCAACACATCCCATTGAATATGGTGAGTCTGCTTATGGTTTTGCGAAAAATAATCACGCGATGATCGCCGTAGCTGATACAAAGCAGTTGTGCATCCAAGTCGATCATGAGTCTGTTACAACAGGGACCATTCAAGAATTCGAGCGGCGTTTGCATTTGCAAGATGGCCTTCTTTCTCGAAATACGATTTGGAAAATGCCAAATGGCGGCCGGGTCCAACTTGATATCGAACGTTTTATTCATGCCGATATTCCTGAACTAATGTGTGCAAAGATCAAAGTGACTTCACTTGATCACACCCAAAGGATAAAGCTCAGCAGCGGCATTACAAAGCCAACTCCAGTTCAAATACAAAATGATGATCCCAGGATTGGAGAAGCCAGCCACCTTCAGGCACACTATGTGGAACAATGGCTGAAAGATGGTCACTTGGGTTGCCTTCAATCCACAGAAAATCAGCAACTCATTACTCTCTTCCATCAGCATGCTGACCAATCATTAGAACGCCACTTGGAAAAAACGGAGCAAGGACAACGGCAAACCGTTGAATCCATCCTGTCTCCTGGTCGTTCAATCACACTGACTCAATTAAGCATTTATGCAACAGGGACATCTACGGCGCTATATTCCGTTGCAGAGTCCATACTTGGATCAGCGCTCGCTCAAGGGTATCAACAGCTTAAAGCAAGCCATCAAAAAGCTTGGCTGTCTTACTGGTCTGATGCAGATATTCAACTGGTTGGGGATGACGCACTTCAACAAGGGATAAGGCTAAATGGATTTCATTTACGGCAAAGCTGTGGTCGATTTGGTAAAACAAGCATCGCAGCAAAGGGACTATCTGGACCGGGATATGATGGCCATTACTTCTGGGATTCCGAAATTTATGCACTCCCCTATTTTCTCTATACTGAGCCACATATTGCACGTCGTTTAATTGAATACAGGATCAGCAAACTCGATCATGCACGCCACCGAGCGAAGATCATGTCACACAAACATGGCGCCCTATACCCCTGGCGTACAATTGGTGGCGAAGAAGTGTCTGCATTTTTCCCGGCTGGCACCGCGCAGTATCATATCAACGCGGATATCGCATGGGCACTCAAACAGTATATACAAGCAACTGGTGATACAACGTTACTCATTGACGGTGGTGCTGAAATGCTTTTTGAAACAGCTAGAATTTGGCCCGACCTAGGTCGATTTCGCGATGATGGACAGTTTTCCACCCATGAAGTGACCGGACCTGATGAGTATTCCTGCATGGTTGATAATAACTTCTACACCAACCTGATGGCACAGACTCATCTAAGTTATGCGCTCGATGTCCGAGATTGGCTCTTGACTCATGCGCCTGAAAAATTAAAACGGTTACAGCAATCTCTTCAGTTGAATCAGGCAGAGTTTGATCTTTGGGGTAAAATCATGTCGAATATCTGTCTTCCATATGATTCTGAGCAACGAATCTTTTTACAAGATGATGCTTTTTGCCACCGCCCTGTATGGGACTTCCAAAACACACCTTCAGAGAATTATCCGCTTCTGCTCCATTATCATCCACTCGTGATATATCGGCATCAGGTGTGTAAACAAGCGGATGTGCTCATGGCGCATTTTTTAGAGCCTTCATTTGCCCATTCAAAGCAAAAAGATCAAGATTTTGCGTTTTACGAGCCAATTACGACGCATGACTCTTCACTCTCTCCGATAGTGCACTCAGTTATTGCTAGTGAAATTGGACAACACGACAAGGCTTATCAGTATTTTTCACAAACGGCTCGTCTTGATATTGATAATCTACATCAAAACTCTGGGCATGGAGTGCATATCGCGTGTATGGCAGGTACATGGATTGCTTTAGTGAAAGGGTTTGCTGGCATGCGTTTTGAGAACAACCGTTTATCATTTTCCCCATCACTCCCTCATCAATGGCAAGCTTTTACCTTCCGAATGTATATACAAAAGGTCCATATTGAAGTGACCGTTGGTTCAACGTGCCAATATACATTATTGACTAAGGGTCAATTCGAACTATTTCATTTTGATCATAAGGTTAGCCTTGGGCATGGTGTTTCTGTGTCATGCTCAATTTACCAGGAGAATCATCAATGACTCAACGGAAGTTTCAAGCAGTTATCTTTGATTTAGATGGGGTCATTACAGATACTGCTGAGTGGCACTATCTTGCATGGAAAAGGTTGGCCAATTTTCTCGAAATTCCATTTGATCGGCATTTTAACGAATCGCTCAAAGGCATCAATCGAATGGACTCTCTTCATTTGATTCTGCAAAGAGGAAATGCTGATTTTTCCCAAACAGAGCAATCAAAACTTGCAGCACAAAAGAACCAGTATTACCTCGAATTACTGGATCATTTATCTCCAGAAGATGAATTCCCAGGGGTACCTCAACTGCTCACTCAACTCAATGATATGGGCGTGAAAGTGGGCCTTGCTTCAGCCAGTAAAAATGCCTTGCTTGTACTAGAACGTTTACAACTCCGACAAATGTTTGACTATATCGCAGATGCTGCAACCGTCATCCACGGCAAACCACATCCAGAGGTCTTTCTAAAAGCGGCTGATGGTTTGGGCGTCCCTCCAATGCGCTGTATTGGCATCGAAGATGCGGTTTCTGGTATTCAAGCCGTCAATTCCGCTGGAATGTGGTCGATTGCAGTCGGTGATCCCAATATTTTAAAAGAAGCAGATGAGGCGATTACACAAACTCAGGATTTTCTTCCCGAAAAGTATCATTGGCTATTACCTCACCAGAAAATCGCCTAGTACGGAGCTTGGAGGTTCAAACACCTCCTCGAGCGGGCTTACCCTTGCCACCAGCGCCAAATTAATATGCTCGCTAAAGCCCACATAATGGTTCCAGATAAGAGATTCAAACTCACTTGACCGACACGGCTTGATAGCACAGGAGATAATTTCGCAGCACCATATCCGATTCCAAAAAACCAAAGAAACGAAGCAAACATGGCACCAAATGCAAAGTACTGTTGACTCCCAACTGGCTGAGTCGCACCCACGCCGCCAATTAAGACGACCGTATCTAACCAGACACCTGGATTCAGGACACTAAAACCGAGGGTTGCGAAGATCACCTTAAGTCGGTTTGTCGCAACCCCTTTCTCAGAAATTGACTGCAAAGGCGCTGCGAAATGAAAAATATCCCGAAAAGATAAAAAGCCATATACAATCAAAAAGCAAGCACCGGTAATGGTCAGAACTGTCTTCAACGCAGGAATTTGACTGATCATCAAGCCCAATCCCATGACGCCAAACAAGATCAACACAGCATCACAGACAGATGCTGTCATCACCATCGAAAAGATATGCTTTCTTAAGATCCCCTGTCGAATAATAAATAAATTTTGTGCGCCTATCGCCACAATCATGCTTAGCCCGAGTAAAAAGCCATCTGTAAATGCTGTTTGCATTGCAATATCTCTTGTTCAAATCGTTGCAAACAGTCTAAAACTGATCAATCATGAAGGAAATTTAAACTTTTTTCATTGTGATTAGATTTTCTTAATATGCTACTGAGTCGTCAACTCAATGCGTTTTATCAAGTTGTTGTTCATCAAAGCTTTGATATTGCTGCACAAAAGCTCTACATCACCCCTTCTGCTCTATCCCAACGGATCAAACAGCTTGAGACATCCATGGGCCAGACATTGCTGATCCGCAGTAACCCTGTTCAAATGACCCCATCTGGGATCACTTTGATGCAATATGCAAAACAAATGATGGCGCTCAATGATGCTGCACAGTTTCAGCTTCTGGAGCCAAAGAATTTACATCAAGAGGTGGAGCTGAGTATCGGGGTTAATGCAGATAGCTTATCCACATGGTTTTATCCTGCCCTCAATCGCCTGTTTGAAGACGAAAATTGTCTCATTGATATCCGAATAGCTGATCAAGATCAAACGTTGGATTTCATGAGAAAAGGAGAAGTGATCGCTTGTATATCGTCTGATCCCAATCCAATACAAGGTGCATTGTCTATACCACTAGGTGTGATGACTTACCAAGCATTCGCGACGCCACAGTTTAACCAGCGTTATTTTCCAAATGGTGTCACTCCGAGCGCATTAATGAAAGCACCAACGGCTATCTATAACCAGAAAGACGAATTAACAAGCGATTATCTCAAGCAATATTTTGCGCTGGATACCGCACAAACAAGGCATCATGTCATGCCGTCATCGGAAGGGTTTCTGCAAATGGGCTTGAGTGGCCATGCCTGGGTTTTACTACCGATCATTCAAGCGACACAAGCGGTTCAATCAGGCCAGTTAATCAATATAACCCCAGATAAACAATGCGATATCTCCCTATATTGGCATCATTGGGATTTACCTTCATTTCACTTAAAACAACTAACAGTTCAAGTCAGTAAAGTTGCTCAACAAACCTTGTGCCAAATCTTGTAATCACCTTGCATGCCCTAGCATTCAATCGAAGGAATTAATATGACTTTCGATAGAACGCTGGGTGACATCATCATTCAAGCCGATTAACCGTCATGGTCCCTTATTCCCGAAGGCATGAGTAAAACGGCGAGCCACTGCTCGCCGTCATTAATTTATTCAACGGGGAATTGAATATTATCAACCCAAACACCGTGATCAGGATACATTTCCGCATGCTTTTCATAGGAGAATTCAATATCAAACTCTCCTCGTGGCAAACGGATTGTGTACGTTCCGTAATTCCCACCAGTATCACACAAGTTAAATAATTCCTGCCCATCAATGTAAACAATGAGTGGTGCTAGACACTGGCCTTGATCATCGTATTCACCGACTAAACGTGCACGAAATACAAGTGGATCAGCCCCATTTGCTTGGAATGAAGTCAACATGCCAGAGCTTTGACCAACGTCAATCTGACTTGGCTGCCAAGCCCAGTCACCACGATATGCATTTTGTTGCGTACGTAACCAGCCGAGATCACCTGTCACACGCCATGCATATCCACCAAGTGAGTCATCTTCAAAATCAATGAGTCCTGGTAACGTAGGTTGTGGTGCAGCAGCAACCCCAGGAATGATCAAGTTATCAATAAAGATTTCTTGCGCAGGATCTTCATTTGAGTGCTTGGTATAGATGAACTCAAGGGTATATGTACCAGCAGAAAGCGTTGTACCCGGCGTAAAGAAGTAGCCCTTCGTATCACATAGTGTCCAAGAATCCGCACCATTGAGACGCATAATGAGTGGTGAGCGACAGTTACCACGCGCATCGGTTGTGCTGGACAAATTCGCTTGAAACTTGATGGTACCACCTTCTGTTGTAAACTCGGTTTTCATTCCTGAAGATTCACCCACAGCAAGCTCAGCTGGCTTCCAAGACCACAACCCATCATAAGCAATGTTTTTGGTTCGTTCCCAACCTTTGTCACCAGAAACACGCCAATTAAAGCCACCTAGATTTTCATTCTCGAACGTGATCGTATTTGCATTTGGGACTTCTGGTGCTGGTTCTCCAGGCACTGTAATTTCCTCAATCCAAGCACTGCTATTCCCTGAGCTTCCCTTTTGGTAAAGTAAATTCAGCATGTAGTTGCCATTGCCGAGGTTAACTCTTAAAGTTTTCACACGTCCATTCGTACCACACTCACGCTTCATCTCATTACCATTGAGCTTGATCACTAATTGATCAGCACAAGAACGCCCAGTGGATGCATATTTGATCTTGAATTGACCACCTCGGGTAAAGAAGCGCATTCCAGTTCCACTCACTTCACCTTGGCTCACATCACCACTCTGATATCCCCATATTCCCTGGCCCAGATTATATCGTTGCCACCCAACATCACCACGATCTCCCCAGTCGAAGCCTCCCATCGCTGGATCGGAAAAGTCTACAATCGTTGATGTACCTGATTCATTGGTGATCACTTCTGATGCAGCCATCATGTTGACTGGTTCCTGCGCAGCCACTGTCATTGCAGTAAGACTGAAAGAAGACACAACCATGACTTTAAACAACGTCTTCATTACTCTGACTCCCTCTATCTTTGATTTTATGTAAGTTGGTCTCTAACTTCGAGACAAAGGTATTCTAGGGAGATCCAAAGCGAAGAAATATCATATAAAAGCGTGATTTTTAGAACCTTATTGATCTCTATCGCGTCTGAAACGTGATATCGTCTTTCATTTCCGCCATTCACCTCTGGGAGATCATTATGAAAAGGATGTTATTGCTGAGTCTATTGCTGGCTTTTTCAAACGTGGCTTACGCCAATACACTCATCACGAAGCTGACAAAAAATAATCAAGGGCAATGGCGTGTTTCCTACAATACAAGCAAGCCGATTACACAGCTCGTTCTAAAAAAAACACCAGATCAATCAAGGTTAAATAGATGGGTTTCACTGAGTCCAGATATCATTATCCAACATCTTCATGGGCAGGATTTTATTCGACATAAAGATGGAAAAAATTCCAGCAAGTAACCTTCGATCTCAATCCAACGTTTATCTCACTGCCAAAGGATTATGCACCTTTTTCTCCTTATACAGACGGTGGAATGCTCGTTCATTCACGCCGATTCTTTGCATGTATCCAGCAATGTGACGAAACACAGAACCAATGGCACATGCGCATTGAAGCACCAGATTCTGACTACATTCTGGTTCATGGAAAAGTCCATAAAAGTCAGACCTATTGGATTGATAAAAATGATGGAACGAAGGTGTATGTTGGGAAACAAAAACCATTCAATTTTGCGGGTCTATTCACTGTCATTGATCCAGCGCTTCCAGCTGCATTAAAAAGCTCAATTGAATCAAGCTTTCCACGGATCATGTCTAGTTTCGAACAGCGCTTTGGCCCATTGAATGCACCACCAATGTTGTTATTTTCTACGTCTTATTCAACTGATGGCAAAGTTGATCGGAAAGGAGGCGTCTTACCGAATCAGGTTGTCTTCCATGTGCACGCCCCAAAACAAACGAAGAGATCGTTTGATATATGGTTCACCACCCATGAAATCGCACACTTATTTCAAAAAGAGGGTGTTCAAACTGTCAGATTCAGCGAATCATGGCTTCATGAAGGCGCTGCTGAATATTTAACAACACAATGGCTGAAACAAGCAAGTCACCAGCAACTCATTCATGACAAAATGTCATCCGCAAGACGGCACTGCTTCACAACATTGAAAGGAAAAAGCCTGTCCGAAACACAAAGAAAAGATGCAAGATTGTTTTATACATGCGGGTTGTTGCTGTTCCATAAGCTGGAGACATTACTCAAGCCATCAGGCCAATCGGTATCACAAATTTGGAAAATATATACGCAGCGTATTCGTCAGGGTGAAACCGCAAATTCAGACCTGATGATTGACATCATCAGGTCTTATGTAAAAACGAAAAGCAAGCAACGTTGGATAAGTTTTTTCAGGGAAGTACAGATAAGTCCCCAGGAAACTTATGATCGAATATAAATACTATTTTTATATGTATTTTCTATAAAATTCTATAACAGATAGATAAATTTGTTATTGATTTTTAGGTTTTTTGAACCCATTTAGAATACATTGATAGATGATGATAAGGAAGAAAGTCATGTCCAACATTCAGATCCGCACAGCTTGCAAACAAGATGCCGAAACAATCCATCAGATGATTGTCGGGTTAGCAAAATATGAAAAAGCGGAACATGAAGTCAAAGCGACTATAGGGAGCATTCAAGACTCTCTTTTTACCCCCTCAGCAACCGCCCAAGCGCTCATTTGTGAGCAGGAAGGAGAGCCAATCGGTTATGCGGTCTACTTCTACAACTATTCTACATGGCTTGGGAAGAACGGCCTCTACCTTGAGGATCTTTATATTGCACCAGAATGTCGATGCCTCGGTGCAGGAAAGCGAATGCTGCAACACTTAGCGAAAATAGCCGTAGAGAAAGGTTGTGGCCGATTTGAATGGAGCGTCCTTGACTGGAACGAACCCGCAATTGAATTTTACAAATCATTTGGGGCCAAGCCACAAGACGAATGGGTTATCTATCGTTTAGATGGACAGGCACTTAATGATTTTGCTGAGGCCACTTGATAGATTAACCAGTTGATTTATAGAGCGTTGTATTGCAAGATGGCCTCTCTGGGTAAAAACCAAGGAGTCATCAATGAAATCGGAAGTAACCATCCGCCGAGCATTTCCCGAAGATTATGATCGAATCGCTGCATTTTCAGAAATAGAATCCATCGTTGAAAATACCTCTCGCGTTCCCTTTCTTAATGCAAAGCAATGGCGTGATATTCTTGATACCGAAGGTGAAAATATCCAACTCGTTGCGGATATTGAGGGCAAGCTTGTTGGACATCTTGGCATTTATCCCTACGTTAAACAACGAGAAAAGCACGTTGCAACTTTTGGGATTGTTGTTCATCCAGATTTTCACGGGAAAGGCATTGGTAGCCAACTCCTTGAAAAAGCGATTCACCTTGCAGATAACTGGCTACAAATCATTCGCTTTGAGTTAACTGTTCTCTCTGACAATCCTGGTGCTATCCACCTTTATAAAAAGTTTGGCTTTGAAGTCGAAGGCGAAATGAAGATGAATACTTTCAAACAAGGCGAACACACTGATCATGGCACGTATTCACCCCAAATTTGCCTCTAAAGACTCGTAATCAATAGATGGATGGATATCGCAATCATCACAGCAAATGTGATAACCATCCCTGTAACACGAAATTTCAGATTTTCCCGTGGTGCACTCACGCCATAAGCACAGATTAACCTCCCTACACATAATGCGATACACAAGCTGTGTAACCATATCGTATTCGGATTTTTTTGTTCAAGAAAGAATAAAAGCAGCAGCGCAAATGGCACATATTCTGAAAAGTTACCATGTACTCGAATTGCTTTTTGAACCATTTTTTCCTGACCATCCCCAAGTGCAACTTGGTATTGACGTCGAGCTTTGATAACACGCAACGCGAGATAAATATAAAATAATGCGAACACTGCTGCATACATCGGTACAATCATACTTTCTCCTTCATAGGATGATTGGCCTGTTGCCCCTGCGAATGCATGCCCAACATAGGTTTCGGTAAAACTTTTTGAATGGCGTCTATGAGCTCAGGGTCGTCAGGCTTCGTAAATGGCGACCAACCATCAATCACATTTCCTTTTGCATCAATCAGGTATTTATAAAAATTCCACTTTGGTGAACGTCCCGCCTGCTTAGAAACCTCCTTATAAAGCGGAATCGCGTCAGCGCCACGGACAGGAACTGGTGCAAACATAGGAAAAGTCACACCAAAATTCACAAAACAGATCTTAGCTGACTCGGATTCTTTCTTAGCTTCCTGTTTAAAGTCATTGGAAGAGAATCCAATCACCTTTAGTCCTTGTTTTTCATAGCGCTGATGAAGATCCTCCAATGCTTTAAATTGCTTCGTAAAGCCACAGTGACTGGCTGTATTCACAAGTAAAACGGGATGACCAGCAACTAAATCACAAAGTTGAATGATCTGGTCAGAATGGAGCTTTCGAAAAGATGCGTCATAAAGCTTTGGACAATCTTTTGCCCAGAGTAAATCAGACATGAGTAGGAAAAATAATGCGAATATCATGCGCTTTATCATGTTCTTTTTCTTGTAATTTGTCCAAAATGTAGTCGCAGTGTATCCATTGGCGAACAAGAAATCCAGATGAGAAAAACTTTTTTCAATAAATTGCGACTTACTGAATTAAAGTGACTTTTTAAAAACACAAAGATGACACAAGCATTATCGGTAAACACAAAGTTGGCCCTGACAATCCAGCCAATCAGAGAAACCCAGTGGCGAATTGCTAAGAATATTCAACTCGAAAAATCACAACGAAAATATGTGCCCAGCGTTGAAAAGCTGCAACGAGAACAGATATTCCAAGGAGATGGCACAAAAAAGCCTTTTGCAATTTATGGCGTATGGCTCGATGCCTCAACCATCATCGGTGTTTTCACCATCGAAAAAATGCAAGATGGTTATATGTGGTTGGGCGGCCTGCAAATTGATCAACAATGGCAAGGGCATGGTTTTGCCCGTCGTGTCCTGGAAGGTCTGATACGGCATGTCATTGATCATCCTGAACTTAAAGGAATGAAGCTGGATGTTTTTGAAGAGAACACACCCGTTTACGATTTTTATCGTCGATTGGGGTTTGAAGAAATAGAAATTTATTACACACAGCGCGGTGATAAGCTGTGCCGCTTACAGCTGTCTCGAGAACATATGTCGCCTTGATCAAAAGCGATAACATTGCATTCCCCTCATAACTTGCTGATAAATAAATCAATATCAATACATGTTTTGTAAAATTTTGTGATTTTTGAAACCTATTCCCCGTACCTGTTACACATAAGCAAAGCATGTGCCTGTTTTTAGGGACAATCACTTGCAGAAAGTGCAGTTCAGGTTATCCAAAACAAAGACCCTTTTAAAAACAAGGGCATAATGAATAGAAATATAAGAAAAAGTCACTTAAGGAAAAAAATATGTCATACGCAGATCATCAGCTTCAACACTGGCTTACTGAATTTGGTCAATCATTTGGCACAAACTTCCAACTTGACGACGAAGGTCGTTGCTCCCTTCAAGCAAATGACGATGTGATACTCAACCTTGCCATCCGCAATGGTGATGAAGGCTTTACTGTAAACGCTGTACTCTATGAGGTTCCCACCCAACATAAAGTAACAACTTTCGAAAAAGCACTCTCCCTAAACCTGTTCCAAGCTGAAACCCGCGGCGCAGCAATCGCATATGACGAGCAGGCAAACTCTCTGATGCTGAACTTTACTGGTGAATTTGCACGCCTGAACTACCAGGATTTCACAAACATTTTAAATAATCTTGTTGATACAACTGCAAAGCTACGTCAAAACCTAGAAGCAAATACGGATAAAGGTGATTATGCCGCCCACGCAGATCCAAACGAAATGATTGGTATGCTTCGTATCTAACCACATTCACCACGGGTACTTCTATGTCACCCTTGCTGGCTAAGAAGTACATTCTTAATGAAAATACATGAGAAGGTTCTCCTTCTCATGACTTACTCCACCCATCATCCAATCAAACAATTGATCGCAGCAATGTAACTCATATGTGATTATCGCGCGCGATTTTACCTGGGTTTCATGTCGTAGTAAGTGAGGTTGTTGTGTTCAGGGGTATATCTTCTGTCATTATTGCATTTTCTCTTTTGGGTGGTATCAAAGTCCAACTCCCTGAAAATATGATTTCAGACACTGTGAATGCAAGAAAAGGAATTAACAATGACAAAAATATCTCCATTTCCTTGTGTTTTGATCAATCTGCACTAAATTTGCCTGCGTACCTTTTTAAAACACATAAATCCGGAGGCATATCATGCAATGCATCAAAGGGCTCATTGTCCTGACTTCCACGATTCTCGTGGGATGCAACTCAACACAAACGACCTTATATGAAGTTGATCACACTGCTGTAAATCAATCAGAAAAACAAATATCGAAAAGCTTTGCCCCAATGAATGTGATCTGGGTAAACCCGCCGTACAAATTGAAAAAAGCCCAATCTGTAAAGCAGTAAATTTCTAAACTCTCCCATCATAAAGATTTTTATTTTTGGCATATTTGATAAAAAACTGGCCGTAAAAATTCAAAATGCTAATTTGGCAGACGATGTGAAATAAATTGTAACAATATCAGAGGCTGGTCTTTCATAGGAATTGACCAGCTTTTTTTTTATAGTGTCTTTATTGAAGAGATTCTGAGTTTTTCTGATGCAAGAGACAACAAAAATATTGGTCGTAGATGATGACTTAAGGCTGCGTAGCCTGCTAGAAAGATACTTGGTTGAACAGGGCTTTATTATTCGCTGTGCACCCAATGCAGAACAAATGGATCGTTTGTTGGCACGTGAGAATTTTCATCTTATCGTCCTTGATCTTATGTTGCCAGGAGAAGATGGGTTGTCCATTTGTCAAAGACTGAGTAAGCAGGAGCATTCAATCCCCATTTTGATGCTCACCGCCAAAGGAGATGAAGTTGACCGTATAATTGGATTAGAGCTGGGCGCTGACGACTACTTACCAAAACCATTTAACCCAAGAGAGCTGCTTGCCAGAATTAAAGCCATATTGAGACGACAATCTCGAGAAGCGCCTGGCGCGCCGTCACAAGACGATAAGGAAATTACATTCGCGGAATATTCTCTCAACCTGTCAACGCGTGAAATGAGAAAAGGCGATACCATTATGCCCCTGACAAGTGGTGAATTTGCAGTACTAAAAGCGCTGGTGACTCACCCTCGAGAGCCACTCTCCCGTGATAAGCTCATGAATTTAGCACGAGGTCGTGATTATAGTGCACTAGAGCGAAGTATTGATGTTCAAGTCAGCCGCTTGAGACGAATGCTTGAGGTCGACCCAGCAAATCCCAGATATATTCAAACCGTTTGGGGACTTGGCTATGTCTTTGTACCAGATGGGAAGGCAAGCAACTCATGAGGTTGCCAAATAGTGCTTTTGGTCGGACCGTTTTACTCATCGGCATTCTATTATTGATCAATCAATGTATTTCCTATGTGTCTGTCGCCTACTATGTCATTAAACCGACACAGCACCAGATTAACCATTTGATTGCGAACCAGGTACGAACGCTGCTGATATCTCTCCAAGAAGAAAATGAGTCAACACTTGAACGTATACTCCACCAACATCAGCAAGCAACAGGTATTCGCTTGTTAAAACAGGAGCAGTCAGAATTACTTGGACTCCATCGTGCAGCGTATTACGCGAGTTTTTCTATGATGATGTCCGATGAATTGGGTGGTCCCGCTGAAGTACGGATCTCACAAGGAGAACAGTACTTATTTTGGGTCAAAGCACCACAAGCTCCCGATTACTGGATCCGTATCCCGATGAACGCGCTTGATGAGGCTCACTTCTCACCATTAGTCTTTTATCTTTTCTTTATTGGTATTTTGAGTGTCGCAGGTGGATGGCTATTTGCCAGACAACTCCATAAACCACTCAAGAATTTAGAAAAAGCTGCCCTTCGCGCTGCTTCTGGTAAATCAATCAAGCAAGTCCCTGAAAAAGGCTCATCTGAAGTCATTGCTGTAACAAGAGCTTTTAATATAATGTCCACCAGCATACAGCAACTTGAAGAAGATCGCTCCTTGTTACTCGCCGGGGTTTCGCATGATCTCAGAACACCACTGACTCGGATCCGGCTCGCGACGGAGATGATGGTGGAAGAGGAAGAATATCTCAAAGAAGGAATCATCACTGATATTGAAGATATGAATGGCATCATCGATCAGTTCATGGATTATGTCCGAGCCGGTCATCCAATGGACATGAAGGTGATAGACATCAACCATCTTCTGGGTGAAGTTATTATTCAAGAGCAATTTCAACAATGGGAAATTGAAACCCAGCTAGCACAATGTCCGCTCCCAGTACTCATGAATCCAGTCTCATTAAAGCGTGTTTTGAATAACTTGATTGAAAATGCCTTCCGTTATAGTCAGGGTGACATTCACATTCGCAGTCAATTGAAGGATGGGAATAAAATTGTATGTATTCAAATTATGGACTGTGGTCCAGGGATACCACCTGAGCAACTATCACGTGTATTTGAACCTTTTACACGCGGTGATACTGCACGTGGTAGCGAAGGAAGCGGGCTAGGCCTTGCTATAGTAAAACGCATTGTCGATGTCCATGGCGGCAGTATCAAGCTCCAAAACCGGACAGATAGCTCAGGCCTCATTGCATCCATTCACTTCCTAGCCCATACCTAGGGTCTATTGATATGTCGGAAATCCGCACTGTGACGGATGATAGATCAAAGACCCTGATCACTTTGCATCTGGCATCAGGGTCAGGTGCAAAAATTGAATCGCCAGTGATTGTCCGTCTTGCAGCCAATGTTAAGGTTAGTCACTCTGTAACAACAGAAAAGCCAGTTCAAAGCTCACTGATGATGCAACCTTGCGTTATAGTGTTTCTGACAATGCATTCGCCATTGATGATCATGGACGCATTACGGTAAATAAATCCTTGAAACCTGGTGATCACACATTGACGATTCAAGTCGTCGATGCTGATGGAAATATCACAGAGAAATCAATTGCGGTAATCGTTGGGAATGAAAAGTCAGCGAAGAAAGAAAGTGGAAAATCTGACAGTGGCTCAATGGTATACCTGCTCGTTGGACTGCTTGGCCTGCTTCGTTTGAGAAGAAACAACGCTGAAAAGGCGATATTCAATCACAAAAGGTGGTGCGGTTGCACCACCTTTCATTTTCATAATGGCTGCTTTGGACCAGCCTGAACAATCGCATCAGAAACATCATATTTTTGAAAGTTGTCAATAAACTCTTTCGCCAACTTCTCTGCTTGCTGATGATACGCAGCTTTATCTGCCCACGTGTTTTGCGGAACAAGTACATTTTGCTCAACACCGGGGATCTCGACAGGAACATGTAAATTTAATTCCTCGATAAACTGGGTTTCAACATCTGCCAACTCTCCAGAAACGATGCCATCAATAACCGCTCTCGTTGTTGGAATATCAAAACGTTGTCCCACACCATATGGGCCACCCGTCCATCCAGTATTGACCAAATAAACTTTCGAGCCAAATTCACGGATCCGCTTCATGAGCAACTCCGCATAAACACCAGCGGGCCTTGGGAAGAATGGCGCACCAAAACATGTACTGAAAGTGGATTGAATTGCTGCACTTGACCCTATCTCGGTGGAACCTACTTTTGCGGTATAACCACTAAGGAAGTGATATGCAGCCGCTTCTTCAGAAAGAATTGAAACGGGAGGAAGTACCCCGTTGACGTCACAGGTCAAGAAAACAACGGACTTTGGCTCACCGCCACGGTTTTTCTCAATCCTTTTTTCAATATGTTTGAGCGGATATGCAGCTCGTGTATTCTGTGTGAGTGCATCATCTTTATAATCCGGAGTTCGAGAGTCGTCCAAGACAACATTTTCTAAAATCGCCCCAAAGCGGATCGCATCCCAAATTACAGGTTCATTTTTCTTTGAAAGATCAATACATTTTGCATAACAACCGCCTTCAAAGTTAAATACACTTCCTGGAGCCCAACCATGCTCATCATCACCGATTAAGAATCGATTTGGATCGGCAGATAATGTCGTCTTACCCGTCCCAGATAGACCAAAAAATAAGGTTGTGTCACCCTGCTCACCAACATTCGCGGAGCAGTGCATTGGCAAGACATCTTGTGCTGGAAGCAGAAAATTGAGCACGGAGAACATCGATTTTTTCATCTCACCCGCATAACGCATACCTGCAAGTAAGACTTTTCGCTGTGCAAAGTTGATGATCACAGTTCCGTCGCTGTTCGTCCCATCACGTTCTGGCTCACATACAAAAGAAGGAACATTCATAATCGTCCAGTGTGGTTTGGACTTTGGGTTCCATGTCGCTGCTTCAATAAATAGGTTCTTTGCAAAAACATGATGCCAAGCTGTTTCTGTCGTGACTTCTATCGGTAAATAGTGCTCTGGATCTGCACCGACATTTAGCTGCGAGACAAACAGCTCGCGCTCTGCCATATATTGACTCACACGCTCCCAAAGTACATCGAATCGCTCCGAATCAAAAGGACGGTTGATATTCCCCCAATCGATAGAATCTTGCGTTGATGGCTCTTGAACAATAAACCGATCTTTTGGTGAACGACCCGTTCTTTCACCTGTTTTTGCAACGAAGGCACCATTTGCAGCCAGTATTCCTTCATTTCTTTGGATTGCGAGTTCTATGAGCTGAGCACGTTCAAGGTTCACGTGACGTTTGGCAGCAGCCATGTTGGGTTACTCCTTAAGTATTTTCATGGTCATATTCGAAGGAAATTGAGTCGTTGCTCAATCTTTTTGTTATGCAGAGGTATTCTACTGGAATCGAGAGTGATTAACAGTTAAACCACAATTCTGATCAGAAAAAAATCTGTTTTAAAGGAATAAAAATGAAAATTTTTTATAAATCGTATTGATAATGATTATCATTTAGTTTATATTTAACTTTGTCAACGACGCATAAGAACGAAACTCTATTGGGCTGGCAAAACCGGAGAATTTCGTAAGAGGTCACACTCTTCAATGCGACATTGGCGGTTGGAGTGTATTAATTTTTGGCTGTTGATACATTTCGACTCTGTCTCTAAGCTACTCAGTGAACATCAAACCCAGGCCCTTTATCAAGGGCCTTTATCTTTTCTAGAATATTTAAGATTATTTCATTTTTCCCCAGAGACTGTTCACTTCTGCCATCGCTTGCGTGATATCAATCGATTGCTCTTGTAACCACGCATCATTGTAATAGGTATCTAGATAACGCTCTCCACCATCACACAGTAGCGTCACAATACTACCCGACTCACCTGCCGCAACCATTTCATGGGCCAGCTTCAAAGCTGTATAGACATTTGTCCCAGTAGAGCCACCACACTTTCGATTCATGACTTTTTCTAAGAAACGAATTGTCGCAATTGATGTTGCATCCGGTACTTTTTCCATACGATCAACAATATCTGGAATAAATGATGGCTCTACGCGCGGGCGGCCAATCCCTTCAATTCGTGTACACTCCTGTATGGTAATCTCTGGATCACGTGTTTGATAAAAGTCATAAAAAACTGAGAACTCCGGATCCGCCACACAAAGCTGCGTATCAAACTGCATATACCGAATAAACCGTCCGATGGTTGCTGACGTTCCGCCAGTTCCTGGGCTCATCACCACCCATTTTGGTACCGGATGTGTTTCCAGCTTCATTTGGTCGAATATCGACTCTGCAATATTGTTATTCCCCCGCCAGTCTGTCGCACGCTCAGCAAAGGTAAACTGGTCCATGTAATGACCATTCAATTCCTTGGCAAGCCGCTTCGCTTCACAATAGATATCCGTCCCTGTCGCAAAGTGGCATTGGCCGCCATAAAACGAAATCAGATCAATTTTTTCTTTTGAAGTCGTTGGTGGGACCACTGCAATAAATGGCAAGCCAAGTAAGCGAGCAAAATACGCTTCAGAAACCGCTGTTGAGCCAGATGATGATTCGATAATTGGCGTCCCTTCTTTGATCCAGCCATTACATAATGCATGGAGGAACAACGACCGAGCTAAGCGATGCTTTAAACTCCCTGTCGGGTGAATAGACTCATCTTTTAAATACAGTGTGACCTGGGGGGCAGCTGGAATATCTAACTTAATCAAGTGCGTATCCGCTGAGCGTTGAAAGTCCGCTTCAATTTTACGAATCGCTTGTTTTACCCATGCTCTCATGGCATACCTCAACATTCTTTTTAAATCTAATGACTACCATAGCAATCCTATCGTCAGCCAGGTAAGAATTGCTAAACCTTTATTAATCTTTATCCCGATGGTCGGGTGTGCAAGCCAGCCACGGAGTGCTTCACCAGCAAAAAGCCAGATGATGTTGCCAAACGTACCAATGACAACCCAAATCAAGATGAGCTGTAGAGACGAAGCAAAGTAATCCGCGCCTGGGAGTGTATGCGCAGATACACTTGCAATACCTGTAAGCCAGCATTTGGGATTCACATACTGAAAAGCAAACGCGGTCCAAAATCCTGGTGGTTCGGCTTCTTTCCCCTGTCCACCGGCAGGCATTTTCCATAGACGCAATCCAAGATAAATCAGGTAAAGCGTTCCCATGACCGTTAATCCAGTTTTCACTTCTGGAAATGTTTCGATCACAACACCAAGCCCTAAACACAGTCCAACAAGAAGCCCTATTAGCCCAAATCGGATGCCAAATAGAAATGGAAGCGTCCTACGCCAACCAAAATTCATAGAGCTTGCTGTAAGCCATAAATTATTCGGTCCTGGCGTCGCCGAAGAAGTAAATGCAAATGCAGATGTTGGAAAAATTAAACTTACGAGATCCATACGACCACCTTAATTGTATGCATTCAATATGATGACAATTATTACGAATTGACTATAATATAGAGATACAAATGAACTGCAATGGATTTTTTGTAACCATGACAATCTGGCATCTACCTACAGACAATGACCGTCCGAAGTACATCGCTCTTGCTGATCATATCGCGACGCTGATCCAGGAAAATAAACTCAAAGCGGGCGAAAAACTTCCCCCACAAAGACGTCTCGCGGATACGCTCGAAGTCACAACAGGCACCATTACTCGCGCCTATGCGGAAGCAGAGAAAAGAGGCATTGTTAGTTCGAGAGTTGGCAGTGGTACATACGTTTCACAAAAAGAAAAAAAGTATTCTTCTTATTGGTCAAGCTACTTTCCTGAAGAAGGAGCTGTGGATTTTAGTAACAGCTTTGCCCCGATTGGCCCACAAGAGTCTGTCCTTCATGAAGCGCTTCAATCCCTGTCATCTCAGCCAGACTATTTGCATAAGCTCCTTCATTACACGCCTGAAAGAGGCTACCCACATCAGCGAGAAAAGTTTTCAACCTGGTTGAAGGAAGAAAACTTGCCATCGGAACAAGAAAATTGTTTTTTTACCCAAAGTGGACAGCATGGTTTATTTACAGCATTGCAAGCAATGACAACTGCTGGAGACACAGTAATTTGTGAAGCGCTGACTTTCCCTGGGCTTAAAATGGCATGTGACTCGCTATCGCTTAAATGTGTTGGCCTTCGCTTTGATGAACAGGGAATTTGCATTGAAGCACTGGAAGCCGCGTGCAAGCAATACCACCCGAAAGTCATCTATTTGATGCCTCAATCAAATAACCCAACGACAGCACAAATTCCATTGGAACGGCGCAAACAAATTATTGAAGTTTGCCGCCGCCATCGGATTTTTATTCTGGAGGATGATGTTCAAGTTCTGCCGAAAAAGTATAAATTGCCTGCGATGGTTTCCCTTGCACCAGAGATCACATTTCATATTTCCAGTTTTTCTAAACGGCTCAGTGGCGGTATTCGCCTTGGATTTGCAATTGTACCCAATGCTTACAGAACCCAATTTCAATTAGCCTTGAGAGCAAACCAGTGGACAATTTCCAGTTTACCTGTCGAGCTATTTACTTATTGGTGTGAAAGTGGGTGCATGACAACACAGGATAAATGGCTTGAGACACTCATGGATGAACGCTGGACCGTCGCAAAAGACATCCTCAAGAACCATGAAATCCAATACCAGCCTGGGGGATTTAATTTATGGATACATCTTCCTGAAAGTTGGAGTGCACTCCGTGTAGAACAAGTTGCCCGGCAGCATGGCTTGATCCTAAGAGCTGGAGACCATTATCTCGTTGGTGGTAATGCTTTTGGCTATCATGGAATCAGACTTTGTATATCACAACCAAAGACAACCGAACAAATGGCTGAAGGCCTCAGACAGTTGGTCACAATATTGGAACAAGAATCGTTCGCACCCGAGCAAATCTTGTAGTAGTTTATTTTGACTGAAGTTTTCATTACCGGAGGATTTATGAAGTTCACCAAACTATTTGTCTGCGCAACACTGCTCAGTTCTACAAATATACTCCACGCAAAAGAAGTGAAGAATATTATTTATCTAATCGGAGATGGGATGTCTCCAGCGTATATCAGCGGTTATCGTTATTATGCGGATGACCCAGAAACAAAAGAAGTTGAAACCACCATATTTGATCGCTTATATGTCGGTAAAGCCAGTACTTATCCAGATGATAACCGAACAATTGTTACAGATTCAGCCGCCGCTGCAACAGCACTCAGTACTGGCCATAAGACTTTTAATGGCGCAATCAGCGTCAATGAAAAAAAAGAACCGCTCAAAACACTATTTGAAGCCGCAAAAGAGAAAGGTAAAACGACAGGAGTTGTCGTAACCTCCCAAATTAATCACGCTACGCCGGCTTCGTTTATCGCCCACCATGAAGACCGTGGTGCCTATGATGAATTAGCCGATCAGTACGTTGATAATAAAGTCAATGGTGCCCCAGTGATCGATCTCATGCTTGGCGGTGGCACAAAATATTTCCAAAGATCGGATAGAGACTTAACAGCTGAATTTCGTCAACTCGGTTATCAATATATCGACTCTATGGATAAACTCGATCAGCTCAATCAGAAAAAAGCAATGGGGTTATTTGCAAGACGTGGACTCACAAAGGTTATTGATAGTGACACCCCGATGCATTTAACCAAAATGACGAAAAAAGCGCTGTCACTTTTCAATCAAAATAATGAAAATGGTTTTGTATTACTGATAGAAGGCAGCCAGATCGACTGGTGTGGTCATTCCAATGAAATCGTTTGTGCAATGACTGAAATGCAGGACTTTGCTGGCGCGATGGAAGTTGCCTACAAATTCAGCCAACAAAACCCTGGCACATTGGTTGTTGCAACAGCAGACCATGGCACAGGCGGGCTCACGCTGGCCCGAGGACAGGGCTATCAATGGAAGGCAGAATATATTCGCAGTATGACGGCTTCCGTCGAGACCATCGCCAAACGATTACCACTGTCGAAGATCACACAAGATGACTGGATACACTGGACACAATGGCCTATTTCCCAAAGAGAACTATCGACATTAAACCAAGCAAAAGATCGCGAAGGGCTTTATGAAGCAATCTTAAATCTTGTGAACGAAAAAACGATGACTGGCTGGACAACTGGTGGTCATACAGCAGTCGATGTACCCGTTTTTTCTTCCGGTACTAAATCCGAACTATTCCACGGACATCAAGACAATACCGAAATCGCGAAAAAGCTCCACCAATTACTTTAAATACGAATCAATCAGAATCAGGGCAATATTGCTCTGATTCTGTTATGATGTGCTCGTGTTGTTCGAGTGTTGTATATATGAGCCATCAAGACAGTCATCCCGTCACCGTGACGAAGCAGTGGATTGAATCTTTCATCATTCACTACAATATTTGTCCATTCGCGAAAAAAGAATTTGTGAATGATCGGATCCACTATGAAGTCTCTGCTTGTCAGGATACAGAAAAGGCACTTCATTGTTTACAAAAAGAATTCAAAAGACTCGATCAATCCCCTTCAATCGAAACCAGCTTTATCATGTTTGAGTCAGGTTTTCAGACCTTTAGTGACTACCTAGATCTGATAGATATTGCACAAATGATGTTGGAGCAATTTGGTTACGAAGGAATCTATCAACTCGCAACATTCCATCCAGATTATATTTTTGCTGGCGAAGCTGCTGACGATCCGGCAAATTTTACAAACCGCTCCCCATACCCAATGCTTCACCTCATTCGCGAAGACAGACTTGAAAAAGCACTCAAGCATTATCCTAACCCAGAACAAATCCCAGAGAGGAATATCGCGCTTCTTCGTGGATTAAGCTTCGATAAACTGGTTAAGCAACATGTGTCAGCAATCTGACGCCCTGCTTGAAAATACAACTATATTTTCAGTTAAATCAATTACTTAGCGACTGATCAAATATTTAGTTACACCTTTTACATTATCCGTGAAACTCAATTGAAAGCCCTTTGACACACTATCTTCAGCGGCAATGGCTGCCCCGCATGATGAAGTGCCCATGAATTCTTTCTCATCGCTTGCCACAAACGTAGCCCTTTCATAGCTGGACGCCTGGTTGAGTGCTCGTAGATGTATTCCCAAAAGCGTCACGATGGATGTCAATAGCATGTGATTTATCGAATGCTTCACTACCGCCACTTCAAACTGACCCACGAGGCTGGCTCACGCATTTGGCAGAGAACCAATACGTCTATACATCTGTGTACTATGACCAAGCAGACCATTATCCTACCGGAACCAATTCGTGAATCTTCGAAGGTGAAGGAATATTTGTCTTTGGTGAGTCAGATAATGAATCTTTTTACTATCCAAGCATGCCTGTTGAACAGATTGCGCCAGGAGTAAAAGGGATCAATTTTGAGATCACTCAAGAACAACAAGCGCATGCTGGTATATCACTTTTTATCTTAGGTTTTGAAGAGGATCACTTAAGGAACGAGACAAGGCGGAAGTGACGCAGCATAGTACGACCATGTGAGGAACTGACAACGCAGTCTCTTGGTAAAATTCATACACCACAAATAAAAAAACCCAGCCT
>NZ_KB894514.1 GCF_000374485.1 Algicola sagamiensis DSM 14643
TTCAGTGGATCTATTTCTGGTGATTTCAGTGGTGATACTTTATGATTTGCCATGTGGTGTTTCTCTTTGTTGACTATTGATTTGTCAGATCAATCAACAGATTAGCACCACATTCTTTTTCTCACCTCATACACCAGAAATCATCATAGCTCATGTAATCTCCCTTATTTCCCAGGTTCATTGTCGGATATTACATTCTCATCATCGGTACATGTCAATGATTTAAGATTAATTGCATGATTTTAAAGCAAATGTCTGATGCTTGGTTAGTAAAAAGTAAATAGAGTTTTCTCAAAAAGTTCTTAATGGGGCTTCTGAAACATTAATTTCGAAATTATATTCGTGTGATTCTTTCAGTCTTTTCAATGAATCTATCGCGAGTCTTTGATCTATGTTAGGACCAATAATCACTTCGGTGACTGCCTCTTTTTCAAAATGAAAAGGGATATATGGAACTAATAAATTACCTTTTGAGTAAAAGTTTACTCTGTTATTGGTGTTAGATTGGTTAGCCTTATCATTGGTGTTATTGCCAATACAAGAAATCCTTACTTCTTTTTCATCTTCAAAGTGACTATTTTTTTGGTAGGAAGTTGTCAGCATTAGCTCTTTCGCAAAGTCTTCAAATATTTCTAATATTTCAGGGCTTAGCTCTTGTATCTTTGCTTTGAAGTTAGAAACTGCTTTATTTATATCTAATTTCGCGTCTTTTAGAGATTGAGTTACAGCGTCTGATAACACTAACAGGTATGCATTAAATTTATTCTTAAAGCTATGAGTAAGTTTTACGTTATTCTTGTAGCTAACATGTCGAATATCTATTCGTTCAGCTCTGTTTAAAGAGATATTGTTTGATATATTGGCTTCATCAAAACCAATTGAATATCCACCTTTAGAACAATAAGACATCCACTGACGAAGATAATCTCTTTCCGTAATGAAAGAAGTAACGAAAACAGGGGAACGTTCGTCAATTGTATCCAGGTATGCTATTAATGCTTTCATATGCATTTCCGAGTAAAGTCTTGCTTCTTCTACTGGGAACTTATCGTTGCAAAATTTGTCTATTTCACTCTGAATTACCCCTTGCTTTAATATGCTTATAGCATGTTGTAACTCCTGGTGGTCATTTAGGTATTTGATGTTTGTCATCCAGATTGACTGGCTAAATAAGATCCCTTTTAGTCCTTCAGCTGAAGTGTAGTGATAAATATTCATAGCTTTCCCTTCTAGAAAAAGAGTATTTTGCTAAGTGATTGCATGGCTAGCAATCCATCAATTTGCTGATAAGTGAACCATTTCCCCTAAACCTCCCCAATCACCCACTTCAAAATATCCCCACCATTCATTCCCTGGACAAACAACATGCCCAAATTCAGCATCCGTTCACAAGAGCGACTTAATACATGCCATCCAGACTTGCAGCTGGTCTTTGAAGAAGTCGTGAAGGTTTTTGACTGCTCAATCCTCTGTGGCCATCGTGATGAGCAAGACCAAAACCAAGTATTTCTTGAAGGGAAATCACAGCTCAAGTTTCCCAAGTCAAAGCACAATACATTGCCATCAATGGCGGTGGATGTTGTCCCTTACCCCATCGATTGGAAGAACAAGCAGCGATTCTATTACTTCGCAGGAACCGTTATGGGTATTGCTCAGCACCTTTATGAATCCGGGAAAATCACCCACCTGATCCGCTGGGGTGGTGACTGGGATAGAGATACGAAAACGGATGATCAGACCTTTATGGACTTGCCACATTTCGAACTGATAAAGGCTTGAGGATGAACAAAGAACAGGTCGTTTCATATAGCGCCAGTGTTACCACTGGTGGTGTCAGTTTGATGGCACATAACAGTTGGACGTCAATGGAATGGCTGACCGCATTTGGTGTGGTTGCAGGGATCGTCAGTTGTGCGGTTCGGGTGTATGTGGATGTTTCTGCACATCTGGATAGAAAGCGAGAGTTGAAGAAGGAGTGAAGGATTTCACCTGAATTGAAAATCACGAAGTTAGCAGAATATTGATGCAACGACTTCAAACACTTCTGACAGGAGAAAAACTATGACCCCAATTCTAAAAATGACGACCCGGTTTCTGACCGAGCGATTCCTCAAAAAGGCGCTGATGATCATCGCTAAGGAGCTTGCCAAGAAGACCACAAATAAGCTGGATGACAAGTTAGTGGATGAGTTAGACAAGGCATTACATGATGGCAAAAGCTGAACCTGTTGATTGGTTATCTGTGGAAAGTGAGTACCGCGCAAATCGGCACTCTATCCGGCAAATTGCCAGAGATCACGGCACATCCGAGGGAACCATTCGCCGCCGAGCCAAGAAGTTTGGCTGGCTGCGTGATGGCACGAAGATCAAGCGGGAAATGGTCAAGGCCCATTATGCAGGCGTGCCACTGACAGAGGATAAAGAAGAGTCGGTGACGATATCTGAGGCGATTGAAATAGCGGCGCTGGATGATATTCAGGATATGGATATTGGGCTTCGCAATGCTCGCCTTGCCCTTGAGATCGTGAATCAGACTTTGCAGCGAATACAGCAAACCCCGGCGACAATGGAGATGCTGGCATTTGATGCGAAGAATCTAAAAGTCCTGACGGAGAGTAACAAGTATAACGTGGAGGTCATCAGGCGTATTCGTGGATTGGATGATCCAGAACAGGCCAATACCAAGGATATGTCAGAGAGTGAAATCGATGCCAGGATAGAAGAGATTGCACGGAAGCTTGCATGAGCGCAGGTATGAAAAAGCAGTACTTGGCATTATTGGAAGCCAAACTTGCAAAAGTCGCCTCGCGCTCATTAGATGCCTATTGCCGCTATATCGAAATCCCAGGTGTTCCGGTCAATGATGATGACGATTGCGAGCTGTTTTACCCGGATAATGTTGAGCCTGCCCAGCACCACCAACTGATCAATCAATCCTTGGAAAAAGTAGAATCCGGTGAGATCAAACGCCTGATGGTATTTATGCCGCCTGGGTCTGCCAAGTCCACCTATGCCACGGTTGTTTTCCCCACTTGGTTTATGGGGAAGAACCCAAAAAAGAATATTATCAATACTTCATACGGTAGCGACCTTGCGCGGAAATTTGGTCGAAAATGCCGTCAAATTACTCGTTCTCCTGCTTATCAGCGCGTGTTTAATACAGGACTGACCGAGGATAACAAAGCCGTCGATAACTGGTCACTCACCAACGAATCAACTTACATGGCCGGAGGTATTTTATCGGGTATCACGGGTAATCGTGCTGATGGGCTGATCATCGACGATCCAGTGAAAGGTCGTGAGCAGGCAGAGAGTGAAACTATTCGAAACAAAACATGGGAGGCGTATTTATCCGACCTTCGCACCCGGTTAAAACCCAACGGTTGGATCATCGTGATACTGACCCGCTGGCATGAAGATGATTTGGCCGGGCGTATACTACCAAACGGTTACGCAGGTGAGTCCGGTACTATCCAGGCAAAAGATGGCGAGGACTGGCATGTGATCTGCCTGCAAGCCCAGTGTGAGCGTGACGATGATCCACTTAAGCGAAAGCAAAGGGAATACCTTTGGACGGAATGGTTCTCAGAGGCACATTGGAAGCAAGAGCGGATCACCCAAGGGTCGCGCAACTGGGATGCACTGTATCAGCAACGACCATCACCAGCAGAGGGCGGGATGATCAAGCGTACTTGGGTCTCTCGCTATCGTGTCCCACCTGCAAATCCAATCCGGATCGTTCAGTCCTGGGATACAGCCAATAAAGCAAATGAAATTAACGACCCGTCCGTGTGCACCACCTGGGCAGAAACAAAACTGGCGTATTATCTGTTAGATGTCTGGTGCGGGAAAGTGGAGTTTCCAACACTAAAATCAACTGCAATCAGCTTGGCGCAAAAGTGGCAACCATCCGCGATTTTGATTGAAGACAAAGCCAGTGGCCAGTCGCTGATCCAAGAGTTCAAAGCAAACACCCGATTACCTGTGATTGCCATCGAACCCGAAGGAGACAAAATCACGCGGATGTCAGCAGAGTCAGCGAAGTTTGAAGCCGGAAAGGTATTTATGCCAGAAGCGGCTTCATGGCTGCCAGACTACGAAAGAGAGATCTTCGCTTTCCCACTATGCGAGCATGACGACCAAGTAGACAGCACCAGTCAATTCCTTAAATGGGCTTCAAGCAATCAGCAGCACTTTGCATATGAAAAGGTGAAGCCGACAGGTTTGAGGAAAGGTGGGGCTTGGTGAGGACTATTCACCAGAAGCCAATTTACGTTTCTCTAGCCATTCTCGAAGCATTTTGTATTTAAGGAATAATCGATAATAGCTAAACGCTGATACGCAGATTATTACACACCCAAAGATAATCATAGTTTGAACGATCATGTGATCAAGGGCTTCTTCTGGTTGCGGAGATCCACCAAAAATACTGATAATAAACTCTCCGGTCATGAAGTATCGAATGAAGATGAAGGCTACAAATGGGCCAATAATGGCGTATAAGAAATTGCCGATAGTTTCGAGGACAAAGCCAATACGCTTTCCGTAATACTTAAGGGTTTCGTAACGTCGGTATATCAGAATGCTAGTTATTATTGTTAAAAAATAATAGTTGTTACCATATACGAGACTGTATGAGACGTCTCTTTCTGGGTCATAGCCTAGGTCCGGTCCTTTGTAAAAAGGTTCTGGAGTAAAAATTTCAGGTGCAAAAAAAGGAGTAAAAACAAAGTCAGAATTTGCCATAAAAATGACATTTGAGATACCAACCAAAAAGAAAAACCACAGAAGAGAAGTGACTGCGTAATTAATATGCTGCTTCAAAACGACTTCCTGACAACACGACCCTGAACAAAAGTTATGCATTTTATCAGTCTTTATCATTGCTGTCATTTTTTAACCAGTGCACCATTTCACCTAAGCCTCAAAAGAGCCCCACCCGATAATGCGGTATTTGTTCTAATCAGGCTTAACCATGACCAAACTCACCAAAGAAATCGCAGCGCCAACGCATATTCGTAATGTTTGGGGGCCGGGCTTAGTTGCCAGTGGCCTGACGCCTGCCAGATTAGCCAGCATATTGCGAGAAGCAGACGAGGGCAGTCTTGATGCGTATCTTACCCTTGCAGAAGAAATGGAAGAGCGCGATCCGCATTACTCCAGTGTCTTGCGTACACGAAAACTGGCTGTTGCAAGCTTGGAACCTATCGTTGAGTCGATTGGTGAAGATCCCCAATCTGAAAAGTTAGCCCAATCTGTCCGCGACATGATTGCGACACCACAATTTGCTGACATGCTCACGGATGCGTTAGACGCTTTGGGTAAAGGGTTTAGTGCGCTTGAGATCATATGGGATAAACAAAGCCAGCACTGGCAACCCAAGGAATATAAGTGGCGTGATCCGCGCTTCTTTGCATTCAGCCAGGAAAACCCCGAAGAATTGAGATTGTTGGATGAAGTAGATCCGGTCAATGGCATACCGCTCCCTCAATACAAATTTATCGTGCATCGTCCCAAGTTGAAATCCGGCTTAACACTGCGAGGTGGTTTAGCGCGATTGGTGGCGTTTGCTTATCTCTGCAAAATGTATGGTAAGAAAGATTGGCTGGCGTTTATTGAAGTATATGGCCTGCCGCTTCGCGTCGGAAAGTATGGCAGTGCTGCTAGCAAAGAAGATATCGACATCGTGAAAACAGCGGTTGCGAATATTGGCTCAGATGCCGCAGCTGTGTTGCCTGACTCCATGCAAATTGAATTTCACCAAGTCGCCCAGGCTGCAAATGGGGCAGAGGTGTTTGCAAGGTTGGTTGAGTGGATTGATCAGCAGGTATCCAAGGCTGTGTTAGGCCAGACGATGACCTCTGATAATGGTTCTAGTTTGGCACAAGCGAAAGTCCATAATGAAGTCCGGCAAGATATCATTGAATCGGATGCCAAGCAGTTGGCAAATACCATCAACCGCGATTTGATCCGCCCCTTTATCGACATCAACTTTGGTCCTCAAAAAGTTTATCCAAAAGTGGTTCTGCGCCTGCCCGAGTCAGAAGATTTAGAATTACTGGCATCGAATTTAGAAAAATTAGTCCCCTTGGGGTTAAAGGTCGATGCAACAGAAGTGCGGGCAAAGTTGGGCTTATCTGAGCCAACAAAGGACTCTGAAACTTTAGGTGTTGCTCAAGCGCAAGATATCGCTTCAAATCATCAGCAATGCACGTGTGGAAAAGTACTCAATCGAGCGCAAGCGGATGAGTTTTCTGAGTTGATGCTGGATGATTGGGAAGTGCAAATGAACCCAATCATTGAGCCGGTGATTGAGGCTGTGGCACAAGCGGATGACTATGCTCCTCTGTTGCAGAAACTGCCACAGCTTTTGTCTCAAATGAACCCTGAGCAGATCACCAGTGCATTATCACAAGCTGGATTTGTCGGTTATGTCGAAGGCGTAGAGGGTGAAGATGAAACCAATTGAAGCACTCAAATATTTACTAGATAAAGGCTATCAGCTGGGTTGGGATCATCGTGATGTGTGGAAAGAAGAACATATTCGGTCATTCACAGTCGCCAAAGCCATGTGCAAAGACATCCTGATTGATATTCGCTATTCAATTGATAAAGCGCTCAGAGAGGGTAAACCCTATGCACAATTTCAAAAGGAGTTAGTACCACTACTTGCCCGTAAAGGTTGGATTGGCAAAGTGTTGATGTCGGATGGCTCTTTAGTGGAGCTTGGTACCCCCAGGCGGCTTAAAATCATCTTTGATACGAATGTCAGAGTTGCCCGCAGTGCTGGTCAATGGCAGCGGTTCGAGCAGCGCAAAAAAGCACTTCCGTATTTACGATACAGCTTAGGGCCATCGAAAGAACACCGCGAAGAACATGTGAAGTTCAAAGGCTATGTATTGCCCATCACCGATCCATTCTGGAACACCCATATGCCGCCTAATGGTTGGGGCTGTAAATGCCGGGCTCGGCAAATCTCAGAAGCGGAGGCGTTAAAGTATGGTGTATCAGAGTCGCCAAAGTTGGAGTACCAGACTTGGACCAATCAGCGCACAGGGAAAACGGAATTAGTGCCAGAAGGTGTAGACCCAGGTTGGAACTACAACCCTGGGAAATCAAAACTCGAACATACCAAACAATATGCCCGAGAGAAGGATTTAGAGTTCAGTGCCGCATTTGCAGGTATTTTAGAAAAGCTGGGGCTAGCCAGCACCGAAGAGAATTAGGTATGGCCGATAAAAATTGCCTTACCCGTTGCATGACGTTGATTGTCTTGGGAGACCTGAGCAATCCATTCATACTCAGTGTTGAAATGAAATAGCGCGTAATCGCCGAATTGTGGTTGTTGGTTTAAGTCGAGTAAAACGATATCTCCTGTTTGAAATGGTCCGAAAGGCGAAGTGATCTTTCTTGTAATTATTTTATCCATAAAAAATCCACTACATACGAATACGGACGCTTGAATGTAGTGGATTTAATATCTAATGAACACGATCTAGGCTACGTTTTCTCTGGTACTTTGGTGTAGTTTTTTGAGTGAGTTTGCATCAAACAATAATGACCAGATGTTGAGGTAAATGAATACGCTTAAAAGGATTTTTAAGGGAACAAGCCACTCATGTAAGAATTTTGCTGGGGCTTGGTACTCAAAGTAGCTATATGGGATCAAAGCGAGTAGTAAAAGTATGTTATACGTTGCACTTGCAAGGTAGATGCGGCCAATAGCAAATACTTGGAAGAAATTTGATCCTTTCGGTAATTCATATTTAAACCAACTTGCCACGACATCGTAGTGTAGGAAAAGCCACCTCACAACTAAATCAAACACCACTCCATATATTAATGCTGAATAGATACTGCTCGCAAATGCCCATGATCCTATTAAATTTACCGCCATCATTGCGGTATAAATCAATGTAATCATCCTCGCAGCTTTGTTTTTCCAGTGCAGCAATAATAAATATAATGCCGCTATTAGAAAACCTGGTGTAGTAAAAAGCTGATAGCCCTGACTATTGAGACCCCATCCAATCAAACACACTACCACCAATAAAGCGATAGTGTGCAAAAGAAATCTTATTGAATCATTCATTTCATCCCTCATCAATATTTTCTTGCACCACTGCTACTGAGTGAGCAGCTTTAGGTAATGCTGGGAAGTCACCACCCACTCCTGTTCCTCCCCCATTAATGTTCTTTAATTCTTCTAGGGAAAGTTCTTTGACTTGGTTAGTTTTTTGAGTTTTCTGTTCGTTGTTCATGTACATATCTCCGGTTAAATAGGGGCATGATCGGTTTTTGCAGAAATGAGAAAAAGGAACGCCAGTCTTTGGTGACTTGCATCCAGTGTCTCACAAGGCTAAATGAAGGATCACACTTCCCTGCTTCAATGTTTTGGATATGACGTACAGAGCAATCGAGTATTTCCGCAAGTTCTTCTTGGGTGAGGCCAGAATCCCTACGCGCTTCACGTAAGATCTGTCCCTGATACTCTAAGCTATTTTTACGGTCTTTGTCGCGCGTTTTCGTATTCATAACGGGGAAAAGCACCATAAAATGAACTGCTCTTCACGCATATTTCTCAAATTTTACAGCAATATAAGGGCAAGGTATTAATTTAATCCCTACTTCTGTACCCAGTTTGTATAAACAATCGCCAATTATTCTGAGGTCAAAACCGCAACACAGTGCAGCTTTTCCCCTGAATATCAAAATTCCACCACGCTAACGTAGCGTGCATGAAAGAAAATACCTTAGCCTTAAACACAGAGTTACGCACGCATGATGGAAATATTCCTGATTGGGTGGAGCTGATCCCACCTGGACAACATGTTGTTGGCCGCGACGCTCGTCACTGGGTAAATGATTCCCCTTACCAACTGATCCAGGCATTTAACCATAATGGCGCTGATCTCCCAATTGATATTGAGCATGCCACAGAGTTTAAAGCCCCAAATGGTGAACCCGCACCCGCTGTCGGTTGGATCAAGGAAATTGAAGTACGGGAAATGAATGCGATATGGGGGCGCGTTGAGTGGAATGCACAAGGCAAAAAGCTCATTAAAGAAAAGTCCTATCGCTATTTGTCACCTGTTTTTCTCGTAGATAGAGAAACAACCCGTATCAAAAAGCTGTGCTCAGCAGGGCTCACCAATCAACCAAATTTACATCTCACTGCGCTCAATCAGCGCCAATCAACCGGAGAAAAGCCAATGGCTCTTGCACTTGCAATCGCAACCGTTCTCGGCCTGTCTTCTGATAGCACCGAAGAACAGGCCGTTTATGCAATCAACACACTCAAAACTGATAAAGAGAAGGCGCTCAACCACGCACAAAATCCCAGCCTGGAGAAGTTTGTACCACGTGCAGATCATGATGTTGCTCTCAATCGTGCAAAGGAAGCAGAACAAAAAATTAAGGACATCGAAGAGAAGTCGCTTAATCAGAAAATAGAACAGGAAATCGAAAGCGCATTAATAGCAGGTGTGATCACCCCGGCAACCGCAGATTATCACCGGGCAAACTGCCAACAGGAAGGAGGACTGGGGCGCTTTCAAGCGTATGTCAAAGCAGCCCCAGAGATTGCAGGGGATAGTGGGTTAGATGGTAAAAAGACACCAGAGCATACATCACGTTTATCTGAGGATGATAAAGAAGCGTGTCAGTTGTTGGGCCTGTCTGAGAAAGAGTTTAAGAACTTAGGTGAGGACAAGTAACATGGCAATCATTACTCCAAATTTACTGCGTAGCTTGTTCACGGGTTACCAAAGCCTGTTTCAAAAAGGGCTGGGTATGGCCCCATCGCAATATCAGCAAATTGCGAGTGTCGTTCCCTCATCTTCTGCATCCAATACTTACGGCTGGCTGGGACAGTTCCCACAATTTCGAGAATGGATTGGCGAGCGTGTGATCAAAGATATGGCAGCCCACGGTTACCAGATCTTCAACAAAGACTTTGAAAGCACAATTGGGGTTGATAGAAACGACATCGAAGATGATAACTTAGGGATTTATTCTCCGCTCTTTTTGGAAATGGGTCGTGCAGCCGCAGCACAACCGGATGAACTGACTTTCGGGTTGTTGAAAAAAGGATTTAATGAACTTTGTTTTGATGGTCAGAACTTCTTTGATACCGATCACCCTGTGGGTCAAGCAGGCTCAGAAGTGAGTGTTTCTAACTTTGATGATGGCGGCAGCTCCCCAAAAGCCCCTTGGTTTTTACTCGATACCAGTCGTGCCATCAAGCCACTGATTTTCCAACAGCGTAAAAAGCCGAAGTTTGTCAGCATGACCAAAGAAGAAGACGAGCTGGTCTTTATGAACAAGCAGTACCGCTACGGTGTGGACTCTCGCTGTAATGTGGGTTTTGGCTTCTGGCAAATGGCATATGCGAGTCAACAAGAGCTAAAGACGGATGCGTTCGACCATGCTTTTGACACCATGTGCAGTTACACAAGTGATGAAGGAAGGCCGCTTGGGATCACCCCGACGACCTTGGTTGTCCCACCACAGCTTCGCACCAAGGCCAATGCCATTGTTAAAGAGAAGCTTGCTGGGGGTGAAGATAATCCGAATTCAGGGATCGTCAAAGTCGTTGTGTCACCTTGGTTGATTTAAGGGAGCAGATGATGACAGACCAATTGTTTATCCGCGCCAAGGTGAAGCCCGGCTTTCGTCGCAGTGGGATTTACTTCCCTTATGAAGGTGTCACGATTGAGACAGCCACTTTGTCCGAAGAAGCTTTAAAAGCAATCCAGGTAGAACAACGCTTAGTCATCGCAGAAGGCAATCAAGAGCCGATTGATGATACGCCGCCAGCGTTTCTTGAAGAGATCACCGAGGCAATCGGGATGCTCAATCCTGAGAAAAAGCCCAATGTGAAAGACGTTGAAGCCATTTTGAAAAAGGATATTTCGGGCGTACAACGAGATAAAGCATGGCAGCTATATCAAGAACGATTGGAAGCCTTATGATTTATGCATCCGTGGATGATATCGATAAACGCTATGGCGAAGATTTTCTCTACACCATTGCGGATCGCAATCAGGATGACACATTAGACACGGCCGCCATTGAGCGGTCATTGTCTGATGCTTCCGATTTGATGAACTCCTACCTTGCAACGCGCTACACACTCCCAATCATGGAAACGCTGCCAATATTGAGTCGAGCCTGTGTTGATATCGCTGTGTATTGGCTGAGTGAAGATGCAGGCGTGGCAACAGAAGAGCGCCGGACACGTTATGATGATGCCATCTCTTGGCTTGAGCGTGTCACCGCAGGCAAAACCGATCTTCCGATTCAACAACCGGATGAACCTACGAAAACGCCTGGGGGACTTGTTTCTTACTCCCCACGATTATTTACCCGGCAGAATTTAAGGGGGTGGTGATGACACAATTTCAGGTCGAATTCGAAGACTTTAAAACCGCCAGCCTCACCATTGAGCGTTTTTTTGACGAAGCGAAAGATAAAACCGAGCTATTGAGTGCAATTGCTGGGCTGAGTGAGGACCAGACCAAGGCAAGGATTGAAGAAGATAAAGCCGCACCGGATGGTTCCCCCTGGCCGCAATGGTCGCAATTGTATGCTCAGTCTCGCCATGAAAACCAGTCACTACTTGAACACGAAGGCCACTTATTCGATTCCATTCAATCACTTTTTGATGCAGAACGCGCGGAGATCGGCACCAATTTGATTTACGCAGCCAGTCATCAGTTTGGTGATGAAACCCAAGGTATCCCAGCAAGGCCTTTCTTAGGATTTGGGGATGAAGACAAGCGAGATATCGAATCGGTAGTCGATGATTGGCTCAAGCAGCTTTGGAGAAACTAAATGATGCTTGATACGTTACAACAACGCATTGTTGCCACCATTTCTGCGGAACTTGGGGAAAAGAGCAAAGTGAGTACCCATGCAGGTGCGTTGAACTTAAAAGAAATGAAAGGCAAAACCATTGCACTACCTGCGATCCGGGTTGTCTTGATGGGCTGCGCCAATATCGAAGAGACCGAAACTGGGGAAATGGAAGCGAAAGCGAGATTGGCTGCATTTGTCGTGACGAAGCCTCAACGCGGAAGGAATAAAGCCGATGTTTCTTTGGAACTGGTAGAAGGACTCATTGCACTCATACCTAGTCAGATGTGGGAGATGGAAAATGTACATCCAGCCGAAAAGGTCAAAGCGGAAAATCTGTATAACGCTCAGCTGGACCGAGAAGGTTTATCCATGTGGGTGATCACCTGGGAACAGGTGGTGATTTTGGGAGAGGATGTGTGGTCTGGTGGTCAAACGCCCTCGGAATTTTACTTAGCGGATGATGAGGGTGATTTCGGTCAAGCCCCTAACTATGAGCAGATAAAGTAATGGATATTTTATTTCGCTTATCTGAGCTGGAACGCCAACTTTCCAACCTGATTTTGATTGGCAGTATTTCTAATGTCGATGAACAAAACGCCCTGGTACAAGTGGTTTCTGGTGAATTAGAAACAGGCTGGCTTCCGTGGCTGACGCGTAGAGCAGGCAATGATATCGAATATTGGTCGCCCGAGGTAGGTGAGCAGGTTGTCCTTCTCTGTCCGGATGGGGATCCGGAGCTGGGAGTTGTGCTTCCGGCACTTTACCAAAATCAGTTTCCAGCTTTAGACAAGTGCACTTCTGTGCATCGGGTGCAATATCAAAATGGTGCTGTGATTGAATATGACAGGGAGGCGAACCAACTTAAAGCCACATTACCCAGCGGTGGTAAAATTCAGCTGGTTTCTGATGGGGGAATAGAGATTACAGGTGATACTAAAATCAACGGCCGCTTACACGTTACGGACAATATCAAAGGTGAACAGGACATCATTGATAAAACGCGCAGCATGGATGCAGATAGAAAGATTTATAACAAGCATAAGCACCCTGGCGTGCAATCTGGCCCAGGGCAAACACAACCAAGTATGGAGAAAATGTAATGCAAGGGATGTGCATTCAAACAGGAAAGCCGCTTGCAGGGATCGCCCATCTGCGTCAATCCATCGTGGATATCCTAAAAACGCCACGTGGCAGCCGGGTGATGCGGCGCAATTATGGCAGCCGCTTATTTGAGTTAGTCGATGCGCCCATCAATCAAGAAACCATCGTTGAGATCTATGCATCCACAGCAGAAGCACTCGATACCTGGGAGCCAAGATTTCAGTTACAAAATATCCAAGTCACTCGCGTCATCAGTGGCAGAATTGAAATGGACTTGATGGGGCTTTACCAGGAAAAGCATGTGACATTGCAAGGGCTGCAACTATGAATACACCGATTAATTTATCAGAACTCCCAGCGCCGAATGTGGTCGAGGAGCTGGATTATGAAACCATCTTTCAAGCGATGTTGAGCGACTTACAATCGCGAGATCCATCATTTAACGCCTTGGTTGAGTCAGATCCAGCAACGAAGATTTTAGAGGTCGCAGCCTACCGCGAATTACTCCTTAGGCAACGGGTGAATGATGCCACGCGCTCTGTGATGCTTGCCTATGCCAACAAGCATGATCTGGATAACTTGGGTGCTTTGTTTGGTCTCAGTCGTCACGAGAATGAACAAGACCCGGCTTTTCGCACTCGAATACAACTTGCATTTGAAGGGCTCAGTACAGCAGGACCGATTGCGGGATATCAGTTTCATGCGCTCTCTGCCTCCAGTCAGGTGAAGGATGTCCATGTAAACAGCCCAAGTCCGGGGGTGGTGTCTGTTGTCGTGTTATCTCATCAAGGCAATGGCACACCCTCCGATGAACTACTCACCACAGTGAACGCCGTTTTGAGTCATGAAGATGTTCGCCCACTAACCGACCATGTTCAGGTCATGCCTGCTCAAATTCATGAATATCAAATTGTCGCTGATCTGTCTTTTTACCAAGGACCAGACCAATCCGTTGTTGCAGCGCAAGCAAAAAAAGCCGTGACCGCTTACGCGCAAACCCATCATCAAATTGGGCATGACATTACCCAGTCTGGTTTATTGGCTGCGCTGCATCAGCCTGGGGTTCGAAATGTAAAACTAATTACCCCAACTCAAGACTTGATCATGAACGAGGATAAAGCAGGGTTTTGCACCCAAATAGAGGTAAGGACGGCTTCATGAACCTATTGCCGAGCAATGCGACACAGCAAGAACGTGCGATGGTGGAGGCGACCGCAAGAGTCAGTGATATCCCGGTTGCGCTTGGTAAAGTCTGGAACCCGGATCACTGTCCAGAAGCATTGTTGCCTTGGTTGGCTTGGTCCTTATCTGTTGATGAATGGGATAGCCAATGGCCTGAGCATATGAAACGTGCAGTGATCAAACAATCTGCGCGAATTCATCGCCACAAAGGGACGGTTGGCGCTGTGAGAAAAGCATTATCGGCGCTAGGCGTGACGGTGGACTTTTTGGAATGGTTTGAATCGACCGATGATGTCGCGCTTTTACACATTCACGATAGCACTCCGCATACCTTTGTGTTTGTCGCCTGGGCGAATGAAAATCCTTATACCAGCCATAGCATCTTTTTAAACGAAAAACTCTACAGTGCTATTCGAAATGTGGTCGATAAAATCAAGCCTGTGCGTTCTCATTACGAATTCTTAGTGGGAGCAAAATTTGACGCGGGCATTGGTATTGCTGCATCCGCCAGAGTGATGAATCATGTCCGTATTGAAGCCCAAACAATCCCAGTGCAACCTGCACCGCTGGAGATGGGACTCAGTGCAGCTTTTCACCTGAACTCGCGTCGATATGTCATAGCAAAATTGTACGCATGATCTTCCTTGGAATGTATACATGTGAGCAAAGTTCTCCGTCCCACCATGACCCGTGCAGGATTGCAGGCGGTCTTTAACGATAACAATCGAGGTTTTGAAACCCTGATTGGTGCTATCGCTTTAGGCGCAGGCATTTACCAACCCAACGGAAACCAAACGGCACTCATGGATGAAAGAAGCCGGGTTAATGTGCTCAGCGGTAAACGTGTCGCCCCGAATCAAATCAATTTTACGGTCGTCGATGAAAGCGAGCAGGAATACGACTTAGGTGAATTGGGCGTGTATTCCACAACGGGTGTATTGCTTTGTGTTTATTCCGCCCAAGGAGAAGTGATCGCCAGAAAAACAGCGGATACGGGGGTGATTGTCTCTGCCAGTTTGGTCCTGACAGGTCTACCCGATAATTCGGTGAACATCATCGATACTGGCCCAGATTTCAACATCCTGATCGCGCCGGAATTGGCAAGAATGGCAACCGTGCAAATCAGCAATATGACCCGCCATCTCAAACAACTTTTTCGTTCAATGGATTTAGGACTCACGCATGGCACTTGAACAAGACATTACCAACCTGACATTGGCTGCAAATCAATTGACCGAAACCGTTACGGACAAAATAGGTGATATTGATTCAAAAGTCACAGCAGCCGAAGCACGAATGGATAACTTTATTCACAATGCACGCAGTGAATATATTCGATTTACCCACTATGTAGCCTTGCCGGAGAAAGTCTTTATTCCGGCTTTAGGCTTATCTGAGAACGAAATTGCCCAGTACACCTACGATATGCCCGCGGATTACACACCCGCGAAAAGCGATGGGACGGTGTGTTTTGCAGATATTGTGGAGTTTGCCAATGGGTTTAACCAAGTACCGTTGCCCGACGGAATGCACGCCTATCTGAATTTGTTGGTGAATGTCGCAGGCAGTGTGGCCGCCACCATGCATACCAAGGTGCACATGCTGCGATTGAATACAGCCCAAGAGGCTTATCACCCGCATGATTCTATTACTGAGCCGTTTTTACTCCTGGGAGAAGAGGATAACCCTATACATGATATTTCTGGCCGGGATTGGGGCGATAAATATCAGGACCGGAACCAATTGAAGATCACCAACTTCTATTGGCGCAATTACTTATCTTGGACCACGCTGCGCGTTTTGAATTTAGGCAAGCGCGACTTAGAGATTTTCGGGGTTGGAATTGAGGTGCGCCAATGAAAATCATCAAGAACAACGAAATCATTTACTCGGGCCGTCCACTGACCGCTCATGAGCTGAAGATTTACGGCAGCCCACAAAGTTACACCCTGCAATATGAACAGTCGGAAGTTCTGCAACTTCGCCGAAACGCTTATGAGGCGCAGTCCGATCCACTGTTTATGGAATGGCAGTATGACCAAACGGATGCCAAGAAACAAGCATGGCAAAACGCTGTGGCTACCATTAAATCCCGCTATCCGATTGAAGGAGAATAAACCATGCCAGAACAATTCCAACATGGTGTTGAAATCGTCGAGCTGGATAATGCACCACGTGCCATTCGCACTGTGAAATCATCTGTCATTGGTATAATTGGGACCGCACCCGATGCAGATAAAAGCAAGTTCCCATTGAATATTCCTGTCCTTGTTGCGGGGAGTTTAAAAGAAGCCGCAAAGCTTGGAAAAACCGGAACCTTACCCGGTGCAATGGATGGGATCTTTGACCAGACAGGGGCGATGGTCGTTGTGATCCGTGTGGACACGGATGATGATGTTGCCAAGCAACAGGCGCTGATACAAGGCGGTGTCGATACAGATACTGGTGAATATACAGGTGTTCACGCGTTTCTATCCAGTGCAGCCTCTTGTGGTGCTCAGCCCAAATTACTGATTGCGCCTGGTTTTACAGACGAACAAAGTATTGTCACTGAAATGGTCGGCATTGCAGAGCGATTACGCGCAGTTGTGATCGCCGATGGTCCCAGTACGAATGATACCGATGTGATTGCTTATCGCAATCAATTTGGCTCTGGCCGGATATTCTTGGTGGACCCGGCGGTGAAGGTCAAAGACCCGCAAACGGGATTGGAAACCATCCAACCATTGAGTCCTCGAGTGGCTGGTTTGATTGCCAAAACGGACAATAAAAGAGGCTTTTGGCATTCCCCATCCAACCAAGAAATCAATGGGATCATTGGCTCTGAGCGAACCATTCACTTTATTCAGGGTGATCCAAATGTTCGCGCCAATTTGCTCAATGAAAATGAGATCACGACACTGATCCGAAAGCGTGGTTTTTTCCTGTGGGGAAACAGGACCTGTTCAAGCGATCCCAAATGGGCATTTCTACAGGTCAGGCGCACCGCGGATATTATTCAAGAGAGTGTGCAACGCGCTTTAGATTGGGCGGTGGATCGCAATATCACGACCTTGTTTACCGAAATGGTGGAAGAGTCGGTGAATGCCTATCTGCGCAATCTTATTAACATCGGGGCAATCTTGGGTGGTGAATGCTGGGCAGATCCGGACTTGAATACACCTGCGAATATTGCTGCGGGTAAAGCCTACTTCAACATCAAATTCACCCCACCCACACCTGCGGAACATATTGTGTTTCATTGCAGCGTCACGAATGAATATATGAAAGGGGTCGTCAATGGCTAACATACCGCAGTTCCTCAAAAACATGAACTTGTACGTGGATGGTAAAAGCTATGCCGGACGCGTCGAAGAGATCACTTTACCAAAACTTGCCGTGGATACAGAAGAATTCAATGGGGGTGGTTTGGATGCACCGATTGAAATCGATATGGGGATGCAAAAGTTAGAGGCGAGCTTTTTGATCAATGAATACGACCCAGCGTTGTTTGCCATGCTCGGCCTGCTGCCTGGAAACTTCGTCAATGTATCTTGCAGGGGCGTGATGGTTCAAGGAGAAGAAAAAACACCCGTTGTGGCGAACTTAATGGGTGCCTGGAAGGAAATAGATATGGGCAGCTGGAAACGTAAGGAAAAATCAGCGTTGAAAGTCCTGATTGCCCCTCGGGTTTACACCTTGCTGATTGATGGCATTCCCGCCATTCATATCGATATCCCGAACTACATCAGAAGGATCGGCCTTGTCGATTTCTTAGAAGATGAACGAAACATGTTAGGAATTTAAAATCATGAGCCATGATATTCCATTTGAATTAGATTACCCCGTCAACATCGATGGTGTTGAAACCAATCAACTGAACCTGCGTCGTCCCAAGGGAAAAGACATCAAGAAAATGCAGCTCTCGAAAAAAGATGAGCTGGTGAAGAGCTATGAGTTTTTCGCAGACTTAGCAGGCATTCCACCTTCCGTGATTGATGAAATGGATGCCGAAGATTTAAAGAAGCTGGGTGAGATGTGCGAAGAGATGATGGGAAAGGGTTAGAGGGCGACTTATACACCATGCTTGGTAATATCGCTGCGGTATTTCACTGGCCGCCATCGGAGCTTTGGGATCTGGATCTCGACGACATTGCACTGTGGCATGAACAAGCCATGATGCGTTCAGGGAGTGAACCATGTCAGCGTTGATCACCTCGGTTGTTATTCGTGCCGTTGACCAGATCACCCGCCCTGGGCGCAAGATATCTGAGTCAATGGGTCGGATGGCACAGCAATTTACCAAGTCCAGCCAGAAGGCACAAACGCTCGGCCAATCCACCCAAAACCTGCAAGGAAAAATCAAACGGGTTGTCTCATCAATTCGGGAGAGCTGCAAAAGGCTTGTACAGCAGATTCATGCAGGCGAGCGATTAAAGAAGGTCTATCAATCGCTCAATAATGTGCTGGGTTCTCACGTTGCACGCCTCAATAAAATTAACCAACTCCAGCAACGTATTCAAACCACGTCTGACAAGCTCCAGGCGAACGCCAATCGACGGGCAGAATTGCGTGGTCAGCTCATTGATACCATCGCGTTAGGGTATGCATTTTCAAAGCCCATACAAGCTGCAATGGACTTTGAAGATGCGATGACAGATGTCACCAAGAATGTCGCCAATGCTGATTTCGATACCATGCGAACGGCCATCAACGAGATTGCAAAGGTAAGCCCACTTGGTGCAACAGGTGTAGCGAAATTGGTCTCAGAAGCAGGTAAGATTGGCTTTGGTGCAAAGCAGGCGCTTGAGTTTTCCAAAGTCTCTGAGCAGATGGCGGTGGCTTTTGAACTCTCTACCAATGAAGCAGGCAGCTATATCACCAAGTTTGTCTCGTCGATGGGCTTAGGTCTGGGTAAAATTGGAGAACTTGGTGATGCCATCAATTACCTCGGTGATAACACCACATCCAATGCGAAAAATATCACGCAGATCACCTCTCGTTTTGGCTCGCTTGGCTTAAAAGCTGGGTTCTCAAAAGAACAAACAGCGGCCCTTGCTGCGGCAATGGATGGCGTTTCACCGAATGCGGAGTCGGCAGGAACAGCCATGAAAAACTTGCTCAGCGCACTTTCTCAAGGTGAAAAGGCCAGTAAGCCGACGCGCGAAGCTTTAGAATCTCTTGGCTTTACAGCCTCCGAAGTTGCGCAAAACATGCAGGAAGACGCCGCTGGTACGATCCGAGATGTCCTGGCCGCGATTGGCGATGCACCGGATGAACTCCAGCTGTCATTACTTAAAGTGATTGTTGGTGACGAAGCCCTGGGCGCCGCTGGTGCATTGGTCAATAACCTCAAATCCTATGATAAAGCGATGAGCTTAGTCGCCAGTCGTAAAAAGTACCTCGGCAGTGTGACGGATGAATACGCGAGAAAATCAGCCACAGCCAAATTCCAAATGGCGGTGATGCGCTCCAATCTTTCTATCTTGGCTGAGTCCATCGGTCGAACCTTGCTGCCCACACTTAATGCCCTGATGCAAAATATTGCGAAGGTGGCGAGCACCATTGCGGATCTTTCTGAGCGTTTCCCGGTCGTAACTAAAGCTGTGATTGGCCTGACAACAGCACTGGTCACAGGCAAGATAGCCATGATTGCATTTGGCTATGCGGCCAGCTTTATCCAGGGCGCTCTACTTACCTCAAAGCTTGGATTTTTGCGAACTCAAAAGGCCATCACAACATTCAATGCCTCAGTCACTCGCTCAACCACGGCCATTTTACCTGCCTTCGCAAAGGGCATTCGCAGCACGTTTCGGTCGATGCGAAAGCATCCATTCAAAACTATGTTTGCAGGATTAAAGCATCTGACGAAAGGATTGCTATTACCGCTTAAGCCACTGGCTCTTTTGACCAAGGGGTTGCTCTCGGTGTCCGTTGCCATGCTGACAACTCCTTTTGGCTTGATCGTCACGGCGGTTGCAGCCACGGCCTATACCATTTACAAGTATTGGGATCGGGTCAAAGCATTTATCTCTGGGGTTGTGGAAGGATTTAAGTCTGCAGCTGCGCCAATTCAAGAGTCACTGAAACCCATTCAGCCAGTGCTTGAAAAAATTGGTGATGTTATTGGCTGGGTCACAGAAAAAGTCAGTGCTTTTTTAACACCCATCACCGCCACCAAAGAAGAGCTGAAAAGTGCCACAGAAGCAGGTCGCCAATTTGGTGAAGCTGTTGCAAATGCAATTCACTCCGTGATCAAAGTCGTCAGTCGTGTCAGTGACTTTTTTGGTTCATTTTTTGGAGAGAATGAGAAAGAACTGGATCTCAATGTTTCCAAGTCCATTACCCAAGTGGTGAAGCAAATACCAGAGCCGAACATCTCTGGAAAGATGCAACTCAGACCAAAAGAAGCACCCACAACGGTTCAACCAATCCGCACGCAAGGGACAACCATTACCAATCATCATCAAAGCGACATTATAATCAATCAGCTGCCTGGGGAAAACGCTGAAAAACTCGCTCGACGCATTATTCAAGAAGAAATTCGGATTGCGAAGCGCAAAGAACAAGTTGAAAATCGCGCGGCACTTTTTGATGTGAACTGAGGTAGCGATGTCTTACACCATGTTGATCTTAACCAACCCACAACAAGAAAAACGATATCGGTTTAGCTTGAACACTGCCACGTATCAAAACAAGAACCGGACAACGAACTACCGTTGGGCGCAGCTGGACAGGCTCCAACAGCAACCCGGATTGCAGTTCCTGGGACCGGGTGAGGACACATTAGAAATCTCTGGTGTGATTTACCCTCATTTTCGCGGTGGCTTCGGACAACTGGATGCGATGCGTGAAGAGGCTGGCAAAGGTGAGCCGTTTATTTTGGTCAAAGGTACGGGTGAGGTGTTTGGCAAGTTTGCGATTGAGTCCATCACAGAGGAACAGGAACAATTGAGCAGAGATGGGACTCCAAAGAAGGTCTCTTTTTCGTTGAGCCTGAGAAAGTTTGGAGAAGATGTATGAGCCAGTACACGACGATTGCAGGTGAGTTGTTGGATGAGATTGTGTGGTTTCACTATGGGGTGACACAAGGTGCCGTGGAAGTTGTGTTGCAAGCCAATCCGGGCCTTGCCGATCACGGTCCTGTACTGCCTGCTGGGGTCATTATCAAGCTACCCGATTACACACCGCCACAAACGAGCAAGAGCATTCGGTTATGGGACTAACGCCAGCGTTTAAAGTCATTGCGAATCAAACCGACATCACCCGACAGATCCAATCCAGATTACTGTCTATTACCGTGATAGATGTGATTGAGACCAACGCGGATACACTCGATATTCGCTTGGATGATGCAAACCATGATATCGAGTTACCACAAACAGGTGCTGAGCTTGAAGTTCATTTGGGTTACAAAGAAAATGGCTTGCGTTACATGGGAAAGTTTACAGTTGATGAAATCGAGCTATCTGGCCCACCCAATACAATGAGTATTCGCGCAAAAGCAGCCGATATGCTCCAATCCTTAAAAGCACCCAAAACCCGCAAATGGCAACGTCCAGGTAAACAACCAGAACGGATCAAGCTCACAGAAATCATTCAGGCTATTGCTGATGAACACCGGATGTCAGCGAAGGTTAGCCAAGACTTCCAGTCGCTCAGTTATGAAGTACTCAATCAAACCAAAGAAAGTGACCTGAATTTCTTAACCCGGTTAGCAAGAGAAGCAGGCGCGACCTTTAAGCCAGCAAATGGTGCATTGCTCTTTGTAAAACGTGGTAAAGCCAAATCAGCATCCGGCCAAGACCTACCAACAATCAAACTTCACCCAACCGATGTGATCACATGGCGCATCACCATTGCTGAGCGCGGCAGCTTTCACAGTGTTCAAGCTGAATACCGAGACCATGACAAAGGTGAAACAATTAAAGTTACTGTTGGTGAAGGGGAGCCTGTATTTAAACTCCGCAGTAAATACAAAGACGCTGGATCCGCAGCAAAGGCAGCGGAATCAAAACTAGAAGTGTTTACCCGAGGTCGTTCACAACTGGAATTTGAATGTCTTGGTCGAAGCGACTTTCAGGCCGGTGCATTTGTTGAAGTTGAACGCTTTCGTTCTGGTGTGGATGGGAGGTATGTGATCCAGCAGGTGGAACATGAAGTTGGGGATGGTGGGTATTTATGTAAAACTGTTTCTGGTTGACCATCAACACTTTAAATTAGTAATAAAGTTGTATTTTATATTATTTATCAATAAATTAAGATCATTTTCGAATTTACAATATTTTACTTTTTACGAAAATCTACAACGCAATGTATAAAAACGGACTCAACATACAAAAATCAAAACAACTCTTTTCTTGTTGTAACTAGATTCCAACCCGACGAGGCTCCTCGTCATCTATTTATACATCCCTACAAAAAGTGTACTCATATCCAAGGCTATTATTATGGATAAAGATCTAGACATAAAAGAATACGAGAAAAGTTTCCAACAATTAAAATCAGTTATTCATGATAGTGATCCATTAAAACTTCTGACAGCTATCTCAATTGCTTTTTTAGCTGGCCCATCATCAGCACCAGTTGATCATAACCCCAATAAAAGAGGTGTTGGGGATCTTGATATTGAATTATTACAGTCAATTTTTTTAGAAGTTCCTGGAAGTCATGAACGCTTCAAACATTACAAAGAAATAAGTAATAGATCAGATGAGATTCTATCTCTATTGAGAGAAATTCACAGCAGCTTTAGCAGAGTAAAGGCTCAAGAAAACTATGATAAGAACAAAACTCATGAAGAAAATAAGTTTGCTCATTTAATGGCTCTCAGCAGTCAATACCGAAGAAATTGGGCTTATCTAAGCGAGACTTTGGAAATAACCTATGGTTTATTTCAACCAATATCAACTTCGATGCTTAAGAAGACAGGGGTAAATGTACTGATTTTACCTCGCTTAATAGAGCTATTTTATTTCAGGGTTGTTTTCTCACCTTTAGTTTATGAATTGTGGTTTGAATGGAAAGCTCAAAATTATAATAGAGAGTATATTTTTAAAGAGTTGTTATGCCATGATAATGATGAACTCATTGCTTTATTTTCTATTAGGTCGGGTGAACTTTCGGAGCTGTTTGAAGTAGATGTAAATGAAGTTGAATTTTTGCTTGATAAGCTTAGTTTATCTTTTGGTGACTTACGGGGTACATGTGAAAGTTATATTCTCAGTAATCCGATATGGAAGAAGCCGTTCATTCGAATTCAGCAAGGGCATTATTTCTTATCTTCAATCCACCTTTTAACAACTAATATTTTTGATATTGTTAAATATCTTGTTGAGTCTATAGATCACTCATTTATGGATAGGAATGTACAAAAAAGAATCTCGAAGTACACGGAAGACAAGGTCGGGGAAATTTTTAAGGAAGCATTCCCGAATGCAGACCTTTTGGCCAAACAGACTTATATTGACTCAAGAAGCGATCACAGTTGTGAGGCTGATTTAATAGTAAAATACTATGGAACGTTGTTTATTGTTGAGTCAAAGTCAGGCCGACTTGGAGAAAAAGCTAGGCAAGGCAATATCAACGCGTTGAAAACTTACTTTAGTAGAAATATCTATAAGGGCAATGGGCAAAATACTTCAATTGTAGGAGGTATTGGGAAAGCCGGAGATGTAAAAAAACTTGAACCCAAAAAAGTAAGTGAATCGAATCAAGCTTTGGATACAAGTAAAGTCTTTCGGACAATTAAGCTCATTGTCATATTGGCTGACTTAGGTTCAAGCTCAAGTTTCCAAAGTTATCATAATGTCTTCTCAAAAAATCAAACGCTGGATAGCTTAGTCATTCATATCGCTGACTTAATGGTTATTTTCGAAGTATTAAACTCTCCATTAGAGATTATCAACTACTTTCTCAAGCGGAAGAAATTGGCAGATATGAGTTACCATAATGGGGATGAAATGGACTTGCTCGGCTTGTATTTAAAAAATAGGTTCAACTTTAACCCGCTTGAGATAAATAATTCAAATATTTCAGGTTATTCAGCTGATGTTGACTCATACAAAAATCAACAGCTCCATACTCCTGATGCTATTCCTCCAATGTTACCAATGAACGGTTACTGGCAAAGTATTATTAATCGCTTGACTTCAAAAATGGAATCTGGAAGTGAATATGATTTGTTACCGCTTAGTTTGGACCTATTGAATGTTGATAAAAAAACTCAAGATGAATTAGCATCAGTGTTATTCGATAGTAAGAAAGAGATGAGAACAAAGATTATTGATCACCGACCTGCGTTTTTTGACCTATTGAATCATGAAGGGAAGATTCAGCTTATATTTTATATTGCCAGAGGTGCTTATACCATAAGGCACAAACGGGATCTATTGTATTACATTTCATCAATCGATAGAAAAGAGTTTCGTGATGAAGATATACCATTCGTACTGTATTTAGATGCATTTGACAAGAGCAGCAATCCGTACACACATCTAATAGGGTTGCTACCTAAAGCAAAAACAAAGCGTCAGAGAGCTATGATGATTTCTGGTGTATGAGGTGAGAAAAAGAATGTGGTGCTAATCTGTTGATTGATCTTGCAAATCAATAGTCAACAAAGAGAAACACCACATGACAAATCATAAAGTATCGCCACTGAAATCACCAGAAATAGATCCACTGAACGACGTTTTAAAGCAAGGGGCACAAGCGCTCCTCGCGAAAGCCATTGAAGCTGAAGTGGCCGAGTTGTTGGCACAATACGAAACGCTTCAAGTGGATGG
>NZ_KB894515.1 GCF_000374485.1 Algicola sagamiensis DSM 14643
ATCGCTGCGGTTAGAGTTGTTTTACCGTGGTCAACGTGACCGATAGTACCGACGTTTACGTGCGGTTTTGAACGTTCAAATTTTTCTTTTGCCATGACAGAGCCTATCTGGGTACAATCAAAACTTTATGATGAAGCTTTATAAAAAATTAGGAAAATATTCGTAAGGAATCAAGCTAGGAGTATTAAGATGAATGGTGCTGATAGGCAGATTTGAACTGCCGACCTCACCCTTACCAAGGGTGCGCTCTACCAACTGAGCTATATCAGCATATTTGGAGCGGGCAGCGGGAATCGAACCCGCATCATCAGCTTGGAAGGCTGAGGTAATAGCCATTATACGATGCCCGCACATCTTATTAGCTCAATTCGCATAGAATTATGGTGGAGGGGGCAGGATTCGAACCTGCGAAGGCGGAGCCGTCAGATTTACAGTCTGATCCCTTTGGCCACTCGGGAACCCCTCCACGAATTGGTGCCGACTATCCGAGTCGAACGGATGACCTACTGATTACAAGTCAGTTGCTCTACCAGCTGAGCTAAGTCGGCACCGTGTTGTGGCTGCGAATTCTAGAGCAATGTTCTGGTGTGTGCAATACCTATTTTTAAAAAATTTTAAAAAACTAGTTTGAATGCACAGTTTTCAAACAAACCGTCTAAAATCACAGCTTTCAAGCATCATTTTGAACAAATAATGATAGCCCTTCGAAGACGAGATCCATCATCAAATCCGATTCGAATTGACAAAGTGACTGCATTAAAGCGCCATCTCCCCCCGTAAAGATGATCTTGCTACCATCTGGAATATGTTGAATCGCTTGATGAATTGCTCCCACAGTTGCCATTGCACAGCCATTTCGAAGTGCATTCGGCGTATTCTTCCCAAATTCTGCTTCTGGCTGGATCACTTCATCAAAGATTCTGTCCGTATTTTGCAACAGGCTTTCCCGCATCGTCGTGATGCCAGGCAAAATCCATCCGCCTTCATGCAGACCAGATGCAGTGACATAATCAATCGTGGTCGCCGTTCCACAATCGATGACTAATATATTCGTCTGATACTTTCTATGGGCACCCAATACCGCAACCCAACGATCAACGCCCAGATTTTGGAATTCAGCATAGCCACAAAGTACGCCTTTTGATTCTGGTTGAGTGATGATCTGGTTCGCTCGTTGCGTATCAAGCTTCTTTAATAAAGGATGCGTTGTACTGACAGAACAATAATAAATACATTGTGCAGAGTCGATTGCACTTTCTAGGTCCTGTACGGGTTGAAACTTCTGCTGCGCTGACTTGTGAAACCAAACGCCCTTCGCATTCGTATTCCCGATATCAATGAGTAAAGTTTGATGTTGCTCTTGATTAGTTATCACCACGGAGACTTACCTCACCCCCAAAATACACTTTAATACCATCATCTTCTGGGTGTTCAACCAGCAAAGCACCTTGTTCATTAATGCCCCGGGATATCCCTTGATGACTCTGAGGTCCAGAGATCAAACGCACAGTCTGATTTAAGAATGCATCAGCTGCGTGCCATTCATCCATAAATGCTGATAAACCAGTTTGAGCAAAACTCTGTAGTATTTCATCTAACTCCGTAATCAGTACCTGTACAAAATCGGTTCGATCGACCAGCTCATTCGTACTGTGTACATTTAAACTTGTCCATGGTTGGTCCAATTTCATTGATGTAAGCGGCATGTTTACATTCACCCCAACCCCAATGATCACTGTACATGGGCCTTCTGGTGGGCCAAAGAGTTCCACAAGAATACCAGCAAGTTTTTTTTGCTGGTAAAGAATATCATTCGGCCATTTTAATTGGGCATTTAAACCTGTGACTGAACGAATCGCTCGATGAACAGCAATCGCAACGACAAGGCTCAGCCCCATAGTTGCTTCAACCCCATCAGAAACTTGATGAACATACGACAAATAGATATTTTGCGCGAAAGGTGACTGCCATTGTCGGCCTCTTCGTCCTTTACCTGCCGTCTGTGCTTCCGATAAAACACAATCACCGCTCGTCATCTCTCCTTTTTGAACAGCGTTCATCGCAAACGTGTTTGTCGAGTCAATCGTTGGAAAGACTTGAATCCTTGATGCTCGTTCTTGAGCAAATGACTCAATCCGATCCAGATCCAGTAAGGATAATGGATTGATTAGCCGATAGCCTTTTTTTGTCATGGACTCGATTTCAACGCCCCAGGACTGCAACATCTTCATATGCTTCGAAATCGCCATACGACTGATCCCTAAGCATTGCCCTAACTGCTCTCCAGATGTATATGTTTCATGAGACAAAGCTTTGAGTAATTGATTCTTTACCTGAAAATTAGGCTGTCTCATCCAACATCAACCTTATATTCACCTTGTGCATCCAGCAATCTTACTTCTGGTTCAAGCCAAATACCAAATCGTTCATGAACCTTATGACGCACCGTAGTTATCGCTTGAATCAAATCCTCAGCAGTACCAGTGCCTTCATTCACCAATACCAATGCTTGCTTTTGATGCACACAGATCCCACCAAAGCACTTCCCTTTCAAACCGCACTGATCAATCAGCCAACCCGCAGCAACTTTCTTAAGCTCAGGATCGAATACAGAATATACTGGAAGCTCAGCGTATTGACCCTTTAATTCAATCGCTTTTGTTGTTGAGATGACTGGGTTCTTAAAAAAGCTCCCTGCATTTGGGAGTTGCGTCGGATCTGGGAGCTTTGATTGGCGAATTGCAATGACCGTCTTCATCACCTCAGCGGCGGTTGCAGCTTCACCCAGTTCACGCAAGCCTGCATAAGCTATACACGGTTGATAGGCTTTTGGAACTGTCAGAGTCACTTGTGTGATCACAGCTCGATTTTTTAGCTTATGTTTGAATACACTATCCCGATAACCAAACTCACATGCATCATTGGATAAGGTCATGAACTGATTTGCCTTGATATCAAAATACGTGAGGTTATCTAAAAAAGAAGCAAGCTCCACACCATAAGCACCAATATTCTGAACCGGAGCAGCGCCGACACTGCCAGGGATCAAAGCTAAGTTTTCGAGACCATATATCCCTTGCTCATGGAGATAAAGTACCAATGCATGCCAATTTTCTCCAGCACCGACTTCAATCAACCAGTGATCCGTTTCTTCTCGAATCGCGATCCCTTGAATTTGAATATGCGCAACAGTGCCAGCAAAGTCTCTTAAAAAAACTGTGTTACTTCCCTCTCCCAGAATCCAAAGCGGCTGGTTAAAGTGAACCAGCTGAGTGCAATCGTGTGGGGTTTGGATACAAAGATAATTTTGGATCGACTGATCCAGCCGAAACGTATGGAGTGGCTTTGCCGATATGGACTTCATCACACTTTAATCTTCTTCCAGACGAAACATTCCCGGCAAGAAAGCACCTAATGTGGTTGCCTCATGGTTTCCTTCTTGATCAAACATCAGGATTTCAGTTTCTTCATCGCCAAATTCAGTCAAAACTTGTCTACATGCACCGCAAGGGACAAGAAAATCACGTGCTTGGGAATAAACAAATACGCGTTTTACGCGTGATTCGCCTTCTAAAATACCAGCACCTACTGCGTGGCGCTCCGCACATACAGTGAGACCAATACTCGAATTTTCGACATTAATGCCATAGGTGATTCTGTTTGAATCCCATTGGATTGCTGCAGAAACAGGAAAATAGCTGTACTTGCAATACGCTTTTGTATTGATCTGTTTGAGATGTTCAAAAATCTCAGGCAGTTGATCGTTCATCATCATCTTTCTTTTATCAACGGCGTTCTTTAATATCGAAAATCTTTGCCTAGCGCAAGTCTAAACAGGATTATTTCGTGATAAAGTCTTTTCCATATCGCTGCTCAAATTGACTTTCGATATCGCTCTTGTCCAGCAATATAGGTCGCTAAAACTTTGGCTTTCCAAATATCTTCTACCGGAATTTCAAAGATATTCCTATCAATAAGAATAAAGTCAGCCCACTTACCCGGTGTTAACCCACCCAGTTCATTTTCCTGATGCGCTGAATATGCAGCATCCAGTGTAAATGCTCGAAGTGCTTGAGGCACTGTCATTTTTTGCGAAGGTAACCAACCTTTTTCTGGTTGATTCTTTCTGTCTTGACGTGTAACCGCAGCATGCAACCCATAAAAAGGGTTTGCCAACTCAACAGGGAAATCTGATCCAGCGGCCACTCTAGACCCCTGCTTCAGAAACCGTTGCCATGCGTAAGCGCCTTTTAAGCGTGTATTTCCAAGCCGATCACCTGCCATATTCTTATCTGAAGTTGCATGCGTGGGTTGCATCGACGGAATGATGTTTAACTCTTTAAATCGAGGTATATCGGCTAGATCTACGACTTGTGCATGCTCAATACGATGTCTCAGTTCTTGCCCACCTGACGTTTGAAATACATAAGCAAATTCATCCAAAGCAATCTGATTCGCGCGGTCTCCAATTGCATGAATGTTAATCTGGAACTGGTGTTTCAGGACTAAAGCATAAAGCGAGCGAATATCCGCTTGCTCTCTCAACATTAATCCAAGGTGTTCTGCCTTGTCAGTATACGGCTTCTTCAAAGCTGCCCCTCGACTACCCAGCGCACCATCTGAAAAAATCTTCACACTACGAATAGATAAGAAATCCTGAGAATCTGTGATCCACCCCTGCTTCAACATCCTTTCTAAATTTGGATCTGCAGCCGAGAGCATGCCATAGATTCGAATAGGCAACCGTTTATTTTTCGCATAGTCACGATAAGTCTGATAAGTTGTATAGTCAATTCCTGCATCGTGTACACTCGTGATCCCACTTGATAGTAAGTGCTCACTAGAATGGTGAAGTGCTTGTTGTTGTTCTAAAGCTGAATATTTGGGAAGTTGCTTTGAAATCAACGCCATCGCATTATCAATCAGAATCCCCGTCGGATGTCCCTTTTCGTCACGAATGATCTGCCCACCATTGGGATCCTGCGTATCTTTATTGATCCCTGCCAACGCAAGTGCTTTTGAATTCGCCCAGCCAGCATGACCATCCACTCTTCTGAGCCAAACTGGCCTATCTTTGATCCAACGGTCCAAGTCTTTCGCTGTAGGTAGGGTCTTTCCTGACCATTGCACTTCATTCCAGCCTCGTCCACGGATCCATTGTAGGTCCGGATTTTTCTTTGCAAATTTTGCAACGGCCTTGCCTGCTGAATCCGCAGAGGTGGACTTGCGCACATCCACTTGCATTAAATTAAACCCAAGGCCCATCACATGCCCATGCGCATCAATGATCCCTGGAAGAACATATGCACCCTTTCCATCCAAGCGCTTGCGCTGTTTGTATTGCTGTGGTTTATCCAGTGAAACCACTTTCCCAGAACGGAATTGAATTGAATTGAACGAAATCAGCTTCCCTGCATTATTGAAGGTGATGCCCTGAATATTTTCCAGCGATGTCACAGGTGAAGCAAACAACTGAGTACAAAAAAACATCAATGTAAAACTGACACAATATTTCATCAGAAAATCCAATACCGTTCTTATTATGAGAACGAAGCTAACGCCTTTCTATATGAAGTACAAGTAATGAACTTTAATTTTCTTAATTGAACCAGTGCCAAATTTTCGCTAACGTATTTGACTCAGGTCCCGATCCGGTGGAAAGTGTTTGTTCTTATTCGGGAAATTTTGTCATTCAATCAAGAGTCAATAACAGAGTACTTAAAATGGGGAATAATGCACCAATTTTGATTACTGGAGCCGCCAAGCGTATCGGCTTATTTTGTGCGAAAAAGCTTCATCAGCAATATCCAGTGATCATAACCTATCGGACAGAAACTCCTGCTATTGATACACTTCGCTCAGCGGGTATCATCTGCTTACATGCAGACTTTTCAAGCCAATCAGGCATTCAAAATTTCATTACTCAGCTCAAAGAAACAACGACTTCTCTCAGAGCTGTGATTCATAATGCTTCAAGCTGGTTAAGTGAAGATACTGTTGAAGATCCAGCAGCATTGATGCAATCCATGCTCCAAGTCCATGTACATGCGCCTTATCAAATTAACTTGGCTTGCGCAGATATGTTGATTGCTGAACAACCAGCACAATGCGATATCATTCATATTACTGATTACATGACAGAAGCAGGAAGTCCCTCACATATCGCCTACGCGGCCAGTAAAGCTGCTTTAGAAAATATGGCAATGTCTTTTGCGAAAAAAATGGCTCCTCAAGTGAAAGTTAACGCGATTGCCCCTTCTCTTATCTTGTTTGATGAACATGCATCGACAGCTTATCAGGAAAAGACGCTCAAAAAGTCAGTTTTTGGTTTAGAGCCTGGGGAAGTTGAGATTGAGCAAGCAATACAATTCATCTTAAAAAGCAAGTATATGACGGGCCGAGTGCTCCGCCTTGAAGGAGGCCGCCACTTACCGGGAGAACGTTAACCACTGCTATGCTTTAGAACATAATGACGAGACAAGCATTCAAGGCATTCGATCATGAGCACGCAATTTCCTGATCATTTCTCCCTTTCAGCTGATTTATATGCAGAGTTTCGTCCAACCTATCCAGATGTGCTATTTAAATATATCGTCAGCATTTGTCCAGATAATCGCTGTGTTTGGGATTGTGCCACAGGCAATGGTCAAGCGGCGATCAGTCTTTCAAAATATTTTCAGCATGTCATCGCAACAGATGCAAGCCAGGAACAAATAGAACAAGCGATGCCTTACACGAATATTGATTTCCGCGTTGCATCCGCAGAGTATTCAGGTCTTCCCAGTCAAAGTATGGATTGCATCACGGTTGCACAAGCACTACATTGGTTTAATTTCCAAGAATTTTTTCAAGAAGTAAGGCGTGTTTTAAAGCCTTCTGGGATTCTCGCATGTTGGTGTTATGAGCATTGCCAAATCAATGATGCTATTGATGAAATCATTTTGGACCTTTATGCCAATCGACTCAAATGCTACTGGCCTGAAGAGCGACACCATGTTGAACAGCACTATCAAACGATTTCTTTTCCATTCGAACAAATCGCTGTCCCAGAATTTGTACTTGAAAAACAATGGTCACTCAAGGCATTCGTTGGTTATTTAACATCTTGGTCTGCAACACAGCGGTTTATTGCACATCAGGGTTATAACCCCGTCGGTAAAATTTACCCGTCTCTTGCAAAAAGTTGGAAAGAACAACTCACTGTCCGTTGGCCTCTCACACTCATCATCTGTAAAATGCCTGATTAGGTCTGTTGTGCTTTCATCAATGTCGCTCCTGGCGGCTGCAAGATTAACAGGCCCTAGAGGAGGCCGCTATGGTAAAAAATATCACAGAAATTGATCAGCTCTTTTTGAAGGAATTCACCACTCAAGATGCCGAAGCATTTTATCAGCTCAATCATGATCCGCAGGTGATGAAATTTACTGGAGACCAAGCGCTTACATCCGTCGATGAAGCCTATGATTTCATCCAAAAATATGATCATTATCAAAAGTACAGATTTTGGCTAAAAAGCTCTCTACGGGGACAAGGGGTTGCGACAGAAGCAGCAACATTGCCGGACCATGTATTCAAGATCATGTTGCTTCGCTCGCTGTATTAAAAAAGCTTGGGATGCAGTACCAGTATTCATTGACAAATGAACATGGACAATGATTACAACTCCAGCTTTGTTATCGATAATAAATCCAATATTCGAAAATAGTACAATGGATGGATTTTAAAAGCGCGCAAGAAAATAATTCACGTTTTTGTATGATTTTTTTCTCGATATAAATCAGATATTTTATTCTGTGGGCTATTGGATGTTGTGGGGTTTTTATGCGCTTTTTTGTTTATTGTCTGCTCATATTGAGTTTTTCAACATATGGAAAAACTGTACAACAGGTGATCTATCCACAACCGCAATCCCCCTATGACGAACGAGATACTTATCGCGTTCAACTATTGCAACATGCGCTTGATGCTTCAAAGGATAAATTCGGTGACTATCAGATGAAGCCCGCAAAAGTATTGATGCGGGAGAGCCGATATCGAAGAAAGCTTGCATCAAACCAAGGTGTTACTGTCATTTGGTCAGCCACCACAAAGCAGCTTGAAAAAGAACTCCGTCCAATCCGCATCCCTTTGTTCAGAGGACTTCTTGGATATCGTCTCTTTCTCATTCATGAAGACAAAGTAACTCAGTTCTCAAAAGTTCACAGTATTCGCGACTTGCAAAAATACGAAGTAGGTCAAGGGCTAGACTGGGAAGACGTCAAGGTGTTTGAGCATAATGAGATTTCAGTAAAAAAAGGAATTTCATATGAAAGCCTGTTCAGTATGCTAGCAGCCAAACGCTTTGATTATTTTAGTCGTGGTTTGAACGAAATTTTTACAGAGTATGAAGTCCGAAAGTCAAAATACCCTCAACTCGCTATTGATAAACATGTTCTTTTGTATTATCCGTGGCCTGTCTATTTTTTTGTGAATCAAGAGAATACAACATTAGCCGAACGACTGGAGTATGGATTAGAAACCCTGATCGAGCGAGGCGAATACCTTAAGCTTTTCAACAAGTTTTACCAACCGATGATCCAACAGGCAGATATCCAATCTCGACGCCTGATCAGGCTTGAGAATCCAATGCTACCAGAGCGCACGCCTTTGGAACGAACAGAATTATGGATCAAATTTTAATTGCAAACTCTCAAAAAATTCGTGTAGATTGAATGGGTATAACCCACTTGTTATGAACAATTCAATGTAAGGAGTTTCGTCCATGTTTATTGATGACATCATAGACCAACATGTCTCTATTGTTCACTCTTCTTCTACCATCTCTGTCACCACAATCACCCTCCTCCTCGTATAAACTTTTTCCGACTGACGTCGACTTTTTTCACTTTCTCATTTTTATTTCTATTCAATTGGAGCCATTCCACATGGATATTACGATCCGCGCAGCATCGCTATGTGACGCCCAAGATCTATTTCAGATTCACACACAACCTCATGTCGTGAAAAACACACTGCAACTTCCTTATCCAACACAGGAAATGTGGCATCAACGCTTTTCGAATGAACAAAATAATCAAAGTTCATTTCGACTGGTCGCAGAAATCAATAAGCCTGAAAAACCATCACAAGTCATCGGCAATATTGTCTTTGAAGTGCTTCAAAATGCACGACTCAGGCATACATTAGATTTTGGTATGGCGGTAGACATTAATTTTTCGGGTTTGGGTGTTGGTACAACACTTGTCGCGGCAATGATAGATATGGCAGATAACTGGCTAAACATCCGCCGGATCCAACTTGAGGTGTATCGTGATAATGAAACTGCGATTGCGCTATACAAGAAGTTTGGATTTGAAGTAGAAGGAACAAGACAAGATTATGCTTATCGCGATGGTCAATATGTTGATGCATTGCTTATGGCGAGAATAAAACACTAACTTGAAGAGTAGCTGTGTACATTTGCACAGCCACTTCCTTCAATTCATTCCCATGTACTTACAACCATCATCTTAAGAAATTCTGAAAATATAGACTTTCAATCGATGTTCAATTGGTTAAGGTACAACTATTCTATTGTGCATGAACACACAGCAACTCCACTGGGATGACTTTAAAATAGCGTATACCGTAGCACGGTATCAAACTGTGTCGGCTGCAGCACAATCACTTGGGATCCATCATGCAACGGTGATCCGCCGTGTTGAACGGTTAGAAACTGATCTAGGACTCACACTGTTTGAGCGAAGTGCTTCGGGTTATCAACCCACACATCAAGGCCGTCTTTTACTTCAGTTAGGCAACGATATCGAGCAAGCATTTCTCAACCTCAAACGCAAAATTAACTTAAATCCGGATTTCACACCAGAGGTTATCCAGTTGTGGGTCCACACGAAAATTCAGGATATTGTTATACCGCTTCTGTCTCAATTTCTTCTCAAAGTGCCCCATGTCCTTTTTCGGTTTGTATTGTTAGAGGAAAAAGAAACAGCTGACATTCACATCACCGATCCGATTGATTTTCATGGTGATCATCAAGTTTATTTCTGCCAAACAGAGCTGCAACTTGCTGGGACTGAAACCTATTTTCTACACCATCACCTCCCAGAGAAAACAACGCAATTACAACAACATCGGGTACTCGATATATCAGAAGGGCTCCCTGTTTATTCAAAATGGATCGCAAAGCACCACATTCCACATCGTCTTATCGTACAAAATCTAAATCAGTTGTTCTGTGCTGTACGTTCTGGAATGGGGATTGGTTGTCTACCAATCGATGAAATAAATCAAAATGCTTCTCTGCATCCTATCTTGCGAGATACTTTTTCTTGGAGCTATCGTTATCATCTACGCGTGATCCAGCCTGGAAGCCTCTCGGAAAATCTCGTTTCTCTCATTCGCTTTTTGACAATGAATCAAAATCTTCATACAGATTGAAATTAAAAACAACGTTTATTTACCCATATTTTCAGCATAAACCACCCTTTTGTATGTACCTAAGATAAAAAAGTTTGTTAATCTGAGCTAATTTCAACTTTTCTGTTGACTTTCGTTTTTTAAAACGCTAACAATAAAAGGGCAGGTGCAATAGCACGCTTGGCACGAATTTATTTTTAACTAGATTAGAAACTAGAAACGAACTTAGAAATGAACACATTCACTATCCGTAACATTATCGTCCTCGTCGTCGTGGTGATTATTAAATCACTGCGGGGAGGCGCGTACGGGTAGAAAAATAAAATACCGAAAGCCAAAAACCCCCGCTCCGAAAGGACCGGGGGTTTTTTCGTCTTAGGCCCTTTAAAACATTTAACCGTAACGAGTAGAGAAAAGAAAATGACCACCATGTACCATGAAAAAGACGCAAATAGTCAAGCACTTAACGGGAAAACTATCGCTGTATTTGGCTACGGTAGCCAAGGGAAAGCACAAGCGCAAAACCTACGTGACAGCGGTGCAAACGTGGTGGTTGGTCTCCGTCCAGAAGGTGCAAGCTGGAAGCAAGCCCAAGCAGATGGATTTTCACCATTACCATTCGCAGATGCTGCACGTGATGCTGATATCCTGATGATCCTTGTTCCGGATATGGCTCAAAAAGACTTATACGAAACACACCTCAAGCCAAACCTGAAGCCAGATGCAATGTTGATGTTCTCCCACGGTTTCAACATTCACTATGACCGCATCCAGCCTGAAGCAGGTCATGACGTCACGATGATCGCACCAAAAAGCCCAGGACACCTTGTTCGGACTGAATATGAAAAAGGTGCGGGTGTTCCATGTCTAATCGCTATTCATCAGGATGCCAGTGGCAAGGCAAAAGAATTGGCACTTGCCTATGCACAAGCAATCGGTGGTACGCGCGCAGGTGTTTTAGAAACCACATTCGCAGAAGAAACCGAAACAGACCTGTTTGGTGAGCAAGCCGTTCTATGTGGTGGCGCAACAGAGCTTGTTAAAGCAGGTTGGGAGACTCTCGTTGAAGCAGGTTATCAGCCTGAGCTGGCTTACTTCGAGTGTTTGCATGAGTTAAAACTGATTGTTGATTTGTTCTACGAAGGAGGCATCAAGCGCATGCAACACTTCGTATCGGATACAGCAAACTATGGTGCTGTCACCCGTGGACCAAAAGTTGTCGATGCCCAAGCAAAAGAGCGCATGAAAGAAGTATTGAAGCAAATCCAAGATGGTACCTTCGCGAAAGAGTGGACAGCAGAACACGAAAGTGGCGGTCAGCGTTTCCGTGATCTACTGGAAGCGAATGATAACCACCCAATCGAAGAAGTTGGTGAAACGCTTCGGCAGCACATGAGCTGGATCCAAAAAGGAGAATAATTGTGACGACGGGCGCGCAGTACACCATATCCATATTAGAGCAGCTTGGGGTAGACAAAGTCTTTGGCTACCCTGGTGGTGCCATCATGCCGATCTATGATGCAATCTATGGTTCCAACCTGAAGCATTACCTCGGTAGACATGAACAAGGATGCGCTTTCTCAGCCATCGGTTATGCCCGTGCCAGCGGTAAAGTCGGCGTTTGTCTGGCAACCTCTGGCCCTGGCGCAACAAACCTTATCACAGCATTGGCTGATGCCATGCTTGATTCTATCCCCGTCGTCGCGATCACGGGGCAGGTTGCTCGTGATGCGATGGGCTCCGATGCTTTTCAGGAAGTGGATGTACTTGGCCTTGCGCTGCCCGTCACAAAACATGCCATTCTCGTCGAAGAGCCGGAACAACTTGGTCCTGCATTATTTGAAGCATTCCACATCGCACAATCAGGTCGTCCTGGCCCAGTACTTGTTGATATCCCCAAAGATATTCAAGTGATGGAAGCGAAACCTACAGCCTACATGCAGCCACAACCTGCGCCATGTAGTGCAGTTGATGGTGACTTTGCAGCAGCAAACGAGCTGATCACTCAAAGTAAAAAGCCAATCGCGTATATTGGTGGTGGTGTGCAAATGGCAGGTGCCATCCATGAGTGCCGAGAGTTTGTTCATCGTACAGGCATGCCAACAGTTTCAACATTAAAAGCACTCGGGACAATTTCACCTGATTTCCCATATCAGTTGAATATGCTTGGGATGCACGGCACCCCTGCTGCAAACACGCTGGTACAAGAATGTGATTTATTGATTTGCATCGGTGCGCGTTTTGATGACCGAGTCACTGGCAAACTTGCTGAGTTTGCACCGAATGCAAAAGTGATCCATATGGATATCGACCCAGCAGAAGTCGGCAAAAGACGCTTGGCTGATGTTGCGCTTGTCGGCGACTTAAAGGCAAGCCTCCCTTTACTTGTTGCCGAGCCAGAAATCACAGCATGGCAACAATATGCTTTAAAGAAAAAAGCATCGTCACCGTTTCGTTATGACTTCCCTGGCGAAACGATTTACGCACCTGCTTTGCTCAAAGAACTGAGTGATGCAACGCCAAATGACACCGTCATCAGCTGTGACGTAGGTCAACATCAGATGTGGGTGGCGCAACACATGTCATTCCATCACCCAAGAAATCACTTAAGCAGCGGCGGACTCGGCACAATGGGATTCGGTCTACCAGCTGCAATCGGTGCTCAACTTGCGCGCCCAGAGCATACTGTCGTCACAGTTTCTGGCGATGGCTCCTTTATGATGAATGTCCAGGAGCTGACAACCATCAAACGATTCCAACTTCCTGTCAAAATCGTACTGATAGACAATCAACGTCTCGGCATGGTGAAGCAATGGCAGGAGTTATTTTTTGAAGAACGCTTCAGCGAAACCACGCTGGATGACAACCCTGACTTTGTCGCACTCGCCAATGCTTTCGAAATCGATGGCGAGTATATCGATAGTGCAAACCAAGTTTCCGACGCAATCGCAAGAATGCTCGCGCACGATGGCCCTTACATGCTGCATGTTGCCATCGACGAACAAGCCAATGTATGGCCTTTGGTACCACCTGGAAAAGCAAATCATCAAATGTTGGGAGAGAGCCAACCATGAACCACCAGTTAACGATCAAAACCAAAAACCAACCCGTTGTTTTAGAAAAATTGTTACAAGTCACACGCTATCGTGGTTTTCAGGTCACACAACTCTCTGTGCTCCCAGATACCGAGCATAAAAACTTTGAGATCCAGGTCAGTGTCTATGCTAGCCGTCCCATTCGGCTACTCACGACACAGCTTGAAAAAATTCATGACGTTCAACAACTTTCTTTAGTGTTGCCAACAGAAATGGCAGCGAGTGCATAATTGAGGATTTAGACATGACACAAGAAGCAAAATATATCTGGTTTAACGGCGAACTTCGTCCATGGAATGACTGTCAGGTTCATGTCCTTAGTCACGCACTTCACTATGGCAGTTCTGTCTTTGAAGGGATCCGTAGCTATGATACGCCAAATGGCCCGGCAATCTTCCGCCTTACGGATCACATCAAGCGTTTTTATGACTCAGCGAAAATCTATCGTTTCGACATTCCTTATTCATTTGAAGAAATGATGGAAGCTTGTCGTCAATCAGTTGCACAAAACGATCTCACAAATGCATACCTGCGTCCGCTCGCATTTTTAGGTAATGTTGGTCTTGGACTAACGCCACCAAAAGTGCCAATGGACGTCATTGTAGCAGCATTCGAATGGGGCGCTTATCTTGGCGCAGACTCCTTGGAACAAGGTGTTGATGTCTGTATTTCCTCTTGGCAACGACTTGCGCCGAATACAATGCCAACGGCAGCAAAAGCAGGTGGTAACTACCTTTCATCAATATTGATTACAACAGAAGCAAAGCGAAATGGCTTCCATGAAGGGATTGGCCTTGATGGCACAGGTTGTATCAGTGAAGGTGCCGGTGCAAACGTCTTTGTCGTTCGTCATGGCGTCTTGTATACACCACCAACAACAGCTTGTATCCTGCCAGGCCTTACACGCGATACCATCATGACACTTGCGAAAGATCTGGGCTATGAAGTGCGAGAAGAACCAATCGCACGTGAAGCACTGTATCTCGCAGATGAAGTATTTATGACGGGAACCGCAGCAGAAATCGTCCCTGTCCGTAGCGTTGACCGAATGGAAATCGGAGATGCAAAACGTGGTCCAGTGACCAAGAAATTACAAGAAACGTTCTTCGGTCTATTTAATGGTCAAACTGAAGATCGCTGGGGCTGGTTAGAACCAGTTCGTTGTCCAGAAACACAAAGCGCAGTCGCTTAATACGGAGTCCTTTACCCCATGCCTAAACTGAGATCAGCAACCACAACCGAAGGTAGAAATATGGCAGGTGCACGTGCTTTATGGCGTGCAACTGGCGTCAAAGAGCAAGACTTTGGTAAGCCGATGATTGCGGTTGTGAATTCCTTTACCCAGTTCGTCCCCGGTCATGTTCATTTGCAGCACCTTGGCCAGATGGTTGCGAAAACCATTGAAGAGTCAGGTGGTATTGCTAAAGAGTTTAATACGATAGCGGTTGACGATGGGATTGCGATGGGACATGGTGGTATGCTGTATAGCTTACCATCGCGGGAGCTCATTGCTGACTCAGTGGAATATATGGTGAATGCACATTGTGCAGATGCGATGGTGTGTATTTCCAACTGCGATAAAATCACACCTGGAATGCTCATGGCAGCCATGCGTTTGAATATTCCAGTGATTTTTGTGTCTGGCGGACCGATGGAAGCCGGAAAAACTAAGCTTTCCGATCAGATCATCCATCTTGATTTAGTCGATGCCATGATCCAGGGTGCAAACCCAAATGTTTCCGATGAACAATCGCTACAGGTTGAACGTTCAGCCTGCCCTACTTGCGGATCATGCTCAGGTATGTTCACTGCAAACTCAATGAACTGCCTTGTGGAATCCTTAGGCCTTGGCCTGCCAGGGAATGGCTCGATGTTAGCAACTCATGCGGATCGTGAGCAGCTTTTCCACCAAGCCGGTCGTCGAATCGTCGAGCTTTGCAAACGCTGGTACGAAAATGATGATGCGAATGTGCTCCCAAGAAACATCGCTAACAAATCCGCATTTGAGAATGCAATGTCACTGGATATTGCCATGGGAGGCTCTACCAATACCGTTTTACATTTACTTGCAGCAGCCCAAGAAGGCGACATTGATTTTGATATGAATGATATCGACCGCCTCTCACGTCAAGTGCCACATCTTTGTAAAGTCGCACCGGCAACTCCCAAATATCATATGGAAGATGTACATCGAGCCGGTGGTGTCATCGGCATACTCGGTGAACTAGCACGCGCGAACAAACTGCATACCGACTGCAACCATGTTGCAGGGAAGAACTTAGCTGAGGTGCTTGAAAAATGGGATATCAAGCAAACGCAAGATAGTGACGTACATCAATTTTATCAGGCTGGACCGGCTGGAATCCGTACAACAAAAGCTTTCTCTCAGGATTGCCGTTACCCAACACTGGATGATGATCGTGAAAACGGCTGTATCCGCAAAATAGAACATGCCTTCTCCCAAGATGGCGGTCTTGCTGTTTTGAAGGGGAATCTTGCCCCTGCCGGCTGCATCGTCAAAACAGCAGGGGTTGCAGAAGAAAACCTGACATTCCGCGGTGAGGCCATTGTCTTTGAAAGCCAAGATGAAGCGGTAGAAGCAATATTAGGTGGCACAGTCAAAGCTGGCCATGTTGTAGTGATCCGCTATGAAGGACCAAAAGGTGGTCCCGGCATGCAAGAAATGCTTTATCCAACGACCTATTTGAAGTCGATGGGACTCGGGACAAAGTGTGCATTGATCACTGATGGCCGTTTCTCTGGTGGCACATCTGGCTTATCCATTGGTCATGTTTCCCCAGAAGCTGCGAATGAAGGGACGATTGCCCTGATTGAAAATGGCGATACGATTGATATTAATATCCCCAGTCGTGGGATCAGCTTAATCGTCGATGAAGCAGTATTAGCAGAACGAAAAGCGGCGATGCAAGCCAAAGGCGATAAAGCTTGGCGACCTGCTTCTCGCCAAAGAGAAGTAAGCTTTGCACTGCGCAGCTATGCTTCGCTGGCAACCAGTGCTGATATGGGCGCAGTTCGTGATCGCTCAAAGTTGGAGGAACGATGAGCCAATCTCTCGCGCACAACGATGATCAACTGCTTGAGGACCTTTTTCGCAAGGTCCTCCTTTCCCCTGTCTATGATGTTGCACAAGAAACAGATCTAGACCGATTGAATAAACTCTCTTCCCGTGTGGGCAACCATATTTGGCTCAAACGCGAAGACCAACAGCCGGTTCATTCATTTAAGCTCCGCGGCGCTTATCAATGTCTATACAATCTCACGACAGAACAAAAGCAAGCCGGTGTCGTTGCCGCTTCAGCGGGCAACCATGCACAAGGCGTTGCATTATCTGCAAAGAAATTGGGTATCAAAGCAACCATTGTGATGCCAGAAACGACACCAGATATTAAAGTCAGTGCTGTTCAACGCCATGGCGCAAATGTGATCCTGCATGGAAAAAACTTTGATACAGCGAAGCAACGTGCAGAAGTGATTTCCCAGAAAGATGGTGCGACGTTGATTCCGCCATTTGATCACCCAGATGTGATTGCTGGCCAGGGCACCGTCGCGAAAGAAATGCTCCAACAACACAATCACTTGGATACGATATTTATCCCGGTCGGTGGTGGTGGACTTCTTGCGGGAATGGCCCTTTATATTAAGAAAGTCATGCCGCAAGTGAAGGTGGTGGCGGTTGAATCAGAAGACTCTGCATGCCTTCAATATGCCTTTGAACAAGGTAAGCCATCACCGCTTTCCAGCGTCGGCATATTCGCTGATGGTGTCGCAGTGAAACAAATCGGTGACCTACCTTTTGATATCGCAACGCAGTATTGTGATGATTTAATCACGGTCACCAGTGATGAAGTTTGTGCGGCTTTAAAGGATATCTTTGAAGATGTCCGCGCAATCGCGGAACCATCTGGTGCACTTGCCTTAGCTGGCCTCAAAAAATATGCCGCAAAGCATCAACTTCAACAGCAAAATCTTGCTGCAGTCTTAAGCGGTGCGAATTTAAATTTTGATACGCTGAGATATGTTTCGGAGCGCTGTGAACTCGGAGAAAAGAAAGAAGCGGTCCTTGCTGTCACGATCCCTGAAAGAAAAGGAGCATTCAAGCAGTTTTGTCACGCACTTGGTGGTCGAGTGATCACAGAGTTTAATTATCGCTTTAATCATCAAGAACAAGCTCAGATTTTTGTCGGGATCCGACTACGTCAAGGTGAAAGCGAGCTCACCGAAATCAAACAGACATTAGCTGAACAAGATTATCGCTTTGATGATTTATCTGATGATGAAGTCGCAAAATTGCATATCCGCTATATGGTTGGCGGTTCCAGCCAGGCTGTTCAGAATGAACGATTATACAGCTTTGAGTTCCCTGAATATCCTGGGGCATTAATGTCATTTCTCAATACCCTTGGCGAACACTGGAATATCACTCTCTTCCACTATCGCAATCATGGTGCAGCTTTCGGCCAAGTGTTAGCCGGGTTCGAAGTGAGTACGGATGAAGAGTTCGAGTTTCATCGTCATCTCAAAGCCCTTGGTTTTGCTTGGCAGGATGAAACCGATAATCTAGGCTATCAACGCTTTATGCGGTAGATCCTTTTCTAAAAAACACATCGAGTAGGGTGAGGCGTTTCCGCCTCATCCCTCTCACAGAACCGTACGTACGGGCCTCGTATACGGCTCATGCACATTTCCATTCAGCATAATTGCTGAACACATACCCTGTCTTTACATGTTCCAGAACCACCAAACCAAGATCGTTGAACCATTGGTTCGGCATAGCATAACTGGCTAACGGGCTGGCTGAACTTCTCCAACATGTCATCCGGATGTGACTGAACGGAGGTTTATACCCCAGTTGCTTCAGCCTCCTGTGTAGCCTTTTTGGCTTCTTCCAGAGTTTTAGTTGAAGACTCCGCAGCCTCCTCCGCAGCCAGGCAGCTATTTTCCTGAACTCCCTGCTGGCATTCGCTATCCTGAAGTACTGGCCAAAGCCCCTCACCACCGGTGCCAGCTCTTTGATGACTCTGCACAGAGGCTTGCCTCCGTTGCGTTTTGTCAGTGCTTTGAGCTGCTCTTTGAACTTTTGCACTTTCTTGGGCTGGATCCAGGTATATTGACTCCCTATTTCCACACCCAGGAACTTCACCCCTTCGTCGCTGTGAGCGATATGGGACTTGCTCTGGTTCACTGTGAGTTTCAGATCTTTTTCCAGTATCTTCGTTGCCTGCCTGAGCGCATTTTCCGCACCTGAACGACTTCGATAGAAGATCAGGATGTCGTCCGCATAACGCACTATCCGGTGACCTCGTCTTCTCATTTCCTGATCGAACACGTCCAGATAGATGTTTGCTATCAAGGGGCTGATCAAGAACGCTGCTGTCCGAGACTCGTTTTCGCATGCTCGTCAGGATCAACTCGTGGTCGAGCTTATCGAAACACTTGGACAAGTCCATATCGACTACATGTTGCAGGCCATATCTGCGGATGAACATGGTCGCTTTGTTGATCGCGTCATGACAACTTCTCTGAGGCCGGTATCCAAAACTCGATGGATGGAACTGCTCTTCGAAGATGGGGGTTAATAGGTCATTCAGGGTTTGTTGGACAACTCTATCCCGAACACTCGGAACGCCCAGCAGTCTGACTCCACCATCATCTTTCGGGATTTCTAACCGCTTGACTGGCTGAGGCCGGTATTGCCGGGTTTTCAGTTCGTGAAGAAGTTGATCAAGGTTATTACTCAGATTTAAGGCGAAGTCGCTCAGGCTCTGCATATCTGTTCCTGCCCCGCCATTTGCTTTCTTCACCTTTTTAAATCTATTGTACAGCCGCTCTTTGTTAAGCAGGTGGCCATACAGACTGTAATAAACTCTCAACTTCTCCCCTTGGGTTGTGCGCTGTGTGGGGACAGTATGCTTCGTCTTCATGTCGGTCTGTTTCATCAGGTGATGTAGCGTTCTAGCTCAGCGGCAATCTACTACTATAAGCCTGATTACTCCCTTGTACGGTTTCGCCACTCAGTGCTCTGCTCCCAGTTTACCAAGTGGGAATACCCCGGTAGCTAGCCGGCTTGTGTACCATGAAAAAAAACATCTGTTCATCACAGACTTAAAACGTACTTCCTCCCTTCGCAACACAGTGCGCTTTTGGCAACACTGCGTTCCACCAGACATGATGCTGATGGTCAGCCCGGTTTTGTCCTCCACACCATTGCTGGGCTTCACTGGCCGGGCTTTACTCACTACTACGGATTCATCTGCCACCTCACACCAACATCACTCTTGGATCACTTCTTGAGATGATGTTTCCAAGCTAGCTTGGACTTGATGCCAGGCTTCCCCAGTTATTGCACTGGCTCCCTGTAAGGTATTCCACCCTCAAGCACACCATTGGTCTGACTAAGTACCGGGCTTCACGATATTTTGCACGCTTACCCACCAACAGTGCCGAAACAGGTTACGGTTAGTTGTGTACACCTTACTTCCTATGGCTTCCTTCAGACTCTGCCGTTGGCCAGCAGCGCCCTTGCCATTCGGATTATCTTCCCCTTAGTCGGGCGATTCAGGTTTCTTTCAACCTGACGGGTTTGCCAGCTTTGCTGGGCAAACAAAAAAGCCGCCCTGAAACAAGGCGGCTTTGGCATGACAACAAAAGGAATCCGGTTTGATTAGCGCTTCAAGCGAATGCGAGTTCCACCAGCAGATTTAACTTTTAGTGCTGGCTTCACAAGGCTCTTCAGAACGCCATTTTCAATCTTCCACTTCTGCGTGTTTGAACCATTACATGCTTTCATGCTTAGGGTTGCATTGACACGAAGTGCAGAAGCAGTCACACACAAGTCACCTGTGCCTTGAGTACGAGCTTGACCTTGCGCATTCACTGAGAACAACTGCTCTGCATAGTTACCACAAGCTTCTTGAACAAGAAGACCGTTTGCGTTGTTCAATGTGTAGTATGCGTCTAAGCACATGCTGTTACTAAGTTTGATCGCAGTCCAAGGTGTTGGCTGAGGTGGGTTTGTAGAACCTTCAGCTGAACGCTCGAACAACTCATTGACGATAGAAGTGAGTGGCTGTCCGTAACGAGAAGCTTGTTTTGCTTTTTGCTTCCAGTCTTGTGGAACAGTCTGACCTTCAGCCCAGTTTCCTTGACCGTTGTACCAAGAAACTGCTTTCGCGTTCTTAGAAGGTGTCCATAGGAAGTCTGGATGACGGTTTTGATACCACTCACCACCAATGATGTTACCTGCATCATCCATTTCTAGATCGTAGTAGTATGAGACTGAAGTGATGCCATCATAGTACTCGTCATCTTTCGTACGGTGGTTTGGATTTGTTTCAACCATGTAATCGATGTCCATACGTACACCAACAACTTTGGTTGTGTTCTGAGCACGATAGCTCTTGAACTTATCCTTTGTATAATCCGCTAGATTAATTGTTCCGGCCTGCGCATTCGATACAGCACGGCTGGTTTGCGGATTAAAGTAAGTGACCTTATAAGAAAGGATTGGCTGGTTCCAAACTTGGTAGTCATAAGTCGCATCAAGAATGACTGAGCGCTCAGAGATACCAATCTGGTTTAATACAGAAATGTGGAATGTACCAGGGTTATTATCGAAACAGTCTTGATCCAAGATACGACCATTTGCATCTTTCTCAGGATCTTTGATGTTACAACGACCACCGATAAATTTGGTATCGAAACGTGCGTTTGACCATAACAACGTACCCATTGCTTTGATATCTGATGGGTATAGTTTCAGGTCTTCATCATTCGCGTCTTTGACAGTAATCGTGTTCACTGGGCGTGGCAACATGTAAGCAGCTGGTGCCCAACCGTGACAAAGGCCCATCCAACGCTCAACTTTACCGCTGCGGTCATAGTAAGAGCGGCCACTATCCCACTGGTTATTCGTCAACGTAAATCCAGTATCACCAACCAATAGATCGTATTTTTCTGCTGGAGATAGTAAATGACGTGTTTCTAAAGAATACTGATCGACAGGCTTGTTTACGCTGAAGTCGTTGTAGTCTTTCCAAGTCTGTGGATATGAGTTGCTTAAGTCCTGGTCTGCATAACGCCAAGCGGATGCACCAGAGTAAAGCGGCCAGTATGTGTCAGACCAAGGCTGTTCTGCCAAACGGTGAGAGCGAGGTGCTTTTTGCTCAAGCTCAAACAAGTTAGTGATGACATTGTTACCAAGGTCAACCAAGTTTGCAGGATTATCGTTACCACGGCCAGAGCTTGCCGCAGAAGCTGCCATCATCGCCATACGAGGCGCTGGCTTGTGGATCATACGCTGACGAAGTTCGTCTTTTTTCGTAACGAATTCGTTGCTTTCAATTTCTTCTTTTGAAAAGTACGGTGCCATTGCTTCCGCTACTTTCGTACGCGGTGGCAACTCATCCATGACCTTAGCTGGATTACTATGGAATCTTTCCATAAAAGTGTGTGTATCAACAGAATCAGCCATTACTCCCATAGGAATAAGTGCGCCGATCATGAGCGTGAGGGACTTTTTCATGATATCTCACCTTATGACATCTTGTTTTGTTAACTATCTCCAGGTTGCCTGACAGTTGATCAACAGAACGCGCTGCTATCAGCAGGTCAGACAAGCGGAGCGTATATTAGGGACATTTGTGTGACCGATCAATGAATCTGGATCAATTTTTCTTATAAAACAGGTGGATATGAGCAAAAAGGACCGTCTATTTTCTGCAAATACTACTTAAGTTAGTAGCTAAATAGTGCTTTTTAAAAGACGAAAAAAATAATAAAGTGTTAGCAAAAAAGAATCGGCGAAGTGCTGGTATTTTCAACGCGACTCATAAATTCTTCGTGAAACCAATCATGCTTTATGGTTACTTATCTAGTATAAATGGAACGAATTAACTGCTTTTGAATATTTTGGAGTTGTTCTATGAAATCTCCCATGAACCAATTACTCGATGCACTCGCACCAAAACTTGGCTTTGAAGCACTTGAGTTTGATGCCGATGGTGTATGTATATTAATGTTCGACGACTCTCTCGTCCTAGAGCTCCATGTCAATGATAAGTCTCAATCTTTGAGCCTAACAGCTTTTATTGGTGAAATCAGCAACGGGCCAACTTTACCAAACGCTTTAAAAGAGGTGCTATCTGCCAATATTTCTCTCAATCAAGCATATGGTATGTCGCTTGGGGTTGAACCGATTACAAACAGCCTATTGCTCTTACAACAAATCCATGCCGAGCAAACGACAATTGAGTGTTTGGACAAAGTATTCACGACTTATGTTGAGCAGGCAGAATACTGGCAGGAACAACTGATCATCATGAATCATATGCATACACCACCACAACAAAAACCCGTAGACAGTTGTGTTCGTGTATAAGAGATGAATATCGAAAGGGGAAAATGATGAGTATTGAATTAAATAAATTCATCCAGCATGCACAACACGATAAAGTGTCACTGCAATCGAATCAGCAAGGCGATCCCGTCTTATCTTCTGGCGGCAGTCTTAAGGGCAAAGTCGTGAAGATGCTATCCGTTGTTGGATTGGATAAAAACCAGTTTGTAGAAAACTATAAAGCACAAAATTACAAAGTAACCTACAAACAACTGGCGCATTTTTACATGCACTTCAAAAGCACTATGGCTCTGATATTGCACAGAAGGTTAGTAGCCATATGGACTTATCTGGGACCACTGCACTCAGTGGCCGCTTGATCCAACAGTACGTTGACGCTGCAGATGATCTCAAACAACGCAAAGATGGTATCACTGCATTAAATGCAGCTGCCGCGATGCGATTTGGTGAGAACCCGGATGGTTTAACCGCAGTCTTCAAAGAACGTGACCATGATGTCAAAAGCTCCTGGCGTGAAGGCTTTAGCGTTCCAGCGCAGCAACAATTCATGAAAATGTTTCAAGATGCAGTGATTACTCAAATCACTGATCATAATGCTCCTACACAGCAATTAGGTAAAGTAGAATTATCGCGCATTGCTCATTCAGTCATGGATAAGGTGGATAATCGACATAATGCTCTCAAAGAGAGTTTTACTACGTTATCACAGTCGTTCTCAAGCCCTGATTACACAAGTGCTCTCAATGCACTGGACAACTACGCACAGCATGTCACTTTATGTGCACAATTCGACCTTAAAGGTCTCGAAGGTGGTGCTGATGCACAAGCATATCAGATGGAAACATTACGCTCGCTTGTGAAAGAGCTGCCAACATCAACAAAAGAAAATTTATTCCAGGCAGTGATGGGCAACCCGACGAGTAAGGAGCTTGCTTCACTGATTCTGAATCCATCGTTCAATATGATGTTTACAGAAACAACTGAAGAGCATCTGGATTACACTGAGCAGTTAAAAGCACTGGAGAAGATTAACGCTACTGCGACAGTACTCGACGCACTTGTAACCGCTTTGGATCTAGAGACCACCACGCGAGCACTCACAGGTGCGATGAGTGACTCAGAAAGAGCAAATAATTGGTTACAAACGCATGCGCATAGTGAAAATTCTGGTCTTCCTGAGTTCGCTGATTCTAATTTTTGGAATGCATTTAAAGCCTTTCAGAAAGAATCGAACCAACTCGATTTGGATCAATTTGGCTTTGGTGACGTGAGCCAAAAAGAAGAACGTATTCACCGACAACTACTCTCTGAAAAAGGTCAATTCCAGGATGCCATTGAAGATATGGCTTCAAAGCTTGATCTCAATCGTGATGTAGAATGGAACTCTACCTTTTTGAAAGATTTGAATCGTGCAACCTTCCAACTCGACGGAAGTGATGAGCGAAGTCTTGATGTCTTCACCGATAAGCTTGGTGCTCAACAAGCCCAGACATTAAGCCATTTTGCCATTTTGCCATTTTGCCATTTTGCCA
>NZ_KB894516.1 GCF_000374485.1 Algicola sagamiensis DSM 14643
TCCGCGTACATTTTCTTGAGCCGTTTATTTTCTTCTTCCAATTCTTTTAACCGCTTCATGAGCGACGCATCCATCCCGCCGTATTTGGCTCGCCATTTATAAAAAAGAGCTGAACTCATACCATGCTCCCGACAAAGCTCAGGAACAGAAACACCATTTTCGTTTTGTTTGAGGATCGCGATGATCTGAGCATCGCTGAATTTAGATTTACGCATAGAAAACTCCTTTGTTATAGAGTACCGGAATTCTCTACTTAAAACCGCTACGATTTTTCGGGGGGATTACAATTGACCTGAAACCTTTCTAAAACTAGTGTTTATGTAGACCCTTTCATGACGAGGCGGCCTCGTTTTCGTGAAATTACTTACTTTTATTCTGCTGGTATTCACGATTAACGCTTATAGCGCGAATTTAACTCATATTCGGTTTATGACCGAAGACTCACCACCGTATAATTTTCAAGAAAATCAACAACCCCAAGGCATTGCCGTTGATTTGTTAAAAGCAGCTGCCAAACAACAAGGTTATACGATTCAAAACCAAATGATTCATTTGCAACCTTGGGCAAGGGCTTATAAAGAAGCCTTAAATGGCCCAATGACAGCATTGTTTGTCATGGCAAGAACACCGGAGAGAGAAGCCCTTTTTCAATGGGTAGGCCCAATTACTAAAACATCCATTGTTATCCTTGCAAAAAAAGCCCGGCATTTTCAAATTTCATCTCATCAAGATCTCAAAAGTTACATCATTGGTGCTGTACGAGATGATGTTGGTGCTCAGGAACTGAAACGCATTGGAATACCTGATGCAAATATTCAACTTTCAGCTTTCTCTGAGAATGCCGCGAAAAAATTAAGTGCACAACGTATCAATATGTGGGCCTATGAGCATCGGGTCGCATTGTGGATACTGAAGCGCACGGGGCAAAATACCCACGATTTTGAAGTCGTTCATACACTAAAGGAAAGTGAGCTTTATTTTGGATTGAGCAAGGATGTCCCCAAACAATACCTCGACACGCTTCAAAATGGAATTCAGGCAGTACAGGAATCTGGAGAATTTGATAAGATTCTTCTTCGCTACCAGTAGGATTGGCCCTATATTGAAGAAAAAACGCTCCTCTTTCCGTCTCTTTATTAAAATCTAGCTACAATAAATATGTAGAGGTAAGTATGAGCACAATCCATAACACTAACATTCGACCAGATCTGAATATACCGCGACCTCAGTCACCGGAACAATCTGGTCAAGAGCTTTTATCTCGTGGGAATAAAACCTTCGAGAAATCGGTTGTTCGTAGTTGGCCACATCATCAAAGTTCTGATCTGAAACAACTCGTTCGATCGGTCAAGGCCTATCAAGCGGATCCCTCAAAGGCAAATGCACAAAAAGTCCAAAATGCGATTGATCATTGGCAAAATAATCACCCTAAAGAAGTAAATAAACGAGGTGCGCAGCTAAAAAGCTTACAAACTGAGCTATCAAGTAAGCATCCAACACTTGATCGAACTCATCAGCAAGCTTCAAACCCTGCGACTGCGAAAACAAGTTCAAAGTCAATCGAATCATTACTCAAGCAATCAATCCCAAATATCAATAAAATCGGGCAATATGCTTGTACAGATGCAGGTACATTCGTCAAAAAAGACAATCGACAATACAATACGATCATGAGCCGTTTAGAGGCCTTTCACAAAGACCCAACACGGCTTCAAGCCAACCAAAAAGCAAACATGACTTCGGGGTTTGCAGAAAGAGCCGTGAAAACAGGCCAAGGCGTTTCTAAAAACCAGCTCAATACGATTGCACAAGCCGTCCACTCTGCAAAAGCAGGTTGTTGTAGTACAATGGCTTATGCTGCGGCATTTGAACTCATGAAATCAGATCCGCAAGTACGTATTGAAGTCGTTTCACATGTCGGCGCAAATCGCCATGTGGGAACACATTGCTTTGTCCTATTAGGCAGAAAAGAAGGCTCGGATTTAACAGACCCATCAACATGGGGATCACAAACTGTTGTGATCGATCCATGGGCAGCCTCGATTGGTGGACGACTTCAAGGCACTCCAAAGCAACCACCAATCACAGATATGTTTCCTCCAACGAATAGTGTTTTCGACAACACAAAGGTAGATTAGATGCTTGATGCGTTGATAAAAGATCTATGCGAAAAACAAAATTGGCCAACCGATGCGTGCCACCCGGGGGGGCTTGATCTTCAAATTGATTCCATGACACTCCATATTCGTGAGCTTGATGGGCTATTGAGTGCATTTATCCCGATTAGCTTAGATGATATCGTTTATATCGAACAAACTATGTTAGATTGGCCCTCAATTCAACTCTCGAAAGTTGAAGGAAATGAATATATTCTTTGGTCTAGAGAATGGCTCGATAAGTTAGATAGTGATAGCATCAACACAATGGTAGAAAGATTGCTTAAAGAAGCGATATATATCTTAGGGTCATTGAATAAACCTAGTAGTGAGGCTTCAACCTCAAGTGCTACTTCTCAAGATTGGCATAAATGCTGAGTTATAGATGAAGAATGACCACCTAGTTTTCATGTGCATGATGGAATAATGGCCCTATTTCCTTAACGAATAGCCCCCTAAGCTCGACCAGTACTTTGGCCTGTCTTGATTGCTGCACCAATTAAATGTGCTAAGCGAAGTGATTCTGGAACATTCCCTTGATCAGTAATTTGTATCAGTGCTTGTCCTGCCTCATCTGCTGTACATCCTTTGACCTGAAAACAAAATTGCTGACGGATATATTTCCCCAGCCTTTGCGATAAGTTGCTTTCGTCTTTCAGCATCCGCAAAATTGTCTAAAGCCTGATGGATTTTAAGTATATTTAGTTGTTTTCGCATAACAGCAATACAAGGGCGTTGAAGGCTTTCTGACAATAGAGCAAGGTCAATGATATTGAAGCCACCAACAGCAATTCCATCAAGAAGCACAGCATTAATTTGACTGTAAAACTTGCTCTCTTGAATTAGTTGAATAATCTTATCTGTAGCATCATCCCCATCTTTTTGGACCTCTCCCCATAACATCCCTTCAAACCGAGTATCAGAGCATATAATTCCCGAGAGATTGACAGGTGAGCCTGTTTCTTTTTGAAATGGTGCATCATCAATACCGATCGCACGAATCTGTTTCTTGAGGCGGATAAGCTCTGCAAGTGACTTCATGAGTGCACCAGCTCATAATAATGAATTGAGAAGCCTTTCTTGAGGTATGTGTTCTTATGGATAAATCCCAGCTTTTGCAGGATTTGATTCGAGGCAATATTTTCTATCACCACTTCAGCGACTATTTTGCCCAGGCCAAGCTCCTCTTTTGCATAATTGAGGATTGCCTGACATGCTTCTGTTCCAAGCCCTTTCCCCCAGTAATCTGGCAACATTCTGTAACCAATATCAGGACTTCCAAGTTCAGGCTCATACTTTAAGCCACAAAACCCGATTACTCGGTTCTCTTCTTTATGGATCAATGCATAACGAGCATATCCATACTTTTCATATTCAGCTATCCATATATCTCGAATGACATGCTCAGCATCCTGACGGGTCTGAATAAATCCGACATCCCCTGTAAAACGTGTCACAGACTCATTTGTAGAAAACTCGTAAACAGCCTCAACGTCATCCATAGTAAACTGCCTCATCTGCAGTCTTGGTGTTTCAATTAAAATACTCATTGGTCAATCCTTTTGATTCAATCCATCTATGATTCTGGATATTCTCCAACTTGTACAGTGTTTCTCATAAAAAAGAGCCTGATAATATCAGGCTCCATAAATAGCATATACGCATTGTGGCTTTCAACGATGTATCCAACAACTTACTTCTTACCAGCATACCGACGCATGAATAAACCACTCGCAAGGAGTAGACCAAACAACGAACCACCCTCATCTTTAGCTTGAAGCTTCGCAGATTCATTGTTTCCATTAGATGTATCCGTAGGTAGCGTTCCTATATTCGGTGTTGAATTATCCACTGGAGGAGTTCCAGTATTTGGATCTACTGGGTTTGGATTCACAGCCGGTGGTGTTACTGGTGTTGGGTCAACTGGTTCTGGCGATTCTGTATACGTTACTACTTCAAAGTCATTTCTTGATACTGCAAAGAAAATATTATCTGCACAGCTTACCTTAAAGCGAGCTTGGTCGATTTGACGATTCGGTAGTTTTACCGTCTGAGCACCATCATTCGGAATCGAAGATGATAAACGTTCGCTGTTCAATACCCGGTAAGTATTCTCATTAAACCCAGAGACTGTTAGTAGATCAATATTAACACGTGAACAGTTGACGGGTGGACGATCCGTACCATTAACATTCCATTGTACAAGTTGCCTTCCTGTATCCGGTGTTCTTACAATATTTGTTCTTATTGTAAACGGACCCGCAGCACTTGTCGTTTGAACTTTGACATTTTCCGAGGTTAACCCACCGCGTGAATCACGAGCTGAGAACCGGAAGTTCAAGTCCCGAGTCGTCGTTGGGTATACTTCACCAATAGTTGTCTCACCACTGAGAATATACTTCATTTGTGGGAAAATACGTGTATTTGCATTCACTTCTGGACGATGAGAACGATACAACGGCCCCGCACCAGTATCTTCTTTCGCTGTGTTAATACTTCTTGGTACTGAATGATCCATCTGCTCCCAATTATATTTGATCACATCTGTATCAGATGCTTCTCCATGCAATTCAAATGGCGTATTTACTGGAATTTTTTTCCCTACTAATGCAGGAACTTTTGTAATCCTCGGCTGGGTGTTTGTCACTGATCCCGTGCTGCCACAACTTGATTTAGATGCCAACTTTGAATTGATTTGGTCAATCGAAACCGCGTGGAAGTAGCTATCGTGGCCCTCTTTACGCATATTTGTTTCTTGATCAAGCAGGTTATGGACGCCACAGGCTGTTGGGTAGGCCATAATTGTAGAACCACTACCTGGTTCCACAAAGGAGGGAGAGTTTGATCCAACATTCAATAGTCTACCATTATTAATACAGCTATTAAAGGTGTGCCCTGCACCAAGCATATGACCAAATTCATGGGCAACCGCTATATATAATCCATCTCTGTCTCCCCGTGATGCTCGAGCAATAGCTTCAGATTTACTCGTCTCACGTCTGACACCGTTAATTATTGATATTCTTGTATCACCACATACAAGGCCTACTATAGCAATTCCATCCAGCGCACCATGATCAGGATGTACATCCAATACCATCCCCATATCTATCTTATCATGGAAGCTTTTCTGGACTTCTGTATTCTTAATAGCCTTGGACTCGTTATCAGACAAACGACGAAACGGATCCGTAATCGCATCGGTGTAGATGAAATTATTCTGAGCAGGTGACATCGTCAATTTGATATTTAAATCAGTGTTGTACACCGCATTAACACCAGAAAGGATATTTGTAACCGCTTCGATTGTCTCAAGATGCGAAGAAAAGTCTTTTGTAAACTCCGAAGTCAAAGAAAAAGCAACTCTTAAGGTTCGCTGAGCTGAATGATTCCTTGATAGTGCTGAGGTACGCATCAACATCAATGACTCAGCATCAGATGTTGGTAAACGGTTTTCACTAGGCTCCACTGTCCGATGCTCGTCATGATATTGCATCTTATTTGCTTTATCCTTCGTGATACGATAGCGCAATGGCGACTCAGGAATACTCTTTAAGCTATAACGCTCACCTTTGTATTTAAAAGTTCCGTGAATATCAGTAGATAAGAAGTTAAAACGTCCGACACGCTCTCCATTCTTATCATAGGCAACATAGTTTTTGATCTGTGGATATAGCTTTGCCATTGAAGGAGGCAATAGTGAATCTTCTTCTAAATTCACTTGCATCGTTCCACCATCAGGTAGAGGGATCACTATTTGCTTTGATTCCGCCTGTGAGCGAAGATCTTGAAAACTTGATAATTGAAAAGTGACTTCGTTTTCTTGGGAGACCGCTTCACGATGAGCACGGTTTTGACTATCTTGTGTGTTGGGAGTCCACAAATCGCCTGCAATTGTATAAAATGATGAAAAAAGAAAAAGACAAATTAAATTCGGTTTCATATGACATCCAGCTATTTAATAAATTCGCATCAGTTTATTAACCAGGCATCATAATAAAACATTTACATAATTTTACAATATATAAATATAATATTTTTTTATTAACCAGTTGAACAAATCGACATATACCTTTCTTTTTCTTAGATTAAAGATAGAGTTAGCTATCTAACCAAAAGAAAAATTAACAGAAGGACGTTGTTGCGCATATGTATCAGAAATGATCTGTTCTAGGTAATCTTTGATTGTGATCCCTTCCTGCTCAGCCAAATGAGAAAGTTTCCAGTAAATATCCTTATCAATTTCCATTGAAACATAATCGTTTCTACTGCGTTGACGTTTCTTTCGAAGGGATGCCTTCATTGCTGTTTGTTGTTTTGCGGTGAGGAAAGTATAAAACCAGGCATGGAGAAGCTCAGCAAGTTGATCATGATAAAGAAGCACATCACGAGCTGCATCAAAGGCATGATGTGCTTGTTCTGTTTCTTCGTGAGACAAATGACTAAGAAAAGAAGGGTCTGTCTTTACTTTTTTTGAAAGATACTGAAAACATCCCACAGCAATATCATCAGTGATTGCAAACTTTTCTCGCGCCATTTGGCTCCTCCTTATTTCTATATTGACATGATCTCTTGATTAATACTTGTGATGACTGATGCTGGATCTTCGGCTTTAGTAATTGGACGGCCAATCACTAAATAGTCAACACCGTCCCGAATCGCTTGAACAGGTGTGACTATACGTTTTTGATCATCCAAGCTAGCACCAGCTGGGCGAATACCTGGCGTCACAAGTTGAAAGTCATCGCCCAAGGCACGCTTTAGTGCAATAGATTCTCTTGCTGAGCAGACAACCCCATCCAGCCCTGAATTTTTAGTAAGCGTTGCTAAAGATAGCACATGTGAGTCCAAATCACGCTGAATACCTAACTCGGGTAGTTCAGTTTCTTCCATGCTGGTGAGGACTGTAACCGCAATGAGCTTCGGCCGCTTTTCATAAGGTTCCAAGATTTCTCTCGCTGCACTCATCATCCGTGCACCACCAGACGCATGGACATTCACCATCCATACCCCTAACTCCGCTGCTGATTGAACAGCTTTTGCAACCGTATTTGGAATATCATGAAACTTCAAATCAAGAAAAATATCAAAACCTTTCTCAATTAATTCCTGAACAATCTCAGGGCCTACGCGAGTGAACAGTTCTTTACCCACTTTCAACCGTACAGAACCCGGCTCAATTCGACTGACAAATTGGCGCACTTTTTCCGGGCAATCAAAATCCAATGCAACGATTACTTTTGGATCACTTACAAGCATTCACTCACCTATATCTTCATTGATTGACTTATATTAATTTCAAGTGGAGTGTATCCCACTGATTACAAGACGGGCAGTTCCAAGAAAAGCTCGGTGTTGAAAAACCGCAATTTTGGCAACGATAAGCGCTATGCTTTTCTAAGTCATGCTGAACCATCTGTCGAAGGAAATGGGATTCCTCAAAATGCGTGATGATGTACCAACGCAAAATCAACTGACGCGCTTCCTTTTCAATCGATGCTTGCTGGCAACTTTGCAAAATATCTTCAATATGTTCAATGTTCAGCTGCTCATGGTAATTATCAAGCATGAATAAAATCGCAGACAGGTTTGGTTTATCTAAGGTAAACTGGATCAAAATCGATAGGTAGTCATCTGGCTCATTTAGCTGATGATATAAAGCTTTTTCTAATTCTAAAATACGATATAAGCCAGATGTTCTCCTCGCAGCACTTAACAACTCCTGAGCAATATTTAAGTGCCCTAACTCGATTTCACACTGCGCTTTTTCAAGCATCGCTCTGACATTATTGGGTGCAGCACCCAGAGCAATGTCCAGTAGAGACGATTTTTGGGCTGACGTTTCTTCATGATTGGCATATTCACAGATATGGTGAGACACAATATGCAAGTCATCTGACCGAAAGTCATCTGAATGTTCTTGAAAAAGCGATAGCGAATTGGTCCATGTTTTTAAGGATTGATAAACTCGGAGTAACGGCCCAATTGCATGGGCTCTGCTTTTGCTCCGCTTGAGTAGTGGAAGTAATGTATTCTCTGCTCTGGCCAACAACCCCATCGCTGTATACTGTTTGGCTAGAAAACAAAGAACATCTGGCGAACTAATTTTCTCATCTTTAATCGCCTGCTCAACCAACGCAACCGCGGTATCGACCTTACCTTGCCGAACTAGGCTTGTTGCTGTATCGACCAACTGGCGACAAAAAAAGTCCAAGTCTGTCGCTTTCCCTTTGAGAGACTTTAAGTATTCATGGATATATTCATCAGAGACAAGATACGAGGATGATCGGGACGATGGGTTATGAGAATGACGATGTCTACTGCGCTCGCTATTTCGCCCCATGATCCAGCCGTAACCAGCAGCAACAGGAAGAAGTAAAAACAACAGCTCAATCATTTTGTAGTGAACGCTTCGTCGTCGTTTTAGTGTTTTTCTTAAATGCTTGTATGGCGATACCAATACATAGGCCGATGGCCAATGATATCACCATGAGTTCAGAGACCATAATAGATGATTTTGCGATGACGTAATTCACTTCGACCGTATGTTGATTTTGGGAACCAAACACAAATAGCAGTAAACACAAACTGACAAAAAATATCAGTCCAAGAATTTTCCGCACAACGCACTCCATCTATTGCTAAAGACTATTCACTCTGTCTCTTAATTCTTTTCCAGGTTTAAAATGCGGGACATATTTACCGGACAAATCGACTGTGTCCCCCGTTTTGGGGTTTCTACCAACACGAGGTGCTCTGTAATGTAAAGAGAAGCTACCAAATCCACGGATCTCGATACGCTCACCTGAAGAAAGCGTCTGCGCCATACGCTCGATGACTTCTTTTACAGCAGACTCTACATCCTTTGCGGGGATGTTTGTATGGATACTGGCCAGTCTTTCAATTAGCTCTGACTTTGTCATTCCGCCTCCCAGTTAATATGGGCCGGCTCTCCGGCCCATACAGACTAGTGATTAGTCGTCTTTTTGCGCGTTCTTGAACGCTTCTGCCATTGCATTCGTGAAAGATGGTTCGTCTTTCTTCAGACTTTCCATTGCTTCTTTCTCTTCTGCTTCGTGAAGCGCTTTGATAGATAGGCTGATTACGCGATTTTTGCGGTCAACACCAACAAACTTCGCTTCAACTTCACTATCAACTGCTAGAACTGCAGATGCATCATCAGTACGCTCACGTGCAATATCTGCAACGCGGATGTACCCTTCAACACCTTCTTCTAACTCAACTGTCGCACCTTTCGCGTCAGCTTCGATTACTTTACCTTTAACAATAGCACCTTTTTTGTTTTCAGCTAGATACTTGTTAAACGGGTCTTCTTCGATTTGCTTAACGCCTAGAGAGATACGCTCGCGCTCTGGGTCGACTTGAAGAACAACAGCTTCGATTTCATCGCCTTTCTTGTACTCACGTACTGCTTCTTCACCTGCAACATTCCAAGAAATGTCAGAAAGATGAACAAGTCCGTCGATTCCACCTTCAAGGCCGATGAAGATACCGAAGTCAGTGATTGACTTGATCTTACCAGCAACTTTGTCGCCTTTCGCTTTGTTCTTCGCAAACTCTTCCCAAGGATTCGCTTTGCACTGCTTAAGGCCAAGAGAAATACGACGACGCTCTTCGTCAATCTCAAGAACCATGACGTCAACTGTATCGCCAAGATTTACCACTTTAGACGGGTGAATATTCTTGTTCGTCCAGTCCATCTCAGATACGTGAACAAGACCTTCAACGCCTTCTTCGATTTCTACGAAGCAGCCGTAATCAGTTAGGTTTGTTACGCGGCCAGAAAGTCTAGCGCCTTCTGGGTAACGAGAAGCGATTGCTGACCATGGATCTTCGCCAAGCTGCTTAAGGCCAAGAGAAACACGTGTCTTCTCACGGTCGAACTTAAGAACTTTAACTGCGATTTCGTCACCAACATTCACGATTTCGCTTGGGTGCTTCACGCGCTTCCAAGCCATATCAGTGATGTGTAGAAGACCATCGATACCACCTAAGTCTACGAATGCACCGTAGTCAGTTAGGTTCTTCACGATACCTTTCACTTCTTGACCTTCTTGTAGGTTCTCAAGAAGCTGCTCACGCTCAACGCTGTTTTCAGATTCGATCACTGCACGACGAGAAACAACAACGTTGTTACGCTTTTGGTCAAGCTTAATTACTTTGAACTCAAGCTCTTTGCCTTCAAGGTGAGACGTGTCACGGATAGGACGAACATCAACCAAAGAACCAGGTAGGAACGCACGGATACCTTCAACTTCAACAGTGAAACCACCTTTCACTTTACCGTTGATGATACCTGTTACAGTTTCTTGCTCTTCACATGCTTTCTCAAGACGTAGCCATGCTTCATGACGTTTCGCTTTTTCGCGAGAAAGAACTGTTTCACCAAAGCCATCTTCGATCGCGTCAAGTGCAACGTCGATTAGATCACCAACATTGATGTCTAGTTCGCCATTCATGTTTTTGAACTGCTCAACTGGGATCGCACTTTCAGACTTAAGGCCTGCATCGACAAGAACAATGTCTTTCTCGATTGCAACGATAGTACCTTTAACGATTGCACCAGGGCGCGTTTCGATCGTTTTTAAGCTTTCTTCAAACAGTTCTGCAAAATTTTCTGTCATGATATTTCAATCTATAAATTCTCCACGCTGCATTCCGGCATTGTGGGGTTATGGTTTAATACTTTTCTCATCCATGAAAAAAGTTCTTCAATACCTATTCGGGCTGCTGGCGTTGCAGCTGCGCATGCGTGAAATCGAGCACATACTCAAGCACCTGCTCAATATTGAGGCTGGTCGAATCCAAAACCTCCGCATCCTCAGCTGGCGCAAGCGGCGCAACACTACGATTCATATCACGTTCATCACGCGCTTTTATGTCACCCAAAAGGCGATCAAGGGTAACATCATGCCCGTTATCTTTCAACTCTTGGTAGCGCCTTCTTGCCCTTTCTTCAGCACTTGCGGTTAAAAAAATCTTTACCTCCGCGTCAGGAAAAACAACCGTACCCATATCACGCCCATCGGCAACAAGGCCTGGGCTTTCACGAAAAGCACGCTGGCGTCTCAACAAAGCCTCTCGAACTCTGGGAATTGATGCAACTTTTGATGCCGTTGCCCCAACTTCTTCAGTCCTGATCGTGTGTGTGACTTCTTCACCCTCTAGAATAATTTTCTGGGCACCATTTTCTGGATCAAGCAAAAACTGTACATCGAGGTGCGCAGCAAGTGGCACTAACGCTTCTTCATCGTTAGCTGCGATATTATGATGGATGGAAGCAAGCGCGAGAACACGATAAATTGCGCCACTATCAAGCATATTCCATCCCAGCTTTTCTGCTAACTTTCTGGAGACCGTCCCTTTTCCTGAACCGCTTGGTCCATCAATCGTGATCACAGGAGCACTGTATGTCATGCAGTCACTACCCTCTTCTTCACTAAAACCATATTCGGGAGGCAATTATACGCAAAAATGAAATAATTGCCCGTCATTTCATAGGAAAATCACCGAAGTTAGCGACAAACTGTCGCAAAATCATCAAAATATGCAGGATAGGTCTTCGCTGTACATTTCGGATCCAAGATCGTCACAGGTGTATCACTGAGTGAAATGAGTGAGAAACACATGGCAATCCGGTGATCATTATATGTTTCAATTTCAGCATGGGTTAAATTGTCAGGCGGCGTCACCCTAATAAAATCTTCACCTTCAACGACCTCAGCACCGACTTTTCTTAATTCCGTCGCCATTGCATTGAGTCGATCAGTCTCTTTGACACGCCAATTGTAAATATTACGGATCGTCGTTGTTCCTTGTGCAAACAAAGCTGCAACGGCAATGGTCATCGCTGCATCAGGAATATGGTTCAAGTCCAAATCAACACCTTTTAATGGCGCAGATGTCGCACGAATATAGTCCTCACCATATTCTATATTTGCTCCCATTTTTTCAAGAACTTCGGCAAATTTTGCATCACCTTGAATACTTCGCTCGCCAACACCAGTGACAGTGACAGGACCGCCCTTGATTGCGCCAGCAGCAAGGAAATAACTGGCAGATGACGCATCCCCTTCCACCAATAACTTCCCAGGTGTCACTAGTAATTTTGGAGACACGTTGAAAGACACATAATTGTTGTTCGTGATATCAATCCCAAATCGTTTCATTAATCGAAGCGTAATATCGATATAAGGCTTAGAAACGAGCTCCCCCTCAACCCGGAGTGTTGAGTCAGATTGCAACAATGGTGCAATCATCAATAACGCAGTTAAGAATTGACTGGAGATTGTTCCATCAACAGTGACTTCTCCGCCCATTAGTGGTTTACCTTGGATCAGGATAGGTGGAAAGCCATCATTCTCTAAATAAGTGATCTCTGCACCGAGTTGACGTAGACCATCGACAAGGTGGCCAATTGGGCGCTCTTTCATTCTCGGCTCGCCTGTGAGGATAAAGCTCCCTTGAGAAACAGCGAGTGCAGCACATAATGGGCGCATTGCAGTGCCAGCGTTCCCCAAATATAACTCTAATGGTTTATCACTTTGGGATTGGAAGCCGATGGCTCCGAGACCTTGCACAACACAAGTTGTTTTATCTTCGGATAATGAATAATGCACACCGAGTTGCTCAAGTGCCACAAGCATATGACGGATGTCATCACTATCCAGCAAATTGGTGAGTGTTGTTTCCCCTTTAGCCAGGGCAGCTAATAATAATGCACGATTCGAAATACTCTTCGAACCAGGTAGGTTGACCGTTCCAGAAACGTCGTTAACCGGAGATAAGGTGAGTGATTCCACTTTATCGGTTCTCCTTCTCAAACTGATACATAAACTCAATAAGCGCTTTGACCCCTTCAATAGGCATCGCGTTATAAATACTTGCTCTCATACCACCCACAATACGATGACCTTTCAGTGCAAGCAAGCCTGCTTTTTCACTTTCTACCAAAAAAGCTTTATCCAGTTTTTCGTCCTGCAAGATAAAAGGTACATTCATGCGTGAACGATAAGCTGGATCGACACGATTGTGATAAAAACGGCTTTCATCGATAAAGTTATAAAGCATGGTTGCTTTTTCTTTATTTAATCTTTCAACTTCATCAAGACCACCAAGCTGTCTTAACCAGGAAAAAACCAATCCAGATAAATACCAAGAATATGTTGGCGGTGTACTGAGCATCGAGTCATATTCAGCCTGTAAGGTATAGTTGAGAATATCGGGGCATTGCTCAACCGCTCGATTCAATAATGACTTTTTTACGATGACGATGGCCAAGCCTGCCGGACCAATATTCTTTTGCGCACCTGCATAGATTAAATCATATTTTTCAACATCAATTTTTCGCGACAAGATCGTAGACGACATATCCGCCACAACTGGGCAATCAATATCAAGATCTTCGAAAATTTCTATCCCGTCTATCGTCTCATTTGGACAATAATGAAGATACGTTGCATTTGAATGAATATTCCATGTTTGTGGTGCATCAATCGCACTCAACTCATTTTTTTGAGTTTGAATATCCAAGACTTCGATGTGTCCAAATTTTTTTGCTTCTGCAATTGCATTTTTAGACCACATACCAGACACAACATACTGCGCGGTTTCCCCGGGTTGCAGTAAGTTCATTGGAACAGCAGAAAACTGTCCTCGACCACCACCATGCATAAATAAAACTGCGTAAGTCTGTGGTATATGTAATAACTCTCTTAAATCCTGCTCAGCTTGCTCAGCTATCGATATAAACTCTGTGCTACGGTGACTTAACTCCATGGAAGAGCAACCCGAGCCTTGCCAATTCAAAAATTGAGATTGTGCCTGTTCCATAACAGCTTTAGGCAGCATAGCTGGACCTGCACAAAAGTTATATATCGAAGAAAGTGCTTTCATTTTTCTTGACTCCAAAACAAAAACGAGCGGAAGGCCGCTCGTTTTTTTCATTGCACATTTGCTTACTCTGTCGGGGTCTCACCGCTTTCATCTTGCGGTGTATCCGCTGGTTCGGCCCCGTCTTCCTCATCATCATCAATTGGTGTTTCAGAAACTTCTTCTATCCGCTGTAAACCAACAACATGTTCATCTTCAGCAGTCCGGATCAAAATAACTCCTTGGGTATTTCGTCCAACAATCGAGACTTCGCTGACTCTTGTCCGAACGAGTGTTCCTTGATCACTGATGAGCATCATTTCATGTTCATCTTCAACCTGAATTGCACCAACAACTCGACCATTTCGATCATTGACTTTAATTGAAACAACACCCTGAGTCGCTCGATTCTTCGCTGGATAATCATCAAGATGTGTCCGCTTACCATAACCTTGCTCAGTCACTGTGAGAATTTCACCTTCAGTGTGCGGTACAATTAACGAGACAACTTTATCTTCTTCCGCAAGCTTAATGCCACGAACACCTGTTGCTGTTCGGCCCATCGCGCGAACTTGTCCTTCTTCAAATCGGACAACCTTTCCTTCCGATGAGAATAACATGACCTGGTTATCACCAGTTGTGATATCGACTCCAATCAGTTTATCTCCGTCAACAAGATTGACCGCGATAATGCCAGAAGCACGTGGACGGGAGTATTCTTTTAACGCCGTCTTTTTCACTGTTCCTTTGGCTGTTGCCATAAGGACATATTTATCCTCAGAAAACTCTTTAACTGGAAGAATTGCAGTGATCCGCTCATTTTCTTCTAGCGGCAATAAATTGATGATTGGACGACCTCTAGCTGCTCTTGTCGCAAGTGGTAATTGATACACTTTTAACCAATACATTCTGCCAAAGTCGGAGAAACATAAGATAGTATCGTGTGTATTCGCAACAAGAAGCTTCTCAATATAGTCTTCGTCTTTCACACGGGTTGCGGACTTCCCTTTACCACCACGACGTTGCGCTTCATAGTCAGACAATGGCTGATATTTGACATATCCCATATGGGAAAGTGTCACCACGACATCTTCTTCAGAAATCAAATCTTCCAAGCTGATATCATGTGAAGCCGAAGTGATTTCAGTACGGCGTTCATCGCCAAATTCTTCTTTTACAGCTTCTAACTCTTCTCGGATCACTTCCATGAGACGCGCTGGTGTTGCCAGGATGTGGAGAAGCTCAGCGATCAGTTCCAGAATTTCCTGATACTCACTGATGATTTTCTCGTGTTCCAACCCTGTAAGTTTATGGAGGCGAAGATCAAGGATCGCTTGTGCTTGTTGCTCTGTCAGGTAATAAAAACCATCACGGATGCCATATTCTGGTTCTAGCCATTCAGGACGAGCTGCATCATCACCAGCACGTTCTAACATGCCACTCACCATGCCAAGCTCCCAACCGCGTGCAATCAGCTGCTCTTTTGCAATTGCTGGAGATTGTGAACCCTTAATCAACTCAATAATCGGATCGATATTTGCAAGCGCGATAGCTAGCCCTTCCAAGATATGAGCACGATCACGGGCCTTGCGGAGGTCATAAACGGTCCGACGTGTCACGACTTCACGTCTGTGCTGAATGAATGCATCCAAGACTTCTTTGAGATTCATCAGTTTTGGTTGACCGTGGTCTAACGCAACCATGTTAATCCCGAAGACAACTTGCATTTGCGTTTGTGCATACAAGTTATTCAAGACAACTTCACCAACCTCGCCACGCTTAATTTCGATCACAACACGCATGCCATCTTTATCAGACTCATCACGAAGATCGGAAATACCTTCAATTCGCTTATCTTTCACTAACTCAGCGATTTTTTCGATTAAACGGGCTTTATTGACTTGGTAAGGTAATTCATGAACGATGATCCGCTCACGATTTGTCTTTTCATTGATTTCGACTTCAGCACGAGCCCGAATATAAATCTTACCACGGCCAGTTCTATAAGCTTCTTCAATGCCTTTACGTCCATTGATAATACCAGCCGTTGGAAAGTCAGGTCCCGGCAAATGGGTCATCAGCTCATCTATCGAGACGTTTGCATCATCAATCACTGCAAGACAAGCTTCAATTACTTCATTTAAGTTATGTGGTGGGATGTTGGTCGCCATACCAACCGCAATACCAGATGACCCGTTTGCGAGTAAATTTGGGATCCGAGTCGGCAGGACTTCAGGAATTTGTTCCGTACCATCATAGTTAGGAACATGATCAACAGTTTCTTTCTCAAGATCAGCAAGCAATCTGTGCGCAATTTTCTGCATACGCACTTCTGTATAACGCATTGCAGCAGCGGAATCACCATCAACGGAACCGAAGTTACCTTGACCATCAACCAACATGTATCTCAATGAGAATGGTTGCGCCATACGAACAATCGTATCATAAACAGCACTGTCGCCATGTGGGTGATACTTACCGATAACATCACCGACAACACGGGCTGATTTCTTATAAGGCTTGTTCCAGTCATTACTCAGTTCGTTCATCGCAAAGAGAACACGACGATGAACAGGCTTAAGGCCATCTCTTACATCTGGTAATGCACGCCCGACAATGACGCTCATTGCGTAATCTAGATAGGAGTTTTTAAGCTCGTCCTCAATATTAATCGGGACGATTTCGTTAGCCAGATCTGTCATACGGGAGTTAGATCCTTATTAAAAGTCTCAGCAGCACGCGAACGACACTGCGAGGTATTTCGTTATTATTTCTAACCGACCATACTACCACAATTATTTTTTTACCGCACAGCAAAAGTCACCTTGAATCGAGAAAGATTGTCATTCATCGAATATGACTGATTTGGTTTTATTGGCTATATAAATGAAAGAGGTATCAAAAATTAACATGCTAGAGGTCGAATGCGTGGATAAAGATGTTCTTTTACTAAAACCGAGCGAACAAATCGGCACACCAAAGCTAACTCAAGCACTCAATGAGCTTCTCACGCCGATGCATTTAGGCTCTCTTGCATTACGATGGAAATTTATGCCAAAACCCCAACAGGGAAATGGGCGGCCTGTCATGTTAATTCCTGGTTATGGTACTGGTGAGACCTCGATGCGATTCATTAAAAAGTATCTAACCGCATTAGGCTATGATACATATAATTGGGGTCTTGGAAAAAACCATGGAAACGCGAGGAAACTATTACCACTCATCGACAATAAGGTAAAACTACTCTCTGAGGAATACCAACAACCCGTCTCTCTGATAGGATGGAGCTGGGGTGGCTTCTTAGCAAGAGAAATTGCGCGTGATGAACCAGAAATTATCCGACAAGTGATCACCCTTGGCAGTCCTGTGATTGGGGGACCAAAATATACGATCCTCGGTCATATCGAAGAATTCTTCGGTTATCATGTTCAGGAAATTGAAAATGAAATTTCCAACCGTTTTCAAAACGAAATCAAGTCCCCTATCATCGCTATTTATAGTAAAAAGGATGGTGTCGTCGCTTGGCAAGCATGTATTGATGAGTGGAGCCATTCAGTCCTTCATGTTGAAATGAGAAATATCTCACATTGTGGGTTAGTCTGTTCTCCCGAAGTACTTGTCCGTATTGGTGAACACTTGAAATAGCCTATTTGACAAACTCATGTTTTGAACTTGAATTAATGTTTGGGAAACAGTGCGCATAGGCTATTAAAAGATGAAAACAAAAATAAAAGCAAAGGCTGAGTGGTTTGAGCTGATTGAGTTCTCTAAGTATTTTGGATGGCAAAGTTTTCAAGGCTTGATGAATCGAGCATTAGAGTTTCTAAAGTCAGAGCGTGAACAACTGACGCGTTGTTATGATGATCGACTGGAAGAGATGCGAGAGTTTTACGAGCGCAAGCTCAAGCATCAAAAAGAAAGCTATGAATCCGTCATTATGCAACTCAATACAGAAAATAAAAGACTCATTGAACAAAACCAAACCCTTTTTACAAGTAACTCTCCAAACATTACGCTTGATGCTCAACCACAATATGTGAATGAGGCAAAAGAAGATTGTTTTTTGATCGATTCGGACAAATCAGAACTTTTCGATCAAGCTGTACAAGCAAGAGCTAGCAACAATTTTGAATATGCTTTCCATTTATTTGAGAAAGCATCGAGACTTGGTTGCCCCAAAGCTATGGGAGCATTAGCAAGGGCTTACTTTAAAGGGGAAGGCGTCGAAAAAAGCCCCGTGATCGGATTTGCGTGGTTACTGTGCTCTGCTGAGTTAGGTTTCTCTCCTGCAATAGAAAGATCTCAATCCCTCTCAGAGAAATGGCCAGACCTACGAGATCGTGCAGAGGATAAGAAATCGATCCTGATGAAAGACTTCTCCCACTTAATCGCCGCTGCGTAAAGAGTATTGATATAACAAAGAACAAGTGCAAGCAACGAAGCTGCAAGCATCTTGATAAAGCTGATACAGACAGTTTTAACGGAGATTTTGCTGAGAGGGAAACATAGTACTTTTAGGGAAAAACAAGCAGCAAAGCTGCGAGTATTACGCTAAAACCGATACAACCCTTTTGGCGGCGATTTTACGAGAGACAAGGTGGAAATGACGCAGCATAGTACGACTATGTGAGGAACTGACAACGCAGTCTCTTGGTAAAATTCATACACCACAAATAAAAAAACCCAGCCTTTCGGGCTGGGTTCTCAATTGGGAGCCTGGCGGTGTCCTACTCTCACATGGGGAAACCCCACACTACCATCGGCGCTATTGCGTTTCACTGCTGAGTTCGGAATGGATTCAGGTGGTGCCACAATGCTATTGCCACCAGGCAAATTCGTTGCTTTGTCGTTCGTTCTTCGTCTTTATTCACAATTCGAAAGCTGATTTCTTCTAAATCCAAATTCTTTAGTAACCTTAGTCT
>NZ_KB894517.1 GCF_000374485.1 Algicola sagamiensis DSM 14643
ACCGCGCTCTCGAATGAACGTTTGCGCCTGCCGATTGCCGATGCCCTGAAAACCAGCCCAACCCAGTGGCAGGTGGCCGCACTGTTTGATACTGGCCCTGAGTTTCCCGTTCGGGAGGTCGGCGCATATTTATCCGATGGGACGCTATTAGCCCTGTGGAGCCATCCAGAAGATATTTTGTATTGGAATACGGAATACAACCACGCCATCCAAGCCTTTTCGCTGGGATTGGAGGCGCTGCCCCCGGATAGTGTCAATGTGATATCAACAGGCAGTCTCAATCTGTTTTTCGATAGCGAATTTGCTCAGATGGCCGCTGTCCAGATCGGCAATATGAACCGCCACCTCACCGCCTTAATTTCCCAAAACCTCCATTTATAGAGAACCCAAATGGCCTTAAACGACGATATTGTGCGGCTTGCCACCAAAGCCGACACACTCACGCAGACGGTGGAAGATACCATTGTGGATATCAATGGTGCCGTTCAAAACGCACGTACCGAGATGGATAACTTTATCCAGACAGCGCGCAGTGAATATATTCGATTTACCCACTATGTCGCCTTGCCGGAGAAAGTCGTTATTCCGGCTTTAGGCTTATCCGATAACGAAATTGCCCAGTACACCTACGATATGCCCGCGGATTACACGCCCGCGAAAAGCGATGGGACCGTGTGTTTTGCCGATATTGTGGAGTTTGCCAATGGGTTTAACCAAGTGCCGTTGCCTGAGGGCATGCACGCCTACCTGAATCTGTTGGTGAATGTGTCAGGCAGTGTAGCCGCCACCATGCATACCAAGGTGCACATGCTGCGCTTGAATACGGCCCAAGGGGCTTATCACCCGCATGATTCCATTACAGAGCCGTTTTTACTCCTGGGCGAGGATGATAACCCCATGCACGATATTTCTGGCCGGGATTGGGGCGATAAATATCAGGATCGAAACCAAATGAAGATCACGAATTTCTATTGGCGAAACTATCTATCGTGGACCACGCTGCGCGTCTTGAATTTAGGCAAGCGGGACTTGGAGATCTTCGGGGTTGGGGTGGAGGTGCGCCAATGAAAATCATCAAAAACAACGAAATCATTTACTCGGGTCGTCCACTGCGCGCCCATGAGCTGAAGATTTACGGCAGCCCACAAAGTTACACCCTCCAGTATGAACAGTCGGAGGTCTTGCAACTGAGGCGTGCCGCTTATGAGGCTGAGTCAGACCCGCTGTTTATGGAATGGCAGTATGACCAAACGGACGCCAAGAAACAGGCATGGCAAAGCGCTGTGGCTGCCATCAAAGCCCGTTATCCAATCGAAGGAGAATAACCATGGCAGACCAATATTTACATGGGGCGGAGATTGTTGAAGTCGATAGCGGTGTGCGTGCTATTCAAACCGTCAAAACCTCCATTATCGGCTTGGTGGGGACCGCACCAGATGCGGACGATGATGTGTTTCCAACGGATTTTCCGATTGTGGTCAGCCCCAATACCGACCTAACCAAGTTAGGCGAGACAGGCACGTTAGCGCAATCCCTCTCAGGCATTTTCGACCAAATTGGTGCAGTCGTCGTGATGGTGCGGGTGGCAACCGATGACAATGACGCCACCACGATCGCCAATGTCGCTGGCAGTAATGCAAATAACGTGTACACGGGTGTCTATGCACTTTTAGGTGCAGAATCTCAAGTCGGTTTGAAACCGCGTATTCTCATTGCCCCTGGCTTTAGTCACCAACCGACGGTTTTGGCGAACTTGGGCACGATTGCCAATCGAATGCGGGCCATGGCGTATGTGGATGGGCCAAATGAAACCGACGCTAAAGCGATTGAATTGGCGAAATCCGCAGGCAAACGGGTGTATATGTGTGACCCCTGGTTGATGGTGGGCAATCGAATGGAACCGCCCTCGGCACGATTGGCGGGGGTTCGGGCAAGAGTCGATAACGAACTTGGTTTTCATGTGCCGATTTCCAATCAGGTGATCAACGGCATTACAGGCACAAGTCAACCTGTGGATTTCACCTTTGGGGATAAGAACTGCCGTGCCAATATTCTCAATGAGAACCATATCGGCACCATCATCCATCAAGGCGGGTTTCGTGCGTGGGGGACTCGCGTGTGTGGCACGTCGGACCCGAAATGGGCGTTTGAGAATGTGGTGCGTTCATCTGATGTGATGCATGATTCACTTCTGCGCGCCCACCTCTGGGCGGTAGATCGGAATATCAACAAAGCCTATCTCGATGAAGTCCCCGCCGGAGTGAATGCGTATCTGCGCCACTTGGTGAGCATTGGTGCAATATTGGGCGGGACGTGTGAGGCGGATGCATCCCTGAACACGCCTGAGAACATTGCCCAGGGCAAGGTCTTTTTCAATTTCAAATACACCCCAGCGTATTGTGCAGAGCATATTACGTTTCGCTCGCACCTGACCCATGAATTTATTCAGGAGGCCTTATCATGAGCAGTTTTCCTCAAACCTTGTACGGCATGGAATTGTTCGTGGATGGTTTTGCACACGGCGGCACCATTGAAAAAATGCAGCTGCCGAAGCTGAAAATGAAAACGGAAGAATATCGCGGGGGCGGGATGAACGCCCCTGTGGAGGTTGAAATGGGGATGGAGTCCCTGAATTGCCGATTTACTTTAAATTCTTACCGAAAAGAGCTTTTTGCATTATTGGGACTGGTGCCCGGTAATGAAGTCAATGTGACCTGTCGGGGCTACTTCAAAGAAGGTCAGCAGGAAAAGAAAGCGATGGTGGTCTTGCACGGTTCTTGGAAAGAGCTGGACTTTGGGGAGTGGGCGCCAGGAACCAAGCCGCCCTTAGTCATTGAGATGAGTCCCACGTTTTATGCACTGACCCTCGATAATATCCCGGTGATCACGATTGATATCGTCAACGATATCCGCATGATCGGCGGTGTGGATCAGCTTGCAGGGATGCGCGCCGCATTAGGACGATAGCGCAATGAAATATCAGGTCTCACGCCCATTTCAAATCAAGGGCAGGCACTATGCGGTATCTGAAACCATAGAACTGCCCCCATCCGATGCCCAGTTTTTAGCGGCGTCGGGCAACATTCAACCGCAACAAGAAAAGAGAAAGTCCCATGAAAACAAACGAACTCACACTCCAAGATCCGATTGAGCGTCATGGCGAGAGCATTGCAGTGCTCACATTTCGGGTGCCGACGGTGCGCGACCTGGAATTGGTGGATGACATTGAGTCCACATTAAAGCGCACGATCCATATTATGGCGAATGTCTGTCAGTGGACCCCGGATGAAGTGTCGGCATTATCCATTCGTGACTATAAAGCGTTCGAAGCTGCATTATTCGATTTTTTGGAATAAGGGCGAAAGACCTACGCCCCGCCATAGCGACGATGGCGGCAACGTTGCACTTTTCACTCACTGAAATCGAGTCCATGTCCATCCCGAAATTCATGGACTATCTCAACATCACCAACCAAATGAATCGACCGCCTGATGCCTGACCAACAAAAAATCAGCCTCTCTGCCCGTTTGGGGTTGGAGGATAAATTCTCTAAGCCTGCGAAAACGATTGGGGCGAGTGCTGGGAAACTCGCTTCAACATTGGAAGTACACCAATCCAAAATGGAGAAGTTGGGTAAACTCGGTCAGCAGACCAAAGATTTATCACAGCTGGAAATGAAGTTGGGCAGCCTGGGTCAAAGCTTCGATAAAAGCGCTGCAAAAACAGCCAAGGCCGGGCGGGCGTATCACGCGGCAAAGGTCACGCAAAATCAATGGGTTGAATCGGTGACTGCGTCACGCCATGAAGTGAGTCAGCTCAATACGACCATGGGTCAGCAAAAAGAGTTGATTGCTGAACTTCAGAAAAAGAAGACCGGGCATAAAAAAGCCGATAAGGAGATTGTTGAGCGCATCAAAAAGGAGCGGGAGCAGCTCAAGTTACTCAATGAGCAACACCGCAAAGCCAAAAAGGTTTTAGCCGAGCGTAGCGCCCAGGAGAAAAAGGCGGCTGCGGATGTTCGCGACTTGGGGCAGCAGTTTGAAAAAACCAAAGCCCAGTCGGATAAGCTGAAAAACGCGCATCAATCCCATAAACAAAAAGCCAGTGCCCTGCGTCATGAACTACGCCAAGCCGGAGTGGATACAAGGCAGTTGGCGACAGAGCAAAACCGTCTGGCTGCATCTTTGGAGAAAAGCCAGCAACGGATGGCGTCTTTCGCTGCCTATGAGCGCAACATCCGTCAATCACGTCGGAGCTTTGACCGTCGTTTGCAACAAGCAGGCAATTTGGCGCTGATTGGGCAGGGGATGCAAAGCATTGGTCATCGTACTTTAGGGATGGCCCGTTCTCCTTTGGATGAAATGCGCCAAGTGGAAAAAGGTAAAGGCGCCCTGCAATCGTTGGGGATGACAGATACGCAAAGCACCATTGCCGAAGGCCGTCGTATACAAAATCGTTATGCCGGGATGAAAGCTGCGGATATCGTCACTGCGGCTTACGATATCAAATCAGGTATCTCATCATTGACTGATAAAGGTGTTGCGGAGTGGGCCGGATTGGCTGCCATGACTGCCAAAGCCACCAAAGCTGAAGTGGGTCAGATGACCTCTTTATTTGCTGCGGGGTATGGGACGTTTAAAGAGACGTTGTACAAACAGAAAACCGATGATGAATTTGGGGCGGTGTTCTCCGCTGGCCTTGCCAAATCAGTCCAGCAGTTTCGTACCGATGGCGCGAGTATGCAACAAGGCTTTCAATCGATGGGGGCAGGGTTGGCGGTTGCCAACGTGCCTTTAGCGGAGCAATTCACTGCATTGGGGATGCTGCAACGCACCGATGTGGCAGGCTCTTCGGGCACGGTGATGGCAGCGCTGGAGCGCAATGCCGCCAAAGCGCAAACCGCTTACCAAAAGCAAGGCGCTGATGTTCGTATTCTTAACGAACAAGGGAATATCAATTCATTACCGCAACTCCTTGCTGAGTTGCAACAGCATTACGGGCAGCGGTACACCTCAAAAATCGGGGCGGATATTCAAAAGGCGTTTGGCTCAGAAGAAGCGGTGAAGTTCTTCAAGGCATTGTGGGGCCAGCAAGCCGCCTTTCGAGAAAACCAAAGTGCTGTGTCGGATGCCATGAAGCAAGGCAAACAATTCACAGAAAGCATGGCGCGGCTGATGGACCGAAACATGGACGCCAAGCTATCTGTGATGCAACAGCGCTGGGATGGCGTCAAAGAGCGAATTGGTTATGCGCTCATTCCCACCTTAGAAAGGCTGATGCCGAGTATTGAATCATTGACCGGATGGCTTACGCGCACCATTGAGAAAAACCAAGGGCTGACCAGTACCTTATTGCAAGGTGTTGGTGTGGTGGGTTTGGTGGCTTCCGTGGCAGCGCCTGCGGTGATCGCCGTGTCCTCGCTCACCATGGCGATTGCGGCCTTATCCTATATGGCAGACCGCACCAAAGGCAAACTGGCCATGTCTGCTTTGGCGGATGAAATGGACGGGGATGGAAAACGCAGAAAAGGAAAGCGCGGTCGTTTCAAATTCTCCAAAGGCAAAGCGCTGGGCGCCATTGGTACTGTTGCGGGTGTCGCAGCTATTGGTAGTACGCTCTTTGATGGGGAGCTGTCCGGCAAAGAAAAAGCGGCCAATATCGCTGAAGATACAGGCGCCATCGGCGGTGCACTGGCAGGCGGGAAACTCGGTGCGGTGGCAGGGACTGCGGTCATGCCTGGATTGGGCTCAGGCATTGGCGCGTTAATTGGCGGTATTGTTGGGGCGCTCTCCGGTGGTGCCTTAGGTGGTCTGATTGGGGATGCGATCAAAGGCGAGCCTGAACCGACACCCCAGGTCCAAGCCATTAAAAAGGAATTGAATACCACCGCGCAAACGCTGAGCCAACATCAGAAGATAACGCAGCACATCAATGTGAATATCGACAGCCAACCTGTGGTGAATATTGCGAAACAGGACTTTGATAAAGACGCATTGATTGAAGACATTCTTGAGGCAAGTGCCAATCGCCAGCGCTTGCAACTGCGGGAGGCGCTAGCCGATGTCGGATAAATCCGTGATGATGACCCTCGGACAGTTTGAGTTTTCCATTGCCACAGCCGCCTATAAAAGCTTGAAACGCACCACAGAATATCGCTGGGCCGAACAAGCGCGGCTTAGTACGCATCCGATGGTGCAATATGTGGGTCCAGGCAAAGATGAAATCCAATTGGAAGGGGTGATTTACCCCCATTACTGGGGCGGCCTGAAACAAATCGACACGATGCGCCAACAAGCCAACCAGGGCACAGGACTGCTTCTGACTGACGGCTTAGGCACAGTTCATGGCAAATGGGTCATCACCAAAATTGAAGAAAAGCAGGGTGAGTTCTTACGCCAAGGCCAAGCCAGAAAAATCGAATTCTCATTGACCCTTCGTTTTATGGAGCACGCATGATGCACTACACCACCAAAGCAGGCGAGCGCCTGGATACCATTTGCTTTGAAGTCTATGGCTCAAGCCACAAAACGGTTGAGCAAGTGTTAGCGGTCAATGCAGGATTGGCGCAATATGGTCCAATTCTCCCCGCAGGCGTCACCCTGGAACTACCAGAACTATCCAAACCGCACCAAGTCGAAAATCTCATCAGTCTGTGGTCCTAAATGAAACCAACGTTCCAAATCACGGCCAACAACCAGGATATCACCCAAGCCATCAAAGAAAGGCTGCTTCGGTTACGCCTGCTGGACAATACCGGATTGCAAAGTGACTCCCTCGCCATTCATTTGGATAACAAAGACTATGCTATCCAAATCCCACCGACAGGGGCAGAGCTCAAAGTCGCCATCGGCTATGAGGAAACCAGCCTTGTGAATAAAGGGACATTTATCGTTGATGAAGTGGAGCTAACAGGCCCACCGGATACGCTCATTATTCGGGCAAAAGCAGCGGATATGAAACAGCGCTTCAAGTCCCAACAAACCAAGAGTCATCGACAGAAAACGCTTAAAGATATCACGAAGCAAATCGCCACCGACCACGGATTGATTCCAAAAGTATTCAATGAACTAGGTAATATCATCGTTCCAGGCGCAGAGCAAACCCAAGAATCTGATTTGCATTTCCTCACGCGTCTATCCAAGGAATTCGATGCCATCGCAAAACCCGTCAACGGCTACTTGGTTATTGCACCCAAAGGCCAAGCGAAAAGTCAATCCGGTCAGCCCATCGCACAAACCACTATCCACAAAACGGACCTCATCCATTACCGCATGACCCAGGCCGAGCGTGGCAAATACAAAAGCGTCTTGGCCCATTGGGACAATACCCAAACCGGGGAACGGGAGTCCGTGAAAGTCGGGCAGGCCGACCCCATCAAAACGCTGCGTAAGACCTACGCCACACCAACAGAAGCCACACTAGCGGCAACTGCTGAGCTTAAAGCGCTTGAGCGTGGTGAATTGCACGGCAGTTTGACTTTGATTGGTAACCCTAAGCTTGTTGCTGAAGGTGTGTTGAATATTGAGGGCGTGACAGGCTTTGTGGATGGAAAATATGTCGTGAAACGGGTGGAACATGAAATAAACGGAAGTGGGTATCGCTGTCGGGTGGATGTGGAGGTTTTAACAAAATAGTTACTTTTGAGCCTCTCAATCTCTTTTCAATATAAGCCTGTCAAAATCCAAACTTTAAAAAAGTTCCCTCCAATTGAAAAAATATTTTTACCTAACTCCACGTCACATAAGAAAATTCCGATAATAGGCCCAAAAAGACGGTTTCATCCTGTTTAAAAAACAATCGCACTTGCGTATAATCCACGACTTTTGTCGTATTAACCATCGATATAAAGGTCGTTGTCCGTGGGTAAATTTAAGCCGTTTACATCGTGTATGACCCTCATGCTTGGGGTGATCACAATTTTATCTTCCTCTAATGCTGATGCTTCGAGTTCTGAAGCGCTTGATCAGGTGATTGAATCATTGGAGCCAACTCATCATTATGTGGTGGATGATCTTGTGGAAGGGGTTATTCCAGATAGAGTCGGAAGTTCAGAGATCGAACTCAAGGGTACTTATAGCTACGGAGGTATTACAAAAACAACCATACTTGGTCGTCGCCACCTTACTAATGCTAATAATAATGTATCCCTAAAAGCGCTTCCCTTTTATCAAGGTTATTCTTTTCAACTGCATTATAGAAATATTTCCGTTGAAAAGTTTATTAATGGATTTACTTGGGTGTTTTGGCTGGATAGAAGAAATCTAATAAAATGGGAGGACCGAATTAACAAGCCAAAAAGCTATATTTCAGGTTCTGTTGGAAGGACATTTTCGACAGATCTCTCTTTTAAGTCAGGGGAGGTAGGTTCAGATAGAGTTGATGGCGGATTATCCTATACACCTTTCAATAGTCGTAATAACAAGTTTGATCGTTCGAAAAAGATTAGCCATACCACATCAGGTCATGTTGTTGATGGGCTATCTATGGTCGTATTTAGGTATGATGGAGAGTCAATAACACTAAGCATTAACTCGGAAGAGGTTGCGCGTATTCCTTACGATTCTGAAATACCCTTTAATCAAGATCCTTGGAATAAATCAAGCGCTTATTCCATTATATATCACGCTTTCTTACAGAAAATAGTAATGTTTGACAAGCCGCTAGATGTTGAAGAGATAGATTTACTTTACAGAACTTTTAAATTCCCGGAAGAAGTTAAACACCTTAAAAACTTGCCTGACTTAGATGCGCTAGAAGGAACTTACCACCTTTATAATAATATTGATGGTCAGAGTGTAATTTTTCCAGGGATAGACTCGAATATTTTGCAACACGCGAAGGCGTTTTGTGGCACTCTTGAGCCTACAGAAGTTACCTTATCAAAGATCTCGAAAAAATCAAAAGAAGTATTTTTAACAAAAGCGGCAAAAATTAATCGAGAACGACTCGAGCGTTGTTTCAAAAAAGTTGAATCTACTTCGGGGAAGTCTGTAGAAGAGCTCATTTCTTCAGATGCTGATGGTTCTGCGGGTGACGACCATTCTCTCGAAGCCACCCAAGGCCAATTCCGCGTCGATGAAACCGGACAAGCAACTTATTCTATTCCATTTTCACTGCCTGATGGCATTGCAGGGGTGAAACCACAACTCGGTCTGACATATTCATCATCTGGTGGTCCTGGATTAGCGGGTTGGGGATGGAACCTAACCGGATTGAGTAAAATTTCTCGCTGTGGCTCAGACTATGCGCGTGATGGAATGCACCGCGGCGTGATGTTTGATAAGAAAGACAATTTCTGCATGGATGGACAACGATTGGTGGATACAAGGAGAGGTTACTATGAAAAAGAGATCACTGACCATTCCCGTATTTATAAAGGTGGAATTGGAAGCTTTATCGGTTTTCGTGTAGAGACGAAAGCAAAAGAAACGTTCTACTATGGACACTATGACACGCCTTTTGACAATCAAGGTCGTCATAAAATTGTTCCATCATTTGCACTCCGGGGATACTCCGACGCATTTGGGAACTATGTCTCTTTTCAATATGACGTTGCAGGCCCAAAAACAAAGTATGACATCAAAACAATTGAATATGGTGGCAACTATAAGCTAGGGATCGAGCCGAATATAAAAATTACGTTCAACTATACGACGCGTAAAAAACAGTTTGAAGGCTATCGAAATGGTCGCAAATCTTATCTTGGGAAAGTGCTCAAAAGCGTCAAGATTGAAAAAGATGGTGCACCCTATCGCTATTATGACATCGCTTTCAAATCAGGGTATTCAGATAAAAATGTTGTTGATACCGTTCGAGAGTGTATCAACAAGAATTACCAATGCCGCTTACCTGTTAAATTTGACATGACCAACCCAGCAAAAGCGGGTCTTGAGTCCAAAGCGACTCATATCTCAGGTCTTGCCTCCAGTGTCAGTTTTTATGAGTATGATATGAATGGGGATAATAAGCCGGATGGGATTGAGATCCCCCATAATAGCGGTTTTGCTCATTTTTATGACAGTAAAAAAGGTTATGCTCGCTCTCGGATGACCTGGATAAAAGATCCAAGTTCAGTGCAGTTCTTTGATGCAAACCTCGACGGCAATATGGACATGCTGTTCATCGGCAGTGGCAATAAGTGGTACCTATCGCAGTATCGGCCAAGAGTGGAGAGTAAACAACATTGCACCCCTTCAGATCCATGGACGAAGGGCGGTTGCTATACAAGCAGTATTCAGTATGCATTTAAGGATGAGGAACAGCCCCTTGGTGTGGATGGCAATATGAAGCCTGATCGTATGTCCATTGCTGATATTGATGGTGATGGTGATATGGATTTTGTTTTTATCGAGGGCAATCACAGGGTCGTCGCCAGTAAAAACGACAATGGTCAGTTATCCCGTTATAAAACGACCTTGGTTGAGAATATTCCAAATGTCACAAAGATACTCAAAATCGTCTCGACATCTGCGGATTTTAATGGCGATGGGATCACAGATATTGCATTACGAGTTGAAAAAAGACACCCGATCCAGTCAGATAAATGGACGAAGGAGAAATCGGGCCGTATCGTGACTGAAGCTGGCAATAAAGAGAAGCATCAACCGGTATTTTTGATGGGTAAAGGGCGAGGGGAATACTATGTTGCGAATTTAGGTGGTATTTCTCATCAGGATGTCCTTTCTATTCATGATATCAACAGTGATGGTTTATCGGATGTCGTGATCATGCGCGATAATCGCTCGATCAGCTACCATCTCAGTACAGGACAAATTTTTTACTCGAAGCCATTTACACACCGATATACGCTGGCTGAAGTGCCTTCTTCACAGAAAATTAAGCGCTTTTTGATCAACGACTTTGATAAGGATGGCCGTAAGGAGTTGATCCTCAGTGTCAAATGGGAGACGAAAAAGCAAGCAGGCTCTCCAAGAGAGGGGTATTACACCCAAACCCGACATTACGATGCGGTCATTCATTCAGAAATACAGCGACATGCGACTGAGTCTGATTTATTTCAGATGAAAAATAAAAAACAAATTTACCACCGTGAAGGAAAGGACAACTCCTACATGACATTCCAGGTGGTGGATATGAACAATGATGGCCATGCGGAATTAGCCTTGAATGATTTCTACCGAAATCAACGGTATCGTTTTGAAAATGTGGGCAAAGGTGATTTACAGCCGCGTTTGTCTGCTATTACAACGGGTTATTCTCGTACCCAGGGTGCAAACCTGAAGACGAACATTCAGTATAAGTCGATGACCGATAGCGCTGTGTATCGAAGAAAAGTGGTTTTCCGTGATGTGGATGGTCAATATCGGGTGGACCCAGACCTGTATAGCCCATTTTTGAATACATATCTTGTTTCATCGGTGTCCTCTTCAACTTATGACATGGTGAAAGCACGCGATGTGAAAGATACGGTCACCTACAATTACGAGGGACTCCAGATCCATCGTCGAGGCTATGGCAACCTTGGTTTTTCAAAGATCACTTCGACAAACCTCAATAAGAATTTGAGTACAACCACGGAATATTCGCAATCCCCATTATCGAAAGGGATGCCGATCCGAACCGTACAAAAACAAGGCGGTTTGATCACAAAGAAGAGTATCAATCAGTATGAAGTGAAGACGTTTGAGAAAAATGGTCACCTTCAGAAGATCCCAGTTCATCAGGTTTATCTCAAATGGTCAGAAGATGAAACATATTCAATTGGCTCGGGTGGTTTCTATCAGTTCAAGGGCAGACGTATCTTTGAAACCATGCAAGATGAATATGGGAATGTGATCAAAACAGCGGAGACAATCAAAGATCAACACCGGAAAACCATCTTAAAATCGCAAACGGCGCATACCTATGGCACGTCTGTTCAAGACAAGCGTTATGGGCGTCTCTCAAATACGACGGTTTATAAACGTCAGTCAAGCCATACGGTTGCTGGTGTTGAACAGCCAGACACATCTGTTTGGCGCAAGACGGCGTATACGTATTACACCACGGGCGATAAAAAAGGGATGTTGAAGTCAGAAACCCGCGAACCAGAAAAGCCACAAGAAGAAGTTGTGACTTTTGATTACGATGCATTTGGCAACGAGGTTCAGAAGACGGTCAAAAATGGTGAAAGAGAAACCACCACACGCGCTGAATATAGTCACAATGGTCGTTACTTATCGTCTACACAGGATAGCCAAGGGCATCAAACCTATTATTTCTATAATGGTCGCTCAGCAGATGATGTGGAAGGGCCGATTTATAATCAATCTACGGTCTCACCCGCAAAACTCGTGACGACCACTTACTTCAGTAACTACGGTTTGGCAATCCGAACGGTTTTACCTGATGGTACTGAAACACGAACCACGAAAAAGTATTGTCAAACGGATTGTCATCGTGCATTGATCAAAGTCACCGACTCTCAATCGGGCAGTGGTGATGTCGTCACATATATTGATAAATATGGCCGAACGGTCAAGTCACAACGTGTGTTATTAGATGATCAAGTGGCAACGACCGTCACGAAATATGACGCTGATGACCAGATCATTTACCAATACGAACCTTCCTATGCGGGTGAGCCAAGTGCCTGGATGCAATATGCCTATGACGCGCAAGGCCGGGTTATCAAATCAAAACACAGTAGTGGTGTCACCAAAACCTATGGATATTATGGATATGTCACTGAAGGTACGACGTATGGTCAAACGAAAGCTGAACATACCTATATTCAAAGTGTGAAAAGCGCACTGGGTTATACCATTGCAACATTTGCCCCTACGCTTTCCCCGAAAAACGGGGCATTGGGTTCGGTAGGGACACGTTCTCGGGTCACGAATACCTTTGGTGTGAACGGTCAACTCCTCAACACAACCACTTTTGCTCAGAATGCACAAGGGGTTATGAAATCTTCCACCGTTGCAGTCACCTATGATCATGCTGGCCGCAAGTTAACAACGATTGATCCAGAGAAAGGCACATGGGCCTTTACCTACGATGCTGCTGGCATGTTGAAAACACAAACGGATGGGAACGGGAATACCACCACGTTAACGTATGACGACTATGGCCGCGTGATCCAGTCTGCGATCTTGAACTGGCAAAATAAGGTCATTCTGACATGTAAGCGTTATGAAGATACGTTAACTCCTTGGGTTGGCTCGGTGATCGAGGAGTCGATAAGCGAAGTTGAACAGGGGGCTTCATGTACTGATATTCAAAAGTCAGATGCATTTGAGCATGTGCGTCATACCTATGATCACTTAGGCCGTCTCACACAGTCAGTCACAACGCTCGATAAAACTAATCAATTGATCACCGGCTTGACTTACGATGCGTTTGGCCGTGTCGCTGAGCAAATATATCCGAATCAATTCAAAACACGAAATGAATATGATGCGAATGGCCATTTAAAGGCAATATACAACGCTGACACCAATGTCATGTATCAACGTATTGATGAAATGGATGCATTGGGCCGTGTGACCAAAGAAAGTGTTTTGGGCGGTGTGACACGCACGAAAGGTTTTGATGCACACCGCGGCTGGGTGAAGCATATCGGTGTTCGCTCTCATGCGAATGGGGATATTTATCAGGTCAGTTATGGTCACTATGAGAATGGCAGTACACGAACACGTGAAAGCCATTACTACAATAACTCCGGTGCAACCGAGAATACCGCGCCGATTTTATCCGTTAAGGAATCATTCACCTTTGATAAACGATTCGATCGTTTGACAAAGCGCCAGTTGAGTTTTGAAACAGATACATTGAATTTCAGTGAGAAGCTGGCTCAAACACACACTTACCAATACGATGGATTTGGCAATATCACCTTTAAGACGGGGGTGGGTGAGTACTTATACGATGCGGATAAACCTCACCGCTTAGGGGTGATCCGCAATGAACAAGACCCAACAAAGCTGAAGAAGTTTTACTATGACGCCTCAGGTAACGTGAGCTGGCAGTCCGGTGAAGGCGAGAAGCACTTCTACTACACCACACGGCATAAAATCAGAAACCTGATCGCAAATGGTGTGAATTCAACCTTCCGATATGGTTTAGAAAACAGCCGGTATTATCGACGTGATCTCTTCAGTACACACTCGGGTATTTATGGCAGTCGAACAACGTACTACCTAGGTAAATCATACGAGAAAGTCAGCACCAGTGGACTCAAAGATAAAGATGGAAAAGCACTGCCAGATACGAGTTGGGAAACCTACTATGTTGGCTCGGTAGCGATTAAACGTTTTACGGATGGGCGTGAGGTATCTCGCGTGATGCATCAGGATGCACTTGGTTCCACGGTTGCTGTGACAGACGAAGACGGGATCGTTGTTTCTCAAAGCTTGTTTGACCCATTTGGTAAGCGCCAAGACGTGTTTATTTCACTTTCTGATTTCGATATGCATCAGGCAATGGAAGAAAACCGAGGCTTTACCGGGCATGAAGAGATCCAGGATACGGGTATTATTCATATGAACGGGCGGATCTACGATGCTGATATTGGTCGTTTCATGCAGGCCGATCCATTTATTCAAGCGCCAAAGAATGTGCAGTCGTTCAACCGTTATGCTTATGCACTGAATAACCCATTGAAGTTTACCGATCCAAGTGGCTACTTCTTTAAAAAGATATTTAAGAAATTAAATAAGGCGCTCGGTAAGTTTGCCCCGTTTGTTGGACTCGCATTGATGCTGATCCCAGGCGTCGGCGCATGGGCTGCGGCCACTTGGTATAATGCAGCAGCGTTGGGCTTTATTTCTGGGGGGATCGCTTCTGGTTCGTTAAAAGGGGCGCTCGTGGGTGCGGTCTCAGGAGCTGCATTCCAACAAATTGGCTCCGGATTTAGGTCAAAATACGGTAGCTTTGCATCCGCCTCAACAGGTGGGCAAGCTGCTTGGGTCGGCTCTCATGCACTGACAGGCGGTGTTGCCGCGAAACTCAATGGCGGTAAGTTTGCCCATGGCTTCCTATCCGCAGGGATCACAAAAGCGATTAATGTAAACAGCTTATTTCCTGGGGTTGAGTCGGGCATGGACTCCCTGCGAACCCTGTCCGCAGCTGTGATTGGGGGGACCGTTTCAGCCCTGACGGGTGGTAAGTTTGCCAATGGGGCGATCACCGCAGGTCTGGGACAGGCAGTGAATGGGAACTCCTTCTGGGCCCAAGCGCGTGAGCTAGGACAGTTTGCCCTAGAGATGCTTCCTGGAGCCGACCTTGTTGGCTGTATGACCACCAATGAATGTAGTATGATTGAATGGACACTGGCAGTTGGTGAGGTAGCAGCGACCATCGCCGGTGGCGGTGTCATTGTTGTTGCCTATAAGGCGTTTAAGGCAGGGAAGAAGGCTTGGCGGGCATTTAGAGGTGCCTCAAAAGGGAGTAATAGGGGATCTGGGAGTCTAAGAGGAAGGTTTTCATCTAAGTCAAATGGTAATGGAGGTGAACTTGTTACATCTGATGGCAACATAGTTCAAAGCCAAGTATCTAGCGAAGTTCAAAGTGCACTATATAAAAATAAGAAAATAGATATATTGAGTGGTGTACATGGTTTTCCAAACGGTAAAATGACAAAAGAAATGCAGTTTTATATAGACGATGTTACTAAGTACGGAGACTTACCAGGCGTGACCGTTCACAATATTAATGAAATGACAAAAAATCAAATACAAAATGTCATGAAAGGTGACAGCACAGTCATTGGGGCGTTTTGTAATAGTGGTAAATGCCTTAAAGCATTGGAGTAACAAACTATGGCATATTTTTCTGATTTATCAGAGTACTCATACATAGCTCAAGTCTGCGACAGCCAATCTATAAACATCGGTTGGTTGGATAGAGAGCATGATTTTCCAAAAGAGGAACCAAAAGAGGAAATCCTTGGTTTATTATGGGAGTTTTGTCTATTCTCGGTTGTCCAGACAAGAGGCCTGCATGAATGTGAGCTTTGTGCTTCTCCAACTATTATCGTTGAAGGGCGTGATAATGTGAATCTTTCTCTTGGTAGTGCAGAAATCAGGGTTTTTGGCGAGAATGGTGAGATATATTCAGCTCCAAATATGATCTACCATTATGTAAAAGAGCATAATTACAAGTTGCCAGATACATTTGTTGATGCATTGAACTGTTCTCCAAGACCACCAAGTGCAGAGTACTTAAAGAAGTTAAAAAACATAGAACTTAGATGTACTGAGACATTGAGAGCATCTGATGAAGAACCTGCTTTTTTCTCTTTTAAAGACTAATTATGTTAGATGCAGTTCGAAACCCTAAAAAAATTGTGGAGCAAGCCCGTGGAGCCGTTAAGTACCAAGGAAAGAAAGCCACTGTCATATTGAGTAGTGAAGGAAGAGTAATAACAACTTACGGGAAGTCTAGGGGAACACAAATTTGGCAACAAGGGACATCTAGAGTATCAGGTAGTGGTTCTACGCAGAGTAAAGCCAACGAATTAGGCTTCAGTTATAACCCCAGATCGATAAGGTAATTATAATGCAGTTCAAAATAAATCTACCAGATATTAAACTGTTAAGTAAATTAATCCTAAACGATTCTTTGGCAAAGAAGTTAGCCCAAACTGAAAAGTCTGGGGAGTTTATAGCAAAAGGGATATTTCCGACAGGGAAATATTTAATCGATTTGTCGGAAGAAGAGATTGATCTTGTTGTTGATTATTTATCGGATCATTTTATGGCTTATGGGTTGGATAATGATGGAGAACCAAATTCATTGGGTATCCAACTTGAAGCGCTAATCGATATTTTTAATAGAGGGGCGACTCACTCCAACTAAAAACTATAATTAGTACAACATAAGCGGTTATTAGCTATTGGAACTTTAAAAGATCCCTTAAAAAGCTTTATTTTTCCGCCTGAGTTGGAGGGAGTATTAAAAATAACCAACTTAAATAATCGAGGTATGCAAGCATATGCAGCTGTTTGCTTATCTACATATTGTAAGCATTATAATATTAAACATGAATCTATAAATCAGTTGATTAATCATCTGTTTTCCATTCTCATCTCTGATGACATATCTTGTTGGGAACAATTGGGAGCATCTTTAGACTTAACAGGTAGAGGAGATCCTCTACCTGATGATGTTGATTATGAAATACCTGTTCATTTAAAAGACGAATTCGTTTCTTTGCTAGATACATGTGTAGAAGTTGGGGAGCTATAGTCAAATCTGGTGTATGACATGATCATGCAGCATCCTGTTGATCATCCGACGTTACTTTTTCTCCATCCTTGAATTCGATCCCTGCAATGACATCCGCTAGAAGGCGGTAGCCTCTCAATCGACGCCATTTATTTTGTGCGGTTACCAGCAGCTTATAAGCCATCGCCAGTGTCGTTTTTCGACTGCCACAATGCTTACTTTTCGTGGTTCTTAAACGAACCGTC
>NZ_KB894518.1 GCF_000374485.1 Algicola sagamiensis DSM 14643
GCTTGTGCCCCTTGTTTTAAAACGTCATTCAGTGGATCTATTTCTGGTGATTTCAGTGGTGATACTTTATGATTTGCCATGTGGTGTTTCTCTTTGTTGACTATTGATTTGTCAGATCAATCAACAGATTAGCACCACATTCTTTTTCTCACCTCATACACCAGAAATCATCATAGCTCCACCAAAATGGTTGAGTTTTGGTATATTTTCCTCATCTGAAGAGTAATCGCCAAAAACGTTTTCTAATGATTTCTGCATCATATCCGCACCTCTTATTGTTGGTTTGAATAGACGCGGAATTAACTAGTTTGTGAAGCAGAAGGCTGAGTTGGGGTTAGTATAACCTCTTCATGCTGATTTTCTGGACGTTTCTCCAATGAAACGCCCAGTGAAAAGTTGTTTGTTGATAAACATTATTCAAGAAAAGATTTTAATCAGCGAGTAGGAAAGAACTTATCTGACATCAACTTCCAGAAGTCGCGGAATCCAGAGTCTAACCATGGTGTTGGCATATTGAAACTTTGTATAGATCTTGAACCTAACCGATGGATCTTTCTTGATTTATTCCATATCTGATACCCATGGATATCAGGTCCTTACCAGTCCATCTAGTTTGAACTACCAGTTATTTAAACATTTTCTGATCGCACATAATATTGTTTTTCGAATGCAATTGGGTTTATTGACACATTGAACGAAAAGTGGCTTTTAGGGGATTTAATTTATTTTTAAATAAAAACAATCAAAAGAAATGAACACTGAATAATTAACTCTATTTATTCAGTACCTTAAAAAAAATCAAAAGCACAACAAAAATCATTCTTTGTTACTAATATATGACGTCGGATGATTTCGATGTTAATGTGAAACCGAATTATTCATTGCTCTTTGAGCACTTCCAATGCATTTATAAGAGGTAGTAAAGTTAGTATGAATAATGTATTTCAAAAAACGATCCTTTGCACCGTTACTGCAATTGCATTATCTGCGTGTGGTGGCAGTAAAAGTTCATCAAATCAAAATCATCACCTCAGCAAAACACCTGCTCTCAAGACGCTTGAGAAGGAAGGCAAGCTTGCTGTTGGCGTGACACTGAAGGCAAAGTCTACTTGTGACGACTGCGAAGGCTTTAGTCCTGTTTATACATGGATCATTGATAAAAACAACAATGGTAACTTTGGCGATGAAGGTGATTTAACCGTCTCCAAAGAAGAATATACATTTGTTGAGGAAGACTTGGGAGTTCGTGTTAGGCTTGAAGCGTTCTTATCAAATACTGATGGCACGAAAACAACAGAAGTAGAACATGTTGAGTACCAGCCATCCATCGTTAAAGAATATAGCACTTTTGAAGCGCAAGAATTCGCACGTTATGCTTTAAAATCAGATGGTACGCTTTTGTATGAAGTTTTAAATCCTTTACCATCTGATTATGAAGGTACGACACTTCCTTTTAAGCCAGAATACCGATCAGAGAAGTTTAATGCTGTATATGTTGAGAATGGCTATTTTCTGGCTGAAAAAATAGATGGTTCAATCGTAAACTGGGGGCAGCCACTCGCTATCCCAGCTGAGTTCCTTCCAAAATTAAAAAATAACATTCAAAATGTTGTTTTTAGAGCATACACAGTTGCTATTTTGACAAAAACAGGCCAAGTTTTTTCATGGCATACACCCGCAGCATCTGATATCTCAGTAATAAATGATAACCCTATCCCGCTTGAGCAATTAAAAAGTGGTGTGAAAAGCATCCATGCAACAGGCTATGCATTTGCAGCTTTAAAAACAAATGGTGACGTGATCACATGGGGACTAGAAGCTGCTGGAGGTAAAGTACCCGTTGAAGCTTCGAAGAATATTAGTGACCTTGTGAGTTTGAGAGCTTCATTTGCAGCAGTCACCAATGAACGGAAACTTGTAAACTGGGGAAGCGTAAATGTATCTCTTTCATTCACTCAAAACTGTATCCCGACAGTAGATGATGATGGTAATCCTTTTTTCGAATGTGAAATATCATTTGACTCTTTAAGAGTTGAAGAGTTCTCTAGGCCTCCAGCCGATGTCGAGAACATCAAAAGTATCTATCCAGTTGGGAACTCTGTGCTCGCTGTGCGTAATGACTACTCTACAGTTGCATGGGGCGAAGACAATTACTCTCAACCTGCTCCACCGCCACAGGTTTCTGTAACAAGTGCTTTTTATGAAAATGGAAGGTTTTTAACGACTTTTGATGATAATAATGTGTATTTTGCAAGGTCTTCATTCTCAAGTTTTTACCGTAGTAACTTAGATGAAGGACTCACAGCGAAGAAAGTGAACTTAGTGGATGATCTGTTAGCGGTTATCTTGACTGATAAAGGGCAAGTTGTATTTGTTGGCAATGATGCACAATCGTTCCAAGATAGAGTTGAACGTGATGTGCCTAACTTGATCCAGTCATTGGCAACAGGCGTCAAAGATATCCAAGTTAGCCGAACAGGTATCCTAGCATTAAAGGAAGATGGTGAGCTCCTCACGTGGGTTGATGGTCCTCAAGAAAACATCATCAGAAATATTGAGACAACAAATAAGTTTATTCGCCTAGAAAGTCATGGTTCAAGGCTCGTGGCAATTGGTGATGATGGTTCATTCAATATTTGGTCTAATCCACCATCGCGTGTATTACCTGCGATATGGGGCCAATTTGCACCAACAGAGACGAAAACAAGCTCTTTGGATTAAGCTTCGTTCCATATTGAAAAGTGCAAAGCGGGTAACGAGGATGTTGCCCATTTTCTCAAACAACCCATCCTTCATCAATTCATATTCCCGAATAAATCGTCCATTGGTTTGGTAGAGCATGGATGGATCTTTATGACCCATGGCATTGCTGATATCCCATAAGTTGCGGCCTTGGCTGATTTGAATGGTGAAGAAATCAATTAAACATGCTTCAGTTCTTGGGCCAAAGCGTAAGCAAAGTGCATGAGGTCATTCAAACTTTTAAAAGTTGCAGTGAATGGCTTTTCAGATTTAAATTGAATATTGATTTGTTGTGTTCTTGAAAGGACTTTGTTTGAATATCTATCTTTCTGTTCTGAGAGGATGAGCTGGACATCTGAAATATCATGGATTGAAATCTTATGCTCCGAAAAGATAAGCGTGGATCCTGGCAAAATATTCAGTTCATCTCCCTCGATTGAGAGCTCACGGTTCAACAGTACCTTTGATATGATGTTGCTGAACCCATGCATTACGCCATACGAAATGAGGGCGAGAATGCTATAGGTACTCCATTCTCCTAAGAATGGTAAAAGTGTTTCATCAAACAAATAAAGGAAAAGGATAAAAAACATCAAGAAATAAACTACTTTAGACATTATTAACGGATAATAGGGAAAAATATCAATCGGAATAGGTTTGAGATGGGCTTTAGTGTGAAGTACATGACAAGCGAGTCTAGTGAATAAAAGCTCAGATTTTTTTGAATAGGTTACAGGGATGCAATATGGACGTGCCTGACCACGAACAAAAATCTCGATTTGAGAGTCGTCAGATGTACAGAAAAAGTCATCTATTTCACTCATTTTCAACCGGAAGTCTATAAAACCTCTTATTTGCATCCCTTTATCAAATGAAGCGATGACGTCTTGCCCATCAATGACGATCGTGAATGAGTCATATAAATGCGTTTTATCCTCTTGCCTGAATTGGTCCTCAATTCGAAGAAAAGGTTTGTTTTCAAAAAAATTTGGGGCCATCAATTCAAAGATAGCTATTTTGGTTCATTTATCAAAAATAGCCATCCTAAAAAATTGGGTCAAAATTCACATTCTTAATCTCAAGCAATGGTATCATCACTCTTGCCTGGTAGCGCGGCGAGCATGAGCCGAAGTTTTTTGATGTGCTGATAGTGACTCGGGTTTATGGGGTGGATGTTGAGGTTGGGGGGCGGGGGGAACACGTGCATTTTCACCCTAAAAACGGGGTCTACGTGCAGATTTTTTGGACGCATTCACGGTCCAAACGGTGATTTTGAGACGTTTTGGGAAATGGAATAAGGGTATGATAAATCAGCGAAAGCCTTTAAAATCGGGCGCTCCCCAAGGTGCCGTTGTCAGTGCAGCCCTTGAACCATGCGTTATAAAGTTAGCGCTGTAAGTTATTGAAAATAAAATGAAATTCAACTTTCCGTATATTTCTCTCGATTTTATTGCAGATATTTCAGTAACAATATCATTACGATAGTTTGTCCTCATATTTTAATATCGGTTTCTCGAGAGCTGTTAGGTACCTGCTCATTTCGTCTTTTAGATCTTCTAAATCCTTACCAATGGGTGGTGTAGGCTCTTTTGAACAAGCGACAACCTCGCCATTTTCGTCATAATACACAGAATAAATCGCCAACTCGTTATTTCTCTCCATAACGCGATAACTCCAAGTCATAATTTTACCTTGCATGATCTTCTTTTATTTAGTGGTATATTAAGCCCTCTACAGCACGATGAATATTGAAATGATGAAAAAGGTTATTTGTTTTGCGATTGTATCGTTATATGTTGGTAATGTTTTCGCTTGTTCTTTTATGGTTTCAAAGGGTTTTCAGCCCACATTAAAAAACTGGGAACGTCATCCAGGGCCAGCACAACAAGGTGGATCTGGTGATTATTGGGAGAAGATCCCAAAACCTGTCATTGAAGTAAAAGAAATAACTCGTGGCTACGCAAAACAAGAGCAATCATGTGATGGAGATATTTGTGAGATCACCTATGATTCATGCAATGATGCAGGTACGTTATTAATGGAAGCTTCACTACCTAAAAGCTCAACCTACCAAGTCAAAGAGTTTGGGGTTTACCTCAGAATAAAAAGTGGTGAGCAACCCGATGAAATATTTCCTGAATCTCCTGTTTATAGCAGGGTTGAGAATGGCAAGATGGCTCTTTTCTTTGCTTGGCTAGATCAGCCTAAATCTCAACAAAAGCCATTGAACTTAACCGTTGAGGCGTTTTTTGTGGCAAATGACCTTTCGATCGGCCCTTCGATGACATTTAAAATCGAGCAGAAGTAAAAAACGGGGTTTTGTTGATGTCCAATGCCCAAGATAAAATGCTCTTTCATTTCGACCTATTTTACTGATGCAAGTTAAGGCACTGCGCCTTTTAAAGAGCTATCGATTGACCAACTCAAATAAGCTTTAACTTCATGCGTAGGATATTGACGTACAGCATTTTTTATTAATTTCCATACACACGCTTCAGTCCATAAGAAGTCATGTTCACTCGATTTCAAGTCAGACACACGATTTAAGCAGCGATGGATAACTTCTGAATAAACATGGATCGCTTGTAATGGATCCTCAAATTCAGGAAGCCCACACTCTTTTAATGAAAGTGATCTTATAATAACCGACAGCTCATTCGAAAGTTTGGTGTAAAAGCGGATCTTTTGTTCTTTTGGTAATGGTTCAACATCTTCAACAAAGCTACGTTTATTCATTCATGTTCCTTTTATAGATTAGCGCTCCCAACGTTTTTTTGGTGGTTGTGATAATTGCCAATCGATATACTCTTGGGGTGGGCGGTCGATATCAATAATATGCTCAGCTTTGAATGGAACTTCAACACCAAGGCCCAAGTAAAAATCATCTTCTGGGTCTAAACACGCAGGTTGTGAGTCCAATATACCGATATAGAAGTCACCGATAACTTCTGAGATAACGACATAGATCCGTTCACCCATGATTTCTATGTTGCCATCTTCGTCATAGCCTTCGATGTCAAAAATCAGTTTTGCCGCATCACCGACTTTTAGTGATTCTCGTTTCTCTAATTCTGGTATCCAAAAAGAGTCAGGGTTTTCATTATGGCATTTTTCACCAGAGCGTAATGTCCAGAAGTCTTCTTCAAGTGTTGGGATTCTGAGGATTGTAAACATGATGAATATTTTTAAGACGAACCTAATATAAGTCAGCAGATAGTACCAAATATTTTTCTATTAGAAAAATTAAGCGCCATCAGGCCGACAAAACAGATCACCAGTCAATAACTCATATTCCCTTAAGAAGTTGCCATATGTGTTATAAAGCATCGATGGATCTTTATGACCCAAGACTTTACATAGGTCCCATAGGTTTCTGCCTTGACTGATCTGGATGGTGGCGTATGTATGTCTGAGTTGGTAAGCATATCGATATCTGACATTCGCTTCTTTGCATAGGCGGACGAACATTCGACGAATAGAGTAGCTATCCCATCTGCCTTGTGTATTTGGATTGATAAACACTAAAGGCTGTTTTTCTGTCAGTCCTTTGAGCGCTTCAATGGTTTCTTTCAGTTCTTCGTCATTGATCAGAATATCGCGGATCCCGCTTTTTGTTTTAGGCGTACCAGTCTTCCCGACGGAAGAGACGTAGTTTTCGCTAATACGGATCAGGTTTTTATTGAAAAGAATATGTTCCCATTTTAATGCACATAGTTCGCCAGTTCTCATTCCTGTTTTTAACCAGAAGCGGATCAAGAGGCGTTCGTACTCATTTCTACAGGCTTCATCAAGAGAGCGGATCTCATCTAAGGTGAATGGATCGATTTTTTCACCATCTTCCGCATGCTTTGGAACAAGGTATTTATACAGCTTGAATCGATGCATCGGGTTATCTTGGATCAGACCATCATTCAAAGCTTCATAAAGAACATCTTTCAAAATCTTCAGGCGGTCGCGAATGGTTGAGGGTGACTTATTGTGTTCCACCTGAAGTTTGATGGTGTAATCACGCAATAGGTCAACAGTGATCTCATCAGGTTTTAAGTGACCAATTTCTTCAATGAGCTTTTTGACACGACCTTTGTATGCGGTAATCGAGCCCGGCTTGAGCTGCCTCAATTTTGCATGGTCAATGTAATTATTCAGGTAGTAGGCCATCAACGTTGATTTAGGCTGCTTCACAAATATGGACAGCTTTTTACTATTTGGGAAAAACTCTTCGTATTTGAAATCACCCAATGCAATTTGATTGAGGATGATCGCTCTTAAGTTTTCCGCCCGTTTGATATTGCTTGGATCGGCCTTGATCGCAGGGAACTTCTCCCGGCAAGTCACCCCTCTGTACGTGAAGCTGATATAAATCGTCTCCCGTCCAGAAGGGTACTTTTTGATGGTGATCCCTACAGGTAATTGATGCTGCTTTTGCGAACCCATTTGTCCACGGCCTCCAAATCAATAAAGCGCCCAGCGCCATCCACTTCAACAACTTCCTGGCCTAATGACCAGATCCCTTTACTCAATCTTTGACGGATACTATCTGGCTTCACATGAAACTGTTCGCAGTAAGCACGTTGTGGAATACATTGACTGGTCGGCACCTCTTTCATTCGCTCCCGAACCACGGCATCAATCATCTCGAGCATGAGTGGTTTTTCGATATTCACGTTCTCAGACATCGTTCTATCCTTTGTATGATTTATGTGCGTATATGCAACGATATATCATCATAAAGTGTGATAATATCGCATGCGTAAGGGGTTCAATTTTCATGGTTATTTGGTGCATGGCATGATCCCTTCTTTAGGTTTCACGTGGACAGGACAATCAACCCATGCACATGCATCAAAGTGCATCCGGTCCTTGGTCAATTCATAGAGTGAAACACCATCAATATCGTCGCTCACCTCATCGATATTGTTTCCATTGAGTGCGACGACTGTATCCCCGCCAGTGCCAAGCATTTCAAAATGAATACCTTTCTGAATACATTCGCTATAGGCTTTTTCGAACTTGCGAAATGCTGTGCGCTGGCTAGGTGTCATCAGTAACTTTTCTTTGAGTTTCTCACTTTCATACCCAGGTGATGACTGAAAATTCATGCCGCTTCCTCCATTCGTGTATGCATGTCAGTTTTCAGCGCATCGAGTAGCGCTTTTTGGGTGGTGTTTTTGTACGCCAATGCTTTGAGTAACGACATGTCCACGGAGTCTTCAACGGCTAAGTGGTGAATAATGACGGGCTTGGTTTGCCCTTGGCGGTGGAGCCGACCGTTAAACTGTTGGTACAACTCCAATGACCAATTCAGGCCGAACCATACAATGATTGAACCACCTTGTTGTAGGTTGAGTCCATGTCCGGCACTGGCGGGGTGGGCTAACAGGATATCGATCTTGCCCTCGTTCCATCGCTCGATTGTCCGATTACTCTTGTCTAACGTTTGGGCTTCAGGAAATGCCTTTTTCAGCCGTGCTAAATCCGACTTGTAGTTGTACGCAACCAGCACCGGGCCGTTGGCGTCTTCTATAATCTCTTTGAGTGCATCGATTTTTAAGGTGTGAATTTCTTCGTAACGACCAGCCTCATCGATATACAGCGCACCGTTACAGAATTGGAGCAATTTCCCGGATAAGGCCGCCGCGCTCACGGCTTCGATTTCGGCTTCTTCAAGCAGTAATAAGAAATCACGCTCCAGGTCTTGGTATTGCCGCTTTTGTTTCTGCCCAAGCGGAATGGGGATCACGTTATCAACTCGCTTCGGTAAGTCTAAGTAATCCTCCGCAGAGAGGGTCAAGCAGATGTCTTGCAGCTTTTCGTAAATCGCGTCTTCAGCACCTTCGCGAAGGGTCCAGTTGTAACCCATATAGTCCTGATTGAAATACGTCAGGCGATACTTCGAAATGGTTTTTCCTAAACGCTCCCCTTTATCCAGTAGAAAAATCTGTGTCCAGATATCCATTAAGCCGTTGCTGGCAGGGGTTCCTGTGAGTTGCACCATGCGATGCAATCTGGGAAGCGTTTTCTTTAACGCCTTGAAACGCTTTGCCTGGTACGATTTGAAACTACTGGACTCATCAATCACCACCATGTCGTAGGGCCATTCTTTTTTGAAGACATCGACCAGCCAGGGAACCAGCTCGCGATTGATCAAATGGATATCGGTGTCGCGATAGAGCTTCTCCATCCGCGCCTGGGGCGTGCCTGATATCACTTCAAAGCTCAGGTGCTGGGTGTGTTTCCAATTGTGGATTTCGCTCGGCCATGTATGCTGCGCCACACGCAGCGGAGCGATAATAAGCACCCGGCTCACTTCAAAATCTGCAATGAAGTCTGCAATCGCGGTGAGCGTTGAGACGGTTTTGCCCAATCCCATATCGACCCACAGCGCACAGAATGGGGTGTGTTTAATAAAGTCCACCGACCGATGTTGATAGGGGTGGAGCATGTCGCGATTGAGGTTCATGCGGCTTGTCCTTTTTTCAAAATGACGTGATCCACACCATCCATGTATTGATAGATGGCACCCATCCCACTTAAGGTCATGACCGTGCACGCCAAGTCTTGTAAGCGCTGTTGCTCTTTTTTCTGAAGGGCGGACAGGACGCCTTTTTCGGTTTTCAGTTCAATGAAATGCACATGGCCACCCGGCCAGATGACAAGACGATCGGGAACACCGCGCTGACCAGGACTGGTGTATTTGCGCGTCATGCCGCCTCGGTTTTTCACCAGCTTGACGAACTTGGCTTCGATTTCGGATTCTTTGTAGCGTTCGGGGCTCATCACGCGGCCTCCTTTTTTGTGCATTGGGTTGGGGTGCAGAGGTGGGTGATCGGCAACTCAGCATGGGCCACCCGGTTACCGTTATCCCAGATAAACCAGCCGTATTCGCATGTATCACTAGCGCTGTTGTTGATTTTTGCGAAGCTAGGACGCGGGGTGATCACCTTGATATGGGGCGGTGTGCCAAATGTTTCCCAGAATTCACAGCGCTTTTTAGAGCCGAGGAAGTTCAAACGAAGCAGAAAAATCATTGTTCCATCTTCGGCTAGCTCACGCTTCGCTTTCTCTAAAAACTCTGTCGCCAGTGAGAATGGCGGATTAGTAATGATCACATCAATGTTGTTGAAGGGGGTTTTTAAATAGTCCACGCCTTCACTGAGTTCAGCCCAGCACTTTTGGTTTCCAGGCAGGGGAATACGATTGTAAATTGCACCCTCACCACGGCAAGGTTCTAAAAACACATCATTCGGGCGAAAGGTCATCGTTTCGAGTAGTGCATCAACCACCTTGGCTGGGGTGGGGTAAAACTCATTTTTGATGACGTTTCCGGTTGTGCGGCTCATTGTTCCGTGCTCCGTTGTTGTTATTTTCTATACCGCAGTGCTTCAAAACCTTCGACAGCGATGGGCAGACCGTCAGCCCAATCTGGGGTTTGGCACATGAGGGATTCAAATTCGTTGAGGCTGCCGAAATCGATGTCGGCTTCGCCAATAATTTCATCGTGGACCGTGAGAATAATTTCATATCCGGCCTTTTCTAAGCGCAGCATGGCATCGGCCATCAAGTCGCGGGCCACGGCTTGGGCGATATTCTCGACCAGCTTGCCGCCGTAGGTATTCAATTCCATCCATTTTTTGCTTTCAGAGTGAACACCCCAAAAGTGAATTTGTGGGGCGCCAAACTTGCCTTCTTTGAGGCTTGGCGCGTAGTAGGAGAGGGTGCGCCCTGAGGGCAGACGGCACATCAGAAAGCTGCCGATTTTATGAAAGGCAACATTGCGGACCTGAAATGTGAGTCCTGGTTCCGCCACCGCTTTGATGGCCGCCCGTTCGATGTTGTACCAGTAGGACACAATGCGTTTGTTCGACTGGCGCCAATCGTTTTTGACCCGCTCGGCCAGCGCTTCCGGGATATCGACGTCATAACTCATCGCCATCGCAAGGAAGGCTTTGCTGCCACCTTGGTAGCCCAGGGCAAGCGTGGCAATTTTCCCGATAAAACGTTGTTCGGAGGTGACTTGTTCAAGCGGGATATTGTAGATTTGTGTCGCGGTGTATTCGTAGATTTTGCCGTGACCGCGAAAGACATCAAGGATATCGTCTTGGCCTGCCAGCCACGGCAATACGCGGGCTTCAATCGCAGCGTAATCCACAACCAAAAGGCGCTTTCCTTCTGAGGCGGTGAGCATGCCACGAATACAAGAGGACAGGGCTTCTAACGGCTCTGCGTAGAGAATTTGCAGTAATTCCGGGTCGCGATATTGAAACAGCGCAATACAGGTATCGGTGCCCTTAAAGCTTGAACGGGGCAGGTTATGGGGTTGGAATAATCGGCCTGACCAACGCCCAGTGGATGCGCCATGATAAGCAAGCAGCCCATGCGCACGGCCATCCGAGACGACTTTTTCAAGGGTGGTGTACTTGGCAAGACTGGTTTTGCCTGTCTGTTGGCGAATTTCAATCAAGCGTCTGGCAAGCTCAGGTAACTTCGGGTCCTTCATGACCTGCGCCAGATACTCTTTATTGAACGCTTCCAACGGATATCCAAGTTCACGGATGTACTGCTTTACATCGCCAATTTGAGAGACGTTTTGCAGCTCGCCGTTGGTAAGCTGCTTCACTTCATCATTCAATGTTTCTTTGACGGGTTTCATCATGGCGCGGGCATGACCCACCGCTTCCATGTCTACGCACATCCCGCGGATATTGATTTTCTGATCTAGCTCCCAAACCTGACGTTCTTTGGCTGAGAGCGGGCGCAGTAATTTTCCGATGGCCCGCTCAGCGACGACATCCTGTTTGCAATAGTCATACAGGCTACGCAGCATATCGGGGTCTTGAATTCGCTTCCCGCGAAACGGCTTACACAACATCTGAATAAGCCGCTTGCCTTGCTTATCCTTTTGTTGGTCAGAGGGTAAACCGATGGCTTTTCCACATCCCTCTAAAGAACGCGGCAGGGCAAGGGCGGCTGCGTGTGCCGCTGTGTCGGTCCAATTGGCAATCGGTGCTTCAGGCCAGCCCATCGTATGGTGCCAGAGACACCACTCAAAAAAGCTGTTCCAGGCGCACAACATAAATTGCGTCGGGTTGCGTACAAATTCCGGCAACGCCTCCCCGGGTAACCATAACTGCGGTTCTTCATCGCCATAGGCGTACGCCATGCAAAGCAGTGCTGTACTTTCATGTTTCGAATAGCCCCAGACACCACCACTTTTGAGGTCGAATTCGCTGTAGGTTTCAAAATCCAGGCTGACGGTTTGCATGGCGTCCATTCCTTCTTAGTTATCCCAACCTTCAAACAACTGTACTTTCGGCAGCGCCTTTTTCACTTTGCTGATCGCTTCGCTAAAGGCGTGTTCAAGGACACGTTTGGGGTCAATGAGTTTGTAAGAGAAGGTCACATTGCCTTCGCGCAAACGATATCGGAGACGGGCTTTGACTTCGTATTTGTCACCGTTGTGGAAAGGGGCGATCCCTAACGTAAATTCTTCCGGGAATTCGATGGTGCCTTTCTGGTTGTCTTCACTATATTGCAGTTGGAACTCACCCGTACTTAAGCGCATGGCGTTACCAAAGACTGCCTTGCGAATAACTCGAAATTGTGTTGCAAGCTCTAATAACTCGCCGCCTGTCGGCTCTGTCACATCTTGTGCGCGGTCTTCCAAAAACTCTGCAAACTCTTCTTGTGTAAATCCTTTATCGTTCTTGTCTAACCAGATACTCCATTCATCGGCGCGTTTGCATTGGTAGACCGCTTTATGTGAACACCAAGATGCGCTTTCTTTGTTGTGGTAATCCAGCACGGCTTTAAAAATCAAATCGTCTTGATCGGCAAACAGCACAGACTCATCTTTTTTATACAGCTTCACATAGTCGATAAAGCTCTCGATATCGTTAAACTGCGGCTTCGCTTCGACTTTGCGAGGGCCTCCTGCATAAGCTTGAAGGTCTGCAATTTTGCAGCCTTGCGGCACGACCATAAAATGGCCGCCGTGCAACTCATGAACCTGTTGGGCGTTGATGTGTTCGACGAAAGCTTCTGTTTCGGTACTCATTCTTTTTATTCCTGTATTGAAATGGTTGTTGGTTTAGCGCACAGCGTCGTTGTTATGAGACGCGTTTGAGCGTCGTACTCGCTTCTTCGAGCTGGTGTATGGCTGAACTGCTTGGCTCGATGGTTTTTAAATTGGCGTTTTGTTGGCTTGGGTCGTTTTGAAGCAAGTCACCGTCGTAGGTGGAGAACAGAATGGTTTCGCCGCGATCATGCTCAGGCACCGTTTTCTTGAGGGTGGCGGCGACTTTCATGGCGTCTTCGTCGGATTTACTGAACATGGCGAAGTCCAGTTGCAAGAGGAGTTTGCCTTTCTTGCCTGTTTCGCGCACGGCTTGCACCACCTCCGCGTAAGCTTCCGTCGCTTCATCATTGATGCAGCCTTTGTTCAAGTAGGTCAGGACGTGGTGAAATGGGGTCAATCGTTGTTCTTCGTTCATGGTCATGGTCTCTTTTGATGTTGTCGTTCAAATTAGTGGCGCTTTTTGGAGCACAGGCAGCGCCGGGCCTGTTGGGCTGCTAGGCTGCGAAATCCAAATCAATGTCATCGTCACCGAGGAATTCGCTGTCTTCATCACTGATGCTTTCAAAGCCTTCCATTGCTTTTTCAGTGGAGACGTGAAGTTCAGATAAGGGCTGACCTTCTGCGGCGAATTGCACGGCGATCAACTCGCAATTCACACGCTTGCCGTATTTGTTGTCTTGCCACCAAAGGCGAACTTTGGCGTTGACGTAACAGCCGGAGTAGATCGGGCATTTTTCTTCATCATGGATCTGGTCCTTGCCATTGGTACTCAGGACAAGCGGGCGTGTGCCTGTATTGGCCGAAAGCACCCGATAGCCTTCGTATTCTTCGCGGCCTTTGTCTTCGCCATCGCGTAAGCAAAGCTTCTCACTTGGGATTTTCTTGCCTTTTGCTTTGGTCTTGATGAAATCGTCAATGTTGGATTGGATCGCCTGGATCCCTTCGGCATTGGCCTTGGGGTCGAGCATCAAGGCGCAACCGAATTTCCCTTCATCGCCGTTAATGATGGGTTTGGTGAACAGGTGCGGAAATGAGATCCGAACATTCTTGAGCATGATGAAATCTGACATTTCTTTTCTTCCTCTATATAAGCAGTAAGTTTTTTAGTTATGCTGCGGCCTCGAACCCGTCGGTGGGGTCGATGAGGATCGCAGGACGTTTATCGGAGTCGTGTACGACGGTTGGTTTGCCCTCTGGCTTGATCACGTGTTCTTTCAAGACAAGGTGACCTTTACCTAGGAGTTTTTCGGCTTGGGTTGGCGTGACCAATTTCTTGGTGTAAATCTCGGCAACTTTGAGTTTTGTTTTACGCAGGGCTTGCTCGGCTGCTTCTGCATCGAACCACTGCCGAGTAGAACGACCTGCAACCAACTTGTAACCCGGGATTGAATGACCATCGGACAGCTGCGAGTGTGCATACCCTTCAACCGCGCTGGCCCAATCCTTTAACGCCTTGAGCTGTGGCAAAATCGCAGCGACTTCTTCTGGGGTCAGCGTGTTGGGTGCTTTCGGTTCAATCGGAACAACCACGGCTTCAAACCCATCGGTTGCCAGTTTTAAGTTATGCTCTGCAAAGGCTTTGCACTGACCTTTAGCTTTACAGAACCGACACTGCTTTTCGCCTGGATGGGTGACGGGGTTATCCGCAAAGACGGCTTGCGCTTTGACGCTGGCTTCTTCTGCCCATGCTTTTAGCTCGTCCATGCTGATATCCCATTCGCTGATATGGTCGAGCCGTGGCTGAACAATCACCACTGTGAACGAGTCCAGGCAATACAAGAAGTCATAATCGTTGAGCGTCCCAAGGGCGTATAACATGGCCTGTGGGTTATGCTCGGCATCGACTTTGACGCCTTTTCCGTATTTCAGGTCGATAATGGTGGCGTGGTTGTCGTTGATCACAATCGCATCGGACGTGCCAAACCCATCCGGTACCCAGGGACTGAAGTCCACGCGCTTTTCAATCATGAGCTCACCGGGGTAGCTGCGCACCAAGTCCAGATACACCTGAACGTATTCCGCCATTTCCTCGTCAACCGGGTAGTTCGGATATGCGTCAAACGTGGTACCAATAAAGGCTTTCGCGTCGACGGCTTGCTTGAGGCATTGCTCCGCCAGATGGTGCGCCGCGCTGCCTTCTTCTGCATGTGCGCTTGTAGTGTCCGGTATCCCTTCTTCCATCTGGATAGAAGCAGGGCAGGCCATCCAACGGTGGGCGCTTGAGGCACTGAGTCTTGCGTGTTCCATTACGCCGCTTCCTTATAGTTGTTCGCGACTTTGATCACGTTGGCGTACTCTTCAACGTTCAGCTCATTGATGTTACGGACCTTAAATTCCTTCATGATCGCGATCCCTGCATTTTTCCCTTTGTCTTCAACGAGGGCTTGCAGGGCTGCCCGGACATCATCCTTTGTAAACGCAGGCGCCTCATTGGCCGGTGCTGCTTCTTTTTTGGCAGCTGGCTTGGCCTGCGGTTTAGGCGAGGGTTTGGCGGTCTCTTGTGCCACGGATTGCTGTTGCATGGTTGCGGTCAGTGCTTCGATGGCGTGTTTGAGAGATTCTAATTGTTGTTCAAGGCTCATGGCGGTTCCCCTTAAGCGGCTTCGTTGAGCTGTGTTTCAGCAAGTTGTTCTAGTTTCTTCGCTTCGTCCCAAAGCTCTGCAATGCGTAAGGCAACCTCGGGCGACTCTGCGTATTCTTCAAATCGAGCCAAGTCATCTAACAGCGGTAGCAAGATGTCTTGTATGGCTTCGCGCTCACGTTCATGGCGCTGCTTGATTTCTTGGTGTTTGTATTCCATCAGCTCCAGGCGAGCAGAGAATTCTTTGAGTTCGGCTTCTTCCGAGTCACGGAAGTGGTTGATCAACTCTTCGTTGGTGAAGTTGCTAAATGTCACAGGCATGGAATTGTCTCCCTTCGAAAAGGACTGAATGATCAGGGGGAAAGATTGCGCACGGCCCAGAAGTAAACGGGCTCTTTTAGAACGGAACTGTTGTAGGCGTTGCTCGTTCGAGAACTCCTGAACGGCGATGGCATTCATAGACGTCGTGTTTTTCGTTTTATCGTGTTTCGTGTTCATAATTAAAAGCACTATGTACTGTATTTACAGATCATGATAGAAGCAAAAAACACTATGTCAATTAAAAAATGGGTACTAAGAGATTTTTTGGGTTAATATTGGTTTGTGAATATATTTTATTTTGGTAAACAGATACTTCTTGATAAGAAAAGAATTGAAATTCGTTAAGTTAGAGCTTTTTATGTAATACAATAAGTCGATTTTTTAACGATAAATAGCGATATATTCCTATTTACACGTCTGTGTATTTGCATGAACATTTATGAGAAATAACTTAAAGGTTACGCATGAAAAAAGCTGATTCTGAAAAAACAGTATGTGAATTAAATAATGATGAGGTCATGACTGTAAGTGGTGGTAAGAAGGTGGAGTTGCCCGAAAAGGTGAAAGTCGAAACAGTTTTCATATCTTATGCGGGGAATGGCGGCGGAATACTTCCTACAAGGCCAGATAGCCAAAAATGATAAAGAAAGTTACTGTAAAAACTGAATTGGTTCCTTTATCAAAAGCTGAACTCAGAAATGTTTTTGGTGGCTCAAATTCATTAAGTACGTCAAAAACTAACGTAGTAATTAAGCCACGGTCAGGCAATGGTGGTGGGAAGTTGCCGCCAAGAAAGTTAAAAGGAATAGGGTAGTGGACTTTATCCAATCAACTGAATTTAAGCTAAATCTGTTGATCACATGTTTGTATGCTCTGCCTTTCTTTTTGTACAAGTCAGAGACTGTAGAAGGTGACAAGTATAGGTACTTGTCATTAAGTTGAGCTATAGTCAAATCTGGTGTATGACATGATCATGCAGCATCCTGTTGATCATCCGACGTTACTTTTTCTCCATCCTTGAATTCGATCCCTGCAATGACATCCGCTAGAAGGCGGTAGCCTCTCAATCGACGCCATTTATTTTGTGCGGTTACCAGCAGCTTATAAGCCATCGCCAGTGTCGTTTTTCGACTGCCACAATGCTTACTTTTCGTGGTTCTTAAACGAACCGTCGCAAACACGGACTCGATTGGATTTGTCGTTCGAATATGTTGCCAGTGCTCCGCTGGAAAGTCG
>NZ_KB894519.1 GCF_000374485.1 Algicola sagamiensis DSM 14643
ATCTGCCCAATCGCAATGGATGAAGGTCTACGTTTCGCGATCCGTGAAGGTGGCCGTACAGTTGGTGCTGGTGTTGTTGCTAAAATCATCGAATAGTTTTAGCTAGACAAAGCATTGAAAAGAGCGGGGCGCAAATGCGCCTCGTTTTTTATATCTACTCGATAGTGAAGAATGAGTATTTAGCTGATTTTAAATCACTTCTTGTAGATGTCTCAAAGTTGCGAAGGATTTGTATACAGATCTCTTGTATTCAATCTTCAGCCAAGTATAATAAGCATCCCTTTTTGGGTGTTATTGGCTTGTTTCTAGGGGCGTAGTTCCAATTGGTAGAACAGCGGTCTCCAAAACCGACGGTTGGGGGTTCGAGTCCCTCCGCCCCTGCCATATGATTGAAGAAGCATGCAACACAGGCCAACCTTGACTACGATTTCAAGGTCTAAAATACAAATGGTAATAACGATCACAGGTGAATGTAATGACAACCGAGGTTGAAAACCAAGGCAATACGGCGCTGGATACCGTGAAATGGATCATTGTTATCGCAATCTTAGCGGCAACAATTGTTGGTAATTTGATGTTAGACGAAAGTATCGTCGCTTGGCAGCGTTTTGGTGCAGGTACCCTTGTGTTCATTATCGCTGGCTTTATTGCTTCTACGACAGACAAAGGCGCGCGTTTTATTTCTTTTGCGAAAGAATCTCGCAAAGAAGTGCGTAAAGTCGTATGGCCAACACAAAAAGAGACGTTCCATACAACTCTTATTATTTTAGCTGCGACAGGCGTAATGGCTCTGATTTTAACAGGCCTAGATTTTGTTCTTGTCGAGCTGGTGACACTGATTACCCAATTCGGAGCTAAGTAATGGCCGAAGTGAAATTACGTTGGTATGTAGTTCAAGCGTTTTCAGGATATGAGCAGCGTGTTGCTCAGTCTTTGAAAGAGCACATCAAAATGCATGGTCTTGAAGACAAATTTGGCCAGGTTCTTGTTCCTATCGAAGAAATCGTCGAGATGCGAGCAGGGCAAAAAAGAAAATCAGAAAGAAAGTTCTTCCCTGGCTATGTCCTTGTTGAAATGACTATGGATGATGAAGCGTGGCACTTGGTACGAAATGTACCGAGAGTAATGGGCTTCATCGGCGGTACATCTGATCGCCCAGCTCCGATTTCTGATCGTGAAGCAGAAGCAATCTTACAGCGTCTGGAAGAAAATACGGACAAACCACGTCCAAAGACGTTGTTCGAGCCAGGCGAAGTGGTTCGCGTTATCGATGGTCCTTTCATCGACTTCAACGGTGTTGTTGAAGAAGTGGATTACGAGAAGAGCCGTGTGAAAGTGTCTGTTCTAATTTTCGGGCGTTCGACCCCGGTAGAGCTTGAGTTCCACCAAATCGAACAAGACAAGTAGTCCCTGAACAATTCAGTTGACTATAGGCTGCCGATTAAAATATAATCTGCGGCCTTTTTATTCACTTGGGAAGCCGTTTGAGTAAGTCTCCTCGGATTTACAAGGCGAAGACCCAAATTTAGAGGTTTAAAACCATGGCTAAAAAAGTAGAAGCGCTTATCAAGCTGCAAGTTGCGGCTGGTATGGCTAACCCTAGTCCTCCTGTTGGTCCTGCTCTTGGTCAGCACGGTGTGAATATCATGGAATTCTGTAAAGCATTCAATGCAAAAACAGACAGCCTTGAAAAAGGTATGCCAGTTCCTGTAATCATCAGTGTTTACAATGACCGTTCTTTCACGTTCGAAACAAAGACGCCTCCTGCATCTTTCCTATTGAAGAAAGCAGCTGGTCTTAAGTCTGGTTCAAGCCGCCCTAATACCGAGAAAGTCGGTACTGTAACGCGTGCTCAGCTTGAAGAGATCGTAGAAATGAAAAAAGCTGACCTGACTGCAGCCGATATGGACGCAGCAGTTCGTACTATCGCGGGCTCTGCTCGTGCAATGGGCTTGAATGTAGAGGGCTAATTCGATGGCTAAATTATCTAAGCGTATGCGCGTAATCCGCGAAAAAGTTGACGTGACTAAAGAGTACGATATCAACGAAGCGATCGAGCTATTGAAAGAGCTTGCTACTGCAAAGTTTGTTGAAAGCGTTGACGCATCTGTCAACCTTGGTATCGATGCACGTAAATCTGACCAAAACGTTCGTGGCGCGACAGTTCTACCTCATGGTACTGGTCGTGACGTTCGCGTTGCAGTCTTCACTTCTGGTGCAAATGCTGACGCAGCGAAAGAAGCTGGTGCAGATCTTGTCGGTATGGAAGAGCTTGCTGAGCAAGTGAAGAAAGGCGAAATGAACTTCGACGTTGTTGTTGCTTCTCCTGATGCAATGCGTGTTGTTGGTCAACTAGGTCAAATCCTAGGCCCACGTGGCCTTATGCCTAACCCGAAAACTGGTACAGTAACACCTAACGTTGCTGAAGCAGTGAAAAACGCAAAGGCTGGTCAGGTTCGCTACCGTAACGACAAAAACGGCATCATCCACTCTACGATTGGTAAAGCTGATTTTGACGCGAATCAAATCAAAGAAAACCTTGAAGCATTGTTGGTCGCTTTGAAAAAAGCAAAACCAGCTTCTGCAAAAGGTACTTTCATCAAGAAAGTTAGCATCTCTACAACAATGGGTGCAGGTGTTGCAGTAAACCAAGCAACACTTGAAACTCAAGTAGGCTAATCTATAGTTGTTGAGTTTACAGGGCGTGAAATTTGAACTATAATTTTGCGCCTTTGTGGGTTGAGGCGTCATGCCTCCGTCCAAGACCGTAGGTGTAGTTTTAAAAATGGCTACTTAATGTCCTACGTAGACGGTGTTAGTCCCTAAGAATTCTTCCATAAATTCTGGCTCTCACCGTTTCCATACCTTCGTTTGAAGGAAAATGAAAACGCAGGGGATTTATCCCCAAATAAGAAACCAGGAGTAAAACGCCCATGGCATTGAAGCTCGAAGACAAAAAAGCAATCGTTGCTGAAGTCAATGAAGTTGCCAAAGGTGCTCTATCTGCGGTTGTTGCAGATTCTCGTGGTGTAACAGTAGACGCAATCACAGCGCTTCGTAAAGAAGCACGTGAAAATGGCGTGTGGATGAGAGTTGTTCGTAACACTCTTGCACGTCGTGCAGTTGACGGAACTGAGTATGAGTGTCTTGCAGACTCATTCACAGGTCCTACGCTTATCGCTTTCTCTAACGAACACCCAGGTGCAGGCGCACGCTTGTTCACTGAGTTCGCAAAAGATAACGAAGCGTTTGAAGTAAAAACTGCTGCGTTTGAAGGTGAAGTAGTTAACCCAGACATGCTGGCGAAACTACCAACTTACGACGAAGCTGTTGCACGCCTAATGAGCGCAATGAAAGAAGCTGCTGCTGGCAAGCTTGTACGTACAATTGCTGCAGTTCGCGACCAGAAAGAGCAAGCGGCTTAATTTTAGCTGTCTTGTCTGGTGAGAGTATTTTAATTTTGAACCACATCGGTTCACATATGAATTTAGGAATTCAAAATGTCTGTAACTAAAGAACAAATCCTAGACGCTATTGCTGAAATGTCAGTAATGGAAGTTGTTGAGCTTGTAGAAGCAATGGAAGAAAAATTCGGTGTAACGGCAGCTGCAGCTGTTGTTGCTGGTCCTGCTGGCGGTGAAGCTGCTGCAGAGCAAACTGAATTTGACGTAGTTCTTTCTGCTGTTGGCGGTAATAAAGTTGCTGTTATCAAAGCAGTACGTGGCGCAACTGGCCTTGGTCTTAAAGAAGCAAAAGGTCTTGTTGAATCTGCACCTGCACCAATCAAAGAAGCTGCTTCTAAAGAAGAAGCTGAAGAGCTTAAAGCACAACTTGAAGAAGCTGGTGCTACTGTTGAACTTAAATAATCTAGTCTATGCTAGATTAATCGCCTGATTTTCAGGTATGGGCTGGTGATTTATTAATCACCGGCCTTTTTGCGCTGTAGGTTTCTGTAATTCTACATATTTAGCGCAAGATACAATTTGTAATTTCTGCTTTGGCATCTTGCCAAATTGGCCGCCTGTCGTGAGGCGGTAGGGTCATAAATCAGCAAGCTGAGGAACCCCATGGCTTACTCTTATTCCGAGAAAAAACGTATCCGTAAGGATTTTGGGAAGCGTCCACAAGTTTTGGATGTCCCTTTTTTGCTTTCGATTCAGCTAGATTCTTTCAATAAGTTTCTACGTCCTGATCCTGAAGGCGAATATGGATTAGAAGCTGCGTTTCGTTCAGTTTTTCCAATCAAAAGTTACTCCGGTAGCTCTGAGCTGCAATACGTAAGCTACCGAATCGGAGAGCCGGTATTCGATGTGAAAGAATGCCAAATCCGTGGGGTAACATACTCTGCGCCGTTACGCGTTAAGCTTCGTCTTGTTCTTTATGATAAGTCAGCTGCGCCTGGCACGGTCAAAGATATTAAAGAACAAGAAGTTTACATGGGTGAAATTCCACTCATGACTGATACCGGAACGTTCATTATTAATGGTACGGACCGTGTTATTGTTTCTCAGTTACACCGTTCACCGGGTGTATTCTTTGATCACGATCGTGGTAAAACTCACTCTTCAGGCAAAGTCTTGTATAGTGCACGTGTGATCCCATATCGTGGTTCTTGGTTAGATTTTGAATTTGATCCGAAAGATAACCTATTTGTTCGTATTGACCGTCGCCGTAAATTACCAGCAACAATCATTCTACGCGCACTTGAGTATACAACAGACGAAATTCTTGACATGTTCTTCGAAACAACCAAATTCGAAGTGCAAAATGGGAAACTCATGATGGAGTTGATCCCAAGTCGTCTGCGTGGTGAAATCGCCGGTTTCGATATTATCGATAACGATGGTGAAATGGTTGTTGAAGCGGGTCGCCGTGTGACAGCAAAGCACATCCGTCACTTAGAAAAATCAGAAGTGAAAAGCCTTGCAGTACCACATGAGTACATCGTAGGCCGTGTTTTAGCACGCACTTACATGAATGAGTCCACAGGCGAAGTCATTGCTGAACCAAACTCGACGGTATCTCTAGAGTCAATTGCTGAGCTTGCAAAAGCTGGTATCACATCATTCGAAACACTTTACATGAACGAGTTGGATCAGGGGCCATATATCTCTGAAACACTCCGTATCGATTCTTCAACAAACCGCCTCGAAGCACTTGTTGAAATCTACCGTATGATGCGCCCAGGCGAGCCACCAACACGCGAAGCAGCAGAGCAGCTATTTGATAACTTGTTCTTCACCGAAGAGCGCTATGACTTATCAACAGTCGGCCGAATCAAATTCAATTCACGCGTTGGTATTTCAGATGAAAAAGCGGGCACGTTAGATAAAGAAGACATCGTTGCAGTGATGAAAACACTCATCGATATCCGAAATGGCCGTGGCGATGTGGACGATATTGACCACCTTGGTAACCGCCGTATTCGTTCTGTCGGTGAAATGGCAGAAAACCAATTCCGTGTCGGTCTAGTCCGTGTTGAGCGTGCTGTAAAAGAGCGCTTAAGCCTTGGTGATCTAGACAACGTGATGCCACAGGATCTGATTAATGCGAAGCCGATTGCTGCCGCAGTAAAAGAATTCTTTGGTTCCAGCCAGCTGTCTCAATTCATGGATCAGAATAACCCATTGTCAGAAGTTACGCACAAGCGTCGTATTTCTGCACTTGGTCCTGGTGGTTTGACACGTGAGCGTGCAGGCTTCGAAGTTCGAGATGTTCACCCGACACACTATGGTCGCGTATGTCCAATCGAAACGCCTGAAGGTCCAAACATCGGTCTAATCAACTCATTGGCTGTTTATTCTCGCTGTAACGAATATGGCTTCCTAGAAACGCCATATCGCCGTGTCACGGATGGACAGGTTACAGATGAAGTGCATTACCTATCCGCAATTGATGAAGGCGAATTTGTCATTGCACAGGCGAACGCGAGTGTTGATGAAGGCAATAAGCTTCATGATGAGCTTGTTCCTTGTCGTCACCGTGGTGAATCCACGTTTATGTCGGCTGATCAAATCCAGTATATGGATGTATCACCGCAGCAGGTTGTTTCCGTCGCAGCGGCATTGATTCCATTCCTAGAGCACGATGATGCAAACCGTGCATTGATGGGATCGAACATGCAACGTCAGGCAGTTCCAACATTAAAAGCAGATAAACCGCTTGTTGGTACAGGGATTGAGCGTACTGTAGCAAAAGATTCTGGTGTAACTGTTGTCGCGAAGCGCGGTGGTTTGGTTGACTACGCAGACGCCTCTCGTATCGTTGTTCGTGTAAACGAAGATGAGATGATCCCAGGTGAAGCGGGTATCGATATCTACAACCTGAACAAATACACACGTTCAAACCAAAACACATGTATCAACCAGCGCCCAACCGTATTTGCAGGTGAGCCAGTGGTGCGTGGTGATGTGCTTGCTGATGGTCCTTCAACGGATCTTGGTGAACTTGCACTTGGCCAGAACCTCCGTGTTGCTTTCATGCCTTGGAATGGTTACAACTTCGAGGATTCAATCCTTCTTTCTGAGCGTGTTGTTCAAGAAGATCGTTTGACAACGATTCACATCCAAGAACTTAGCTGTATCGCTCGTGATACTAAGCTTGGTCCAGAAGAAATTACAGCGGATATCCCGAATGTTGGTGAATCTGCGCTTTCTAAGCTGGATGAATCTGGTGTTGTTTATATCGGTGCTGAAGTTAAAGGTGGCGATATTCTTGTTGGTAAAGTTCAGCCAAAAGGTGAAACCCAACTGACGCCTGAAGAAAAACTACTTCGCGCAATCTTCGGTGAAAAAGCCTCTGATGTAAAAGACAGCTCGCTTCGTGTGCCAAATGGTGTTTCTGGTACGGTTATCGACGTGCAAGTCTTCACACGTGATGGTGTCGAAAAAGACAAGCGTGCGCTTGAAATTGAAGAGATGGAACTTCGTCAGGCGAAGAAAGACCTGAATGAAGAGTTCAACATCCTTGAAGATGGTGTCTTGAGCCGTGCACGCAACCTATTGATTGCTGAAGGCGTCGCACAAGATACTGTAGATGGCTTGAATAAAGAAAGACTGCTTAACTACACACTTTCAAGTGAAGATAAACAATCTGAGCTTGAGCAGCTTGCCGTTCAGTACGAAGAGCTAAGAGCTGATTACGATAAGAAGTTCGAAGCGAAGCGTCGTAAAATCACACAAGGTGATGACCTGAACCCAGGTGTTCTCAAAGTCGTCAAAGTTTACCTTGCAGTGAAACGCTGCATCCAGCCTGGTGATAAGATGGCGGGTCGTCATGGTAACAAGGGTGTTATCTCTACCATTGTTCCGATCGAAGACATGCCACACGATGAAAACGGTAACCCTGTTGATATCGTCTTGAACCCGCTGGGCGTACTATCGCGGATGAACGTCGGACAGGTTCTTGAAACGCATATGGGTCTTGCAGCGAAAGGGATCGGTGAAAAGATCGATCGCATGATCCAAGAACAGCGCGAACTCGCTGAAATGCGTGAATTCCTCCAGAAAGTTTATGACTTAGGTGGAAGCCGTCAGGAAGTTGATATCGAAACATTCAGCGATGATGAAGTCACACGTCTCGTACAAAACCTGCGTGGTGGCCTTCCGATCGCAACACCAGCATTTGATGGTGCAAAAGAAGTTGAAGTGAAAGAGCTTCTTAAATTAGCAGACTTACCTGAAAGCGGTCAGATCACGCTATTTGACGGACGTACAGGTCAAGAGTTTGAGCGTAAGGTAACGGTTGGTTACATGTACATGCTGAAACTGAACCACCTTGTCGATGACAAGATGCACGCGCGTTCGACAGGCTCTTACAGTCTTGTCACGCAACAGCCGCTTGGTGGTAAAGCACAGTTCGGTGGTCAGCGTTTCGGTGAGATGGAAGTATGGGCACTTGAAGCATATGGCGCAGCTTATACGCTTCAGGAAATGCTCACCGTCAAGTCCGATGACGTGAATGGTCGTACGAAGATGTATAAGAACATCGTCGATGGCAACCATTACATGGAACCAGGTATGCCGGAATCTCTCAACGTATTGTTGAAAGAAATCCGCTCACTCGGTATCAACATCGAGCTGGAAGAAGAATAAGCCCGGGTATCGAACGATATCCATTCGGGTAACAAACAAAACGAGGCTGCGCTGGTCGCAGCCTCTTGTGGAAAACCTCCGATAGGAGAGACAAGGTGAAAGACTTACTCAAGTTTTTGAAACAGCAGAACAAGACCGAAGAGTTCGACAGCATTCGTATCGGTCTTGCTTCACCGGACATGATCCGATCGTGGTCTTATGGTGAAGTCAAAAAACCTGAGACAATCAACTATCGAACGTTCAAACCTGAGCGTGACGGCTTATTCTGTGCGCGTATTTTCGGCCCAGTCAAAGACTACGAATGTCTTTGTGGCAAATACAAGCGTTTGAAGCATCGTGGTGTGATTTGTGAAAAGTGTGGCGTCGAAGTGACCCTCACAAAAGTGCGCCGTGAGCGTATGGGCCATATTGAATTGGCAAGCCCAGTGGCACATATCTGGTTCCTGAAATCCCTTCCTTCCCGGATTGGTTTGATGCTAGATATGACACTTCGTGATATCGAACGTGTTCTTTATTTCGAATCCTATATCGTCATCGAACCAGGTATGACGACATTGGAAAAAGGCCAGTTGCTGACAGAAGAAGAATATCTGGACGCGCTGGAAGAAAACGGTGATGAATTTGATGCGAAAATGGGTGCAGAGGCGGTCCTTTCCCTATTAAAAGACATTGATCTTGAGCATCAAATTGAAGAGCTTCGTGAAGAGCTACCAAGCACGAACTCTGAGACAAAACGTAAGAAGATCACCAAGCGTTTGAAGCTACTTGAATCTTTCCACCAGTCTGGTAACAAGCCAGAGTGGATGGTGATGACTGTGCTACCGGTTCTTCCACCAGATTTGCGTCCATTGGTACCACTGGATGGTGGCCGCTTTGCGACGTCTGATTTGAACGACCTTTACCGTCGAGTGATCAACCGTAACAACCGTTTGAAGCGTCTTCTCGACCTCGCAGCACCAGACATCATCGTGCGTAACGAGAAGCGAATGCTTCAAGAAGCTGTTGATGCGTTGCTTGATAATGGCCGTCGTGGTCGAGCAATTACTGGCTCGAACAAGCGCCCATTGAAGTCACTCGCTGACATGATCAAAGGTAAGCAAGGTCGTTTCCGTCAAAACCTTCTTGGTAAGCGTGTTGACTATTCAGGCCGTTCTGTAATTACCGTTGGTCCTACGCTTAAACTTCACCAGTGTGGTCTACCGAAGAAAATGGCACTTGAGCTATTCAAGCCATTCATCTACGGCAAACTTGAAGGACGTGGTCTGGCAACAACAATCAAAGCAGCGAAAAAGCTGGTTGAGCGTGAAATGCCAGAGGTTTGGGACGTTCTTGATGAAGTTATCCGCGAACACCCAGTTCTATTGAACCGTGCACCGACACTTCACCGTTTGGGCATCCAGGCATTTGAGCCGGTCCTTATCGAAGGTAAAGCAATTCAGCTACACCCGCTTATTTGTGCGGCGTATAACGCTGACTTCGATGGTGACCAAATGGCGGTCCACGTTCCGTTGACGCTAGAAGCACAGCTTGAAGCGCGTGCATTGATGATGTCAACAAACAACATTCTTTCACCAGCAAATGGTGAGCCAATCATCGTTCCATCTCAGGACGTTGTATTGGGTCTTTACTATATGACGCGTGATCGCATCAATGCGAAGGGTGAAGGTGCTATCTTCAAAAACCCGAATGAAGCAGAAAAAGCGTACCGTACAGGTAATGCTGAGCTTCACGCTCGTGTCAAAGTTCGTATCACAGAAAATGTGAAGAATGAAGATGGTGAGTTTATCGAGAACACTGAAGTCAAAGAGACAACAGTGGGACGTGCGATCCTGTCACTTATCCTACCAAAAGGCCTTGAGTTTGAATTGATCAACAAGGCAATGGGTAAGAAGCAGATCTCTAACCTTCTCAACACCTGTTACCGTAAGCTTGGTCTGAAAGCATCAGCGATCTTTGCTGACCAAGTGATGTACACAGGTTTCCACTTTGCGATGATCTCAGGTGCATCGATTGGTATCGATGACATGGTGATCCCAGACGCGAAGAAAAACATCATCGAAGAAGCAGAAGCGGAAGTTGCAGAAATTCAGCAACAGTTCCAATCTGGTCTTGTGACCGCTGGTGAGAAGTACAACAAAGTCATTGATATTTGGTCTACAGCGAATGAGCGTGTATCCAAAGCGATGATGGAAAACCTCTCAAAAGACACGGTCATCAACCGTGATGGTGAAGAAGAAACGCAAGATTCATTCAACAGCATCTTTATGATGGCAGACTCTGGTGCACGGGGTAGTGCGGCACAGATTCGTCAGCTTGCTGGTATGCGTGGTCTGATGGCGAAACCGGATGGTTCAATCATCGAAACACCAATCGTTGCGAATTTCCGTGAAGGTCTAAACGTCCTTCAGTACTTCATCTCAACACACGGTGCGCGTAAAGGTCTTGCGGATACTGCATTGAAGACGGCGAACTCTGGTTACTTGACACGTCGTCTTGTTGACGTTGCTCAGGATCTCGTGGTGAACGAAGATGACTGTGGCACGTTAGAAGGTATTGTGATGAAGCCTTTGATCGAAGGTGGTGATGTTGTTGAGCCACTTCGTGAGCGTGTTCTTGGTCGTGTTGTTGCTGAAGATGTTTTGATTCCGAATTCAAATGAAATTCTGATCACAAGAAATACACTCATCGACGAGAAATTGTGTGATGTATTAGAAGAGCACTCAGTGGACGAAGTTCGCGTTCGCTCGGTCATCACATGTGATGCTGACTTCGGTATCTGTGCAAACTGTTACGGCCGTGATTTGGCGCGTGGTCACCTGATCAACCAAGGTGAGGCAGTCGGTGTTATCGCTGCGCAGTCTATCGGTGAGCCAGGAACACAGCTGACGATGCGTACCTTCCACATCGGTGGTGCGGCATCAAGAGCATCAGCAGAGAACAGTGTTCAGGTGAAAAATGCGGGTACGATCAAACTGCATAATGCGAAGTTCGTGCGTAACACAGATAATAAACTTGTGATTACATCTCGCTCAACTGAGTTAACGCTGATTGACGATCATGGTCGTGAGAAAGAGCGTTACAAAGTGCCATACGGTGCGGTTCTTTCCGTCGATGAGAGTGTGACTGTTACAGCGGGTGCAACTGTTGCAACTTGGGATCCACACTCACACCCAATCATCGTTGAGCGTTCCTCGAAGATTTCCTTCAGTGACGTTGATGACTCCAACACGGAGATGCAGCAGGATGAGTTGACTGGTCTAACGCGTATCGTGGTTAAAGACCTTGCGAAATTCAACGCGAAAGAACCAAAGCTTATCTTGGAATCTTCTGAAGTTGGTCTTCAAGAAATTCGTCTTCCATCGTTTACTTCAATCGAGGTATCGGATGGGACAACGGTCAACCCTGGTGACGTGATTGCACGTATCCCACAAGAGTCTTCGAAGACACGGGATATCACGGGTGGTCTACCACGAGTGGCTGACCTATTCGAAGCGCGTAAGCCAAAAGATCCAGCAATCCTTGCTGAAATCTCAGGTGCGGTCAGCTTCGGTAAAGAAACAAAAGGCAAGAAACGTCTTGTCATTACACCTGAGCAGGGTGATGCATACGAAGAGATGATCCCGAAATGGCGTCAGTTGAACGTCTTTGAAGGTGAAAAAGTAGAGAAAGGGGAAGTTATCGCTGATGGTCCTGAGTCTCCACATGACATCCTTCGCCTGCGCGGCGTGACTGATGTTGCAAACTACATTGTCAACGAAGTGCAGGACGTTTACCGTCTGCAAGGTGTTAAAATTAACGATAAGCACATCGAAGTTATCATTCGCCAGATGCTGCGTAAATGTATCATCCTGAGTGCAGGAAATACGACGCTTCTTGAAGGTGAACAAGCGGAAGTCGCTCGTGTGCTTGTTGAAAACCGTAAGATGGAAGAAGAAGGTAAAGTACCTGCGACCTTTGAGCTTCAGCTCATGGGTATTACAAAGGCGTCACTTGCGACAGAATCCTTCTTCTCTGCTGCGTCCTTCCAGGAAACAACGCGTGTTCTTACAGAAGCTGCCGTCAATGGCAAGCGTGATGAGCTTCGTGGCCTGAAGGAAAACGTTATTGTGGGTCGATTGATCCCAGCAGGTACAGGTTTCGCATATCATGCGGATCGTATGCGTCGTCGCCAAGAGCGTGACGCACAATTGGAGCCGGAACTTTCCGTTAGTGCAGATGAGGCCGAAAAGGCACTTACAGATGCATTGAATGCAGGATTGACGGACGGTGAAGATTAGTCAAGAAAGCGACAGTTGTAGAGTAATTAACCAGTTGCTCTACAACATTTGTCTAAGTTACTTGACAGGCTATTCTTTGCTCATTAGAATTCCGCGACCCCTTTTTATGGGGTGCGGAATTTTTCACGTTTTTAATCGGGTAAAACTAGAAGTTTAGGAGCTATTTAATGGCAACTATCAACCAGCTCGTGCGCAAGCCACGTCGCAGCAAAGTTGCAAAGAGCAACGTACCTGCACTTGACGCTTGTCCACAGAAGCGCGGTGTATGTACTCGTGTTTACACGACTACACCTAAAAAACCAAACTCAGCACTACGTAAAGTAGCGCGTGTTCGTCTAACGAACGGTCATGAAGTAACTTCTTACATCGGTGGTGAAGGCCACAACTTGCAAGAGCACAGCGTGATCCTTATTCGTGGCGGTCGTGTAAAAGACTTGCCAGGTGTTCGTTATCACACTGTTCGTGGCGCACTTGACTGTGCGGGCGTAAATGATCGTAAGCAAGGCCGTTCCAAGTACGGTGCGAAGAAGCCTAAATCTTAACGGATTCTCCGTTTATAGTAAGGCCAAACAATCTTGTTTGTATTTTTTAAATTAGTTTTGGGTCAACCCTGAAAATCTCGGAGAATTGACATGCCTAGAAGAAGAGTCGTTGGACAACGTAAAATTCTTCCAGATCCGAAGTTCGGATCAGAGCTTCTTGCAAAATTCGTTAACGTTCTAATGCTTGACGGCAAGAAATCTATTGCAGAAAAAATTATCTATGGTGCGCTAGACCATGCTGCAGAAAAATCTGGCAAAGAACATCTAGAAATCTTTGAAGCTGCATTGGACAACGTACGCCCAACTGTCGAGGTTAAATCTCGTCGTGTTGGTGGTTCTACATACCAAGTACCTGTTGAAGTTCGTCCAGTGCGTCGTAATACACTAGCTATGCGCTGGTTGGTTGAAGCTGCCCGCAAACGCGGCGAAAAGTCGATGTCACTTCGTCTAGCTCAAGAAATGCTAGATGCAGCTGACAGCAAAGGTGCCGCGGTTAAAAAACGTGAAGACGTACACCGTATGGCTGAAGCTAACAAAGCATTTGCCCACTATCGTTGGTAAGTCTGCCGAAATCGTTCGTGAGAGGATATTATGGCACGTACAACTCCTATTGAGCGCTACCGTAACATCGGTATTTGTGCTCACGTAGACGCAGGTAAAACTACTACCACTGAACGCGTTCTGTTCTATACTGGATTGTCTCACAAAATCGGTGAGGTACATGACGGTGCCGCAACTATGGACTGGATGGAGCAGGAGCAGGAGCGTGGTATCACGATCACTTCTGCTGCGACCACTTGTTTCTGGCGCGGTATGGATGCTCAATTCCCAGAGCATCGCATCAACATCATCGACACACCTGGACACGTTGACTTCACAATCGAAGTAGAACGTTCTCTACGTGTTCTTGATGGTGCAGTTCTAGTTCTTTGTGGCTCTTCTGGTGTACAGCCACAGACAGAAACTGTATGGCGTCAGATGGAGAAATACTCAGTTCCACGTATGGTTTTCGTCAATAAGATGGACCGTGCTGGTGCTGACTTCATCAATGTTGTTGAACAGGTTCGTGACCGTCTAGGTGCAAATGCAGTTCCAATTCAGCTCAACATCGGTGCAGAAGATGAATTCGCTGGTGTTGTTGACCTCATCAAGATGAAGCGTATCAACTGGAATGAAGAAGACCAGGGGATGACGTTCACTTATGACGAAATTCCAGCAGAGCTAGCTGACCTTGCGGAAGAATACCGCACGGAGCTAATTGAAGCAGCTGCAGAAGCTTCTGAAGAACTCATGGAAAAATACCTTGAAGAAGGTGAGCTGACTGAAGAAGAAATCAAAGGTGCACTTCGTCAACGTACATTGAACAACGAAATCGTTCTTTGTGCTTGTGGTTCTGCATTTAAGAACAAAGGTGTTCAGGCAGTTCTTGACTCAGTCATCGAATACATGCCAGCACCAGTTGACGTACCTGCAATCAAAGGTATCAACGAAGACGAAACAGAAGGTGAGCGTCCAGCAGATGACAACGCACCTTTCTCTGCGTTGGCATTTAAAATTGCGACCGACCCGTTTGTTGGTACATTGACGTTCTTCCGTTGTTACTCAGGTGTTGTTAACTCTGGTGACACAGTTTACAACCCAGTGAAAAGCAAGCGTGAGCGTTTTGGTCGTATCGTACAGATGCACTCAAAAGACCGCCAAGAGATCAAAGAAGTACGCGCTGGTGACATCGCGGCTGCGATCGGTCTAAAAGATGTCACTACTGGTGACACGCTTTGTGCACAAGATGCAATCATCACGCTTGAGCGTATGGAGTTCCCTGAGCCAGTCATCGAAGTTGCTGTTGAGCCGAAGTCTAAAGCAGACCAAGAGAAAATGGGTATCGCACTAGGTAAACTAGCGGCAGAAGATCCATCTTTCCGTGTTCAAACAGACGAAGAAACTGGTCAGACTCTTATCGCTGGTATGGGTGAGCTTCACCTTGATATCATCGTTGACCGTATGCGTCGTGAGTTCAAGGTTGAGTGTAACGTAGGTAAGCCACAGGTTGCATACCGTGAAGCGATTCGTCAATCTGTTGAAGTCGAAGGTAAGTTCGTTCGCCAGTCTGGTGGTCGCGGTCAGTTTGGTCACGTTTGGGTCAAACTTGAGCCAATGGATCACGACAGCGAAGAAACATTCGAATTCGTGAACGAAATCGTCGGTGGTGTGGTTCCAAAAGAATACATCCCAGCAGTTTCTAAAGGTATTAAAGAGCAGATGGAAAACGGTGTTATCGCTGGTTACCCTGTTCTTGGCGTTCGCGCGACACTTTATGATGGTTCTTACCACGATGTTGACTCCTCTGAAATGGCGTTTAAGATCGCAGGTTCAATGGCATTCAAGAAAGGTGCCCTTCAAGCGAACCCTGCACTTCTTGAGCCAATGATGAAAGTTGAAGTCATCACACCAGAAGAATCGATGGGTGACGTTGTTGGTGACCTTAACCGTCGTCGCGGTATCATCGAAGGAATGGACGAAGCGCCTGCTGGTATGAAAGCAGTGAACGCACAGGTTCCACTATCTGAGATGTTTGGTTACGCAACGGCACTACGTTCTGCGACTCAAGGTCGTGCTTCTTACTCAATGGAGTTCTTGAAGTACGCTGAAGCGCCGAACAATGTTGCTGAAGCAATTATCGCAGCACGCTCTGCAAAAGATTAAGTTTTAGTTCGGTCCGGTGAAGGCCGGACTTTCATTCTTTAAGGAAGTCAGGAAATGGCAAAAGAAAAATTTGAACGTTCAAAACCGCACGTAAACGTCGGTACTATCGGTCACGTTGACCACGGTAAAACAACTCTAACCGCAGCGAT
>NZ_KB894520.1 GCF_000374485.1 Algicola sagamiensis DSM 14643
AATTGGACGAAGAAACACAAAATCACATTGATGTACATCCAGCCAGGTAAGCCAACTCAAAATGCTTATGTGGAGCGATTTAATCGAACAGTGCGACATGAATGGCTTGATATGCATGCATTTGAATCAGTGGAAGAAGCCCAACAACAGGCAACTGAATGGTTGTGGAATTACAACAATGAACGGCCCCACTCGGCCATTGGAGGCATTCCTCCAAGACAGTTAATGAACGTAGCTTAGGAATTTCTACGAATAACTGCTGCTAGAAATGGGGGGATTACAAATATACCTTAGGCTTAGAATTTAAAATACCGAATGTTTTTACTTGTGGTTCACTCTAAAAAAACCATATCAATTGATTTGATAAGTAGCGGATATTGGAACAGGTAAATAGTAAAAAACATGTCTGATCAAGACAATAGAGTAGCTTCTTACTTCACGATGGATGGTTATTATACTTTTTTGCCAGATATCTTTAGACTCAAACGAGAACAGCCAGAGTAACCAGTAGTAATAAAGACATAATAAAAGGACCACAATGGCATTGAGGGTCCCAATTTGATCGATGAACGATCGTGAGAATGAAAAGAGATTATTTTTATGGTTTGGCGACGACTTTATATATACATTGCCTTCCATCTTTCAAGAAAGAAATACATTTTAATTTTTTTCTGTTTGCCAAATATCTGGAGAGTGAAAAGCGTACAACCAGAGTAACGTGTAGTAGTAAAATGCAAAAAAGAGCAAACCAGCAATATTAAGTAATGATTCAAACGAATTAAACTGACTACTCGCATAGTGAATTAACCCACTATAAATTTCATACACGTAATTTGTAAAGTCGAGGAATAGAATACAGCGCCAGAAATAAGGGTGAAATGCCTTCACTTTGAAAACAAAAGCATATACACCAGCAATACCCGTATAAAAGATTATGTCTAGAGCAATATCGACGAGGGTTTCTTCACCTGCCAAAATATCAGCGAGATCATCCGATGCATATGATAAAGAAATTGGAATCAGTAAAATTAAATGAAGGAAGCGTATGTAATTTCGCCACTGAATGGCTTTGATGTTCATATGAAAATCGTAAAATAGAATCATGACTACTAAGTGATGATTCTATTTTAACGTGCTTTTAACTAAAAAACATATTTCATTTTAATGAGTTGACCACAACTCTGGGTGAGCGCATCACAATTTCGTCATTTAGTTCAATTCCTAATCCGGGTGTGTCAGGGGCTTGTATCATTCCATTGTTGGGTTGTGGATCCTGAAGACACAATTCTCGGTTCCAAGGCTTAATTGCGTAGGTATGATGTTCGTGGATTAAAAAATTAGGTATCGCAGTTTCTAAATGAAGCGCAGCCATGGTCGCAACTGGGCCGCCACAGACATGTGCTTGGATTTGAACATCATACATATCAGCATAGTCACAGACTTTTTTGGCTTCTGTAAAGCCGCCGCATAAACCGATATCCGGTTGTAATACATCTACGCTCTGATCTTGAAGATAGGGTCGAACACCGTGACGATTATACAAGCGCTCTCCAGCTGCAATGGGAACTTTGACCTTATCGGCAACCTTTTTGTGAAGCTCTGAGTTTAAGTAATTGACTGGCTCTTCAAAATAAAAACAACGAAATTCTTCAGCGATTTCTCCAAGTTGAACAGCAGTTGAAACACCGGGAAGGCTGTGGCATTCAAAAATAATATCGTTATCTGGACCAATCGCTTCACGAATTGCACGCATACGTTCTCGGAATAGGCGCATATCTGTATTCGAGAAGAGCTTGGTCCGTTGGAAGTGAGTCTCACCTTGGGCATCGTACATAATTGGATCGACTTTGACGCAATCATAACCTTCTGCCATCGCTTTCTCGGCAGCTTTACCGTAGTCATCTGGGTTGGTCAGTCGGCTAAACTCGATATCCCAATCAAATTGAAGCTGGCTAGCATAAGCTCGAAGTTGATCATTCACTTTACCGCCAAGAAGTTGATAAACAGGGACACCTAGAACTTTTCCTTTGATATCCCATAGTGCGGTATCAATTGCACTCATGGCTGCATATATGACTGGGCCACCACCCAACCCCCAGAAGGATTCTCGCAGCATGCGGTTCCAGAGATTTTCAGTTTGAAAAGGATCAAAACCAATCAGCATATTTTCTGCAATTTCTTGGATCATATGAGCCGCAGCGCTATGCCCCAGATCATATGCCAGACCTGCTTCGCCGACACCAGTCGCGCCTTCATCAGTATGGATCCGGACGAAAACAGGGTTCCAAACTGGTCTTTGAGGGCACTCTATATCAAAAATTTCTACGTGGGTAATTTTCATGAGGTATTTGATTCCTATTGCTCAAAGTCAGGTGCGATTTGCTTGGCTTTCCGGTACATCGCTGGCCACGCGATTTGTCCACCTGTTGAACCAAGGTTTACAACAGAAGCTTGCTGACAGATATTTTGTACAATTTCATCCGGAATTGGTGTAATCGTCTGTCCTGTACTTTGGATCATCAGCTGGATCTCACAAGCGCGCATTAAATCGTACATATGCATAAACGCATCACCAATGGACGGACCCAACGTCAGCCCGCCATGATTTCTCAGTAACATAAAGTAACTTTCACCCAAGTCTTCTTGTAGGCGTTTTTTTTCATCAGACTCCACGGCGAGACCTTCATAGTCGTGGTAACTCAATGAGGGGAGTATAAACATCGCATATTGACTAATCGGCAGGAGTCCATCCTGCAAAGATGCAACGGCAACGGTTGCATTTGTGTGCAAATGCATGACGCAGGCTGCATCGTGGCGTACTTCATGGATTGCGCTATGAATAGTGAATCCTGCTGGATTAATTGGAAAAGGAGAGTTGCCAATGACTTCACCTTTTAAGTTCACACGAACGAGATTCGAAGCGGTTACTTCGTCGAAGCGGAGTCCATATGGATTGACAAGATAAGTTTCTGTATCTGGGACTCTGGCGGATATGTGGGTATAGATCAGGTCATCCCAACCAAAGTGAGCGACCAGACGGTAACAAGCAGCAAGATCCAAGCGAACTTGCCACTCCTCTGCGGAGACTTTTTTTTTCAAATCGAGTTTAGGAATTTCTGACATCGTCTGCCCCTGTTGATGGATCATCACACAAAGCTGAGTTTGATTATTCCTGATATTCAACGCGACAGCAAGTAACAACTTGATTTTGGGTGTATAACTGGGTGTCCACAATGCTGAAGCGTGTACAAAGATTTGAGAATGAATGAATAAAGTGTATTTTTGTGTTCACTTCTATTTATGACTAAGATTCATGGAGGACCTTAATGATTTGCGTGAATGTGATTCAATAAGTGTCTGCCAAAAGGCGTGACCAGCTCACTTCACTTTAAGTAAGGAACCATCATGTCGCCAAAAACATCCCAAGGCCAGTCGAATGACCAATCTCCAGAACAGTGGCTTACGTTTACCATGGAGCAAGAAACTTATGGAATTGAAGTTCTAAGGGTAAAAGAAGCACTACGCTATATGGAGATATTTCCTGTTCCTGGTTCGCCTCCACACGTGATTGGGATCATCAGTATTCGTGGTGAAGTGATCATCGTGAATAACATGTGGTTACTATTGGGACTGAGAGAAGGTGAAACAACCGATCAGTCTCGGATTATTTTGTTGGAGGTATCTGGCAAAACAGAAGGGATTTTGGTCGATAGTGTGACTGGAATTGTTGAAGTTGATCCCTTCAAAATTGAAGCACCTGCCGGTCAAGGGGAGGATCATCCACACGTCAAAGGCACATTCCACCATGAAGGAAGCTTATTAATACTCCTGGAGATGGATAAGCTACTTATTGATGATGACTCGGCTGATGATTAATCTCATGAAGCAAGTTTTCTACTTCAAGGTGCCATTGGGAGTGCTTTAAGCCGTTTTGACGGATTTTTAATAAATACGCAAAACTGAGTAAAATATAACAGGTAGAAATCATCACAAAGCTAGAGCATATTGCTTGAGGTGGACTATTGATGAAAACACCAGGATTGAACCAACTGAAAATAAACCTATAGAGCAAAAGCCAGCGAAACATTTTTGTATACTCTGAGCGGAGTCGCCAATAATAATAAAGACCGAAAATAAAGATGAAAGGCCCAATGGATTGAAGAAAGAAAACAACAAGGATCCCGGTTTTAATGGATATACCATTGATACAATAAACAATAAGGTCGCAGTGAGATAAACGAAGTTTGCGAGTGGCGTAATTCTATCCAGAATAAAACGAATCGTTTGTGCGATGAAATTCACAGCAAGGTCTCCATCTGCAATTCGCTAGTTCTGAATACTTTGAATCATTGCTTTGGCGAGTTGTTGTAATACACCTGGTTCTGGCTTGGTATAGGAATAAGTTCTGATCCCGTAAATTCCCATGACGAGAAATTGAGATAGTTCCTGCGCAGTTTTTTCTTTTGATATTTCCTGATTAACTTGTGCTTTTTCAAATAACTGGGTAAAACCGTCCTGCCATTGGTTTAACATCTGGCTGATCACTGCCTCAACTTCTTCATCCTGACGGGACAATTCACTAAGTGATTTTTGCAATAAGCAATCTTGGATTTCTTCTTGAACACACTCTTCAACGACATGAGCGAGATAAGCTGCAACACCATCCATCACTGTCGCATGCTGCTCAAAAAGTGCATGGAACTCAGCGTTTTTTTCATCTCGATAGTGTTCCAATGCAGCTAATAACAACCCTCGCTTACTTTGAAACGCGCAATAAATCGATCCTGGATGTAATCCAGTCGCTTTTTTTAGATCCTGCATGCTTGTTTTGTTGTATCCATTGGCAATAAAAGCATCCATGGCAGAACGTAACACTTGATCGCGGTCAAACTCGGCACTACGCATCGCAACTCTCTCTTGATGAAAACGCAGCTCATTTTACGCTGCTTTATTCAATAGTTCAAAAAAGTTCTTGAACGATCATTCAAATTGAATTAACTTGAATGAACATTCAAGAATAAATCATAAGGTCAAATGACGATGGAAAACTTACTTCAACCCTTTACCCTCAACGACAAAATAACATTAAAGAACAAAGTGCTTATGGCACCATTAACCCGTTGTATGGCTGACGATGATTTAGTTCCGACACAAAGTATGGCTGACTATTATGCACGTCGAGCAGAAACGGGACTGATTATTACAGAAGCCACGATTATTCGGCCTGATGGTCAAGGCTATCCGAATACACCAGGGATTTTTAATGAAAAGCAAATCAAAGGGTGGAAGGTCGTGACAGATGCTGTACATCAACGTGGTGGAAAGATATTTTTACAACTCTGGCACACAGGGCGTGTTGCACATCCTTATTTCTTTGATGGTGATTTTGTACTTGGTGCTTCAGCTATTGGTATTGAGGGAACAGTTCCACGAGTGCGGGAATTAAAATATACCGTCCCAAAAGCGGCATCATTACAAGAAATCGAACAACTGATCCAAGATTATCGTCAGGCTGCCGCGAATGCGAGGATTGCGGGCTTTGATGGTGTGGAAATTCATGGAGCAAACGGGTATTTGCTCGATCAGTTTTTGCATTACAGCAGTAATGTTCGTGAAGACGAGTACGGTCAGACGCCAGAAAATATGACCAGGTTCCCACTTGCTGTCGTTGATGCTGTTTCCCATGAAATTGGTGCTGAGCGCTGTGGATTACGCTTGTCACCAGGTGCTTACTTTAATATGGAGAAGGACCCTCGGGATAGACAAGTGTTTGATTATCTATTGTCTGAGTTGGATAAACGAACGCTTGCTTATTTGCATGTAGGGATTTTTGATGATGCGATGACTTTCGATTATCTAGGAGGCTCTGTTTCTGCTTATATGAGAGAACATTCTCGTCAAACGCTCGTTGGCGTCGGGGGTTATTCGGCTGAGTCTGGCAGTACCGCAATCGCGAATCAACAATTTGATTTATTAGCGATTGGACGTCCCTTGATTGCCAACCCTGATTATGTGGAGCGAGTTCGGACAGGGCAATCACTAGTAGAATATTCAGATGTGATGCTGGCAACGCTTGTTTAATCCCTCAAAAATAAGTAAAAGGTAGTGGATAAATTTCTTCTACCTTTCAATTACAGTGAATAACCGATTCTTCAGTGACAACTTTCTGTTTTTTTAATTAAAATAGGGATTTATAATTCATAACTGTGATTTTGTATGTTTGACATTCCAATAGAAACAACACCGGACGTTGCCCATTCCTTTATTCACAAATTACTCAGCGTGCTCGAAGAACCGGCCTCATTTCTTGAGTACAAACAGGAAATGAATGATATCGAGTTATTTAATGAAGGGAATGTGTGTTCTTCAACATTCTTTGAATGGGCAGTTGTCGTCAGCCAGCAGTCAGATATGTTGGACATGTTTGAACGCATTTGTTGGGCGATTGCTCTTCGTTCTCAAGAGTGTCAAGAGGAGTTACTGATTGATTGTGAAACTCGATTATTTGAGCCTTTTGCCGCAGCATTGCTTCATCATCAACGTCTTTGTGATGATTTACTGGTGGCTTTAATCACAGTTTCAGACATGGATCATGATGTGACTATTGGGGATATTATTCATGAAGCAGCGTTATTTTGGGCGAATATAGAAAACGATAAAGCACTTGGGCGATTGATTGCCGTATCAATCGGCCGTGGATTTGGTCAGTGTTACCCGATTGACCCGCAGTCAATCGAAGGGTTCTCCTCTAAAATAAAACACCCAGAAGTGGAAAGCTGGATCTTAAAAGGATTGAATGAGGAATTATCTCATGATTTAGATGAAGATTTTGACGAGATCCTCTCATCAAGTGAGATTGACTCTTTTGCTCAAATATGGTCAGTACTTGAGTTTGGTTTAGATGCAGATGAGTCTTTTTTCTGGGCAGACCCAGAAGATCAAATACCACTGCTAACCGATGATTTTTGGCAACTGGTTGAAAATAAAAAAGTCCTAATCCGTTCTTCAATTGCAGAAAACTGGGAATTATTAGAGGCAGCAAGACCAGTCATATCTTGGGAAAAATACGGGCAACCACAACATGCATTGAGTGCACTCAATTGTCCTCCAGATTTGTGTCTAGAGCAAAAGGAAGTGAGCTTGTGCCAGTTTGTGACATATCAAGGTAAAGAATACTTTGTTACTTTGACAGCAAGAAAAATATTTATTTACGATACAGATAATTTTTCTTTGCTACAAACGGTGAGCTGGAGTACCCATTTTCATTATTTATATAATGGTTTGCAGTTATTTGCTCTCAATGATTCCTCTCAGTCAAGGGACTACCAACTTTTACTCATAGGTACAGATGAACCACCAATATTGGTTCGTATGTTTACAGGGCAAACATTACTCATCACAGCGCAAGCACCGCATTTGACCGTTGTCTCTGAATGCCGTCGCTATTTGGGACTATATATCAACGGTGAAATGGTTGAATATGATGATGATGACGATAGCTACTATGATTATCGCCCGATAAAGAACATCTATGGTGGTACGATAGAGGTTATGGATCTACAAACTCGCCAGCGTACTGGATATGTCAAGGTTGCGCGGGATTGGTCTGTGCAAAGCCTGTCACTGTCTAGTGAAGAAAATGCAGTGGTGGTACTGGGTTATCAATGTGACTTGGAAACGAAAGTGATCAAGCAAACGAGCCTCATGAAAATTCACCAAAGCACAGGCAAGGTACTGTCTTGGTGTACAGAGGAAGATTTGAGCGCGTGTGAATATCGTCGCCTCAAAAGAGTGGAACAAGTATATCTTGACTCGATAGAAAAGCAGATTTACTGCGTATCAGATGAGGACTTTTTTTGCTTTTCTTTAACTGATCTTCAATTACGCTGGCAAACAGAAAGAACAGTAAAACGTTATTCTTTTTGGGATTTAGAGTACAAGCCTGAGTCGCTTTGTATTTGCTCGCTAAATAGAGAAATACTAATGCTGACTAATGAAAGTGATGGCTCACTTGTTCGATTCAAACCCAATGGAAAAAGGATAAATTATCAATTCCCACTAATAGAAGCAGACCGCAGTTCGATGCATTGCAATGCATATATGTGTGTTTCATACGATGGCAAACAGGTTGCGATGACACTCAATGATTTCGATGACAATGAGGATTGTGTTCGTGTTTATGACCTCACGGCAGGAAATTAAGAACTTGCTTTATACTCTGTTGATTGCTGAATGCTCAACAAACCTTAAATGATAAATCGAGATTTTTCTTCTTTAGTTGGGATAAGGCATTGAGAACGCTTGCCAGCGATACGATATCGATTTTTTGCAATTAAGTTGTAAGCCGGATCACGGATGAAACGGGGGATAACTTGAAATAGACGAAAAAGTTGCCAGGTTTTTGGAAGCATTTTCAAGACCTCAAAAAATGCATCAGATCGCAGGTAAGTTGTTCCCTGCTGAAAGTAGACAAATGTATCCAGGTGCTCAGGGTCCTGACCGATAGACGTAAGTAACTTTCGGCCTGACTCTGATTGAGCAGGGCAGAAATAAAGAAGGCCAGAAGTGTCTTTTTGAATTAAAAATCGGACGAGGCCAGAACAGAGATGACATAGCCCATCAAAAACAATGAGATGTTCAAACTGCTCAAGTATTTGTGTTGTCCCACTCTGAGTCATTCATATCTCCCGTCGAATTGTGTTCTAAACACTTTCTGTTTAACGAGTACTCCCCGTGATAGGCATGGAAAACGTCGTTATGTCAAAATGATACATATTATCAACCAAGACTTCGACAAGTTTGAGTCATGACGACTCAGTTTTTTTCATTGGCAGCTTTCAAGTTGACCGGGCATATTGGTCGTTCTATTCATCGTAATTTCTGAATATAAGAGTCATTTCAGCAATCACAAATTAGTAAGCCAGAGTGATGGTAATAGAGAGAAGTTTGAAGGGAAAAGAGGACTGATTAAACTGATAAATAAAAAGCCCCGAGCTATTGTTGTGTCATCAGCTCGGGGCTTGAATTAGTGGCGGAGAGATAGGGATTTGAACCCTAGATACGCTATTAACGTATGCCGGTTTTCAAGACCGGTGCTTTCAACCGCTCAGCCATCTCTCCGCATGTGCGGCGTATATTAAGGGCAGCGATCTCCGTTGTAAAGTAAAATATCGAAAAAAAGTTTCAACTGGCTAATATCAAAACAAAATGTGCAAATTATCACTGATAGTAGCCTTCTTCGAGACGTTTCAGTATCTTTGCCATCTGCCCAGACTCCTGGATAGCCTTTAATCCTTCATTAAATTCTTTGAGAATCAGATCTGAGTTTTTCCATTTTTTGGAAATGATCAGTCGAAACTGTTCTGTTCGAAGGTATTTTGGGTGCATTTTGATGAGCTTGCTATGCTTGCCCGGGAGCACATTAATGAGTGCTTTGCCGACATAATCATTGACCAGCATGGCATCAATTCGTTTCGAGAGCAGTTTTTTCACGTTTTGATTATCAAGGGAGACTGACTCTACCTTTAAACTTCCATATTTCACTGCATCATCAAATGCTTGGCCATAGCTATAGCTGGCGACAACGCCTATCAATTGCTTTTTTAATGAGTTGATATCATGCCATTCGAAGCTGCCTTCCACGTGATAGAAAAAAGCATCAGAAAGTTCGATAACTGGTTCAGAAAAATGTAGGTAAGAAGTTCTATCTTGTTTAAAGGTCCAAATGACAGAAGCTGCTCGCCGGCCATGCTGAACATCTTTAAATGATCGCGACCAGGGAAGAAACTCATATTGAACGGTATAACTTTGTGTTTTAAATGCTTCTGCAACAATTTGCGAAGCTGCACCGTGGTGAGGGAGTTCTTCCCCTAAAAATGGTGGCCACTCGCCATTGGTAATGATGATTTCCTGCTCTGCCCGAAGGAAGTTGGCAAATAAAAATAAGCATATAGAAAATAACCGACTCACCATAGGTTGCTTTTGCCGTGGTTGGATTGTGTAAATTATAGATGACTACGATTTATGCTAGATGAAGGAACTATGATGAAATAAATTTATCCAACAGAGCGCATATAAAGAACGATAACTTTTGAGTTGATTGGTGAATAGATGAAGATACTAGAAATATTATTGATGTTTGGCATGCTTAGTCAGACAGCAATAGCAGCCTCTTGTCCGAAAACACAAAAAAGAGAAGTGACCTCAACACAGTGGGTGATCAAATTGGAGTGCCGAACAATGCCTGATCATTGTTATGCTGCATCGAGCGGCAGTTATGGTGATTTGAATGCGGCAAAACGCTTTGAAACACAATCGGCTGCACAAGCATTTACGCAAACCAAAAACTTTACAATACGCCAATCCATTCAGCGAATAGAGCAAATCACAGAAACCATCGTTGTATGTGGGCAATTAAACCACTAGGTCTGGTCCAATCGGCACAATACCATTCGGGTTAAGAGACTGCATCGAGTAATAGCCTTGTTTGATATGAGTGAGATTGACTGTTTCTTGGATCTCGGGGATTGCATAAAGTCGTTTGAGATACTCGCTGAGTTTTGGCATCTGTACTATCAGGTTTCGATTACATTTAAACAAACCATAATAGGCAGCATCGAAGCGGATCAGGGTGACAAATAAACGAATGTCGGTTTCAGTCATGCTGGCACCATGAATAAAGGGACGGCCATCATGCAAGCGTGATTCAATTTTATCCAATGTATCAAAAACGTGATGATAAGCTTCCTCATAAGCAAACTGGGTGGTGGCAAATCCTGCTCGATAGACGCCGTTATTGAGATTTTGGTATATGTCTTGATTCCATTGCTCAATCTCATCTGACAATGCATCAGGATAGAGATTAATCTTATTATCAATTACATGATCAAAGGCTTGGTTGAGCATTCGAATAATATCCGCAGACTCGTTGTTCACCATCGTCTGGTTCTTTTTATCCCAGAGTACAGGCACGGTAGCACGCCCGGTAAAGTCAGAAGCGGCCATGGTATACACTTCATGCAGATATTGCTTTTGATGGAGATGGTCATGCGTCGCACCTTGAAAATCCCCAAATCGCCATCCTTGTTCCGTCAAAAATGGTTCGACAACTGAGAGCGAAATCCAGGATTCAAGTTTTTTGAGTTTGCGAACAATCAAAGTGCGAGATGCCCAGGGACAAATGAGAGCAACATAAAGATGATAACGACCTGCCTCCGCTTGATAGCCACCATTGCCTGTTGGACCAGGTGAACCATCAGGCGTGATCCAATGCCGAAAACTCGAAGTTTGCCGAACAAACCGCCCTTGATCATCTTTCGCTTGTACCGGATCCCACTTATCAACCCACTGACCATTGACTAACATCACGACCACCATACCACTACGTTTTATCAAGTATGGTCGGTTTTTTGGAGTTTAGCGTTTGAATTTGATGTTGTGATTTACCGCTTCTTTGTTTTTGTAATACTTTTCTTTGGTCACCACATGTTATCTGCCCTGATTGACAACTATATGGGTGGTATATTGGGCAAAAATAAGATCAAATCACCGCCAACCTTCTCTTGTTATTGATTTCTTCTGAGATTAAAGTTTGAAAAATAGAAAAGCAAAAACATGCTTGATAAACAAAATTAAAGACTCATGTCACGAGGTCGCCAGATGGCAGTGTAATCCCCCCGAAAAATCGTAGCGGTTTTAAGTAGAGAATTCCGGTACTCTATAACAAAGGAGTTTTCTATGCGTAAATCTAAATTCAGCGATGCTCAGATCATCGCGATCCTCAAACAAAACGAAAATGGTGTTTCTGTTCCTGAGCTTTGTCGGGAGCATGGTATGAGTTCAGCTCTTTTTTATAAATGGCGAGCCAAATACGGCGGGATGGATGCGTCGCTCATGAAGCGGTTAAAAGAATTGGAAGAAGAAAATAAACGGCTCAAGAAAATGTACGCGGAA
>NZ_KB894521.1 GCF_000374485.1 Algicola sagamiensis DSM 14643
ACGACTTTCCAGCGGAGCACTGGCAACATATTCGAACGACAAATCCAATCGAGTCCGTGTTTGCGACGGTTCGTTTAAGAACCACGAAAAGTAAGCATGGTGGCAGTCGAAAAACGACACTGGCGATGGCTTATAAGCTGCTGGTAACCGCACAAAATAAATGGCGTCGATTGAGAGGCTACCGCCTTCTAGCGGATGTCATTGCAGGGATCGAATTCAAGGATGGAGAAAAAGTAACGTCGGATGATCAACAGGATGCTGCATGATCATGTCATACACCAGATTTGACTATAGCTCGAGGAGTGCTTGTGCCCCTTGTTTTAAAACGTCGTTCAGTGGATCTATTTCTGGTGATTTCAGTGGTGATACTTTATGATTTGCCATGTGGTGTTTCTCTTTGTTGACTATTGATTTGCGAGATCAATCAACAGATTAGCACCACATTCTTTTTCTCACCTTATACACCAGAAATCATCATAGCTCCAGCAGTAAAAGTCGGGCAGGGTGAACCCATCAAAACACTGCGCAAAACCTACGGCACCCCAACTGAAGCCACGCAGGCGGCAAACGCTGAGCTCAAAGCACTGGCGCGTGGTGAATTACACGGTAGTCTGACCCTGATTGGCAATCCCAAGCTTGTCGCAGAGGGTGTCTTAAACATTGAGGGCGTGACAGGCTTTGTGGATGGAAAATATATCGCGAAGCGGGTAGAGCACGAAATTAGCGGGAGTGGGTATCGCTGTCGGGTGGATATTGAGCTGGGGAAAGCTACCAGCAAGGGCTGGTAGCTATATGTAATCAAGAGACTGCATAATCCTCTAACAAGGATTGTGCAGAGTGCTTAATACTGACTCTGTGAGTTCCCTTTATCGGGTGGTATTCCACTTTATCTGAATGAGATATTACCTTGTGTAATTGCTCAATTGCAGATTCAATTTTGGCTGCTTTTTCTATGGTTGGAACATAGGATGTTTTAAATTCAAATCCATCGAGCTCGAACGAAAATTCAAGGCTTATTTCTCTTTTTTGTACACAATCATGTAATTCTTCGAAAATAACTCCTTGTTTTAAAGATAAATAAATATCATTTATATTTTTTATTGCTTGGGATTGAATGTCACCACCAAAAAATTGCGTTTGGATATCAATATATTTTAAATCATCAAGACATAGGTTTCTCTTATCAATCTTATCTTTATCCCAAGCTCCATGCCTTATACATAAGTTTGGCACTTCGTTAGGGTTATCTTGTTCAAATGATGGTAGGTAAAGGCCGAAAAATTTAATCTTTTCTTTTGTTTCGATAAGATAATATACGCTTCGTTCAAATACTTCCTTGGTATCATTAAACTCTGCGCTTATTAGATTAACATCAGATAAAAGTACACGGACATAGTTCTTGAGCAAGGATAGGTTTACTTTTTTTCTACCAAAATGAACATTAGCAGTTTCATTTATAGAGTTCTTTTCCCAAGGGATCATCTTCATATTTCCACTCTTTCATAGAAGTAGCATTAACTAATGCCACTTCTATGGGTTATATCATAAACAAATATCAAAATTTAAAGTCATCTAAATGGCCTTGCCATTCAGGTGGAACTCCTCTACCTTTCTTTGGAAGTGTCCAGATATTGCCCTCTTTATCAATGTAAATATCTAACTTAGAATCTCCAATACCATCTTTCAGATCATGAGGATCTACCCCATTATTTTTTAACCATTTATCTTTAGGCTTCTTTAACGGCTCAACAGGTTTTTCTGGGCAAGAGCTATGATTATCGGAGTCATCCGAATTAGAGTCATCATCTTTAAAATAAATGTAACCAGCGTAGCCTAAAACTCCGACCATAACTACACCACCGATCACTTCTCCACCAGGTAAAGGCCCGTCAGCAGCACTAGCAGCTCCCCAGAATGTTAATCCCCCTTTGATAACTTCACCAGCACCTATTGCTGTTAAGCCATCAGGATCCACATAACTCACCGGGTTCCCGCTCACATAAGCGAACGTATTCAGACCACCGTTCAGACCAATTGGGTCACTCGTGATGTAACGACCTGTGCTTGGGTCGTAGTAGCGGAAGTAGTTGTAGTAGTTGCCTGTTTCGCTGTCGAGGTATTGACCTGGGAAGCGGATGTTCAGGACGAACTGGGTTCCGTCACCATCGACATCACTGTTCGCATCACCTAAGCCAAATGCATCGGACGCCCAAGACCAGATTTTGGTTTTGTCTTTGTTCGTTGCAATGCGTGGTGCGCTTAGGTGGTCACTGTGAATGTAAGTGGTGGTGTAGGTGTTGCCTGCTTTGTCTACCGTTGCAATCAATAAGCTACCCAGCCACACATAATAACGCGTACTTTGCAGCTGTTTGGCGCTGTCGTAGTTCTGTTCCATCAACAGTGCGCCGCTAATACCGTAGAAGTATTGGCTAAAACTGCCGTCAGCTTTGGTTTTGCGAACGCGCTCACCCTTTGGGTTATAGACGTATTGGCCTAAGACCGACTCTTCGCCATCTTTTTTGACTTGCCAGAGACGACCGTTTGCATCGTAGTTGTATGCAAAGCTTCTCTGGTCTGTCTTGGTTTTGCCTTTTTCATTGATGGTGACGTCGGTACCACTGATGTTGGTCAGTTGGTTGTTGGTCTCCCCGTATTCATAAGCATCCGTATTGCCATCTTTGGTGCGCTCTTTGCGGTTATGCACACCATCATATTGATAGCTGTCATCCCGCTTGGCATTTTGCTCAGACGTCAAACGGTCCAACTCATCATAGCCATAGCTGGTGTTATCGTGGGCAGACTCAATGCCTTTGATATTCCCAACCGCGTCATAGCTGTAGGTCAGGTCTTGAATGCCTGGAATGACTTGTTTTTGCAGCTGGTAGTTTTTGTTGTAACGACGAGTCATGGTGAGACCATTGTCCCACGTTAAACTCGTGATACCCCCGTATGGCAAGTATTCAATGTTTTTGGCTAGCTCAACGTTCTTGCCTTGGTACTTGGCTTTGACGCCTGTGACTTGGCCCTGTGCGTTACGGACATATTCGATATCCAGGCCCGGGTAGGTGAGGGACGTCACACGGTTATTTGCGTCATAGTCATAGCCGAATGTGCGTTGACTCTTTAAGACATCGTGCGTCAGCGCTACGATATTGCCAAATACATCGTATTTGTAAGCCACAGAGGCTTGTTTAGTGGAGAGTTTGGTGAGACGGCCAACTCCTTTGTTCCCATTGGTGGTGTCATCGTACTCAACATTCAGCGCAAGATTGGCGTCTGCACCGGCTGAGCCTTTGAAACGGTTCAGCGCATCATAACGGTAAGTCCAGGTATCGTCTTGAAGGAGGTTCCCCGCTGCATCATAACGATAATCGACTTTGCCTGTGTCAGGACTATTGCGCTCAATCAAATCCCCAAAAGCATTGTAGGTGTAGGTTGTGGTGACACCGCGCGGGTCTTTGACCGATTGAATTTGACCTTGTGGGTTGTAACGGATTTCGGTTTTTCCACCCAAGGCATCCGTGATGGTTTCCAGCTCATTAAAGACGGAATAATCCATTTTACTGGTGCGAGATTTGGCATCAGTATTCTCAACCACATTGCCGTTTTTATCGTATTTGACCTTGGTTTCTTTGTTGTAGGCATCGATGTAGCTACGAATACGACCGAGTTCATCAGTCAACGTACTTTGTTGATACACCACCGTACCGTCCGCGTCTTTCGTCAACTGAGTGGTTTTACGGTTCTTAAAGCCACTGCCGATATCCACCATCTCGCGGTCGATTTGCATGACTTCACCAGCGCTGTTGGTGATGGTCTCTAACTTCATCGATGCGCTGTAGGCGTATTTCACCCAGGTGCTATCAGGGAGGGTAATTTGTTCGATTTGGCCATTCGGGGTGTACTTAAACTGCCAAACACGACCATTGGTTGTAATGCGAGTCACTTTGCCCCAAGCGTCATACGCGATGACACTTTCGATACCATTGGCATCAATGACTTTTTGTGGTTTGCCAGATGCATTGTGGTCTTGGTACTGCACGGCTTGACCCAGTGCATTCACCACCTTGGACAAATGCCCATCAGCCGTATATTCGAAATGCGTCTTATCGTTGACATCCACCCGCGGTCCATCGACCATTTGAAGCTTGTTGGTGCCTTCAAGGTACGCATAAGACACAGAGCGAGAGTCTGTATCCGCCAAAGCCAACGAAGAGAAAAGCGCAAACGAAAGCGCAGATAAAGAAAATCTGTTCATGAGAGTACGGCTCCTGATTATTGTTGGCTTGCTTGGTATAAACGAATGATTTCTTCTTCCGTCAATACACGGTCAAAGGTTGCGATACGACCGACCTGGAAGTCACCCTTAAACATATCTTTTCCATCAATGGCTTGCCCCATGGTGAAAAAGTCTCTATCCATGACAGGGGTTTCCCCGCCTTTTTTGGTAAATTCCAACTTATCATTGATGTAGAATTGGTATTCACCATTTTTGTATGTGATAGTCAGCAGCTGATATTGATTAAACTGGATCCAACCAACGTTTTCTTTTAGGAAGTAAACATGATAGTCCTGACCACGAGAGATATAACCAAACTGGCCTAATGACCTTGTTTGCATCAAAGCTAAATTATCTTGTCCAACATAATTTCGATAACCATTGTGGGCGTGGAAGTAGGTTTGATATCGAATTGTCCCCACTGGGTTCACCCATGCAGACCAAGTAAATCCGTTTTCAATTTCACTTTTTGGAAGTTTACCCATATCGATATATGCTTTGCCTGCAAGATTGAGATATTTCGCTGATACCGTTGAATTGGATGAATCAACTATTAACTCAGACACTTGTGTATTTTCTTTGAGCACAATCGAGGCATTGTGATGCCCACTATGGTCGAGCAGCTGGAGTCCTTCCCTGTTATCAAGGGTGTAATGTCTGGTTGGCTTGAGCTGCGCGATTGAAAATGTTAATTCATCATGAGACAAGCCTTGAGGAAATGCTGTCATTCCATTGTTCTTGGTTGTGATAGCTGCAGTTGTATTACCACTTTGATCATGTTGATACCTAGTAAGCGTGCTCGGGGTTAATGTTGCCTTGAGTTTTCGATTTGCATCCCAATGATAAAGGGTGTTTTGTGCTTTCGATGTGCCAGCACCCTCTGATTTTTTGGTCAGCAGTCCTTTATCGTTGTACTCAAATGTTGTTGTTGTACCATTCCAGTCGGTTTGGCTGAGCTTACGGCCTGCTTTATCGTAGGTATAGGCTTGATTTGCTGCCAGACAATGGGTCGATGGTTCTCCTTCTACTTTAAGCAGTTGTTTGATGTCATTGACTCGGCCAAAATGATACTTTGTTTTCTTCCCCCATTCATTTGTTGTGACGGTTAAGCGCTTTGATGGGTATTCAAAGGTCATCACTTCATCGAGCGATGCTAAACTACTCGATTTGACTCGCCCATCCGCGTGGTAAGTGATTTCTTTATAAACTTGTCCATCAGGATTGATAACAGATGTGATCGCTCTCGGGTATTTCGGATCTTCATAGCGATAACGCTTGGTTTTTCCATTGATATCAAGCGCAATAAGACGCATCTTATCATCATATTCAAAGCTGACTTGCTTTTGATTGGGCAAGGTCATGCTGAGGGGTTGTAGTGTTGTTGGATCACGCTGGATGTCGATTTTTTTATTGGCATAATCGACTTTGGTATTTTTCTTTTTACGAATGATTTGAACTTCGTTATCGGCTTTTCGAGGCTGCTTTTCATCATAATAGACAAAGGGTTGGCTATTCACATAGTTGACCGTTGTTGCTCTTTTGTAAGGATGGCGCTTGAGCGGTTTGTTCACATGACGCTCTGTGATCACGCCATTGACGTAAACAACCGTACCATATTTGATCCCTAATGGAGCAAGCGCAGCTGTGACAATGTTTTTGCTGGTTGGTGCATAGTTATCGCGCCAGTAGCCATGGGAAGAGTCATAACGGAGCTTAATATTGATATTGTCTTCTTGATACAGGTTTTCGACAAAGAACTTAGAGCCCGTCTTCAGATTGACAGGGTTTGCTGTACTTGAATCACAATCTGAATCCTCATTCATGTCACCTGGAACAATTTCACCCCCACCATAGTTTGGTAGCAACTGGCCCCCGTATATATTCAGTGGTTCTGACATAGGGTAGCCGTGATCATCGACACCATAGTAGCCAGAACAGCCCACCGAGTACCATACGTTGCCAAATTTATCCACGCTACTTGAGTATGTGTATTCTTCTTTTCTTCTTTTTGCTGAACGACCTTCGACACCAGAAGCCATTTCTAAAACTAAAGAATACCCATGAGAAAAAATCTTACTACAATGTGACATTACTTCAGAAGCGGGACAATTGTAATAATCTTTACAAGGGCCTGCATATGATTGAGTAGAAAAGGCAGTAAATAGGAAAGCAGTGGTAACTTTAAAATACTTCATCCAAACCTCATAAAACGGCGCCACCGTGGCGCATGGGAAAAATCGACGCGCGTATTATACGGAAGTGTGGTTAAATATCAATCAAAAGGTTAGTTTTATGTGAATAAAGTGATGAATTGGTTATGTTTTGAGTTTTGGGGGTAGGGCGGTTGGAAAAGCTTTAAGATTGACTATTCACAGTCACTTTGAAAAATTAACCAATCAAAGATTAATTTTTCGCTATTTTGAGCACGAATATCACTTGAGTATTTTGCCTGGATATTGATTGTTTCCGGGTGATGGGGGCTTTCGAATAGGTATTCACAAGCAGCAAGTTTAATTGCTTGGCGAAAAGGTTTGGACTCAAGCGGTTTGTTTGCGTCATAAACGAAGTAAGCAGAGTTAACACCCGCACCAGCTTGAAGGACAGCAGGGAACTGAACTTGAATTTTACTCATCTTGTCAGCGATTAAAGCTGAATTCTCATAGTCGAAGTAACACTTCTGAAGTGCTCCAAGCATGAGTAATATGGTGACCCCGACAATTCTGAACTTCAATGGTTTACCTCGATGACAGCTTCGTTTGAAAGAAGATTATCCCATGGTTTTCCAACAGACACCAACACGCCACAGTATCTGCCGTCGTCGGCGGAACGGTTTCATCCCTGACAGGTGGTAAGTTTGCCAATGGGGCGGTGACAGGTGCTTTGCAGTCGTTGATGAATTTTAGCTCGCCAAGTAAGTACAAAAAACAGAGAGCGAAAGCTATAAAGGCAGTGAGAGTGATAAAAGCTGTAGATTATGAACTTGAACACCTTAAAGATATGTATAGTAATCATCGTTCGGAGTTGAGAACGATGATGGAGTACAATGGTTTCGAAGGTGGAGAGAGAGAACTTCAAATCGCTGTACTATCAATAGAGGCAAATCTGAATGCAATTAAATCTGATGCTGTTAGAGTTGCTTCATATGACTTTAAGGATGCATCTAGTCTTAATTTATCAGAAACGAAGTCATTCAATAATTCGATAACAACATCGCTCAAGGTCTTGAAGGGGCTAGTGCCTTTCTTTTTTGCGGAGAAATCTGTAATAGAATACTCACCGTCTTACAAATGTAATGGTGCGACATGTAGAGTCGAGGAATTTTATGTTAAATAAGTTTTTATTCAATAAAGCTGTGGGTGTATTTTTAATGTTCGTGCCTTTATTGGGTTGTGCGAAAAATACCCATCAAGAGATCAATTTTGATGGGTGCATTTTACCTTTGCCGATTCATTATCAAGACACCAGTGATCAATTAAAAGATGGTGAGATCCGTCGTTTATTCGATAAAGAAAGGAGTGAAATAAATTCAATTGAGTTATATGACAATGCAGTTTTCCCTTACTACAAAACAGAATTTGATGAAACAGTCATTCGAATCAAAGATGCTGGAGTTGAATTGATCATCAATCAAATGAAGATCCCACATGTCAAAGAATTACCTAAACGAGTCGTGTTGATTAGTAAGGATAGAAATTTGAATTTTCTTCGGATCAAAAGCAGTGATATTAGGAAGATACTTAAAGGATGTATCAGTGATAAGCTTATAGGGGCAATAGAAAGAAATTTGAATAATTAGCTATTTATCAGCAGCCCCCTTCAGGGCTGCTTTCCTCTCCCAAAACCCCAAAATAATCAACAAATTACACCCCGCCTTAGTCCGCATGGTTCAAGGGCTGCACTGACAACGGCACCTTGGGGAGCGCCCGATTTTAAAGGCTTTCGCTGATTTATCATACCCTTATTTCATTTCCCAAAATGTCCCAAAATCACCGTTTGGACCGTGAATGCGTCCAAAAAATCTGCACGTAGACCCCCTTTTTAGGGTGAAACTGCACGTGTTCTGCACGTGAGATTTTTTGTGAATTTTTTATTTCCCTGTATTGGGTATTAGAAAAAGTATGGTGTCTTTTGATTCAGGGCTGATTGGGGTTTTAGAGAAAACTTGTACTTTTGAAATACCCTTGTTTCCATACCCCATCCATGAGCGGGGGACGTTCGGGGGACATTTTTTCTCATAACTTTTCACGGAAAATGATTTTATCTAGTAAAAACAGCTAGATAATAAAAACACGAAAAAATGGCGCACACCCTTATTTTTGTATAAATATATTTACAAAATCAGGGGTAACTTTGAGAATTATCATCACTTCATTTCAAATAAAATCGCAAAGCCTATAAAAAATAAATGAAATTATTATCCTGGATAATCTGTGAATTTGTGTTCTCACGCCTATTTTTTGTTAAATAAATTAACAATTGAAGGTCATTTTCTCTCGATTTTCTCGCAGATTTACCCCAAAAATCGCGATTTTCTAACATTTTTAGATCATATTAAAAGGCGGAAAAATCGTGATTTTGGTGTTTTGGGAGGTGGGGTAAGATATTGATAAAGTTGACGAAACCCAGTGTTTTTGGGCGCTCCCCAAGGTGCCGTTGTCAGTGCAGCCCTTGAACCATGCGGTTCA
>NZ_KB894522.1 GCF_000374485.1 Algicola sagamiensis DSM 14643
TATTGTGCCAACAACTCGGCCACTTCAGCTTCAATGGCTTTCGCGAGGAGCGCTTGTGCCCCTTGTTTTAAAACGTCGTTCAGTGGATCTATTTCTGGTGATTTCAGTGGTGATACTTTATGATTTGCCATGTGGTGTTTCTCTTTGTTGACTATTGATTTGCGAGATCAATCAACAGATTAGCACCACATTCTTTTTCTCACCTCATACACCAGAAATCATCATAGCTCATCAGTTGATAATCGCAACCTAAGTTTTACTTAGTCGTTCGAAGGCAAATAGTTCGGCTGGCTTCACATAGCTATTGATGTAAAAAGGGAATAAAGTATCATGTTTGTGGCATAAATCGCACCAGCACGCTGCCATATCTAGAACAAAATTACCCTTTTATTGATAACTGAACAAAGATTTTTCGAATCATATCGCATAGCGTCAATTTAGAAAAAAGAATGGGTAAAAAAAAGCTATATAGCATTGTTTTTAAATACACTTAAAGAGATTTGACATGATTTCAAACACAGTTGATTGCAAGGTTTATCCATATCACCCAGACTGCCGGGGAATTAATACCCTTGTGTATGAAGGGGAAAAACTACTCGTAACTGGTAATGATCAGGTATTGGCATTACTCTCAGACGATAAAGCGCAAGTCATGAGTTTTATGACCTTTCATGTTCATCCAGAACTGATATCAACACTTCAAAACTTCGTAAGTTCTTTCGGGATTATCGGATAAATTCAACAAAAATTGGCCAGTCGATGGACAGGCCAATTTAATCTTTTTATTCAATTGATGGATGTCTTCCCCATGGGTATCTTGTGGCTTAGCGGGAGTATGATTACTCTAAAATTCTGTTGTGCTTTTAGAAAATGAGGTTCAAACTCATACGAGTGTATTTTAAGCCCAGAAGCAAAGGAAAACTATTGACGCTTTATTGGCAGGGTATTTTAAAATCAACATGGTAGTGTTCATCATGTCTTACCCAGGAGCGCTTTTTAGAGAGTTGAACATGATCTTTTAGATATTTGGCGTACTTTGTTTTCAATAAGTATGGCTGTAACTTTGGGTCAAATATAACCCGCCAGATCTCATATCCCTGCTTGATTGCCTCTTTATGCAAAGCAACAATATGAGCCGCAAGCGCTTCATAATCGATGGCGTAACCTTCATAGTATCCTTTATCATCAAACTCTATATCATAGCCAAATTTATTCAGTGGATGAGTCGGTAAATGAACTGAGTTACCCGATGAATTGGTAACTGGTGTCATAAAGTCAACTGACAAGCCATTTTGATGTGTCTTATGAGGTCTGAATTTACCGCCCTCCTCAAAACCTGTTTCAGCATACTTATATACTTTTAATGGCTGAGACGTTTCTAAATCAGCGTAGGCATTTAAAATAATTGACCTGACTTTTGAATGAACATATGTTCTTCCAGCCATGCTAGCAATATGACTATACGAGATAAAATTCTTCCCCTCCCTTGGTAGTTGTACGCCACCTTTTAAACTTCCATTTGATGTAGTACCAAAACAAATGCTTTCAGCTGCAGAGCCTTTCATCGTAAAGAGAAAAAGAATAATAGATAAAATTGTGAACTTCATGCTTCAATCAACCCCATAAAATGTGGTTTCCGCTCTTATTCATGAACCGGGGCTACTTCCGTCTCGGTTAAAAATAAGAGCGAGTAAATTAGTGTGATTTTTCTTGTGATATGAGCTGTTGTCCATTTGAAAGATAGAGAATATCTCCATCCCAGCCCGTATAACTATCCTGACTGAACGGATCGAAGGGTGTATCTCCTGTATAACGAAAAGTACCGGAATACCAAACGTTACCTGTTTTTGGTTCAAATACAGTACCTAAGTATGAATCACCACTTTCAATGACTTGAACATACACGCCCCCATCAAGACCTCCAACCCACAAAGCTTTTTTTGGAAGGTTCTCAGGGCGAGTTTCAGGCTCAACACTTGACGGCACTGGCTCGCATGCATTCAAAAATATACATATAAAGATTAACGTGTAAATTCTTCTCACCGTGAGAACTCTCCGATTTCTTCAATCACTAGCCTTTGTTCACCGGGTCTGTAATCAAGATCTCTATAATCGTCCCTAAACTCACCCATGTATGATGTCGGTCTTGGGTCAATCATCCAGGGCGTTTCTTTACCAGCTGCCTCAACAAGCCTTTTCACAAAGTGAATACAACTATTGGAGGTTAAGTTATATGGTTTTCTCTGCGGGTTACTATTGAGGGCTTTTTGAGCAAGAGCTTTCTGATTCAGATGTTCAAAGACACCTTCTGCTTCAAGATAAACACCTTGAATTCTCGTGCCGCTACCCGCAACTTGGCTTATTTTCTTTAGGACCGGGATAAGGGATTTAATATCAATATTGATTCCATTCATTTTGGCATCAGGTAATGGAACCCTTCTCACTAATCCTTTGTTTGCAGGTGGGTCATATCGACCAAACTCGTAATACTTTGTAACTCCACTGGATCCATTAATAAAGAGAATGCCAGCATGACCTAAATTAGAAAACTTCTGTGATGATCTTGGTATCGTAAAGTTATCAATATCAGTCCACGGTAGTAGGTCAACTTTTGTTTGTGGGATATTCACGGTGATTTTGTAGTCTGGAAATACGATAGGTATGATAATGTCCTTCATTTATTTGTTTCCTTTTTAATGACTTATCAAATGTGATGTTATCAATAAACCCAGATTCATTTCTATATATTTTACCGAAACCCCTTTATTTATTAACATATTGAGTAGTTCAAAGAAAATTAGTGCATTTTGGTATACCTTTTGAAGCCCAGATTTTTCGGGGTGTGTGAAGCACTTGTAATAAACCAGTTTAAAAATTGGCCGAATATATTTTGAGTCTAGAGGCAAAATGTGCAACAAAAAACCACCCTTTGTTACTAATTAAAGGATTAAGCTCAATGTATTTCCAATTTTGTGCTCATTAGGCATTCCCGATGCACTTGAAGGTAGTAATAGGTTAAATATGAAAATTTTTTTCCCAAAAACAGCTGTTTTTTCATTTGTTGCTTTAGCTTTAACTGCTTGCGGAGGTAGTAATAGCTCTTCGAATCAAGCTCAAGCACCAAAGCAAAATCCAACTCTAAAAACCCTTGAGAAAGAGGGGAAACTTGCAATTGGAACAACTCTGAAAGCAAAGTCTACTTGTGAAGACTGTGAAGGTTTTGAAACTGTGTACACTTGGGTCATTGATAAAAATAATAATGGCATTTTCGATGATACAGTTGAAGTTGATGGCGAAAATGTTACTGACTCTGTTGTGAAAGCAAAAGAATACACGCTTGTAGAAGAAGATTTAGGTCTTCGAGTGAAGTTGGAAGCTTATCTGGCAAAGACTGATGGTTCTCAGAAAACTGAGTCAGAGTATGTTGAATATCAGCCTTCTATCGTTCAAGATACAACTTCTATACATAATTGGAACAGTTATGTGCTCAAAACAGATGGCAGTATTGTATACGAAAATTCTTTGAATACTCATAAAGAAATCCTATCAGAAAAATTTAAAGCTGTTTATTCCGATTATGGTTATTTCTTAGCTGAGCAAGAAGATGGCTCCGTTGTTACATGGGGGAGAGATATCCGAATCCCCAAAGAAATATTGCCAAAACTAAAAAATAATATAGAAACTGTCCTTTTCAATGCAGAGTTAGTTGGTGTTTTAACCAAAGAAGGACAAGTGTTTTCTTGGTTTATCCATGATACCAATGAGCGTCCAGGAAATGAGTACACAGATATACCTGGTGAGATAGAGTCAGGTATCAAGTCAATATATGCAAATCAATATGCTTTTGCAGCATTAAAAAATGATGGTTCTTTAATTACATGGGGATATCATATCTCAGGTGGGAAACTTCCAGAAGGTGCGTCTAAAGGAGTAACAAATGTGGTTGCTCATGGGGGAGGTTTTTCAGCAATTACAACTGAGCAGTCTGCATTGACATGGGGAAGTTTTAATATCTTCCCCCCTCATCCTGATCGCCCAACGGATGAGATATCAGCTATTAGTACATTAATGACACCCTCTAGTTCTTTTTCTAAGAATATCAAATCGATACATGGGGTGATCTCTTGTACTTTTTCTCCTTGTAACAAGGTGATTGCGTCAAATGTGGACGGCTCAATTATCTCTTGGGGGAATAATGAAGGTGAGGTCATTTATCCAGCAAACCCAAGTAAAAAAGTGCAGGAAGTTTTCGTTGATGGGTCCAGTGTATTCATATTATTTGAGAATGGAAGTATGGAAGTTTTAGGCCGTCTGGAAGATGATTACTCTGTTAATAACGTTCTAAAGGATATTCAAAACGTCCAAGGTGTTATCGCTTCAACCTACAGGAATGCAGCTATAAAGCTAGAGAGTGATGAAGTTATTTTGATTGGAGACCCAACATACACATCAGTTAGTGATCAATTTAAGGAAAAATCTTTGAAAGAAGGAGTGAAAGAATTAGCTTTCAACACATTTCATGGCTACATTGCTGTATTAAAAGAAGATGGCTCTGTTAACTTGTGGAATTCAGGATCCCGAAAGTTGATAAAAGTTGGTTCAACAACAAAAAAATATATCCGTCTAGACAGTAGGCACAGTCATACAGTTGCTCAAGGTGTTGATGGCTCAGTGAGTGGTTGGATTGCTCGAAATAATCTCCGGTTTGACCCTACCAGAAACTTTAAAGAGTTTATGAGCAAAAAAGAAATTCAACCGACAGAGATCAAAACAAGCTCTCTAAAATAACACTCCGTACAAACTGAAAAGCACAAAGCGGGTAACCAGATGGTTGCCCATTTTTGCATATAGTAATGCATAAATTTTATCAATTTGGTTTAAGTAAACCATACCTTATGTAAATCACCCAAAACTGGGTTTACTAATATCGTTTTCAGACTTAAAATAAACTCATAATATAAAACCAGTCAAAATAAACCATGTTTCGAGTCTACGCATACCTCAGAGCATCCACCAATGAACAAGATGCAGGCCGAGCAAAAGAAGAACTATTATATTTCGCTCATAAGAACGATTTTCAGATCGCCAGCTTCTTTGTAGAGCATGAGTCTGGTGCTAGGCTACAACGACCAGAGCTATTTCGGTTACTTGATATCGCCCAACCAGGTGATATGTTGCTCGTTGAACAAGTAGACCGTATCAGCCGATTGAACACAGAAGACTGGGAAACTCTAAAAAGCATTATTAAAGCCAAGCAGATCCGAGTTATAGCTTTGGATCTACCGACTAGTCACCAACTGATTGCCACGTCAGATGAATTTACGAACCGGATGCTTTCGGCACTCAATGATATGATGCTAGATATGCTCGCTGCTATCGCTCGTAAAGATTATGAAGATAGACGACGTAGACAAGCTCAAGGAATTGCAAAAGCCCAACAAGAAGGTAAATATCGTGGCCGACCTCAAGATTTAGTTCTTCAGAGAAAAATCGCGGACTTATTAAAAGATGGAAAAAGCTACAGCCAGATCGTTGATTATCTTGGATGTTCTCGGAGAACGATAGCTAAAGTGGCTAAAAAGAATAAAGATGGAGTAGCAAATGATCTTTAAAGAAAAAGAAATTGATGAAAACAAGCTTAAGGATATTTGTGAAGAGTCTTGCTATAAATGCCTTCACAACTTCCAAGATGATGATCCCGAAGAGTTTAAAAATTACCTTTGGCAAATATGAGATAACTGAAATCAAAGCAGAGTTGACACGTATTTCCTATGTGAAAAACTTCCATCATGAACATTTTATTTCAGATAACAGTACCTATTTTCATTTTTACATCCTCTTGTACTTATATGCCGTTGATGAAGATGGCGATGATGAGTACCTCGCAAACTATACGCAGATGATGAACGAGGATATGGAAATTGTTGATGATTTTCTAACCTCTTAATAGATGCTTAAAGTTCAAAGAGGTTAAAGATCACTCTATCGGTATTGATGAGTAACTCCCCCTAATTTTTCATTATTTGATTTGAGTCTCTAGTTATTAAAAAACTGGCAGATTTTTTCGTTATCAGCTTGTTTTTCTATTCTTAAACAATCGTTGTGATCCATCTAGGATATTAGCCATTCAATCATTGGTGATGCACTGTCAGGATGAGTTTTTCAGCCCCTTCTATTTCGTCATCGTTCATGTTTCTTCGTTTCAAAAAGAAGAATCTTGTATGTTTATTTAGAGCTATAGTCAAATCTGGTGTATGACATGATCATGCAGCATCCTGTTGATCATCCGACGTTACTTTTTCTCCATCCTTGAATTCGATCCCTGCAATGACATCAGCTAGAAGGCGGTAGCCTCTCAATCGACGCCATTTATTTTGTGCGGTTACCAGCAGCTTATAAGCCATCGCCAGTGTCGTTTTTCGACTGCCACCATGCTTACTTTTCGTGGTTCTTAAACGAACCGTCGCAAACACGGACTCGATTGGATTTGTCGTTCGAATATGTTGCCAGTGCTCCGCTGGAAAGTCG
>NZ_KB894523.1 GCF_000374485.1 Algicola sagamiensis DSM 14643
GGTAAATGCCCATTGCGAACAACCGCGGGTTTGCCATCCACTTGAAGCGTTTCGTATTGTGCCAACAACTCGGCCACTTCAGCTTCAATGGCTTTCGCGAGGAGTGCTTGTGCCCCTTGTTTTAAAACGTCATTCAGTGGATCTATTTCTGGTGATTTCAGTGGTGATACTTTATGATTTGCCATGTGGTGTTTCTCTTTGTTGACTATTGATTTGTCAGATCAATCAACAGATTAGCACCACATTCTTTTTCTCACCTCATACACCAGAAATCATCATAGCTCGTTTCAAACGGGGTTTTTCCGCAACACATTTTTCCCTGATGTTTTCGATGATTATTGTAATAATCAAGTCACTCATCCAGATCTGCTTGCAATTCTTCGAGGGTTTCATACAGCTTCTTGCGAAACGTAATTTGATAGAGCTCGTTCAAGATTGTTTTATGGAAACGTTCACATATCCCGTTGGTTTGCGGTGACATCGCCTTTGTTTTTGTATGGTCGATATCCGTCAATGCCAAATAAAGCTGATAATCGTGCTTTTCCACTTTACCGCAATACTCAGTCCCTCTATCTGTGAGGATACGCAACATCAGGAGCTCGTGCTGTTCGAAGTAAGGCAAGACTCTATCATTCAGCAAATCTGCCGCTGTGATCGGCGTCTTCGTTGTGTAAAGCTTCGCGAAGGCGACCTTGCTGTAGGTATCAATGAACGTCTGCTGGTATATCCTGCCGACACCTTTGAGATTACCCACGTAAAATGTATCTTGGGAACCGAGATAACCAGGATGAGCAGTCTCAATTTCACCACAAGCCTCGTCATCATTCTTTTTCTTCTCAAGTGCTGCAATTTGAGACTCTGTCAGCAATATTCCTTCTTTCGCTACTTTATCTTCGAGTGCTTTTAAACGCTTTTTGAAGTTCTCCAGATGATGACGTAACCAAATCGAGCGAACACCACTTCCAGAAACAAAAACGCCTTGTTTGCGTAATTCATTACTGGTTCGGTGTTGACCGTATGCTGGGAATTCAATCGCGTACTTTAAAACAGCTTGTTCAGTGGCCTCATCAACTCGGTTCTTTAAATTGGGCGTTCGTCTGCTCTTTACAATGAGGGCATCAACGCCACCTTGCTCGGCAAGCTCCTGATAACGATAAAATGTATCTCTGGATACACCCATGACTTTGCAGGCTTTCGAAACATTTCCAAATTCTTCAGCCAGATAGAGTAAACCTGCTTTGTGTTTGATGATTGGATTGTTAGTATGGAACATGAGAGTTACCTCTTTGTTTGTTTTGATTGAAAGATTTGACACCTTGATCAAAACGGGTAACTCTCAACTTTTCAAGAAGATGTGTCAGATCTTGTCTGAACTAATACAAGTAAAAACTGAGTTTCGTGCAAGTAGACTCCCTTTATCTATGTAAGCCTTGTATTTCAGGGTCTACAGAGGAACTTTGGGCTTTTCGTTGTAATGGGCGAGAATCCCCTTTTTGGGGCTAATTCTGGGTGTTGACTCAATGCACCAACACCCAGTATTTATATGAAGGGCTAGGTAAGATCAAAACAAACTATTTTCGTTCAGATTTCTTCAATATTCCATTTCAACTCAGTGGAAGGAGATTGTGTATCCCGACTAATCTTCCACTTTGCCTCTACAGCTTCCCCTCCTCCTTGCTGCACTGTCACACCGTCAATGGTGACATCTGCAGGTGACTTTTTGATACTCAATACAGCATAGATGTCTGAATTTGGATGAACTTCAATTTCATCACCCTGCAATCTTTGACCATTTGCATCAAAAACTTCACTGGTGTATTCGATATTGAAACCCGATTGAGGAAATGTCGTTTCCGGCTGCGATTTAGATTTGAAGACAAACATTTGCTGAGCAACCGTCTTTCCTTGGATCAGCTTGCCAACAAAGTCTCCACTACTTGTTTTTTGGGAAGGTTTCGCAACACTGGAAATATTGACACTATGCTTGTCTGATGGCGCACGGCGTCGGTTCCAGTCGCTATGTTTTGTTTTCCCTTTTATTGCTCTCCCTTCATGAACATTTTCAACCTTTTCTTTTGTTGCGCCCTGAGATGGTATAAATAACCCTTTATCCATCTCAGGGAGATTAAAGGTTCGTCGATTACTCACTTCAAGCTCCAAATTCCCAAAAGAGTCCTTTTTTGAGCCGACTTTAGTCACTTGAATTGATGCATTTTGTAAAACATCTTTGGGAGTTGTTGACTCAGCTGGGCTGACATTCAGGTTTATGTTTGAAGCTGTATTTTTCAAATCTTGATTGACCGCATTATGTGCTAATGAGCCAGTTTGTGTTTCAGAAGACTTCATTGCTCCTGGTTTTTGCTCGGTAGGGGAATTGTGACTTACCTGAGTCACATGACTATTTGAGTCCACTCTCATGCTAATATACCTCCTGATGTTGGGAACTTCGGTCTATCATCTGGTAGCGTCTGTGCATCGTACTCTTGTCTAAGTAGATAGCTTTTTGAGATAAAGTGACTCACCAAATTTGTCAAGCCAACTTGATCAAGATCATTCAGCTCTCTTGAGTGAGAGAGAACGAGCTGATTTTCAATTAAACTTATCCAACACCCATCCATTTTTTCTGCATCTGCATTATCGATTAATGCACGTTCCAACATTAAGTTGTAATCGCGCCCATTCATCATATGAAATGGACTTAATAAAGTTAGTTGATTGTTTTTACTTGTATAGTACAAGCTTAACTCAACATCTAAGTCACTTTGTACCAAATTGCAGACACCATCATTCAATGAAAGGTCTGGATGATTCTCTTTGAGCCATTCTTGAATTAAATTTTCCATACGCACCTATTCGTTAACGATAAATTGTGAATGGTTATTTATGAAAACCGGGCCACTAACGATTTTCTTACTGATGGGACATTTTTTAATACTACTTTAGTAGTAACAAAGTTATCAGAATTGTTTTATTGAATGATACTTAAGAATGGTTAATGATAACATTACAGGTACAAAAAATAGTCATGTTTTTGTAGATGGGGATTCGTGCACATTTCCCCGAAAAGTTCATTTAGGCTAGACCTCTGTGATATGCCTTAATACCTATTTGCGCCCTTATTAGGTACATTAAGGCTCTGTTTTTGATTTAGCTATCACAGGCTTTAGGCTCAAATGGTAGGAGCTTCAGGCATGTTGATTCGTTTGTTACCGGAATCAGTCTGATTTATATACGAATGAAATTTTCGAGGGAATCAATTTATGGTCTTCCATATGACTTTAGCTTCGTTTCTTTTAGTTACAGTAAGCAATCAAGTCTTGCAACTTCGTCGATGATGTTCATCAATACAACTTCTTTTTTGAATGAACCAATTCATGCTCTAGTATGAAAGTAGGATAATGTGTGGAGCACATTCTAAAGCTATGAAAATACAGATTCTCATCCTCTGGCTGCTTCTCTGTACCCATACACTCTGTGCAAAAGAAGCCAAGCTAAGAATTTTGACTAGTGAAGATCCACCACTGAGTTACATCAACGCGCAAGGGCAGCCTGATGGATTGACCGTTGCATTTGTTCAAGCAGTGTTAAATCGATTGCAGTTGCGAACACCAATAGAAGTGATCCCTTGGGCAAGGGCTTACCATGCACTGCAAACAGAAAACAATATTGTTGCTTTTCCTGTTGCTAGAACGGAATCAAGAGAGAATAAGTTTCATTGGATCAGTATACTAAATCGAAATTTATGGGTTTTTTATACCAAGAAAGGAAAACGCCTGACGGTAAAAAACCTAGACGATTTAAAACATGTCGGAGGGATTGGTGTTGTCAGAGATGACGCGAGAGACGCCTTTTTAAGACGTCACGGTTTTACCAATATCTTTACAGCCGCTGATCTCGATACGCTTCATCATATGCTGCACAAAAATAGAATTGATTTAACCTTTTTTTCCTATACTGGATTGATTCCACTGAGTAAGAAAATCGGAATTTCTCCTGATGAATATACACCTGCATTCCAAGTCAACCCACCAGGTGCATACATCACGATATCAAAAGAAACCCCACTTTCAGTCGTTCAACAATGGAAAAATGCCAGCCAAAAAATCAAAAGTGATGGGACTTTCAACACCATTGCAGACGAATGGGTCATCCGTTTGAAAGAGCAACACGGACTCGAGTCTCATGTTGCTGATGGTGCGCTCAATTTATGGCCTAAAACCTCAAAGCAACCATAATAGTTGCTCTGAGCAGACATTTGATTTATTTACGTGTTACTTAAAATATCAGTTAGTGGTTTTTGCCAAGAGTATTGAGTTGGTATTTCACGGTAGGTTGTTTGAATAACCTCGCAAAGGAAATCACCGATTTCCTTTGCTTGATCCGTACTTTGCTTTTGAGCTTCTTGTCTTACAAATTGTTGCGCAACAGTTGCGCTCTCACCATCCGCAAGGTGAAGGACCATGCCGATGAGAGCTATGATGATTTCTGGTGTATGAGGTGAGAAAAAGAATGTGGTGCTAATCTGTTGATTGATCTGACAAATCAATAGTCAACAAAGAGAAACACCACATGGCAAATCATAAAGTATCACCACTGAAATCACCAGAAATAGATCCACTGAA
>NZ_KB894524.1 GCF_000374485.1 Algicola sagamiensis DSM 14643
TGCTGCATGATCATGTCATACACCAGATTTGACTATAGCTCAAATGGGAACAAGCTAACCAAATGACCGCATAGTATACAATGATATGCTTTGATTCTCAAAGGCGGTAACAGGTTTTGGAGCTTGAGTAAAAACGAGATGATGAGGTTCGAATGCACCTAAGGCTTGCCTATGTTCCACAGTATTGAAGTCCTTGTAGCAAAAGCAGCGGAATCAAAACTAGAAGTGTTTACCCGAGGTCGTTCACAACTGGAATTTGAATGTTTTCGCTCTGGTGTGGATGGGAGATATGTGATCCAGCGGGTGGCCCATGAGGTTGGGGATGGTGGGTATTCGTGTCGGATGGAATGTGAATCAAAGCTTTAAGTTAGGGAACTAAGGGGAATGCCCCTTAGTGATTCACGACTATTCATTTGCAAATATAAAATACGGTCATACCAAAAAACGAAATACTCAATAATATCAAGATCATTAGAGCAAAAAAGTAATCGATTTTTCTAGCGTATTTCTTAGCATATTTGTTGTTTGGAAACATTGGGTGAGCAGCGAGTTTATCAAAAATGACCGCCATAGCTAAGCCAAACATGATGATCCCCATGCCTCCATCCCTGTTCGAAATACTTTCACTTTCCTCGGATTGGATTTTTTTCTTGATATAACTCATGGATATTTGCGAAAAGAGGATCAAGAAGACTCCATCTATTCGGAATAATCCGCCAGAAGTAAATAAAGAATATCTTCAATATTCAATTGATTTGTTTGCATTTAATCCAAATAATTTGAGGTGAAATTTTATTTTTGAGCGTTGAAAGCACTAGGAACCATAACGCCTTTCTTAGTGCTTTTCATAATAATGAGAATGTCCTTTTATAAATAGACGAAATACATGACTGTCATGCCAACAAGTGCAAAGCCCATTAATATCAAAATCATTAATGCGAAAAAGTAGTCTAATTTTCTCGCGTATTTTCTTGCGTATTTGTTGTCAGGAAACAGAGGATGGTCTGCTAACTTTTCAAAAACAACAGCCATCGCCAAATTGATTAGGACAATACCAATGCCTCCCTCCCAACTTGACACACTCACACCTTCATCTTCATAGACTCTTTTCTTCATATATTTCACTGATATTTGGGAGAACAAAATGATAAAAATTCCCCCTAATAGAAATGAAAAAAATGATGAAAAGCCAAGTATTTCATCTGGCGTAAATACAATAGAATTCATTTAATCCCACCAACTAAAAGAGCTACTTTTTTCATAGGCTTTCTCTGCTGCCCATTTACCGCCTGCATCCCCAATTTTACTTGCTGCGAACCCAACAGCTAAGCTTCCAGCAATAACTACAAACCATCCTACAGGAGTAACTGCTAAAAAAGCACCCGCAGCTACGACAGCAGTACCCGCAAGAATACCTAACCCTGCTCCTGCTGCAAAACCTACGGTTTCCTTTACAGCAGTTTTTTGCCAATCTTTCCCTGCTTCCTTATCTTTTAAGACGTTGTTTACTCGAAGTCCGGCATCAAGAACTAACGCACCTTTTCCTAAGACCTCCGCAGCTTTACCAAGTTTGGCTAATTTTTGAAGCTCATCAGTTTTTGACAACTCGATCTTGGTGGCTGTTTTTGAGCTCCTTGCTAGGTTTTTTCCTCTATCTGCACTAGACCATATGGTACCCCGTTTTTTACTTGCTCTTCGGATATCCATATGTCGTTGTAACTCGACTTGAAATTTAGTGTTCATCGTATGGTAGATACGCTTTGCTTTATTCCAAAGTTGTGTCTGGGTGTGTTTCGGAGCATTCGATTTTACTGCTTTTCTGTATTCGATCAGCGCTTTTTCGTATAACCCTGCCTCTTTCAAGAATCCTGCTGTACGAGCATCAAACCCACCAACACCAGCACCGAAAATACCAACGCTATCTCCCTGCCAGTTGCTCTCAATGTAAGGCCAAACTTTATCTTCTAAGAAGTCAGCAAGTCCAAGGGCGTTTTCTGTTCCCCCACAATAATCAATGAGTTGAAGCATTCCCCTACGAGACTCTGGACTCAAACTTTGCAAAGAGCGCATCACCCATGTTTGTTCTTTAGATAAAGCTCCAAGCGCACTGTTGTATTCTGGACGGCAAATATAAGCCGTCCCAGGCATGATCATATCACCTGTAATATGCGGGTTATCTTTGCGGAATACACTGATTTCTTCTGGTGTTGAACAAGGTAGAGGGGATAAGCGTCTTTCGATGAGCAGTTCTGCGGTTGCCATTGTCATTCTCCTTTATATAGCATTCCTAATGAGAGGCAGAATTATACCTCAGGGCAATTAACAATTTAATCAAATATTTGTCTTAAGAGAATTGTTTTTATTAACTTTTGTATGAGATGAACCCTAGGTAATGAAAGAGCGAGCTATGATGATTTCTGGTGTATGAGGTGAGAAAAAGAATGTGGTGCTAATCTGTTGATTGATCTGACAAATCAATAGTCAACAAAGAGAAAC
>NZ_KB894525.1 GCF_000374485.1 Algicola sagamiensis DSM 14643
GCAGGGATCGAATTCAAGGATGGAGAAAAAGTAACGTCGGATGATCAACAGGATGCTGCATGATCATGTCATACACCAGATTTGACTATAGCTCAGATTACATTGGAAGCAAAGATTAAGTTTTATAAGATCACTAGGTGTGGCTATTATGAGCGAGGTTCTAGTGTTCCTACATTTGGTAGTGTAAAAGAAGTTCTGAAGCAATTATATAATTGGGGTAATGATGGTCGGAGTATTGTAAATACGTCATGTTATGAGTCAGATACTTCAGAGGGACAATTTAACACTTACTATTGTAGTAGTTGTGCAAATCCAAAAAATGAAGATGTAGTCCTAGTCTTATGGGGGGAATCTCCAAATAATGACAATGTCATCTACGGAATTGAGCCATTAAACCAGCCTGGTAGTACTTCACTGTTAACAACTGATTTTGGGAGCAAAGAAGCAATTCCAGGAACCCCTAGCTACTTTTGGTTTATACCAGAAAAAGGACTATTTGCGACAGTGGTATTTGATCACTCTCAACCAGGTAAGTCTAATCTGGAACGATATATTACCGGCTTTCTCGAAAATAAATCCCCTTATGTAATTAAAAATGATTCGAATGAAATAATTGGCTTTTCTAAGAGTCAAACAAATACAACTGAACAGAAAACTATATACCCAAGATTTAACACACAGATTCTTAAGAACAAAAAGCTTGATAAGTTGCTTCTATTAAATATTCACAACATTACAAGACTGATAAAAAAAGAAAACCTAGACTATAGCGTTGAAGATCATCGAGACATGATCGAAAAAATCATGGACAAACTTTGCACTAAAGGGAAAGACCATAAGCATAGACAAAAGAGAACAATTAATCATGAACTTCAATTCTCTCCAACTGAGACCGAACTTACTCAAATCATAGAAAATTTTCATAAACTATATCAAGATGGGCAAATTAAGGATGTTGGTTTTAGATTAAATACAGGGAAAGCTATTATGCTAACTGGTGCATATGTGACTTCTGATGAACAGTTGGAATTGAACTGGAAACCACATAGTATTGTCCCACCTAAAGAGCTTATGGGTGCTCTGACTAAAATAAGAGGTAGGCTATTCAAACAGCTGAAATAACCTATACATAGCAAACAAAGGATTAGAACATGGCTATATATCTTGTACTTCTTGGAGTTTCCTTTATTACAACTTATCTCTTAGGTGATGTTGTATTATCTTTAGGTTATATAGATTACAAGGATACTTTAGGAGCATTATTAAATATATCATCCATTATTTTTGCTATCATCGGAGCATGGATCGCTATCATTTACCCAAAAGCAATGAACAAAGTTGTAAGTGGGAAATCGAATGACAGCTCAACTTTGGAAGATGTAAATTCTGATGCTAATTATCTTAGCCAGCTAATTGAAATTGTTCTCGTTTCATCAATTGTTCTAATGCTTGTGCTTTGTATTCAGTTTACAGCCCCTATAGCCAAAGCGATTATCGAAGATAGTACATATATCAAGTGGGCCAAGTATTCTGTGTTCTTCGTCATTTCATGGCTTGCCATGGCCCAGATATATGCAGTTCTGAGAGTAATAGTTACTAACTATCATTTCTTGGGAGAACTAAGAAGAAAACACAACGATGCTAAGATTGACGCTTTGCATCGTTAGTGAAGAAACCATGTTTATCTATTTGGGGGAATAGCCCCCCCAACAATCCCAAACACCCTGCGCCTCGAAATCCCATACTTCACCGCAATATCATTCGCCCGCATTCCTGCTTTGTGATCCTTCCTGATCGCGGCATCGCGTATCTGGCGGAACTTCACTTTACTGGGAATATCAATGAGCTATAGTCAAATCTGGTGTATGACATGATCATGCAGCATCCTGTTGATCATCCGACGTTACTTTTTCTCCATCCTTGAATTCGATCCCTGC
>NZ_KB894526.1 GCF_000374485.1 Algicola sagamiensis DSM 14643
CCCCCACGCCGGAAGACCAAGGGTTCCTATCCCATGCTAATCAGGGTAGGGTGAGTCGACCCCTAAGGCGAGGCCGAAAGGCGTAGTCGATGGGAAACAGGTTAATATTCCTGTACTTAATATTACTGCGATGGGGGGACGGAGAAGGCTAGGCAAGCACACGGTTGGTTGTGTGTGAAAGTGAGTAGGCTGGGAGTTTAGGTAAATCCGGACTTCTGTTAAAGCTGAGACACGAGACGAGACTCTACGGAGTTGAAGTTGTTGATGCCCTGCTTCCAGGAAAAGCCTCTAAGCTTCAGGTAATATTGAATCGTACCCGAAACCGACACAGGTGGTCAGGTAGAGAATACTAAGGCGCTTGAGAGAACTCGGGTGAAGGAACTAGGCAAAATAGTACCGTAACTTCGGGAGAAGGTACGCTCTTGTTTGTGAAGGACTTGCTCCGTAAGCAGATGAGAGTCGCAGTGACCAGGTGGCTGGGACTGTTTATTAAAAACACAGCACTCTGCAAAATCGCAAGATGACGTATAGGGTGTGACACCTGCCCGGTGCCGGAAGGTTAATTGATTGGGTTAGCGTAAGCGAAGCTCATGATCGAAGCCCCGGTAAACGGCGGCCGTAACTATAACGGTCCTAAGGTAGCGAAATTCCTTGTCGGGTAAGTTCCGACCTGCACGAATGGTGTAACCATGGCCACGCTGTCTCCACCCGAGACTCAGTGAAATTGAAATTGCGGTTAAGATGCCGTATACCCGCGGCTAGACGGAAAGACCCCGTGAACCTTTACTACAGCTTGGCACTGAACATTGAGCCTACATGTGTAGGATAGGTGGGAGGCTTTGAAGCGTTGACGCTAGTCATCGTGGAGCCGACCTTGAAATACCACCCTTGTATGTTTGATGTTCTAACTTAGGTCCCTAATCGGGATTGAGGACAGTGCCTGGTGGGTAGTTTGACTGGGGCGGTCTCCTCCCAAAGAGTAACGGAGGAGCACGAAGGTTGGCTAAGTACGGTCGGACATCGTACGGTTAGTGCAATGGCATAAGCCAGCTTAACTGCGAGACAGACACGTCGAGCAGGTGCGAAAGCAGGTCATAGTGATCCGGTGGTTCTGAATGGAAGGGCCATCGCTCAACGGATAAAAGGTACTCCGGGGATAACAGGCTGATACCGCCCAAGAGTTCATATCGACGGCGGTGTTTGGCACCTCGATGTCGGCTCATCACATCCTGGGGCTGAAGTCGGTCCCAAGGGTATGGCTGTTCGCCATTTAAAGTGGTACGCGAGCTGGGTTTAGAACGTCGTGAGACAGTTCGGTCCCTATCTGCCGTGGGCGTTGGATGATTGAGAGGAGCTGCTCCTAGTACGAGAGGACCGGAGTGGACGAACCTCTGGTGTTCGGGTTGTCACGCCAGTGGCACTGCCCGGTAGCTAAGTTCGGAACTGATAACCGCTGAAAGCATCTAAGCGGGAAGCAGGCCTCGAGATGAGTCATCCCTAGGAATTAAATTCCTCTAAAGGGTTGTTGAAGACTACGACGTAGATAGGCAGGGTGTGGAAGCGCTGTGAGGCGTTAAGCTAACCTGTACTAATTGCCCGAGAGGCTTAACCATACAACGCCCAAGTGGTTTTGTGTGGCGGTCTAGAGACGATAAAGAAATCGAGACTAAGGTTAC
>NZ_KB894527.1 GCF_000374485.1 Algicola sagamiensis DSM 14643
TTTTCACCCCCATTATCGTTACTCATGTCAGCATTCGCACTTCTGATACCTCCAGCATGCCTCTCGACACACCTTCAACAGCTTACAGAACGCTCCCCTACCCAGTGTCACGAGGACACTGCCGCAGCTTCGGTGGATAGTTTTAGCCCCGTTACATCTTCCGCGCAGGCCGACTCGACCAGTGAGCTATTACGCTTTCTTTAAAGGATGGCTGCTTCTAAGCCAACCTCCTGGCTGTCTAAGCCTTCCCACATCGTTTCCCACTTAACTATCACTTTGGGACCTTAGCTGGCGGTCTGGGTTGTTTCCCTCTCCACGACGGACGTTAGCACCCGCCGTGTGTCTCCCGGATAGTACTCATCGGTATTCGGAGTTTGCATGGGGTTGGTAAGTCGGGATGACCCCCTAGCCCAAACAGTGCTCTACCCCCAATGGTATTCGTCCGAGGCTCTACCTAAATAGATTTCGGGGAGAACCAGCTATCTCCGGGCTTGATTAGCCTTTCACTCCTAGCCACAAGTCATCCCCTAATTTTTCAACATTAGTGGGTTCGGTCCTCCAGTTGATGTTACTCAACCTTCAACCTGCTCATGGTTAGATCGCCCGGTTTCGGGTCTACACCTTGCGACTGGACGCCCAGTTAAGACTCGGTTTCCCTACGGCTCCCCTATTCGGTTAACCTCGCCACAAAATGTAAGTCGCTGACCCATTATACAAAAGGTACGCAGTCACAGAACAAGTCTGCTTCCACTGCTTGTACGTACACGGTTTCAGGTTCTATTTCACTCCCCTCACAGGGGTTCTTTTCGCCTTTCCCTCACGGTACTGGTTCACTATCGGTCAGTTGGGAGTATTTAGCCTTGGAGGATGGTCCCCCCATGTTCAGTCAAGATAACACGTGTCCCGACCTACTCGATTTCATCTTAAAAACACCTTCGTGTACGGGGCTATCACCCTGTATCGCCGCACTTTCCAATGCGTTCCACTAATGCTTATAAAACTTAAGGGCTG